>CAYJXI010000005.1:0-91581 GCA_964374105.1 uncultured Planctomycetales bacterium
TATTTTAACATTAATTTTCCTCACTGTCTTATATCAGGTGAGGATAATACCAGGGGGATACAATGAAAAAACTTATTTTTTTCTCAGTATTAGCTATTATTTCTTTTGGATTCCCACTCAAGGGGATGGCGGAGGATAATCCGTTTAATGATCCGCTTGGTTTAGGAGAATGTAAAGAAGTCGCGAAGGAAGTAGGATGTCTTAGTGGTGATGAACCTGATTATTACAAAATGTGCAAAGAAAAAGACGGAAGAAGATACTGGTGCGGGACCGGTGGGGAGGTTTTGGCGGATTGTCTAGTCCAAGTTCCATGCCCTCCTCCACCTTGCGACTGTAACAAAGACGGCACTTGTGACATTTCAGATGTCATTATGCTGCTTAATTATCTCTTTCGAGGAGGAGCAGCTCCTACTGGGCAATGCGATGCCAACAAAGATGGAACTCTGGACGTTAGTGATGCGGCCACCATTCTTAACTATTTATTCCATGGTAGCGGTTCAGGTGGTGGAGTCGGGCAGGAGGAGATCTATTCCACTCTAGTTGCCACCCCTTCAATTGTCAAACGGGGACAAAAGGTTACAGTAACCTGGGGACTTAGTGAAGGAGGCAAAGCTTCCTCATCTGATTGGATTGGACTTTTTAAAGCAGGAGATTCTAATTACAACTATATCAACTTTAAGTACACCAATGGACAGGTATCAGGATATGTGGTTTTTACCATTCCAACATCGCTACCGGTAGGCACCTATGAATTTCGCTACCTTTTAAACAATGGCTACACCAGTGTTGCCAAGAGCAACTCAGTGAAAGTAGAATAATTCTTAGGTAAGATTAGAAATAAGCAATGGAGGGGGAGTGTGACAATAACTCTCCCTTTTTTATGAGTCACCCCCCTTAAGGCACGATTGTCTGCCATTAACGGCTTTGGATCTTAGGTCAATGAGCTCATCTTAGGAAGGAGCCGAATATCTTGGAGAAACACCCCAACATTCCAGAGGGTAGGAGGCGCATTAGCTTCAACAAGGCTTGAAACAATAAGTCCTTGGCCTGAAAGATGTGGGAATTTAATCTGGAATTCTAGGAGTTGGATCCATTCTTCTTGGGACGTAAAATCGTTGCAAAACTCATAGGAAAACTGTAATATGGGAAAGACTTGTTTGATTTATGAATTTATTCTCACTCTAAACAGTTTTTGCGAAAGAAGATTCTAAGGATGATAAAAATCCTCATTGCCGATGATGATTCAGATGTCTTAGCCGTGATGAGCAAAAGAATTGTACGGGAGGGGTATACGGTGATTACAGCTTCGGATGGTGGAGAGGCATTGGAGAAGATTAAAAAAGAATCCCCCGATGTGATTTTATTGGATTTGATGATGCCCCAAATGGATGGGTTTGAAGTCTTAAAAAATATTCGAAAAAATTCCACCTTAAAAAAATGGCAACCCGTGATTATCATTTCGGCACGGGGCGAACTGGAAAATTTACAAAAGGGATTTTCTCTGGAGGCGGATCATTACTTAACCAAACCCTGTTCTATGGAAGATATTATCAAAGGCATCCGGCTTATGGTCAATCTGATCCCGCAAAGGAAATCCCAACTGGAACAGCAAAGTGAACATACAGGGAATGTATGAAGATCTTCGTCTTAATTATTTTGGGATTTATAGGTTTATTCATCTATGTACGCTTCTTGGAGGCCACGACAGTTTTCCTTCCCGCCAAAAAAATCTTGGTTTATCCACTTGAGGTCGGCTTAGGTTTTGAAGACATTCATTTTATGACCGATGACCATTTGCGTCTTCATGGCTGGTTCATCAAAGCCAGTTCTCAACCGAAGGAAAAACCAACGCTCATCTTTTTTCACGGGAATGCCGGTAATATCGGAGATCGGATGGACAAGATCCTTCTCTTTCACAAAATGGGATTGAATGTCTTTATTATAGATTATCGAGGTTATGGCCAAAGTGAAGGAAGGCCTTCTGAAAGAGGGATGTACCTCGATGCAGAGGCAGCGTATCAGTATCTTAAAAGTCATCCAGATATTGATCAAAATAAATTTTTGGTTTATGGAGAATCTTTGGGAGGAGCGGCGGCCGTTCATCTTGCCAGTGAGAAGAAAGTCGCCGGCCTTATTCTCGATTCCACTTTTACCAATGCCGCGGATATGGGCAAGTTGATTATGCCGGTTATCCCTTCCTTCCTGTTAAGTATTAAATTGGACTCCCTTAGTAAAATGAAGGATATACAAATCCCCAAATTATTTATTCATAGTATCGATGATGAAACAGTTCCTTATGCCTTGGGAAGAAAATTGTACGACGCCGCCCCTCCCCCGAAGGGATTTGTTGAAATCTCAGGAGATCACAATGAGGGATTCTTCCAATCCCAGCAGATTTATTATGAAGGGATAAAAAATTTTTTAAAGGAATATCAACTGTTGTAACGATCTAAGGTCATTTTTGTATGCCAGGATTCCTTAAGACTAACAGAACACAAATCACCCGGGATGGGGAAAAAATTATTCTCAAAGGGGTCAATCTGGGTGGGTGGCTTATGATGGAGGGATATATCCTCCATTCTTTAAACGTTCCGGAGAGAACTTTTAAAAAAGAGTTCGCACAAAAATTGGGACAAAAGACTCTGGAAGGGTTTGAGAGAGATTTTCGTAATCATTTTATCCAAGAGAAGGATTTTAAAAATATTGCTAAGCTAGGATTTAATTGTTTGCGTGTCCCTTTCAATTCGCGGTTAATAGAAAAGGCTCCCTATCAATACAGCACCACCGGAGTCCAACACCTTGATCGAACTATCAGCTGGGGGAAAAGGTATGGCCTTTGGATCATCCTTGATTTGCATGCCGCCTGCGGGGCCCAGAATCATGACTGGCATTCTGACAGTTTGGGAAAAGCAGAGTTGTGGCAAAGAAAAAATCTTCAGGATCGTACCATCGCCCTTTGGGAATTTTTGGCCGATCGCTATAAAAATGAGCCAACCATAGCCGGCTATGACTTGCTGAATGAATCGGTTGTGGCGGACACTAAAAAGTTGAATTCGTTCTATCAACGATTAATTCAGGCTATCCGGCGAATCGATCGAAATCATATTTTATTTGTAGAAGGGAATATCTGGGCTACCAATCTGGATTGTTTGGACCTCTTTGAGGATGAAAATTTGTGTTTAAGTATCCATTTTTATGAACCCATTCAATTCACTGCCAATTTTATTCCTTGCTTGTCCTATCCGGTCAATATAGAGGGAGACAAGTTTAACCGAACAAGGATTCAGAATACGATGCAGCATTATTATAAGATTGCCCAAAAGCGAGCGAACCCTATTTTCGTCGGCGAATTCGGGATTAATTACCGAGAAGGATTTTATCAGGAAGATCTTTGGCTGAAAGATGTCCTTGAGTGTTTCCGGGAATTTGAATTCCATTGGACGTATTGGACGTACAAGGCGGTAAAGAATGCTTTACTCCCCGATGGTCTTTTCAGTTTTTATAAAAATCCTGCCTGGATTTGCCGTCAAGGTCCGCGTTTGGGTTGGGATCACTACAAAGACCTCTGGCCCAAGTATCGAAAAGACATTATCCGGTTTTGGCAGACAGAAGAGTATAAAGAGAATACAAAGATTTTGAAAGTCCTTAAACAGTCGCTTTAACCTCAATCCATGAAGATCACAAGTAGCGCCAATGAACGGATCAAATCGGTTGCTAAACTCAGAAGCCGAGCCGCTAGAGGTGAATATCATCTAACCATTGCCGAGGGAGTGCGGGAGATCACCTGTGCCTTAGAATCGGGGGTGATTTTTAAGGAATGTTTTGTTTGTCCGGAAATTTTATCCAAGAGAAAAGACGAAGTAATTCTTAAATCTATTTATGAACGTCGGATCCCGGTCATTGAGACCACCCAGAATGTTTTTGAAAAGGTCGCCTTTGGTGATCGTAAAGAAGGGATCTTGGCCGTTTGTCACATACCGAACATTACTTTAAAGGAATTGTCCTGTTTAAAGGAAGCCTTGTTTGTGGTGATTGAGAAGGTTGAGAAGCCGGGTAACTTGGGGGCTATATTAAGGACATGCGATGGGGCCGGGGTTGATGGTGTTATTATTTGCGATCAAACAACCGATATTTTTAATCCCAATTGTATCCGTTCGAGTCTGGGAACGGTTTTTTCTCTTCCCTTAAGGCAGTGGACCCAAGAAGATACTTTGCAATATCTTAGAAACAATCATGCCAAAATCATTGCCACCTCACCGCAAGGATCCAGAGTTTATACACAGGTAGCGATGGAAGGGCCGGTCAGTATTGTGATTGGCAGTGAACAAAAGGGCTTAAGTGATTTCTGGATGAGGCATTCGGACATTAAGGTGAGGATTCCTATGAGGGGAAAGGCGAATTCTCTCAATGTTTCCGCAACCGCGGCAGTTATGATTTACGAAGCGATTCGGCAGAAAAGAGCTGTTTCCTGTTGAGAACCAAAAACACACAAGTCAGATGTCAGAAGTCCAAGTTAGTGTTTTTTATCCTATGTCCTCTGACCTCTGACTTCTGACCCCTGACTATTTTTCCGTGAGGAAAGATAAAATGCGCTTACAGGTTTTTCTCTCGCACAATGGGGTTTGTTCACGACGGGCAGCCCTCAAAATCATATTTCAGGGACGGGTGTCTGTCAACAATCATGTTATCCGGGAGCCATCCTGTACAATTGATGCCGGGAAAGACAATGTCCTGGTGGATGGAAAGAGAATAAAGCAAAAGATTTATCGGTATATTATGCTCAATAAGCCTACTGGGGTTGTAACCACCAAAAAGGACCGATTCGCTAAGATGACAGTCTTTGACTTGCTACCGGAGGAATTAAGGCATTTACATCCCGTAGGAAGGCTGGATAAAGATACGGAAGGTCTGCTTTTGCTGACCAATGATGGCCCATTGACTTATCGATTAACCCATCCGAAATTTGCTATTGAAAAGACGTATTATGTTTTCATTAAGGGGCATCTATCGCTTGAGACAAAGAACAAATTAGAAAAGGGGATGATATTGGAGGGAAAGAAAACCTCACCGGCCAAAATTGAGCAGGTGAAAGGGAAAGATCAGCAAACGGAATTTTATCTCATCCTGCACGAAGGACGTAAACGACAAATTCGCCTCATGCTGGAGCAATGCGGGTTTAAGGTGATCTATTTGAAACGGATTAAGCAAGGCCCTTTGGTTTTGGGATCATTAAAACCCGGGTCATTTCGAGAATTATCAAGGGAAGAAGTGTATGGTTACCATCACTAACCTATCCAAAAATTTTACACAAAGAACTCTTTTTAAAGATGTCTCTTTGAGTATTTATCCTAATGAAAGGATCGGCTTAACCGGTCCTAATGGAGCGGGGAAATCCAGCCTTTTTGCCATGATTTTAGGAGAAATGGAGCCTAGCTCTGGAAATATCCAAATCCAAAAAAAATTGAATATCGGGTTCCTTCCCCAAGAGGCGCATTTTGATTCCCAATTGACGGTTGTGGAGGAGTTAACCTCAGGCGATTCTCGGATTAAATCCCTTCTTCAGGAAAAACAAAACTTAGAAGAAGCCAATAAGGCCGACAGTATGCGTTATGGGGATATCTTACATGAGTTAGAGCAATCGGGGTTTTATGAATTGGAGCACAAGGCCGAAAGGATTCTATCGGGGCTGGGTTTTAAAACTCAAGATCACCACCGCCCGATTGTCCATTTAAGCGGCGGCTGGCAGATGCGGGCTCTGTTGGCCAAATTGTTAGTCTATCCTTACGATTTATTGTTGTTAGATGAGCCCACCAATTATCTGGACCTGCCCGCCACCCTGTGGCTTAAGGATTTTTTAGGTCACTACAAAGGGACTTTTGTTATAATCTCCCACGATAAAGTATTTTTAAACGATGTGACCAATTACACAATCGTTCTAGACAATGGCCAGATGATGAAAATTAAAGGCAATTATGAAACTTATGAAATGCAAAAAGAGATTCAATTCAAAACCTTGGAGAAAAAGCAGAAGATCGTTGAGGCCCGGCGCCAGCAATTGGAGCGGTTTACCCAAAGGTTTCATGCCCAACCCAACCGTGCTTCAGCGGTTCGCAATAAAAGAAAGATGATTGAACGTTTAGAAAAAATCGAATTACCCACAGAGAGGAAAAGTATTGAGGATTTTGGATTTCCCCCTACCCAAACATCTGGATATGTGGTAACGACTGTCAATAAAGTCAACAAATTCTATGGGGACAAAATTGTCTACCAGGATTTGGAATTTGAGATTACTCGTGGTCAAAAGATTTGTTTGGTGGGACCTAATGGGGCGGGGAAGTCCACCTTGTTAAAGATGTTAGCCGGAGTTTTAACTCCGGACAGTGGCAGTGTACGGTTAGGTCATCAGGTCACCCGCGGCTATTACTCGCAAACACGATTGGATGTCCTCAATCCCGAAAGAAATGTCTTGGATGAACTGGCGGCAAGCGTTTCCGGAACCTATCCGGCCCTTAGAATGCGAACACTTTTAGGCTTATTCAATTTTCATGGAGAGGATGTCTTTAAGTTGGTGAAAGTCCTCTCGGGAGGCGAGAAGAGCCGTTTGATTTTAGCTAAATTGCTGATTAACCCGCCTAATTTTATCCTTTTGGATGAGCCCACGACTCACTTGGATATTGATGGGGTGGAGGCCTTAACCAATGCTTTTAAAAACTACGAAGGCACCTTATGTTTTATCAGCCACGACCTTTATTTTATCAAGGAGGTAGGGGACGGTATTGTAGAGGTGAATGAAGGACAGCTTAAAATCTACCCGGGAGGTTTGGATTATTATCTGGATAAGAAAAATAGTGGCCAGACGCTTACACAAATGAAAGAGCAGGTAGTTGAGGAAAACAAAAGAAAAATTAAAGAAGAACAAAGGCAAGAAAAAGAAATCGAGGATTTAAAGCTGAAAGAATTGCATGAAAAACATAAAAAGGCCATTAAAAGGATAGCGGAAATCAAGAAGGAGATTAAAGAACTGGAACAGGAAAAAAAAGATTTAGAAACGGAAAGCTATGTCAAGGCCAGGGTCTTAGCCAATTCTTTCGGCAAAGATCCTCAACTCTTAAAGGAGTATGGAGTGCGTCTTAAGTGGATCCCCAAACGTTTGCGAGAAATTGAAACTCGGATCAAGGATCTCCTTTCAGAAAGAGATCAGATTAGCAAATAATATAAAGGAAGGATGAAAAATGAGAAAAAAACAGGAATCCCCCTATACTTGGTTCTCCCAGAAGAAGGCTAAGGATTGCGAAGAAATCGAATGTCCGGATTACGATCCCTATAAGGATTTTAAACGGGATCCGACCGGCTATTATGTCCTCATTAAAACCCAATGGGATATCTTGAGGATTTCGGTGGCTATCTGCAACAAGGACAATGAGGTCATTAAAATTTTTAAGGGTAAGCGGGCTCAAGATTTATACCATACGATCTTCCAGTATGAAAAGAAACATAATCTCAATTGGTTCAAAGAGAAAACACACGCCGCCTACCTAGGCAAAGAATTAAAAAAGGCCGAATTGGCCCTGGCGATTGGCGTAAAAGACTATTTCCAAGAATAAATCATAAAGGGGACAGCGCCCTTTTAGAGAAAGGGCGCTGTCCCCTTTATACCAATTGTGATATAATCGAAGCAAGAATTTAAGCTAGAGCGTACAATCTATTTAACCCCATACCTGTTATCTTAATGTTCAAATTTTTATACCGGTTTTCGATCATCATGGGGCTTATCATTTTTTCGGGCTGTGCCAAATTGGCTCATCTGGAACAGTTGTTGACTCTCAAGGCTGTTTCCGACAATCGGGATTACCAAGCCCAGTATGTTGAGGAACAGAATAAAAAATTTGAAGCATTGCTGGCGGCGGTGAAAAATAATTCCCTCCTTGAGAATTACCCGCATAAAAAAATGATTGTTAAAAATTTCGGTGAACCTGTCTTTTCCCGAGAGGTTGAACACAAAGGGCAATCCTTGGAACTTTGGCTTTATCGATACGCCACCCAATATTTCGGCTCAGAGAAAGTCTATTTATATTTTGATGAAACAGGAAAGTTACTCGATTTCGGACATTTTATCCCTCCCGAAAATCAAACCGCCCAAAATCAAAACAAAGGACAGTGAACGATTGAGTCAGATCCAAGTGAAAAAATTAAGTGAGAAGGAAAAGAAGGATTTAGCCATTCCCTTTAGTCCTAAAGCCCAAGGGCCGTGGTCAGTGTGGGAATGTCCACCCTCAACGTTTGAATGGCATTACGACAAAGATGAAAAAGCCTATCTTTATGAGGGAAGGGTTAAGGTGAAAACAGCCAAATCCGAAGTGGAAATCGAGGCAGGCGATTTTGTCTTCTTCCCGAAAGGATTGAGTTGTACCTGGGAAGTGATTGAACCAGTCCGGAAGGTTTATAGGTTTGAATAATGGCTAAGCTATCAGCTGTCAGCTTTCAGAATTAAGCAGTCAGCACTCAGCCATCAGCTATGAGAAAGGTCTTTAGATTTTTTATCTGAGAGCTGAAAACTGATAGCTGAGAGCCTAAGTAAAAAGGAGCTAGAGAAATGGGCCGATCTTCCAAAAGACCAAGGCAAAAGACCTTAGATCCCAAAAAAATTGCCCCTGGTTATGAGCAGACAAAGAAAAAGGAAAAGGATTGGACTTATGAGGATATCCTCCGGTCGAAAATGCCCCGTCGTAATTATTAAGCATGAGTCCTGCTGCCGGAAAATTTCTAACGAGAATCTATAGAAAATTATATAAGCATTTTGGCCCACAGCATTGGTGGCCGGCAGAAACGCTTTTTGAAGTAATGGTCGGGGCGATCCTCACCCAAAATACTAATTGGGGAAATGTGGGAAAGGCCATCCGGAATTTAAAAAACTCTCATTGTTTATCTCCCCAAGCCCTCCAAAATATTCCTATCAAAAAGTTGGCCCAGTTTATTAAACCTTCCGGATATTTCAATATCAAAGCCCAACGCCTAAAAAATTTTATCCAATTTCTCTTTGCGGAGTATCAAGGAGATTTGAAAAAAATGACCAAAGACCCTTTAAGGACCTTAAGAAAAAAAGTCCTCTCGGTCAATGGCATTGGGCCAGAGACGGCGGATTCGATTCTTCTTTATGCCCTAGGAAAACCCGTCTTTGTTGTGGATGCTTATACTAGGAGGATCTTTTACCGCCATAGTTTGATTCCTAGAGATAGTGAATATCATTTGATTCAAGATCTATTTATGACAACATTACCACGTGATCTTCAACTTTTTAATGAATATCACGCCCTGATTGTGAAATTAGGGAAAGATTTTTGTAAAAAAAAGCCTTTGTGTGAAATCTGTCCCTTAAACAACATTCACTATTCCTTGGTTTTTAAATGTGGTGTGTGTCATCGAGTCTTGTTTAAAGATTCCCAGAGAAGAATAAATCAAGGCTTGCCACCTCAAACCAAACCTCTGTCTCAAAAGAATTCACCCTCCTCAACGTATTTATGTCAATATTGCTTTGATCAAAATGAGAAAAAATAAAAATTTTTTAGAGAAAGGGAATCCTTGCAATATCCTTTCTAGCTGTATCCCATTGGGAATCTTAGGATTACTTTTGCTCCATCTTATTACCGTTCATCGAAAGAAAACGTTTTCTTAAAGCCGCCCGCTTCCCTCCTTTTTAATATTTATAAATGTTATACTTTTATTGATTTTAATTCTCTCTAATAATCAATAATCACAAAAATTTTTAATGGCCTCTCAAATCCAGGAAAAAAATCCTAACAGGGTGTTAAAAAATCGGTTAGAATCATTGAGTCTTAGAAAAGAAGCGGGAACATTTTGAAAAACAATGAAGGTCAATGAAGGTGACAACTGTCACCTTAGATGCGTGTAAAGTAAGTTTATGCTAATTACAATTGGTCAGAAGAAGTACAATTCATTTTGGAGGGCTATTAACCTCATCGTCTTAATCGCTTTTGTGGGTTCTCTTTTAATTCCACCAACTCCCGGCTTTACTCAGACCATTTTTAGTCTTCCTAGCCCAGGGAGCATGGTCAACCTCACGACCGCCTTTATGCCGCCCACATTACGGGGAATTACCATTCATCCGGATAATCCTTTAAGCTTTGATTTTCTTCTGGATACCGGTGACAATCAGCTGACCGCTGATGAATTAAAGCAGGAATCCACCAAGCTTATTAAATATTTTCTTTCCTCGTTAACCATTCCAGAAAATGATCTCTGGGTTAACCTCTCCCCTTATGAGAAAGATAGGATCATCCCGGAGAAGTTCGGTATAACCGAGATGGGCCGGGATCTTCTTGCCCAGGACTATATTTTAAAGCAGCTCACCGCCTCTTTGATTTACCCAGAAGAAAAATTAGGCCAGGAGTTCTGGGACAGGGTCTATAAAAAGGCCTATGAACTTTACGGCACAACCGAGGTCCCGATTAATACCTTTAATAAAGTCTGGGTCGTGCCAGATAAGGCCATTGTCTATGAACAGGGGAATACCGCCTATGTGGTCCACAGCCACTTGAAGGTGATGCTGGAGGAGGATTATACAGGTGTTAAAGAAAATCTGTCTAATCAAACGTTAGGAACCAACCAACTTTTGGAAAATGAGGTCAAGCGGGTCAGTAATGCTTCCTCTCAGGTGGTACGTGAGGTTGTGCTCCCTGAGATAGAAAAGGAGGTCAACGAAGGCAAAAATTTTGCACCGTTAAGACAGGTTTTTTACTCGCTGATTCTGGCCACGTGGTATAAGAAAAACTTACACGATACTTTGTTGTCCAAAATTTATATTAATCAAGGCAAGATCGATGGGGTGGATGTAGATGACAAAACCATTAAAGAAAAGATTTACCAGCAGTATTTAGCCGCCTTTCAAAAAGGGGTTTATAACTATATCCGTGAGGATTTTGATCCTAATACGCAAACGACCATCCCTCGCAAATATTTTAGCGGTGGAATTGGGCTTAAACCTATTTTAACGCCAGAGGTTCTAGAAGAGGCTGAGCGGCCGCAAGACCTGCCGCCCGAGGGCAAACGTGGCTTGGCCGAGGCTTTGGTGCGGGCACAGAGGGGCAAGGTTTCCCGAGTTGAGGCGGCGTTGGCCGAAACTACCGGTGATGCCAAAGAATTTCTAGAGAACTTAAAAGATACTGCAGAGAGGAAGAAAGCCTCTATAGGCAAGGAGGAACGGGATACAGAATCTCAGGTGCCTCAAATCGGCAAACAACAAAAAATCTTGTGGGTTGAGATTGGCAGTGAATTAGATGATTTGGCGGCCCAACCCAAACCGGGTGAATTAAAGATTATTAAACCCGCCTGGATGGAACTTCAACAGATTGCCTTTGAGATCGAGCTTGATCCCAAGACTAGAGAATTTAAAGTCAAAAGCAGAATCCCCATTCAGAAAATCGATCCTTTCGAAAAGAAGTCATACCTGAAAGTCGGGGTGAGTGGGACAGAGGAGAGCGATTGGCATGGCGTCGGTGAATATATGCTCAAGGCGGAAAGTGTTGATTATCTGACCGAGGAAAATAAGGCGCGAATCGTGGAAAGCGCGGTGACAGACGAACATCAAGATTTGATTCGTCAGATTTTAGCCCTGGCCCCTGCGGGCCTTCCCATCTGGAAATTCATTAAATTAGAAAGGGACCTCTTTGGGTTTGCCTCAAGGACAAAGAAGGCCAATTTAATCGCCCTGCATGAGAGCGTTGCCGAGAAACCGGTTGCTATCTTTCATGAGGTGGGGGAGTATTTGATCCAGGATACACCGGATGCGGCAGGATTAGAAAAGTTAAAATTAGATTTAAAACTTGGGCTCTTAGGAAGTATTGTCAAGCGCACCGGTCTTATCCAAACCTTTCCCTCTGCGTTTAAGGGTAAGATTATTGTTCGCACTTCATTGGGACGAATTTTAGGGGAGGTGGCTTTGGAAGGCGAGGCTTTAACTATGGCAGTCAAGCACGCCCTCAACCCGCATTATCTTCTGCGGGCCCTGCAGCGGCAGGTCTTTGGCGAACTCGATACCCAATTGAGCGAAGAGATCACCCGTCAACAGGAAGCTGCCTCTGAATATGGGAGTAATTTTCATAACGAGCGTGAACTTTACTTGACGGTTGTCAACAAAATTGAACCAAAGGAAAGGGAAAAATGGCGCCAATTGATCAGGGATTATGTTCGTGACTTTATTAGGGATGGTTCTACTATCCACGTGAACCGTTTGAATGTCATTACGAGTATCTTAGAACAATTTCCTGACAACAAAGAAGAGCAGGAAAAGTTTTATCAATCCTTTAGGGCAATACTTGAGGTGATAAGAGACAAGAGTGGCACCCCTATTAACCGAAACAAGAGGGGGCTATTTGACGGATATAAAGCATTTTCTGAAATTCTAGAAGATTTGGATTCTCGATTGCTTTTTATATTGTTTTTTGGGACATCCAATGGTCAAAGTAAGGTTATTGAAGGTTATGATCCTATCACCGCAATGCGTCTTTTATATTTTTATTTTAAAAATTATATGCTGAGAAATGATAAAGACATTCAACAATTCGGCAATTTTGTCGAAAGAATATCGAGCGGGGAATTTATAAAGGAACGATGGACGGCCTTAAGTCAATTAATCGAATCCGCAGAAAAAGGGGAAATGGACAAAGAGTTCCTTAATTTAGGATTATTAGAAACCATTGCCTCTTCTGTAGGAGATGATGGTGTTCAGGGTGCTTACAGAGAGTTGAGAAGAGTAGCTACCTACGTAAAGACTGATAAGGTGGCCTCGGGGATTGTGACAGCGGAATTTTTGAAAGAGTACAGTAATGAGGCCAAAGGTTCCACCTCATGGGCTTACATGGCCATTGGAACATTATTTCGCGCCGGCATTGACAAGCGGTATCCGGCGGAAGAGGTTCGGATATTTTTAGATAAACTTGTAAACAAATTAGGTGACTCGTGGATAGGTTATCAGAGTCTTGACAGTTTGGTCCGGAGTATTCTTTATGCTAAAGAAATCGATTCGGCCGTTTTAGATTTGCCTTTTCTTTCTTCCTTGCTCGAGTTTGATAATCCCGGTTTGGTTTTGCAGGCTTATTATCACTTGGCTAAGGCGGGGGTGGTGAACAAAGAAAATTTTGAAAAAATAAAAAACCTTTTTGATATCATCAATGATGGAATTCATCGTTTTAATCGAAGTCCAGATCAAATTTATCAACCTCTTAAGAAATTCATTCAGACGGTTAAGGATAAAGATTTAAACCGCAATGTTCTCAATATGGATGTCCTGGCAGCGGTATTCCGCAATATGCCGGGTAATGAGGATTATCTTGAAAGAGAGTTCACAGCTTTAGAGCATCTGGCAGAAACGGTGAAGGCCGAGGGGCTGAATGAGGTGATTTTAGAACCCCGTGTCCTTTTAGGATCTTGGACAGGAGCCGGCACGAGCTTCGCTTGGGCTGCCGGCCACTTGCGTAATCTCGCTCGGGCGGTCAAAAGGGGAGAAGTGGATTCTTTTGTCCTTACCTCGGATTTGTTACCCTTTATGGCGGAGAATCTGCAGTATGACATCGCTTATGGCGCTTTGTTGTTGCAGGCGATGGCGGAGGCCGGTTTCGTTACCTCTGAAAATATGAAGGAAGTTAAAGAATTTATTACTGTTTTAGGCCAGGGGATCAAGAAATTCAGGGATGATTTAGCGTCATCCGGGAAGTTGGATGAGTCTGGCGTTATTCCCAATATGTTGGGTAGGTTAATAGAATTATTCCAAGGTTATGCCCAAAAGCAGATAGACAGCTTTGCGGTTGATTTTAATTTCTTAAAAGAATTTTTGAATCCAGAAAGAGGGCGCTTGAATGATGCACCGGCCAACTTACTAGCCCTTAACGATTTCGCGGAGGTCCTTAAAAGACAAGGGATTGACCCTAAGACAATTCAGTATCCTATTGTGGAAGGCACCCAATTGACGAAGTGGGGTATCCAAAAATTTATTTTAGGGATGGGCCATGCTAAGATTGCCCCATCTTTGGATATCATGAGTGTTTATCTTGATAAGGGAGGGATTAATGCCGAGAATATCAAGGATCTTTTAGATCTTGGGGCGGATTTAGGGGGTATCGTCACTGGTTCTTATGGTCTCTCCCCGGAAGCATTGCTTGAGATCAAGTATCTCCTCAAAGCGGCAGGGCCGCAGGTCATCGATATTCCTTACTTAAATAGCCTTTTGAACACACTATGGCATAATCATTATGATGTGAAGGCCTCTATCCCTTTCTTCACCATGATGGGAAATCATGGGCTCTTGCGTCAGGATAACAGCAATGGGATTTCTTCGTGGTTGATGGGTATTTTCCATTTAATTAAAGTCAATTCAGGTCAGCAGCATTTCTCTGTTGCGTTGGAGGATGTATTGGCAATGCTAAAATTAATGCTTGAACACGGCATTGTCAAGGAAGACAACCTAAAAATATTAAAAGAAATCATTAAGGAAATCCCGCCAGACAATGCCGTGCATTATTATAAAGGTATTGAAGATTTAGTTAATTTAGGTGTCGTGAAGCCATCGGATTTAGAGGAATTGAAGGTTTTGATCCATAATATGAATAAGATAAAGGAACTTAGTGCCCCAGCCAGACGCGCCGATCAGTCTTATCATTATGTTATAGATTTAATTAATAAGGTCAAACAGGAAAATTTAAGTCCGGCGGTTTTAGATATTAAACTTCTTAATACCCTCTTAGTATCTTTATTAAAAAACAGAGGGGATCTTCTTATTAATAGCGACCTAGCGTTCAGCGAGTTGGAAAGGCTGGCTTTAACGATCAAAAGAGAGCGGTTGACACCAGAGGTCTTTTTAAACCGTGATCTTTTGATCGCTTTGGTGGAAAAAGCGAATAGTATATCTGTAGCTTTCCATCGTTATCAAGAGATATTGATAGCTTCCGGCCATGAAATGTCCGAGATGATCCTTGGCCAGATACTTGATGGGATTAATATTTTTTACGCTCATGGGAGAATGAGTATCGAAGAGTATCTGAACAAATTGCCTACTTTTCGAGCGGCTTGGCCGCCCAGTGATTTCATCAGGCACTCTCCGCTTTATGCTGCGGTTGAGTTGTTAGAGAACAAGGGGTCTCTTATTGAAGAAGTGGAATATGGCACCGACATTCTTCTCTACGAGATGGTTTTGCGAGGTCGGGTCTATCTTTTGCTTCTGCCGCCGGTATTGGCCGAGCAGCTTAAAGGCAATACCGCCCGGGAGATGCTTAAAGATATTAATCCTTCCAATTATGAAGAAGAGCTTCATCTGGCCGCCCTCTTTGTCACGCTGCGCCAGGACATCCCCTTAACCGCTGGATTAAGCTATGAGGAGTTTCTGCGTATTGTTAAAGGTGATACGACTTCCAAATACACCCCCATTATTTCCGCGTATATCCAAAAGAATGTCTTTGGCAAGGTCGAAAGACTAAACCTTAAGCAGCAGGACCAGATTATCGCGTTAGGGATCGCATTGCACCGGGCTGTCTTAGGGATGGTTAAAAAAGACGGCGGGAACGAAAATGTTATCACTTTTCGGGAATTGATCCGCTTCAACGAAAATTTCAGCCGATTTTATCTGAGAGATACCGGCCTTAAAAATGTCTTGGAACTATTTATTTTGACGGCAACGAATATCTACGGACGAGTGCTCGACACCAGTGACAAACGCAAAGAATTCGCCAAAATCCTTATCAAGCTCTTGGAAGGCCACCGGGAATTGTTAGGCCAGGCCCAGGTGGAGTCCGAGGGGTTAAGAGGCAATCTTGAGGACGTTGTTAAGAATATTATGCTATTTGGAGATTATGAACATCTGGGGCGGCAACCGCAGGCCGAAGAAATTGTCCCTGAGATCAACATCCGGGCGCTGGTGGAAAGGGCTAGGCAGGTGGGCAGTGCCTCGCTTTTGATTGTCGATGATGACAATGCGGTCGTGGTCAATAGTGTCTTGACTCAGATGAGCCAGGAAGAAGATACGGTGATGATTCGTCTTTCGATGAACGGCTTCAGCCGCCGCCAGGAACTCTTTGGGATGTACATACCTAAGACGAGGCTGTCGGAAACGGAAATTAACTCCCAGTTAACCGCGGTCACTGAAGAGGAGGTTAAGAAGGCCCTAAAGGATATCCTTGGTTTAAAGGACGAGGAGATGGAGGCCGCCTTGAACGAGTGGCAGAAGTCTTTGATTTTGAACACCAATCCTTTACTGCGTGAGGCGGTTGCCTTGTATCTGAAAAAGGGCGGTCAATGGCGGGAGTTTATGGAGTGGCAGGACGGGCTTTTAGTGAAACTGCGCGACCTGGCGAAAAAAAATCCTAACAAGAAATTTCTGTTAGCGATGGAGAATATCTCAGCGGCGCCGGATGGCGTGCGGCTTTTGTTAAACCCGGTCCTTTGGGAGAGGATGGTAGAGATCCCGGAAAAAGGAAGGCGGATTGAGCTGCCGGAGAATATGAATTTTATCTTGACGATGCACAAGGACACGGTGATTAAAGATGAGTCATTTATGAACCGGCCGCTGGTGCAGTATGTGCCTGATATGACCCAAGACGATTGGCAGAAGTATCTGACCATTAAGACAGGGCTGCCGGCCGCGGAGGCAGAGAATTTGTTGACGATTTTCAATCAGCTGGGAACGGTGAGGTTTAAAGAGGCGGTGCGGTTTAACGGTCATGATCTTTTGGAGATCGCTCAACGTATCAAAGGCGTTAGCGAGGAAAAAACCGTCAAGGTCCCCGAATTCTTGCTGAAGGAGATTTATGATTATTTACTGTTACGTCTTCGTACTCCGGAAGACAGGGAAAAATTGACTGCGGTCGTTTCGACATTCCCCGGATTTGAGATTCAGCCGCCGGTGATTGAAGTGGACCGGGAAAGGGCGGTCGTTAACTTCGATGGAGTTCAAGTCAAGGTGAGTAAGGCCTTTATCGACTATGCCCGTCGCAATCCTCAAAAAGATTTTGTGGCCTTGATGAATGACCGTTATCGTTACATTGTGACGGAAATGGAAATGCGGCTTCTCTCGCAGCTGGCCCGGGCCACGAAAGGCTACGGCAATAAGGCGATTCAACTGGAGGGCCCTTCGGGGGAAGGAAAAACAGAGATTGGCAGGGTCTGGGCGCGTCTGCTTGGGTTTAACTTACGCGAACGCACAATTAATCAGGATACGAACTTAAGCGAATTCCGCGGCCAGATACGCCCCACCAAAGACGGCCGGTATGAGTTATATGAACCCCAATATTTAACACAGATAGAAGAAGCACGGAATATCTTTTTGTTCAACGAAATCAATACGAATGAATCCGGTAGTTTGTATTACTGGCTGTTTCCGGAGATGACGGGCCGGGCAGAGAAAGCCTTGGGTGAATTTGCCCAAACCTCGGATGAGTCAATTGTCAAAACAGCGCGGATTAATCAAAACAATCTGTGGCTTTTCACGGTCAATCCTGAGGCCAATTATTATGGACGAGGCATGACCCCGCCGATTGTTTCCTCTCATGTCACTGTCTTCACTATGGCCCAGGATTTAAATAACCTCCCGCAGGTCGTGGAGGGCCACCTTAGACGTAACGGACTCGCCAAACGATTAAAGCCGGAATCCTTAAAATACGTCGTCAAGCGCCTAGCGGCTCTGCATTATCATTTAAAGCAGTTCAAAGCGGAAAAACGCCTATCTTCTCCGCAGGATATCACTCCCCGGGATATCATCAGTGTGACGGATAAGTTTAAACAGTATTTAAGCGAAAAGATGGATCCCAAGCAGGCCTTGCTCCGGGCGGTCGAAGAGGTTTATGTTTATACCTGGCAGAAAGGCGCCGATGTTCAATTATCCCGTCTCGAGGTCAAAAAATTTTTTGGCAGAACGGAACAGACAACAGCGCTGGAGGCTCTGACAGCGGCCCTTAAACAGAAAGAACGTCCGGTGATGGTCTTTGGGAATGCTACCAATGATCCTCAGCAAATCAGAGAATATTTAAAGAAAGCAGAGCCAGAGGCCATTATTAAAGATGTGCCTTTAAGTTATTTCCACCGTCAGCGGCATTTCCTCGGGGGACTCATGCCCCTGGCCCGAGAGAAAAAGGAAGGTCTTGAGGCCAAGATCGATGCCTTAAGGCCGCCGCTAGAGGAGAAGTTAGGTCTTCTGCCAAGCCTTATTCAGGAGGCAAGGTTGAATCCCAATCGGACAGTCTTTGTCCTTCTTTATGAATATTCCCATTTAAACCCACAGGTCGCTCCTCTGTTAAACGAATTTTTCCAGACCGGCCGCATTGACGGCATAGAAGAGATGGTGACGCTGGCTATCAGCGAAGAGCTTATCAACCTGCTTGCGGCTAAGGGCAAGTGGCAGCAGTTCCGGGAAGAGTTTCCTGGTCTGTTGCCGGAAGAGATGGAGTCCTTAACAGAGGAACAAAAATTATCCTTTGCCCGATGGTTTTACAGCCAGGCCCCAAAGAATCTGCGTTTTGTTGCAACCAGTTCTAGTGTGGAAGAAATCAAGTTAAGCCCGGCCGAGATCAACCGTTTTCTCACCGTGAATATCTCTGAAGAATTCAATGCCCTTTGGCTTGAACGCTATCTGCGCCAGCATATTTCAACGAAATTGAAACCTTATACGGCGTTGATTGGGAAAATTGTCCGCGAGACGTTTGATTTGTATGTTCAGCAAGCCAGAAATTGGGAGTATGAGCATAACCGGTTAGGCCGGCGCGATATCGCTGCCTTCTGGGAGCGCCTGGATCAAGAGAGCAGACTGGATGAAGATAAAATTAAGAAATTGGCCTTCTATACGTTGGCTATGGGCTTAAGGACAAAATACCGCGAGGAATGGGAAGAGAAAATCGATTACCAGGAAGATTTGGCGGCCGCCAGAGACCAAGAAAGAATAAGTTATGCCCAGCGGAAGGATGGCATTTATTTGATTGTGGATGGCCTTGAGTTTAAAACCCGGTTGACCAAGATTCCAGAGGAAAAATTTTTAGCCCCTACCAAGGCCTATGTGCGGCAGTTGGCCTCGATTCTCTTAGGGTTAGAAAGCGGACGGCCTATCATTACGGAAGGGTATCCCGGCGGCGG
Source organism: uncultured Planctomycetales bacterium (assembly GCA_964374105.1). Taxonomy (GTDB): domain Bacteria; phylum Omnitrophota; class Gorgyraeia; order Zapsychrales; family JANLHA01; genus CAYJXI01. The sequence goes on from CAYJXI010000005.1 coordinate 19,126, forward strand.
CAAGACCTCCGGTATAGAAGATGCGGCCAAGCGGATCGGGTTAAAATTTTATAAAGATTTAATGTATGAGGATATCGATTTAGGGGAATTTTTAGGCCGGTTGTCCAAAGAGGGCCAAGAATTTTTGGTCACGGCCTTAAAGCACGATGCGAACGGCCACCGGGTCGTAAAATTTTTGCGCGCTTATGCCGAAGGCGGCATTCACCTTTTGGATGAAGGGGCGGTGGGAACAAATTCTCAGGAAGTGATTACCTTTTTAAGTGTGTTGTCGCAACTGCCTGCTATTGATTTAGGTGTTTTTCACCCCGGGTTAGCAGGCGAGGTCATCAAGAGACACAGGGATTTTCATCTTGCTATTGCCCAGAACCCGGCGCATTCGACCGCTGGGCGGGAAAAGATTTTATACAGTACCGATACCTTGGCCCATAAAATCTGGACCGATAACGCCTTAGACCAAGAGGATGCCTTAGCGATTATTAATTATCATCTCGATAAGCCGGACGCTGTTCTTCAATCGTTGAAAGAAGAGATGGCCACGATCCACCGGGAATTCACGGATGTCCATCCCCGCAGTGATGAGATAAGCCCGCGGCAGTTGATTATGATTGCTCGTATCCTGAATCAGGCCCTGGAGGAAGGCCAGGACCTTGACCGTGCGGCCTTTGAAGGGGTTATGGCCGCCTATTTAACCGGTGTGTCCAAACAAGAATTTGAACAAATATGGACAAAGGTGTCAGAAATCACGCAGGGCCGATTCGACCGGTATCTTGAGGAATGGAAAGAACCGATTGATGTGAAGATTAATGACGGATATGTCCAGTTTAACGGGATGCGTCTGCCGAAATCTGTACCCAAGGGCAATATCCAACAAAATGACGTATTTATTATTGAGGATCTGCCTTTCGAGAGCCGGAGTCTGCGGGCCATGGCTTTGGGAGTCTTAATGAACATGCCGGTGGCGCTGTTAGAGGAAGAAGGGGCTGATGCCTTTGATCTTATCAAAAAGTTTGCGTATTTAACAGGGTATGAACTGGTGCCTCTGTGGAGCCATCCGCAGATGACCAAGATGCATTTGCTGACAAGTTTACTGCCTAAGTTTGAGGCTCTGATGGACCGTTATGGGATTAAACGGGAAGAGGCAGGTCAGGAATTTTTGATGAGTTTAGGGTTTATTGCGCGTTACCTTATGGAAGAAAAGGAATATAACGCCTTTAATGAGGAAGAACGCCAGGCCCAAGCACAGAAACTTTTATTCTTCCATTTGATGGACGCGGTTCCGGAACGGCAGCGGGTGATGCTCAATGAGCTCTTAACAACGAGCAAGATTCAACTCTTAAACGAAAAGGGAGAGGCGGTCACGTATGTCCTGCCGGAATGGGTCCACATTGTTGTCTCTTCCTCGTTAGAGCATAAATTTTCTTCTGCCTTTATTAACCGATTTTTGCCTATTCAGGTCAATACCCTGGAGAATCTGGACGAATTGATCCATGTTATCCAGAACCGTTGGCCCCTCGTGCGCGAGGAAGAGGTGAGTTGGCTTAAGAAGGTGGTAGGCTTGGTAGTCCGTTATGAAAAACAAGAGGCCTTTGGTCTGCATTACGGATTTAGCCCGCAGGACATTTATAAACTCGCAGCGCTGATTCATCTGGAGAAACAGCGCGATATGGAAAACAATCGGTTTAATACCAACCCCTTATATTATTTCCTTAAGGCCATAACTATTGTTTATGGTCTGGGGTTAGCCGAGGATGATGCGAAGATTTTTGAGGAAAAAATTGTGCAGGAAGGCCTCTTGGGGCCGTTATTGAACACGACCGATAAAGATAAACTTGAGGACATCTATGCTCGTCTGCTGGCGCAGATCAAAAAGGATTTGGTGACCTTAGATCGGGAGGTTTATGAAATCCGCATCGATGTTTCGCAGCTGGGCGAAGGCGAAGGACTTAAGGTCGCCAATGGCATGAGTATTAAGAGGAATGGCCAGGGGTATATCATCGAGACAGCCGGGGCTAATATTTATCAGGTGAGCGATCAAAATTTGAATGACTGGACTGATCTGACCAAAGGAAACGGGGAGCTCTTGGTCAAACAAGAGGGGGATCATCTCGTCTTTCAATTGAAGTTAATCAAGAGTATCGGTGGAGTGATTCTGCCCAGAGACGAATTTAACAGGATGAGGAGTCTGCCGGAGAACGAGGTGCCGACGAAAGAATTTATCCGTTTTACTCCGGAGATGCGTATGTTAGGGGCAGCTGTCCTGCGGGGATGGCAGCCGGTCGAGGATCATTTAGGGCGCCTCCGTCCTCCACGGGTATTGCTCATGAACGGCAGAACCGGAACAGCTAAGACAACATTCATCCGCAATCTTTCGCGCGTCTGGGGCGTGCCGCTTTATATCCTGAATGCCTATGAGGATATGAAGGTCTCGGATATGACGGTGGGTTTAAAGTTGGAGGAAGGGAAATTCCAGGTTGGGATCAAGGAATTCTTGGCGAGAGTTGGGAAGATTAACGGCCAGAGAATCAGTGTCCCTTCCAAAACCACTTCTAACCGCAACATCCTGCTCATTGACGAAGCCAATGCGGCACCGGATATTCTGTATTCTCTAGCGCCCCTTTTACGCGGCGAGAAAAAGTTTACGGTGGAATATGCGGGCGAGAGTTTTGAGGTGGAGGTTGACGATGAGGTTTTAATCGCCTTGACATTTAATCCGGCTGAAACTTATGCCGGCAGAGGCGCCTTTGACCGTGAACTGATTGCCCATGCCGAGAAATTGTGGGCCCCGGATCCTTTAAGATATCCGGACTTGACGCTGATTGACATTTTAAGGGAGTACCATCGCCGAGGAATTACGAAAGCGCAGCAGGAGTTGAAAGAGCAGTTGCCAACCGTAGGTTTGACGATGCACGAGGCCTTTGCGAAGGTTTCGCCTTATCAAGAGACAGTCAAGAATCTGGAACATCCTGCTCTGGAAGAGCTGGGGAAGGTTGGGGAAGAGGGTCCAGAGAAAACACAGGCAACTGAGCCACCGGCAGTTGCCCCGACACTTGAGCCGGCTAGTGTGGCTACACCCCAGGTTGCGGAGATTAGCTATGATGTGAACATCATTAGGAAGAATGCCCAAGAGTTTACGAAGGATCAAGGGCATCTTGATTTTGCCAGGGACATTCTGGCTGGATTTTTGTTAGCCTTAGGTGACGGCGAGCAGGGGTTAAATGATGTTGTCCTCAAGGCCGCCAGCATATTAGGGCCGGATGTGGTTGAAATCCTGCAGGACATCGTCAGCCTGTACGGTCGGGAGATTGTTAAAGAAAGCGAACTGAAAGGGAAGTTTCTTAAATTAAGAAGGGTCTTCATGGCGCATGATGTAGCCCTTTTTATGAAACGGCCGAAAAAGAGGGCTTTGATCATTTTATCAACGGAAAAGGTCAAGCGGCGCTTAGCAATGAGCGATGAAAATTTAACTCGGCTGGGAGAAGATCCGGCTAAGTATGCTGATCTTAAGTCTCAGGCCGCAGTGGTGGGAGGCGAGGAGTATTCACGGCCGGGCGTAAGCGGATTTTTTGAGGGGGAATTTGCCTTTGCCTTTGAGAAGGCAGTTCGCCAGGAGCTGGCCGCAGCCGGCGTAGAGACTCTTAAAAATGTTACTTTCGAGGAATTTGTGGAATGGGTGGCCTTCCATGAACTTGGGCATGTCATGGATAATTTAAGATTAAGGGTAAGAGGCTATAAAATCCCGCGGTTGATCCGCTGGACGAAATTAGCGCATGATGTGAATGCCTCTGTCATTGGGTTGTGGCTGTCCGAGAACCTGGAACTCAATTCAATTCTTTTTCCGTTGATTTTTTCTCCCAAGGCCAAAGAGTATGCCCTTTATGAATTGGTCAATACCATTAGGAAGAATAAGGATAAGAAAAGTTATTATGTGCAGGCGGCTAAGGGAATTCTTAACGGAATTCTCCTCAAACAAAAAGGTGAGAAAGAACCTTTGATTACGGATGAATTAGAGGAGGACCGCATTGACGCAGTAAAGAAGCTAATTGAAGGCCTAACGTCCGAGGAACTCAACAAAATTGCGGTTGAGCTTTATCAACAGCCAAAAGAATATTTGGCCACGGCCAAGGCCGGGGCGTATAAGGGCAAGGTCTTGATTAGCGATGGGGGGACAAGCCTTGAGGATATTAACCATGGCGTTGACGGCACCCCGGATGTTGATATGGAGTATGAGGATGGGAAAGCGGAAATGAAAATCAAAACCCCCAAAGGCAAAGGCCCGAAGGTCATTGAAGAACCCAAAGGCGGGAAACGTAAACCCGATGCGGGAGGGAAGAAAGGGCCGAAGGTCAAACCTGAAGATAGTAAAAAGGACGAAAAAGATGAAGAGGAAGAGACTCCTGCAGAAGAAACAGAGGAAAAGGAACCGGATATTTCGGGAGTTAAGGGAGATATCATTAAGCTCGCCCAGTTATCTCCGGGATTGATTTCGCGGTTTTTGGAAATATTTGCCGGTGTCCCCAAGATCATCAAGGTCTATGCCGAAAGCGGGGATGAAATCGATATTGAGCGGATTATTACAGGTGACCTGGAACCGTTTTTCCGGCAGAAGATCATTCAGGCCCTGGCGTCTTTAAGCAGTGGTGTGACTGTGGATATCAGCGGCAGCACGCTTAGTAGGGGTCTGCATGAGGCCTTTGTGCAGATGTCCAAATACTATGCCTCCCTATTTTATTATTCGGCTGTGCGTAATAAAGAGGTGGAATTTTCCATCAGCGCCGTCGGCGATTCTTTTCACCCCCTACTGGATTTCCGCGATTCCCGAAACAAAATGGCGGTGGAAGAGGGATTAACCAAGATATCGACAACAAACGACTATGGGGGAATAAATACCAAAGAGGTACTGGAAGGGCTTAAGAAGAAATATGCCGACCAGAAGCACAAAAAATATAAGATGGAGATGGTCTTTACAGACGGAGAGGAGACGTCAGGATTGAGTTTTGAGGAATTGCGGCAGATGGCTGATAGTTTAGAAAAAGAACTGGGGATCGATATTGTTTTTATCGGCCTTAATACGGATGATGTAGAGAATTACTCAAAATTCATTAATCTAAAAAACGAGGTTTCGGCCGAGCAGTTGGTGGATTTGATTATCCGTATTTCTCTGCTTAAAGTCGAGCGGGGGATGCTGCCCCACGGAAATTTGGCAGAACGGTTTGGGATGGAAGATAAAGCGGCCAAAGAGGATATTGGAGAAGAGGAATTTTTGCGTCCTGAGTCTGGACTTAAGAAAATCCCTAGCAAAGATTCCGCAATATTAACAAAAGTGTCGGATAATGACCAACCAACACAGCCGCCCGGTGGTATTGATCTTAATCCGATGCATCTTAACTTGGAGATTAAACGGGATTCCCAGGGTGTGCCTTTGCCCGTGCCTTTACAGCCCATTGAACAGATGAAGATAGAAGGATTTGTTCCGATTATTATTAATATCACCCCCATAACTCGTCTACCCTTTTTCTTAGGGGCAAAGGAGGAAAATGGGGATCCATCTTTTGATTTAAGCCAGCGCTAGAAAGAAAGTACAACCGCGCCTACTTTTCTACAAATTTAACCCGGATAGAACACCCCCATCGCTAATTTTTTAATAATTCTGTGTGTGTCCTTAAGAAATCTCTCACCTTTTCATTGAAGGGAACAAATACTTGATAGAGCTTTAGATCCCCTGGCGCTTGAGGTTTGAGGATGCGGGCGACTCGACTTTTGAATCGAAAGCTTGTGGGGATGAGAGTTTCTTCCTCTTTTTGGAAGCCAATAGTGACATTGGTTTCTGTATTAAAAGGAATAAATTTGGGGATACTACAGGAAAGACCGATTAAACTGATATCATTAGTTTGGCAGTTAAAATTTTCTTCAGATGTTTTAATCTGAACGGGGAATTTAAAATTGAATCGGCGATGACGTCTCTTTTCCGATAAGATGTTATCGGGATTTTTTAAACTCAAACGAAACTGTTTAAACCCTTCCCCGTAGCGTTTGATCCAGTCTAAGGTGGCGGTGGCAAATCCAATTTCATATCCTATTTTTTCGCTTTCAATCCATTTGTGTTTACGGATTTCTAAAATAGCCAGCTCATCTTTGAGAAATGAATACGGATTCTTCATTCAACCCTCCTTCTTTTTAAAGGTTAAACGGATTATATCAGATCGCTTTTTCAAATCAAGCGATATTTCAACTTTTTATCGACGGAGAGGATGGGTTTTAAAGAAGTCGAAGGAAATTCATAAAAAGAAATTGGGATATGGCAGACTCACCAGTCTGATAACCAAATTTGTTATTTATAATAATATATTTTATACTTATTCTGACTCATCTTTTAAATTATCTCAAAATTATTTTAAAGCTCTCATTCAATATGCGGATTTCAAAGCCTTTCCAACGATTTGTAGCTTTGTGGGTCTTGATTTCTTTTCTGGGGACCTCAAGCTATGCCCAAACCATATTAAGCCTTCCTGCCCCCGGCACAATGGTGACCGTAAGTGAAGGGTTTATGCCCCCCACCTTAAGGGGAGTCACCATCCATCCGGATAACCCATTGAGCTTCGACTTTATTTTGGATATGGGAGATTCCCAGCTTAAAACGCAAGATCTGGAAAGGGAATCATCAAAACTGATCAAATATTTCCTTGCCTCGTTAACGATCCCAGAAAATGAACTTTGGGTCAATCTTTCTCCTTACGAAAAAGAGAAAATCATCTCGGATCAATTTGGTTTGACCGAGATGGGAAGGGATTTATTGGCGCAGGATTATATCTTGAAGCAATTGACGGCCTCACTCATCTATCCGGAAAATGAGCTGGGAAAGAAATTCTGGGATCGGGTTTATCAAAAGGCCTATGAGTTGTATGGGACGACCCAGATTCCAGTCAATACCTTCAATAAAGTTTGGATTGTCCCCGAACGTGCGGTTGTCTATGAACAGGGGAATACTGCCTTTGTGGTAGACACGCATCTTAAAGTCATGTTGGAAGGGGATTACTTGGCCCTCAGTGAAAATTTTAAGAGAAGAAATTTTACGGAAGATCAATTGTTAGACAAAGAGGTCAAAGAGCTCGATCAAATGAGCTCAAGTATCGTCAAAGAGGTGATCTTGCCTGAGATTGAAAGAGAGGTTAATGAAGGCGAGCATTTTTCCCAATTGCGGCAGATTTATCATTCGTTAATCCTTGCCGTTTGGTATAAGCAAAATTTGAAGGAGAGTTTATTAAGCAAGGTTTATGTCAATCAGGGAAAGGTGGATGGGGTGGATATCGAAGATAAGCAGAGCAAGGAGAAGATTTATGAACGGTACCTCGAGGCCTTTCAAAAGGGGGTCTATAACTATATCAAAGAAGATTACGATGCTCATACAGAAAGTTTGATCCCCCGAAAGTATTTTAGCGGCGGGGTTCAGTTCAGCCTGGAAAAGGTCAAAGATCAGGCCATTTTGACCACGGTCAAAAAGAAAGAACAGCTGCCCCTTGAGTCCCGAAAACAATTGTTAAGACACATCGAACGGGCGCGTCAAGGGCGATTTAATCTGATCGCCGCAACCTTAGCGGAAACAACCGGGGATGCCCAAGCCTTCTTAAGGAATCACCTCGCAAGGCTTAAGACCGAAGATTCGGATCCTCTTTCCCAAGAGTCACGTTTAAATCAAGGATTATCTGAAATCACAACCGGATTGATCGGCAAACAGTATGAGGTGACTGATGTCCGCGTTGAAAAAGAACGTCTTATCCTCACCACCAAGGATAAAAAGACCATCTCTTTGAATGTCAGGGAAAAGAAATGGATAACTCAGGATGAGCTGGTTGCCAGATTCAAAACCGCCTTTACCGGCAATGGAAATTTGAAACTCATCACGGATATTGTCAAATTGTTGCCGGAAAAAATCCAGGTCTTGACCTTTGAAAATCTAGAAGGAGACCTCCTGGGGCTGGCCTCACGAAAATTAGGACTATTGGCCCTGCATCAAAATTTGGCCAATAATCCTACCGCCCTTTTTCATGAAATCGGGGAGTTCTTGGGACAGAGTGAGGGAGAGGCACAAGCTCCTTTGAATCTGGAATTTAAGATCACCAAAACTCAAGCCAAAACTTTGGGGTTTCTTTATGTCCGTGATCAAAAGGGGAGGGCCATGAGAAAGCTTGCCGTTGAACAACCAGAAGTCGTGGATCTTTTTCAAAAGGGGCCTAAGAATCATCATTACTTATTGAGGGGCATGCAAAGGATTCTCTTACCACAAGAGGATAAACAATTGTCCATCGAGATTAAAAAGGCCTTGCATGAAGAGGAGCTGAAAAAGGAGACCAGGGCTGTATTTAAGCGAATCGAGGAAGAGGCAACAGGCAACGTCTCTCTCCAAGATAAATTGACAAACGATCAAGCCCAAATCAAAGAGATCCTTGACCTTTTAACTTTGGCTTATCTTGTTAGTCAAAGGGCGGTTGAGAGGGACTCTTTGAAGGCGATTTTTATGGGAATCCTTCAATCCGATTCTAGCGAATTTAGGAATTCAATTTATGAATCATTGAAGAATCTTGGGCGATCAGCCATCTTAGAAGAGCTGAATCCACACCTTATCCGTTATGATATTCTTGCCCGCCTGATTTCAAAAGGAGGAGAGCAAAGTCCTCTTTTGATCAACATCACCCGATCCTTTGCGCAAGCGAGAATTCTGACGGGAGACAACCTCGATAAATTTGAATTTCTTATGCTCAACGTTATCCCATCGAATTCTAAAAGGGGAGAGATCTATCAGTCTTTGTTAAAGCTCTCTGAGCTAGCTCTTGAAGAACTCGATTCCTATGTGATTTTAGGAATTCTGAATTTAGACTTCATAAGACAAATTTTAGATGAGTTAAAACAAGATACACCGAAGGCGCTTAAGATATTAATTGGATTAACCCAATTAGGAGTCATCACCCAAGAAGCTAAAAGGGATAAACTGAAAACCTTAAAGGCCCTCTTCAGCGGCCGTGATACAGAAAGGTATCGAAAACAGAAAATTTATGATAGCCTCCTTCATCTTACAGAGACATTTGCGGAAAAAGGGTTAAATCCGCAAATTCTTGATTTAGAAATCATCCGAGCAGATTTTCTGGCGATATCTAAAAATTCTGATGTCGCCATGGACACTTTTCTTGCCTTGACTGAGATAGGTTTCATTGAACCAAAGACACTTAAGAGAATTAGTGGCCTTCTATCCACCCTTGGCATGGGTGATTATAATTCAAAAGACAATTATGACTCTTTGCTGAAATTAGTTAAAGCCGTTAAAACAGAAGACTTACCTTCCCAGTTGTTGGATTTTGATTTGTTGAGTACAGTTATCAGTTCTTCTAGGCTAGGTTCCCATCGAGTTCTTGACATGTTATTAGAAATGGGAAGGGCGGTTAAGACCAATGGGGTAAACCCTGTCATTGTCGATTTAACTCTGCTTAAGGCAGTATTGAATCATTCTCCTTGGCATTCTCATGATGTCTATAAAGAAATCTTAAGTTTGGCGGAAACTGTTAAATCTCATAATTTACCTGTTGGAACCCTTTCCAAAGATACCTTAATGAGTCTCCTTGAATATACAAAGATAAATGCAGGAAAAGGAATTCAAATTTTGAAGGCACTTGCTATAGGCGGGGCCATCAAATATGGCGAACTTGATCGCGTAAGAGGTCTTTTTGTCATTTTTACCGGACAAGATTCGGAATTTTATAATTCTACTTTGCAACACATAGAGGAATCAATCCGGCTCCAATTGGACCCAGTTGTCTTGGACTTTGATTTGATGAAAAATATCTTTATGCAGAAAATAGCTCCTATTGATTCCAGTTTTAGGGCTTTAAGGGAATTAGCCGAGGCGGTCAAAACAAAGGGGCTGGATCCCTCCTTATTGGATGTGAGGTTGCTTGGGGTCGTCACCAAAAAAGAACGGCCCGGATTAGCAGAAATGATTAACGGCTTAAAGACATTGGGAGAATATGTCAACAAATACCACTTAGCGGATTTAAAGCACAATATTCTCGATGTCGAACTGCTTAAAACAATCGCAGAGGAAGCGGATGAGAATATTTATAAAAGTCTGGCCATGTTAGCCAGAACCGTCAAAGAGAAACACTTGGATGAAATAGCGTTGGATCGGGAACTTCTCATCGACATCATTCGCCATTCCAAAGGTTTTGCGACGGCCAAGCAATTGGATCTCCTGAGCAGTATAGCCAAAGCGGGGCTTCTTTATCCGGATAACCTAGAAAGATTTAAGGATTTTATCAGACAAATTAACGAGTTGAGAGAATCCTTTAGAGACGATTTTTCGCAGATTTTTGAAGCCATCGCTGGTTTATTTGATTCCGCTCAAAAAGGGGAGATCAATGAATTCATCATTGATTTTGATTTAATTCTTGGGATTTTAGAAAGATCACCAAAACCGATTTCTATTCTTAATTCCCTTAAGGAGATCGGCAAGGCGGTTAAGGTCAAAGGAGTGAACTTGACCGTGAAAGGCCTTGAGGGGCCGTCAGCGCAAGAACAGGAATATAATTTGGCAACAAAACTGATCCAACAATCGACACATACGGCCACTATTCACAAATCTTTGGATCTTTTAACTGAATTGATTGAAAGCGGGTTTGTTCAGCGTGACATCAAACAGGCGGCTCGGTTTATTGCGTTGGTTAATGAGGATTTGTTTGATGTTTTGATAGAACTCCTTCGAAGTTTTCGAAAGAAAAATGTCAATACCTCGGTCTACGATCCGGATTTTATTTCCCAAGTGATTTCCATGACTAAAGACGCAAATGTCTATGGGATTGAAGCCTTAAAGGAGTTGGCAGAAGCGGATATGTTGATCGAGGGTCGGAAAGAAGAAATTATGACATTTTTCCAAGATATTACTAACATTGTTAAAGAAGAGTTTAGAGCAGATGCCTTTCAGGTTTTAAGTCACTTTATCAAATCTTCAGTGATTAAGTTCGGTCGTTTTAAAGAGATCATTGATTTCTATAACAAAATTAATAAGTTAAATAATCAGCCTTGGCCTTATCAGGCAATTTTGGCTTTGGATAAAGTTGGTCGAGTAAGATTCGAGAATTTAAAAGATTTAGAGACTTTGCTGTTGATCATTGATCAGAAAACCTCTTCTTATGATTATTTAAATTCTATCATTTCCTCAACACAATATGTCAAAGATAACGAATTGGCCACCGTCATCCTTGAACCTAAATTATTGACAGAAATCCTTGCCAAAGAAATTTCCCATCCTGAATTTAAAAAGATTCTCGATCAATTGATCGAATTGGCCAAAGTGATTAAAAGGAAAGATATTCCCATTCAATTGGCTATCCATTTGGATTCCTTTCGATATATTTTTGGGAATTTTGCTCCAAACTATAGCCTAGAAATTTTTAAATGGTATACGGACTTTCTCAAAGAAAATAGTGAATCGCTTAACTCTGTCCTCATAGAAGGTATTTGGGATGGGATGAAACTCGTTAAGACAATCAAGGAAGAACAAGGTGGTGAGGGTCAAAAGGAAGTCTCCCAATTTTTAAATTGGTTTAGTTCGCATTTTGTAAAGGATAAAGAATTGTTTCCTTTGCATTTTAGTTTCAAGACATTTGCCGAGGAAGGCAAATTTACAATTGACCGGTTTTCGGTTGAGAACAATCTGTATTTACTCCCTACCGAGATCCGCCAAAAGATTAAAGAAAAAGGATTTGAAGAGATCTTAAAAGAGGTAAATCCCTCCAATTATCTTGAGGAAGTTTATGCCGCCTCACTCTATGTGGCTTTACGTCGAGATGTACAGGTTGCCATCGGTTTGACCTTTAAGGAATTCTTGGAGATCTTAAACGGAAAGGCCAATTCTCCCTTTAGTTCCCTCGTGACTTCCTTGATACAAAGAAAGGTCTTTAAAATGGAATTGGAGCTCACCCCCAGCCAGCAAGAACAAATCATTACTTTAAGTATTGCCTTGCATAAGGCCATGTTAGATCTCTTCCATGAATCGGCAACAAGCGGAAGCGTCACCTTCCGTGAGCTTATTCGATTCAACGTCAGTTTCAGTAAATTTTATTTGCAACAGATTGGGTTAGAGAATGTGATCGAGTACTTTATTTTAACCGCCTATAATATCTATGGCCGAATTATTGATACCCAAGAGAAAAAAGAAAAGTTTACAAAGGCCATGATCGGACTTTTATATTCAGATAAGTTTAAGCTTTTGCTGGGACAGGCGCAAATTGAATCCGAGGGAATCAGGGGGAAAATCTCCGAAATTATCCAGAATATCGTGGATTATGCGGATTATACGGATTTGAAACGCTTACCCCAGGAAGAGGAAATCCCCTTAAAAGTCACCATCAAGGCCGTGATTGAGCGGTCATTACAGACAGACAGTGCTCCCCTCCTAATTGTTGATGATGACAATTCCATCCTAGTCGAGGAGGTTTTAGAAGAGTTGAGCCAACAAAAAGATACTGTCATGATCCGCATCACGATGAATGCCTTCAGCCGGCGGCAGGAGTTGTTTGGCATGTATCTGCCTAAAAAGCTTTTGTTGGAAAGGCAAGTCAATGCGCTTGTTGAGACGGCCCCCCAGAGCGATATTCAAGCTGCCCTCAAAGAGATTTTGGGGTTAAAAGAAGATGAGGTCGACTCTTATTTTAAGGAATGGCAGAACACCTTGAGTTTAAGGGAAGACCATTTTCTGCGTCAGGCCATAGCCACCTATTTGAATAATAAAGAAGATTGGCGTCAATTTATGGAATGGAAAAACGGGGTTTTGGTCAGGTTAAAGGAGAAGGCCAAGAAAGACAAAAAGAAAAAGTATCTCATCAATCTCGATAACATCTCCGCCGCCCCGGATAGTGTGCGGCTCCTTTTGAATCCTGTTTTGTGGGAGCGAATGGTGGAAGTTCCTGAAAAAGGAATGCTTTTAGAATTACCCTCTAATTTGAATTTCATCATGACCATGCATAAGGATACAAAAATCATCGACGACGCATTTATGAACCGTCCCTTAGTCCAACACGTTGCCCCTTTGAGTCAGACAGATTATATTCGTTATTTGACAAAAAGCGTCGGCCTTCAAAAACAAGTGGCCGAACATCTATTGGGAATATTCTCTGAGATTAAAAGACAAGGATTTTTCGAAGACCCGAGACTCAATTTTCATGATCTTATCGAAATCGCCAAACGTGCGACACGGGTTTCCTTAGAAAATGATTTGAAACAGGAAGATGTCCTTTTTAAAGAAGCCTTTGATTACCTGTTCTTAAGGATGAGGAATGAAAAGGATCGAGACAATTTGAAAAAAATCTTGTTCAGTGACAAAGAGCAAGGTCTTTATCATCCTCTTAAGATCACCGTTGATCGAGAGAATGGTGAGATCAACTTTGATGGGGTGAGGCTTAAAGCCTCACCAGCATTCTTGGGTCATTTAAAAGAAACCCCCGAAGCTGATTTTATTAAATTGATGAATGATCATTATGGATATATCGTGACGGAATTAGAGATGAGTATTCTTTCTCAGTTGGCGCGTTCCATGAAATATGGTAACAGGGTCGTTCAGTTGGAAGGGCCTTCCGGGGAAGGGAAAACGGAAGTCGGCCACGTCTTTTCTAAGCTCATTGCTCTTAATCTGGTTGAGCGCACAATCAATCAAGAGACAAATCTGTCAGCATTCCGCGGGATCATTCGGCCCACCAAAGCAGGGCGTTATGAATTGTATGAGCCGGTGTATTTAGAACACATTGAAGAGGGCGGGAATTTATTTTTATTGAATGAGATCAATACCAATCAATCGGGGGGATTGTATTATTGGCTGTACCCTGAGATCACTCAGCGTGATCACAAAACATTAAGTGAATTCGCTGACATAAGCGATGAGTCAATCGTCAAAAGGGCCCGGATCGACCAAAATAACCTTTGGCTGTTTACCGTGAATCCGTATGGGTTTTTGGGGCGCGGCATCACTCCTCCCATTATCCCCTCCCAAGTCAGTATCTTTTATATGGCCCAGAATCCCGATTCCCTTCCCGAAGTCATCCGCGGTTATTTTGAACGAAACGGTTTACGTGAAGTTCTTTCCGGTGATTTGTTCAAAGAATATGTGGATAAATTGACATCCATCCATAAGGCCTTAAGAGAGCTTAAATTCACCTATCGATTGCGTTCTCCCCAAGACATTACCCCACGGGAACTGATCAGTGTCACAACAAAATTTCGCAACTTCATGGTAGAGGAAAAATTAACGCCTAAGGGAGCCTTCCAACGCGCCGTTGAGGAAACTTATACTTATGTTTGGAAGAATTTAGAGGATATAAAACTGGTGCGTTCGCTGGTCAATGAGATCAATGGGCATGCGGGAAATACGTATCAGGATAGAGCGTTTTTGAATAGGGTTGTTGTCGAAGCAACTCGGCCAGTGATGATCTTTTTAACGGCCGCCAATGATCTTACCCAATTGGAAGGATCCATCCAGGAAAAAGATCCCAAGGCCCAGCTTTTTCATATTCCGTTAAGCTATTTTCACCGCAACCGGCAGTTTGTAGGAGGATTGATTCCTAAGGGGGAAAAAAAGGTTTTGAGCGGCCGATGGAAAGAAGTCCATCAGTTGACAGCGCAGTTAGAAGAGGGGTTAGGGATCATCCCGGAATTGATCAAAGAGGCGAGGTTTAATCCCGAAAGAAACATTTATGGCATTTTATATAATTATACGCATCTTAATCCTCAAGTGGCTCCCTTATTGAACGAATTTTTCCAGAAAGGATACTTAGAGGGAATCGAGGAGCTTATCACCTCAAGGGTCAGTGAGGAATTGTTAAGGCAACTGAAATCACAACCTCAAACCATTTGGCAACAACTCCGAGGAGACTTCGCTGGCAGTCTTCCCGGGGAGATTGAGCAATTGTCAGATGAAGAAAAACTTTCCTTTGCGCGGTGGTTTTATTCAAAAGCACCCCGGAATTTACGATTCATCGCAACAGGCTCGAGTGTAGAAGAAACCAGTTTAAGTCCGGCCGAATTGAATCGCTTCTTGGCGGTTAATATTTCTGCAGAAATGGACCTTGAATGGTTAGAGAATTATTTGGGAAATAAAATAAGTCAAAATGGCTTGGATGCTTATGAATCACAGATCAGTCAAGTGGTGATTCCCGCCTACCAATTCTATCAGCAACAAATGGCCCTTTATGAATACGACCACAATCGTTTGGGGAGAAGTGATGTTGATGCTTTTATTGAAACCTTGAAGGAATATCCCAGCCTCAATCCTTCTCTTATCAAAAAATTAGCTTTTTATACATTCGGGATGGGATTAAGGCCGAAATTCAGGGATGAATATCAACTTAAGATCAAATATCAGGAAGAATGGGGACAGCAGACCAATCTCTTTCGATATGAAACCAGAGCAGATGGTATTTATCTTATTGTGGATGGGATTGCCATGAAAACACAACTGAAAGAGATCCCTAAGAAACGATTTTTAGCCCCCACCAAAAATTTGATCCGGCAGATGGCCTCCATGCTGATAGGTTTAAAAAGGGGGAGGATCCTCATTATCGAAGGGGAACCTGGAGGAGGCAAAACCTCAGGATCAGAGGATCTGGCCGAGCGCTTAGGGTTGGATTTTTATAAGGAGCTCATGTACGAGGATATCAATCTGGGAGATTTTTTGGGAAGGCTTTCTAAGGAAGGGAATGAATATGTTCTGACAGCTTTAAAGAAGGATCCTCAGCAAAGACCCTTGATCAGATTTTTGAAGGCTTATACACAGGGAGGGTTATTTTTATTAGATGAAGGGGCTATTGGTTTTAACTCCCAAGAGGTGATTTCCTATCTAACGGAATTAGCCCAATTGAAGGAATTTGATTTAGGCTTGTTTCATCCGGGATTAAAGGGGCAGGTTTTGAAACGTCATCCCCAATTTTATTTGGCGATGGCCCAGAATCCGGCCAAAACAACCAAGGCCAGAAAGCCGGTTCCCTATCGAGTGGATACCCTGGCTCACAAGACATGGTCAGACAATATCCTTGATGAAGAAGATGCGATCCGAATCATGGATTATTATCTCACCAGTCCTGAAGCCATCTCTCTGGATTTGAAAAAGAAAATCGTCAACATCCATATCCAGTTTTCCCGGCAGCATCCCCGGAAAGAAGAATTAAGCCCCCGACAAATCATTATGATCGCCCGACTTTTAACCCGGGCCATTGAGGAAAATGCCAATCTTGAGCGAGCCATTTTTGAAGGGCTTATGCTGGGGTATTTAACCGCCGAGTCGCAAGAGGAATTCACCAAATTATGGTCGGTGGTTGACCAGCAAATGCAAGGGAGGCTCAATCGATATTTAGCCGAATGGAAAGAGCCAGTGAAGATCGAAAAAGAAGACAATTTTATTCGATTAAATGGAACTAAATTGACCAAATCGGGGACGGAAGGCAATGTCTCGGAGAGAGACTTCCAAATCATTGAGAATTTACCTTCCCAAAGCAAGAGTCTTCGGGCGCTGGCCTTAGGGTTATCCATGAATATGCCGATTGCCCTTCTTCAAGAGGATGGGGCCGATGCCCTCGATTTAGTTAGGAAATTCGCCTATAAGGTCAACTACGAACTTCATACGTTATGGTCTCATCCGCAAATGACTAAGATGCACGTTCTGGAAAACTTATTGCCCAAATTCAAAGCCCAATTTGATCGTTACGGGATCAAAGAGGAAGAGGTCACGAAAGAATTTATTATGGGATTAGGATTTTTGGCCAGGCATCTCATGAGACACGCAGAATATGAAAAACTTGACCTTAAGCAAAAAACCACCCAAACCCAGAAGATTCTTTTCTTTCATTTGATGGATGCGATCCCAGAGAAACAGCGGGTTTTATTAAATGATTTACTGAATACAAACAAAATTGAACTGATCGATGAGAAGGGAGAAGCTGCCATTTATATTTTACCCGATTGGGTGCATATCATGATCTCCTCTCCGGTAGAACACAAATTTTCCTCCGCATTTATCAATCGTTTCTTACCCATTCGGATTTCCCCGATTTCTGATTTAGATGAGATAACAACCGTCATTCAAAATCGCTATCCTTTGGTTAAGGAAGATGAGGTTGTTTGGCTAAGACAAGTTGCAAACACGGTTTATGAATTCGATAGAAATGGTGTCTTTAGTCTTCATTATGGATTTAGCCCCCGGGATGTTTTCAAACTAGCCGCCTTGGTGCAATTAGAAAAGCAGCGGGATATCGAGATGGGGAAGTTGAGTGACGATCCGCAAAACCCAAAACGAGTTTCTCTCTACCAGAATCCCCTGTATTATGTGATGAAGGCATTCTTTCTGACTTATGGGTTGGGGATCAAAGAATCCGACTACGCGATCTTTGAGAACGAAATCATTAAGAAAAAGTTCTTAATGCCATTGGGGAAGGGGAGAGAACCACGCATCGTCAATGAGGTGTATGAAAAGATCAAAGCCAGAATAAAGGAAGATTTGTCCGGATTAGAGACCGAGGACTATATCTTGAGGGTGGATATAGGTCAGATGGTGGAAGGCAAACTTGAGACCCTCCCGAATGGAATGAATATAACTCGAACGAAGGGAGGTTTTATTATTACCACTCTGTCGGCCAATGTCTATCAAGTGAGAGATGACCAATTGAAGGATTGGGTAAACCTAAATCCGGACAGCGATGAATTTTCTCTGAAGCTTGAAGAAAATCAAATGATTTTTAAATTAAAATTGATAAATAGTATCGGAGGGGTCTTCATCCCCAGAGATGAAGTCAACCAATTATTGAGTTTACCGGAAAGAGAAGTCCCTACCAAAGAATTTATCCGCTACACTAAAGAAATCCGATACCTTGACTCAAGCATTTTGCGGGGATGGCAAAGGTTCAAAGATTATAGCAATCGGATGGAGGCCCCCCGGGTTCTTTTGCTGAATGGCCTCACCGGGACAGCCAAAACAACCTTGATTAGAAATATTGCCAGAATTTGGGGGGTGCCCCTGTATATCCTTAACTCCTTTGAGGAGATCAAAGTGTCGGATTTGACCGTGGGACTTAAGTTGAGGGAAGGGAAGTTTCAGGTCGGAATTAAGGAATTTTTGGCTCGGGTGGGTAAAATCAACGGGACTCGCTTCAGCATCCCTTCCAAAACCACCTCAAACCGTTCTATCCTTTTAATTGATGAGGCGAATGCCAATCCAGAAATCCTCTATGCCCTAGCCCCCTTATTCCGGGGGGAGAAAAAGTTTACTGTGGAATATGTAGGGGAAAGTTTTGCGGTCGAGGTTGATAGTGAGGTGATGGTTGTTTTGACATTTAATCCTGTCGAAACTTATGCCGGGCGGGGAAAATTTGCTGATGAAATTGTTTCGTTTGCAGAAAAACTTTGGGCGCCGGATCCTCTCAAATACCCCGAGGAGGTTTTGGTGAGTATTTTGCAGGAATACCACCGGCGGGGCATCACAAAGACTCGTCAGGAAATTGAACGGCAACTGCCCAGTTTGCCCTTGATCTCTCAAGAAGGGTTTAAAGAGGTTGAGCCCTCTATGGTGGAAGTCAAAGCCGCGCCCCATCCTTTGGTGGAAAGTTTAGACTCGGTTTTGGGAGGGCCTAAAGAACCAGAAGCTGAGGGTGAGAAACCCGAGGTCAAGATAGAAGAGAAGAAACCCAAAGAAAAGATCCAGATCAAGATAGAGTACGATACCACACTGATCAAAGAGGCGGCCAAGCAATTTAAAAAGGAAGAGGGTCCTTTGTTCTTTATCGAGAATATTTTGAATGGATTTCTCTCTGCGATCGCCAATGGCAATTCTGATGAAGAGCTAAGAGAGTTGGTTTTAAAGGTTTCCGATCTCCTCGGAGTGGACGTTGGGCGAGTAGTTAAAGATATCATCGAGATTTATCAAAAGAATTTGATCAATGAAGGTGAGCTCAAAGATGCACTTCTTGAATTAAGACGAGTTTTTATCAAAAGAGGACTTGCCGTATTTATGAAAATCGTAGTCAAGGATGATACCCCGTTCATTGTTTTGACGACTGAAGAAATTCAGCGCATGAAGAGATTAAAAGCCGATGATTTAAGCAAATTGGGAGAAGATTGGGTCAAATATAAAAGGAATCTTCCTCGGACGTTGGTAGTCAAAGGGAATAAATATAAACGCCCGGGAGTGAGTGGATTTTTTGAAGGGGAATTGGCCTTCGCCTTCGAAGAGGTGGCTCAGAATGAAATGATAACAGCCAAAGTATCGGCCATTTCGAATGTGACTTTTGAAGAATTCGTTGATTGGATTGCCCTCCATGAACTAGGACATGTCATGGATAAGATGAGACTTAAAGTGAGGGGATTTGAGGTTCAAGAAAAGAAACCCTGGGAAAAATTGATTCAGGATGTGAATACCTCCGGAATCGGGGTATGGCTTTCTCAGAATATTGAATTGAATGCGATGATCTTACCCTTGATATTCTCCCCGAAGGCTAAAGAGTTTGCTTTATACGAACTGGTTCATATGGCCAACACCTTAAGAGATGTTAATGATTATTATTTTCAAGCCGCCCGGGGAATCTTGAATGCCCTTATGAAATACCTCTACGAAAAGGGGGAAATCAAAGAGTTGGTTGTATTAGAAGAAGATTTTACCGATGAATTTGACCGGCGACTCAATTTGATCAAAAGTGTCATCGAGAAAATGACTTCTAAGGAGCTGAATGCGATGGGGGCGGTTATTTATCAGAATCCGGCTAAGTATTTCTTTGAGGTCAAGGGAGGAAAGTATAAATCGAAGATTCTAGTCATGAGCGGTCCCGATAGTATTGAGGAAGTTTCTTTGGGGGTAGATGGGATACCGGATGTCGATATGCAGTATGCAGAGAAAGAGGGTGAAGTTGAAATTACAACTCCACCCAGCGAAGGGAATAAGTCCAAATTGATTCGGGAACCGAAATGGAGTGAGGCCACAGAAGAAGGAGAAGAAGGCCCTAAAGGGCCGCCGAGCGGTCAAAAAGGCGAAATAGAGGAGGCGGTCAAGGAAGAGGAATTGACTTCAGGATTAAAGAAACAAATTGAGACTTTGAAGGAAATCAATCCTAATCTGATTTCTCGATTTTTAGAGAATTTTGCGGGGACCCCAGAGACGATTAAGGAATATGCTGATACCGGAGACCGGATTGATGTAGAAAGAGCCATGATAGGGGATCCGGAGGCCCTCTTTACCGAAAAGACCTTGGAGAGACTCGCGCAATTAAGTATTGGCTTGACGATTGATGTCAGCGGAAGTGTCCGTGGGTGGTTGCTGAATCAGTTTATTACGATGGCTCGGTATTATTCGTCTTTATTTCATTATGCTTCAGTGAAAAATAAAGAAGTCGATTTTTCGATCAGTGCGGTTGGGGATTTTTTTCATTCTATTTTGAAATTTATCGATGCCAGAAACAGGGAGGCCGTGGAAAAGGCCTTAGATAAGATCTCTGAGATTCGTGACAGCGGGGGGATCAACACGCTATCCGTGATCAAAGGCCTTCGAAATAAGTATTCACAGCAAAAAGACAAGGTTTATAAGATGGAGATTGTCTTAACCGATGGCGGGGAAACCTCGGGAGTCGCTTTTAAGGAATTGCGGGAGAAAGTTATTCAATTGGAAAAGGACCTCGGGATCGATGTGGTTTTTATTGGGATCAATACAAAAGAGGTCAGTAATTATTCTAAGTTTATCGTTTTGGATAAAAATCCAAAGGCCGAAGATCTGATTCAATTGATTATTAAACTGTCCATGTTAAAAAGCCGGGAAGGCATGTTGCCTTACGGGGATTTAGGTGAGTTATTAGGAATCGTCCCCAAAAAGAAGGGGGAGGCCCCCGAGGCCCAATTAATCCCTGAGCGTCAATCTCCAAATCCAACTTTAAAAAGATCTGATAAAGCCATATTGACCAACCAACCACCCGGAGGGATTGATCTTAATCCAGCCAATTTCCAATTAGAGATCAAGCGGGATGAAAACGGCATCCCTCTTCCTATTCCTTTACAGCCGATTGAACAAATGAAGATTGATGGTTTTGTACCCATTATCATCAATATCACACCCATTCATAACCTTCCCAACATTTTTGGGGGGCTTCCGAATAAAGACAAACCCTCTGACTCCTCGACCTTAAGTTATCGCCAGGAATCGGAGATGGAATTGGTGGGTACTACCCCTTAAGTAACAAGATAACTCTCCCAAAGGGAATGCACCTTTACAAAGCAAATCATGGAAGATATAATACCTTGCAACTAGTAAATAGAACCATTTTTCAAAAGACATCCTGAAGGCAAATCTATGTTAACTCTTCTTTTAATTTTGGGATTGGTTAATGCGGGCTTACTAATCCTCGTTCTTATTCGTACATTTCCTAAAGAGGTGACTCAACTGACAGGTAGGCTAGAATCCCTGGAAAAAATTCAGGAGAGGTCAGAAAGGCTTCTGTTGGAAGAGATCGCCAAGAATCGGGAAGAATTAAGGCAGAGCCTCCAATCTTTTAACGATTCGGTTTTATCCCGGATGACAGAGATTTCCACCCTTCAGAAAAATCAACTGGATAGTTTTCAAAATCACTTGTCTTCCTTAACCCAGATCAATGAAACAAAATTGGATAAAATCCGAGAGGTGGTTGAGGAAAGATTGAGGACTCTGCAGGAGGATAATAATCAGAAGTTGGAAAAGATGCGGGAAACAGTCGATGAAAAACTGCACTCCACCTTAGAAAAACGTTTAGGAGAATCCTTTAGTATCGTTAGTGAACGGCTGGAGAAGGTGCATCAGGGTTTAGGCGAGATGCAGAATTTGGCCTCGGGGGTCGGGGACCTTAAAAAAGTATTAACCAATGTCAAGACCCGTGGGATTTTGGGAGAGGTTCAGCTGGGATCTCTCTTAGAGCAGATTTTGACTCCCGCTCAATACGAAAGAAATGTTATTACCAAACGAACAGGAAGAGATTCTGTCGAGTTTGCTATTAAGCTTCCGGGGAAGAATCATGACGAGGTGTATTTACCTATTGATGCCAAATTTCCTACCGAGGATTATGAAAAATTACAAAATGCTCAGGACGAAGCCAATGTGGAAAGAATTGAAGAAGCCGGCAAAGCCTTGGAAAGAAGATTAAAATTAGAGGCAAAGAATATCCGGGATAAGTATATCGATCCCCCTCACACCACGGATTTTGCTATTTTATTTCTCCCCTTTGAAGGACTTTATGCGGAGGTCTTACGGCGTCCAGGACTTTTTGATCAATTGCAGCGGGAGTTTCGAGTTGTGGTGGCAGGACCCACGAACATTGCCGTCCTTTTAAATAGTCTGCAATTGGGATTCCGCACCTTGGCCGTGGAAAAACGGGCCAGCGAGGTGTGGAGACTTTTGGGATCCGTCAAAACCGAATTTGGCAAATTTGGAGAACTTCTTGATAAAACAAAGGATAAACTCAAACAGGCCAGTGATAATATCGAGGATGCGGCACGCAAGTCCCGCACGATCGAGAATCAGCTGAAGGAGGTTCAACAACTGCCGGTTGCCTCGCAACCAGATTTATTGGATCAAAAGGTCTAGATGGTTTCGTTTGATCAATTTTTCCCTTCTGGTGTCCACGCCTTTGTCAGTGATCGAACGGTTGATTTTAAGTCCCATCCCAAGACAGAAGGATTCACCTCCCAACAAAAAAGTTATTTACAGGCGCATTTCCCTTATTCCTATCAAAGGCTCGTGAATATCCATCAGGTCCACGGCGATTTTGTTTGGGCGATAGAAAAAGAGGATTTAGATCAGCTGAATGGTGCCCAAGAGGCCGATGGGGTTATCACCCATGTAGTGGATGTCTTAATCGCGGTGCGAACGGCCGATTGTCTTTCGATTTTTATTTATGATCCCAAGAGAAAATGCCTAGGTTTGGTCCACGCCGGTTGGCGGGGGACACATAAGCAAATTATTATGAAAGCCCTGCAGGCGATGAAAGAACATTGGGGGTGTTCCTTGGGAGATTTGCTGATTGCCTTTGGCCCTTGTATCCGTAAGTGTTGTTATCAGGTGGGAGGTGAATTCAAAGACTATTTCCCGCAAGATATTGAAAAGCATGCGGGAAAATATTATCTCGATTTACTCCTCGTTAATAAAAAACAATTGATCCAGCAAGGAGTGAAATCTAGCGCAATTTATGATTGTCAAATTTGCACCTGTTGCGACAAAAGATTTTTCTCTTTCCGTCGAGAGAAGGAGGCGGCTGGCCGGCAGATTTCTCTGATGATCCTTAAAACTTAGGGAGACTTTAAGGGGGGGAAATATTCAATTTGAAAAATAAAGGTTTATCAGTATAATGTAAAGAATTCAAGAAGAGCGAAATTCGTTGTGACCACACCGATGGGAGGTAAAGAAAATTGAAGGGGTCGTATATCGTCATATTTGTGACAGTGAAGGATTTAGAAGAAGCAACCAAGATTAGCCACACCTTATTGGAGAAGAAACTGGTTGCTTGTGTGAATATTGTCAAAGAAGTTCAGTCTCATTTCTGGTGGCAAGGAAAGATTGATCAAGCAACGGAAGCCTTACTTGTCATCAAGACTCAAAAGGCCCTTTTAAAATCAATTATTAAGATCGTGCGGTCTTTACATAGTTATACGGTGCCGGAAATCATTGCTCTTCCTATCATTGCGGGACATAAAGATTATTTAGACTGGGTCAGTGAGTCTACCGTCCACTAATCCCATTATTGACTCGTTCGACGGCGCTCAAGCCCCGCCCTTCAGAGCGAGGAAAGAGGCGCCGCTTAAGAGTCAACCCTTAAGCCAAGCCCCGCTCTTTTAGAGCGGGGATAGTCAAAGGGTTGACTCAATTCAAAAAGGAAGATAGACTTTAAAAGAGAGGACATTCAAATGAAAAATAGGGTGCGAACAATTCTGTTATTTATTTTTTTGATGATGATCTTTTCTCTAACAAGATCATCTTATTCTTTCGGACAACTTTTCTTTTTCGAGAATCCATTGATAGGCAAACAAGCTCCGGATTTTACCTTGAAGACATTGAGTGGCAAAAGTTTGAATTTGAATCAATGGCGTAAGGGAGATCCCGCTATTGTATTTTTTTGGGCAACGTGGTGCCCGCATTGCCGCCAGCAGTTGGGGGAGTTAAATGATCAGAGTCAGCAGATAGCGCAAAAGGGGATCAAACTTATCTTGGTCGATTTGGGAGAGGAAGCCAAAAAGGTGCGCTCTTATATGGAGAAGAATCAATATTCTTTTGATGTTTTTTTGGATGAGGATTCCTCCGTATCAGAAAAGTATGGAATTATAGGAGTCCCCACTTTCTTTTTCGTTGATAAAGCTGGGATCATTCAAGCGGTGGAGCATGCCATTCCGGAAGACTATGACAAGATTTTTTTAGAGGAAAACAAAGGCGAAATTGAAAAGGGGGTTGAAGGTAAGAAAGAGGTTAAAGATAAGACGTAAATTTTTAAGAATTCCCTTCTGTAGCTAAAGGAGTGTCCCGGGACTTTCAGTTAGTTTCTTTCACTGTTTTGATCCAAAAGTTTTGAGATATTGTCTTCCAAATCTGCCCGAAGCCTTAAAAGAGTTAAAAAGTCATTGAAGGCCGCAGTTTTCATCTCGAATAACAGCGTCTTGCTAAAAGCCTCTTTTTGTTTTTCAAATTCCTTCTGATCAATCGGAATTCGGCTATCCAGGTGTAAGATACAAAAACCGGTTTCTGTCTCAACGATTCCCTCCGATAATTTCCTCTCTTCATTTAAGGAGAAAGCCATTTCCTGAAAATCCCTTGAAATCCCAATTTTGGGGAGATATTCCCCCCGGCTGAAAACAGGGGTCTGATGGATTTCCAATCCCTGGTTTTTGGCAATATCAACAAAGTCAGGCCTTCTTAAAGATTGAAAAGTCTGTTGGATCAATTTTAAATTTTCTTCTGCTTTCTGTTGGGCAATTTTTTTGGCTTGCGATTTGATCCAGGCCTCTTTGACTTTATCTTTGGTTTCCTCATAGTCAGGAATGTTAGTATCTTTTTTTTCCAAGATTCTTAAGATTTGAAATCCTTTAGGGGTTTGAAGGGGTTCACTGATTTCCCCTACCTTTAATTGGAAAATTTTTTGCAGGATAGGATAAGACCAGCCGACTTTAAGATTGGGTTGTTCAATGCTAAAAAAGTCACTTCTTTCTACCGTAAGATTAAATTTCGCAGCGACTTGTTGAAAGTCAGCCACCTGAGAAACTTCTGTCCTAACCTGCTGGACTGTAGAATAAACATTTTCCTGATCTTCCTTTGACGCATTTTCCGGATAGTCGAAGGAAATATATTCCACATTGATCATCTCAGGCAACTGAAATTTTTCTTTGTTCTTTTGATAATAGTCTATGGCTTGGTCTTCATCAAAGGTGACTTGGTTGGTGTAATTTTCCGGAGAGAATAAGATATAGCTGATTTGAATTTTTTCCTTTTTTTTCTTATAGGCGTTGAAAATTTCTTCATTTGAGATAGTGATTTTAGCTGTTTGTTTTTCAAATAATCGCATCAATTTTAGATTTTCTCGGATTCCTTCTTCAAAATCTCGAGATCGAATGGAAAAAGCCTTGCGAAGAATCACATCATAGAGTCTTTTATCAAATTGTCCATTGGTTTGAAACAAGGAATTCTCTTTTATGGTTTTAATTACATCTTGGTCGGGAATTTTAATTTTTTGCTTTTGGGCTTCATGAAGCAAAATGATCCGATCCCATGTCTTGGCCTCCAAGTTTAGATATTCCTTTATTTGCCGATAATTTTCGGGGTATTGAATCATGGCTTCAATTTGAGTAAGAAGATAATGACGTTCAAATTCTTTAGGAGGGATCTTTTTCCCAAAGATCTTTCCGGCATAATTCAGTCCTTGGGGTTCATTTAAGGAATAGGTCTGCCAGAAGATACCAAAAGAAAGGATGATCCCAAAGGTGATCATCCATAAAATTTTTTGCATAACTCCTTTTTTCCGGAGAATTTTAAGAACCATGGGAGCCTCACATAAATTAGATCAATGAAATTAAATTTCCAAATTGCAGTCATTATATCTTTGAAATTCTTCTTTGACAAGATAGAACAAGCATATCCTGCAGTTTAAGATTAGACTTGTTTTTAAAAAACAAATTTTCTTTACAAGGTTTATACACAAAGTTATAATACCCCCTGTTTATAAATAATAGTAATAGAGCTATTAGGATAACTAAAAGTGATGAAAAAATTAGAGAATAAATTGAAATTGGGATTACCTAAAGGAAGCCTGCAAGAGGCCACGGTCAAGGTCTTTGAAAGGGCGGGATTTAAAATCTATGTTTCTGAGCGTTCGTATTTCCCCGTCATTGATGATCATGAAATTGAGCCCGTCCTACTCCGGGCTCAGGAGATGTCTAGGTATGTGGAGGATGGGGTCTTAGATTGTGGGATTACGGGGCATGATTGGATTTTAGAAAATCAGTCGGAAGTCGTAGCGCTGGCAGAGTTGGTTTATGCCAAACAATCCTCAGTGAAGGTCCGCTGGGTTTTAGCTGTCCCGGAAAATTCTAACGTCCATTCGGTTAAAGATCTCAATGGTAAGAGAATCGCTACCGAACTTGTGACCGTTACAAAGAATTTCTTAAAACAAAATAAAGTCAGAGCGGATGTCGAGTTTAGTTGGGGAGCAACCGAGGCTAAAGTCGCCACCGGGCTTGTGGATGCGGTTGTGGAACTGACGGAAACAGGAACAAGTTTAAGGGCCAATAAATTACGCATCGTGACCACCATCTGTGAGTCTTCTACTCAATTTATCTGCAATAAGGAAGCTATTAAGCATTCTTGGAAACGACAGAAAATGGAACAAATCACCATGCTTTTAAAAGGGGCAATTGAGGCCGATGGGATGGTTGGGTTAAAAATGAATGTTGAGAAGAAAAATTTGGATAATGTATTAAACTTGTTGACTTCATTAAAAAATCCAACGATCTCAAATTTGAGTCAGGCCGGCTGGCTGGCCGTTGAAACAGTCATCCATGAGGGAAAAGTCCGTACTTTGATCCTGGAACTTAAAAAAGTCGGAGCTCAAGGCATCATTGAATATTCCCTTAATAAAATTATATACTAGTAGTATGAGAAAAGTTAAAAACCCAATAAAGTAAAGGTAAAGATTATGCCTTGCGGCAGAAAAAGAAAATTAAGAAAAATTAGAACTCACAAGCGAAAAAAACTTAGAAAGGCCCTGCGCCACCTCAAAAAGCGGGATTGGGCATAAGCTGATTTTAAGAATTGGTTGCAACAATTATGAACAAAACCTCAATCCATTAGCTTTTCGGTGGTGGGGTTCAAGTTTTACAAATTTTTGTACTTAAAGTCAATTATGTTTGAGACAGTTTTAAAGTTAGCCTTGAGTTAAGCTTAAGATAAGATTTAAAAAATTTTATCAAAAGGGGCATAGAGAGTTATGAGGAAAAGCAGAGATATTAAATTATACTTAGTGATCTTCTTCACTTTAGGATTTTTTAGTCAATTTCTGACTCCCTCTTTAGCCAATGAAGATCTTAATAGGCGGGCGAAGAGTCTGGCCGCTTATACGCTTGGTGTCATATACGATCTTCAAGGATTCCCGGAAAAGGCCATTGACGAATATGAAAAGGCCGCAGAAATGGAAGATCATTCTGCTATCCATTTGCGGTTAGGTGCGGATTTTGCCAGGCTGGGAAAGCTGGATCAAGCTATAGTCCACTTGCAGCAAGTTCTTGAAAAAGATTCCAGTAATATTCAAGCCCGATATCTTCTTGGCCTTATCTATTTTACGGAAAAACAATACGACAAGGCTGCCCAACAATATGAAATTATTCTTCAATCGCTTGCACAAATTGAACCGGAAAATATTGAAATCTACAGCAATCTTGCGCAATTATATTATTCCCAGAAAGATTATGAAAAGGCCATTCATCAGTTTGAAAAAATTCTTTCTATTGAACCGAGCAATGTGGATATCCTATATCTTTTAGGATCTTTGTACGTCGAATTGAATAAACGCGATCAGGCCATTGAATTGTTTACAAAAGCTATCAAAATTGACCCCGACCATGATGGGATTTTGAATTCTCTAGGTTATTTGTATGCTGAGGATGGAATTAATTTGGATGAAGCCCAAAGCCTTATTGAACGGGCCTTGAAACTTAATCCGGAAAATGGGGCTTATTTGGACAGTTTAGGATGGGTTTATTTCAAAAAAGGTCAATACGAACAAGCGCTCAAATATCTAAAACAAGCAGACAATTATCTTAAAGATCCAGTGATTTATGAACACATAGGGGATGTTTATTTCCAATTGAATAAGACAGAAGGAGCCAAAAAATATTGGAGTCTATCCTTAGAATTATTCCCGGATCAGGAAAGAGTTGTAAATAAATTAAAATTGTTGAAACAAAATTAGGTTATAGCTTTCGCATAGCCCTTAACCAAAGAAAAATCGCACGTTATATCAATATTTCAAGCTTTATCCCAAGGAGTTTTTTCAATCCATTCAAAATGATTTTTATCACAATTTGAGTTCGATATATATTAGATGAGTAGTATTACCCTTCGATCCCCTGCCAAACTTAATCTTTTCTTAAGAGTCCTCAATAGAAGATGGGATGGCTATCATAATCTGGAGACATTATTTGAGAGGATTAATTTGTGGGATGATATTGAGTTGAAAACGAATAAAACGGGGCGAATCCGAGTCTATTGCAATCATCCCCATGTCCCGCAAGGACCCAAAAACCTTGTTTATCGTGTTGCGCATATTTTAAAGCAGAATTATAAGATTTCAGATGGAATTGACATCAAAATCACAAAACGAATCCCTGTTGCGGCCGGTTTAGCGGGCGGTTCAAGCAATGCAGCGAGTGTTCTTCTAGGACTCAATAAAATCTGGAAATTATTCTTACCTTTGCAGAAACTGGTTTCGATTGGGCAGGGGTTAGGAAGTGATATCTCATTTTTCTTATATAACTGTAGCTGGGCTTTAGGATTAAACCGGGGTGACCGAATAAAAATAGTTTTTTTATCAACTCGACTTTGGCACATCCTGATTGTGCCTTGCGTCAAAATGTATTCGTCAGAAGTATTTACGGGGCTTAATTTGCAGTTGACAAAGAGAGTTGATAATGTTAATATTTTAATCCACTATTTAAGGAAAAATTGCCTTAAAGAAGCCGGTGTATTATTACATAATGATTTGGAGTCAAGCATTTTAAGACTTCAACCTCAGCTGAAAACCCTGAAAGAAAGGTTACAAAAGTGGCCCGTTCTAGGGGTCTGTTTCTCTGGGAGTGGTCCTTCTCTTTTCGGATTAACCCGAAATAAGCAAGATGCAGAAAGGATAAGATTAGCCCTTAGTAAAATTTATAAGCAGGTATTTGTTGTTACCACATTGTAATA
Organism: uncultured Planctomycetales bacterium; assembly: GCA_964374105.1. Taxonomy (GTDB): domain Bacteria; phylum Omnitrophota; class Gorgyraeia; order Zapsychrales; family JANLHA01; genus CAYJXI01. The sequence goes on from CAYJXI010000005.1 coordinate 48,593, forward strand.
GGAGTCCTTCGGCCTCGCCTCACACCTCGTGCCGAGCCTCGGTGCGAGGCAGGACGATAGATGCCCAACACCTGCTTGTCGCCTGCCTGACGGCAGTCAGGGCAGAGAGGCGCCAAAACTATTTTGGGTAATAAAAATGGTGAAGGGCCTGAACCATAATAGGAGGAAAACATCTTATGCATATCACAGAGATCAGGGTGTTTTTAAAAGAAGGACAGGATAAGAAATTAAAGGCTTATACAACAGTCACTTTTGATAATGCCTTTGTCGTAAGGAATATTAAAGTCATTCAAGGGGCAAACGGGTTATTTATTGCTATGCCTTCAAGAAAGGTCAAAAATCCCTGCCCCAAGTGCAGTTTTAAAAATGAGGCAGGGAGTAAATTTTGCAATCAATGTGGTGCGTCAGTTCCCGCACATGCTCAGGAGGAACATGAAACACACGATGTTAAATCAGATCATCGTGATATAGCCCATCCTATAACCCAGGAATTCCGGGAGTATTTGCAAAAAGAGATCCTAGAGGCTTACAAAAAAGAAGTGGAGAAAAACCCTTCCCAAGGACGCTCCTCGGGCGTTTGAACCTCCGAGAGTAATCCTTAAGGTCTGTTGATAAAAACGACAAAAGGAATTATTGCCCGGTGGTGTAATTGGTAACACACGAGACTTTGGATCTCGGTTTCCTGGTTCGAGCCCAGGCTGGGCAGTTTCTGGTAAGTCATCTACGATTCGGAGGCTTTGGTTAAGGAAATGTAAGCTAAAGAAGTTTCACGACAAATTTAATAGTTATATAACATTTGTTAAAATTATCAAAAAAAATGTCTAAGGAAGTGAAAAGAATTTATGAAAGGATTGCGAACGATTATCTTGGCGGCAGGGAAAGGAACTCGGATCAAATCTGAGACCCCTAAAGTTTTACATTCGGTTTGTGGGAAGCCTTTGCTCCAATATGTCTTGGATGTTGTTTTTGATATCGGTTCTGTGAAAAATTGTGTCGTCTTAGGACATCGAAGTCAACAAGTCAAAGAAGCTCTACGGAATGATATTCAAGTTGTCATCCAAAAAAGACTTCTAGGCACAGCAGATGCGGTTAAATGCGCTTATAAATATTTTAAGAATTATAAAGGGGATGTTTTGATATTGTGTGGGGATACACCCCTTTTACATCCAGAAACGCTTAAAAAATTAATCAGAAAACACCGCAAGACCAATGCCGCTTGCACCTTTTTGACAGCGTTTGTTCAAGAACCCATTGGTTACGGCCGAGTATTAAGAGATTCCAAGGGGATGGCGGTTGCTATCCGAGAAGAGAATGATGCAACCGAATTTGAAAAGAATATTATCGAGATCAATGTGGGGGTTTATTGCTTTAAAAGTAATATTTTATTTCAATTGATTAATGACATTAGAGTCAATAAGAGGAAAAAAGAGTTTTATTTAACCGATATCATCGAAATTTTGACTCAACAGGGAGATAAGAACGAAACGTTAGAAGTTGAAGAGGCTAACGAAGGGCTAGGAATTAATACAAGAGAGGATTTGGCCAAATCGGAGGCGATTTTACGGCAGCGTATTTTAAAGGAATTCATGTTGAAGGGCGTAACCATCGTTGATCCTCAAACGGCTTTCATTCATGCAGATGTAAAAATTGGCCAAGATACAGTTATTTGTCCTTTTACGATTATAGAAAGCAATGTGGTCGTTGGAGCTAATTGTATCATAGGACCTTTTGCTCATTTAAGGCCAGGAACAAAAATCGGGAATCATGTCCAGGTAGGAAATTTCGCTGAGGTGTCTCGAACTCAGCTTGGAGAGCGTACCTTGATGAAACATTTCTCTTTTTTAGGTGATGCCCAGGTGGGGTCGCATGTCAATATTGGGGCGGGAGTCGTCACCGCCAATTTTGATGGAAAGGTAAAAAATAAGACGAGGATTCTCGATAACGCCTTTATCGGTTCAGACTCCATCTTAGTGGCACCCGTGAAGATTGGCAAAAAAGCTATTACTGGGGCAGGATGTGTTGTGACCAAAGGGAAAATCATTCCCGATCGCAGTGTGGTAGTGGGGGTACCGGGAAGGATTCTTAAAAGAAAAGTAAAAAGTTGAGATTAAACATATTTTCATTTTTTTTAAGATTTTTAAATGAGAAATGGGAAGAGATCCTCGTTGGTTAATATAAGGATTCTACGATAATGAATGATCTGGCTGTTTTTGCGGGTAATGCCAACAAAGCCTTGGCGGAAAAAATCGCTACCAGTTTGAAAGTTTCTCTGACGGATGTTTTGGTCAGCCGGTTCAGCGAGGGGGAAATTCAGGTCCAAATCAAGGAAAATATCCGGGGGAAAGATGTTTTCATCATTCAGCCGACCTGTCCGCCACCCAATGAAAATTTAATGGAGTTATTGATCTTGATTGATGCCGCGCGCCGGGCTTCTGCACAAAGGATCACCGCGGTTTTGCCTTATTATGGTTATGCAAGACAGGATCGCAAAGATCAACCGCGGGTACCGATTACGGCTAAACTGGTGGCTAATCTCATCGTTGCGGCCGGGGCCAATCGAGTCTTGGCTCTGGATTTGCATGCCAGTCAGATCCAAGGATTTTTTGATATTCCCGTAGATCACTTATATGCCATTAACACGATGTGTGATTATATTGTGAAGAAAAAATTAAATAAAAAAGATTTGGTGGTGGTTTCCCCAGACGTTGGGAGTCTTAAAATGGCGCGTGCCTATGCCAAAAAATTAAAAGCGAGTTTCGCCGTTGTGGATAAAAGACGAGTTAACAGTACTCAAATAGAAGTGTTGAATATCTTAGGTGACGTTAAAGGAAAGACTGCGCTGATGGTGGATGATATTGTTGCTACGGCAGGTTCTTTGGTGGACGCCGTACAAGGACTGGGGAAGAGCGGCGTCATAAGCGTCTATGCGACTATTACTCATGGGATTCTTTCGGGGAATGCTCTTCAGAAGATTAATGATTGCCAGATTCTTAAGGAAGTATGTATCTCGGATAGTATTCCTTGCAAAGATGGGAACAATCCGAATTCTAAGATAAAGATTGTATCGGTGGCTTCCATGCTGGCTGAGGCTATTCAAAGGATTCATAATGAGAAGTCGGTCAGCTGTTTATTTGACGAACCGAGAACCTAATTTTTTTATTAGAAACGGTTTCATAATCTCCTTTTGTCATTCCCGAACGTCTTAACCTGCCTGTCGGCAGACAGGTCGGTCCCACCCAGGTGGGACTGCTTTCGCAGGAATGACACCGGAGACGGAGGAGTTAGAGGTTATGAAACCACTTCTAATAAGAAGGAGTGATGAAGATAGTAAGCTGTGCTAAAGAGGTTGACCCACGAAACGAAATTAATGAATTTTGAAGAGGTGAAAGGCAATGGAAGAGATTAAATTAGATGTGCAAATTCGCAATGAAATTGGAACACGACATGTCAAAAGAGTCCGTCGTCAAGAGTTTGTTCCGGGGGTGATCTACGGTCGAAGCCAAAAGTCTACCCCCATTAAAGTGGATCGAAAAATTTTTGAACGTATTCGACGTCAGCAGCAGACAGGAAATATCATTTTTCACCTGAATGTAAAGGAAGGCGATAAGTTATTGAAAGATTATTCGGCCATTGTCAAGGAAGAGCAACATGATCCGGTAACGGATCGTATTCTGCATATTGATTTTAATAGCATTTCTTTGACGGAAAAGATTGAAGTGAAAGTTGCGGTGGTGGCCAAGGGAGAACCTATAGGGGTTAAGGTGGATGGAGGGTCGCTGGAACATGTCCTTTGGGAATTGGATGTCATCTGTCTTCCGACACAGATCCCGCAAAGTATCGAAGTGGATGTTAGCCAGCTTAAGATTGCGGACAGCATTCATGTGAAAGATATTCAGTTACCAGAAGGAGTTACTACCAAGCATGATCCCGAAGCTATTATTCTTGCCGTGGCGGCACCCATGAAAGAGGAAGTTGTGGCCCCAACGGCTGAGCCAGTGGAATTAGAGGTTATTAAAGAAAAGAAAGAGCTTCCTGCTGAGAAGAAACCCATTGAAACAGAAGAGAGAAAGGAAGAAAAGAAGGAAGAGAAAAAAGAGAAAAAGGAGAAATAAGGAAAATTTCCTCGTGCGCCAATTGAGAGTGGGGCGGAAGGTTTAAGGGAAATTCGCTGATGAAACTTATCTAAAGAGGTCTTTGAAAGAGGAGATTTTAGGTTTGCGAGAAATTATGGTTATTGTAGGGTTAGGAAATCCAGGGAAGGAATATGAATATTCAAGACATAATCTGGGTTTCCAGGTGGTTAGGCATTTAGCCAATGAATTTCATTTAAAATTCGGGAAAGAATCGTATTGTGAAGGACTGATCGCTAAAGGGGAAATTTCGCAAAGAGATTGTATGTTATTGATGCCTGCGACGTTTATGAATCATTCGGGTCTTGCGGTTAAACAAATTGTCAACAGAAACAGCATAGACCTAGATAAGATTTTAGTCGTTTGTGACGATTTCAATTTAGATTTTGGCTTCTTAAGATTACGCAGGCGTGGAAGTGATGGAGGACACAACGGATTAAGTTCGATCATTGATCATTTGGGATCACAGAATTTTGCTCGTTTAAGATTGGGGATTGGTCAAAAGACCAAGGCCGATTTTAATGACAAGGTTACATTTGTGCTGGGGGTATTTGATCAAAAGGAAAAACAGAAACTCAATTCTTTTGTTAAGTTGGCGTCGGATTGTTGCTCAGCATGGTTAATTCAAGATTTCGATCAAGTGATAGCTCAGTTCAATAATCGGCAGGTGGAATGAACTTTAAGGAGTTGACTTTAAGGGTTGCGTTTTATCTGTTAATGAAGGAGTAAAACATGAACAAATATGAGATGGTGGTCATTGTGGATGCGACCACGCCCCAAGGGGAAAAGGAGACTATTGTGAAAGAAATGACCGATGCCATCACAAAGTGTGAAGGGAAGGTAATCAACAGTCAGGTGTGGTTGGAAAAACACAAATTTACTTTTCGCATGAGAAGAAGTACCGAAGGAACCTATTATTTGATCAATTTTGAGATGTTGCGTTCCACCCTGGCAAAATTGCGACAAATTGTGAAGTTAAATGAGAGGATTTTGCGGTCGTTGATTATTAGAATTGATTAATTTTCCTTTTGTGGTAGCTTATATATGTATTTATATTCGTATTTGATATTCGTAAATTCCATTGATTATTGGGGAAGAAAGTTTAGTTAAAACAAATATTGTGAGGGAGGGTAAAATGGCGAATCTGAACAAGGTATTTTTAATCGGCAATTTAACTCGAGATCCTGAATTAAGGTATACCCCAGCTGGGGTGGCAGTGGCCAATTTGGGTTTGGCGGTCAATCGCAGATTCCGTGATAAATCCGGAGAACTGAAAGAAGATGTCTGTTTTCTTACCGTAACGGTCTGGGATAAACAGGCCGAGGCTTGCTGCCAATATTTACAAAAGGGAAGTCCCATTTTTGTGGAAGGGGTATTACAATCACGTTCTTGGGAAACCAGTGATGGTCAAAAAAGAAGCACCATTGACGTCCGTGCCGAACGTGTTCAATTTCTAGGAAAGTTTTCCGCAGATAAACAGACGGAAGAGGTATTTCAGAAGAATACCGATCAGGTCATGGATCATGCCCCCGCATCCAGTCCGCAATTGTCAGCAGATACGGTGAGTCCTGCGGATGTGGCTTGGGATGAATAATAATCTAGCTCTTAAGCTTTCAGTTATCAGCTTTCAGAAAAAGGATGAAGGAGTTGTTTGTCAACTGAAAACTGAGGGCTGAGAGCTGATAACTTTAGTTTTAAGGAGGGACAATTGTTTCAAGAACATAGACGAAGAACAGACATAGAGGGTCGCCCTCAAGCGCGCGGGATAAAACCGACTAGAATTATGAAATATCTTATCCCTAAGGATGCGAAGATAGATTATAAGAATTTACCTTTAATACAAAAATTCATAACTGATCGTGGGAAGGTTGTTCCACGACGAGTTACAGGGGTTTCTTCAAAAGAACAAAGGGAATTAGCCAGGGCTCTTAAAAGAGCGCAATTCTTAGCCTTGGTACCAGTGGGGAGTACAAAAAGACGTTGATCTTTCTTTGGGTCTAAAATTCCCTCCCAAAATCCTGTTTTTAACAATTGAGAATTGTTTTGTTAATTCCTAAGAGTATTTTTCTCCGATTTGAGATAAGAAGAGAGGAAATTCTAAAAGTTATTTTTGTCGGGAGGAGTAAAAATTATGGAAATTATCCTAGGTCAAGATATCCCCAAATTAGGGAAAGTCGGAGATGTGATTAAGGTGAAAGATGGTTATGCCCGCAATTTTCTTATTCCTAAGAAAATGGCGTACGTGGCTACTCCTGATAATTTAAGGAGAATCGAACGGGAGAGGGTCCAAAAAGTTGCCCAAAACGAAAAGGTTAAAAAAGAAGCCGAGGCCTTGGCCGAAAAAATAAGCAAGGTCTCTTGTACACTCACTGTGGAAGTCAATGATCTAGAAAAACTTTATGGATCAGTTTCGGAAAATGATATTGCCAAAGCTCTCGAGATTGAGGGATTCTCGATCGATAAAAAATCCATTATCCTCGAAAAGCCAATTGAAGAATTAGGCATCTTTGAGGTTAAGGTTAAAGTTCACCCAGAAGTCATGGCTAAAATTCGAGTATGGGTAGCGAAGAAATAAAAATTCCCCCCCAGAATTTAGAGGCAGAACAGTGTGTTCTGGGGGCCATGCTCATTGATGAAGAGGCCATTGCTTTGGCTCTGGAAATTCTTGATGAAGATTGGTTTTATGAGGAAACCCACCGCAAGATCTATTCTGCCATTCTGGATGTTTATAATAACAGAAAAAATGTGGATTTGATCACTCTGACGGATAGACTCAAGAGTGAAGGACTCATGGAAACGGTTGGGGGGGGGGCCTATTTATCTCATTTGATTGACATGGTCCCCACTTCTGCCAATGCGGAACATTACGCTGGTATTGTCAAAGAAAAGGGGATTTTAAGAAAGCTTATCAAAAATGCTACCCAAATTGTGAGTCATTGTTTTGAATCAAAAGGTCATGTTCAGGAAGTCGTTGATAACGCCGAACGACTGATCTTTGAAGTAGCCGATTTAAAACATCAGCAAAGCTCCGCACATATCAAAGACCTTGTCAAGAGCAATATTGCCCTCATCGATAATCTTTATCAGCGAAAAGAGCATGTTACGGGATTGGCCACGGGATTTACGGAATTTGATCGTTTGACTTCTGGATTGCAGGCCTCAGATCTTGTTATTTTGGCGGGACGTCCTTCAATGGGTAAAAGTGCTCTAGCCATCTCCATGGTTCAACACATTGGGACCGAGTTAAAGAGGGCGATCGCTTTTTTTAGTTTAGAGATGTCGAAAGAACAGCTGGTACAAAGAATGCTGTGTTCCCAGGCCCGGGTCGATGCCCATAAAGTGAGATCAGGTTATTTATCCCCCTCGGATTGGCCTAAATTAACCTCGGCCGCGGGGAAATTGTCATCCGCTTCCATTTTTATTGATGATACCCCCGCCATTTCGGCTTTAGAGTTAAGGGCCAAGGCAAGACGTTTGAAAATGCATCATGATATACAATTGTTAGTTTTGGATTATTTACAAATGATGCAAGGCCACACCCGGAGCGATAGCCGCCAACAAGAAATTTCCGATATCTCTCGAGCCATCAAGGCCCTTGCTCGCGAATTAAAGATTCCTATTATTGCGTTAAGCCAGTTATCTCGAGCAGTGGAAAGTCGTCAGAATCATCGGCCACAGCTGTCCGACCTACGTGAGTCAGGGGCGATTGAACAGGATGCGGATGTGGTTGTCCTTTTAATGAGAGAGGAATATTACAATCCAACGGAGGATAATAAAGGAATTGCCGAAGCCATTATAGCTAAACAACGAAATGGACCGGTTGGCACCGTTAAACTCACATTCATTAAAGAATATATGCGATTTGAAAATCTTGCACAACCCGATTGACAGATCCAATGCGAACTTTTATAATCACCTCATGTTGTTTATAAAAATCATATTGTGTTTCATATGTCAAATCGTTTTTTTGGTATCGACAGTTTTCGCTCAACCCTCTGAAACTGCCCCCTCTTCTTTCCAAACAGAGAAGAAACTTATTAAGGTTGTAGAAGTTAAGGGAAATAAAACAATTGGTTTATCTGTCATTTTATCCAAAATCAAAACCCGCGTGGGTCAAGAATGTTTACAGAGTATTATTAGTGATGATTTAAAACGTTTGTATAACACTGGTTATTTCTCGGATGTGAATGTGGATCGACAGGATTATGAGGAAGGTGTGAAGGTTATCTTTTATGTGACCGAGAAACCACTCGTTGATAAAATCACTTTTTCCAAAACTCGCTATTACAGTGCAAAAGCTCTACTCAAAAAAATCAATACCAAATCTGGGAGGTTTCTTGATAATAAAACGTTGAATGATGATGTTCGTAAGATTGAAGAAATTTATGTTAAGAAAGGGTTGACCTTTGCTTCTGTTAAAGTGGAAACGGAAAAAGATGAACTCACTAATAAAGTCAATGTTCATTTTGTCATTAAAGAAGGGGGACAGATTCGGATCAAGAGAATTAAAATAGAAGGGAATCAGGCTTTCAAGAATAAAAGGATTCTTAGGATCATTAAGACACGATCCCGTTGGCTTTTCAATTCAGGATTTTTGAAAGAAGAAGTCCTGCAAGAGGATATGGAGCGCATTAAATCCTTCTATGAGAAAGAAGGTTTTATCGATGCGGCTGCAAATTTTGAATATGAAAATATCAGCGATGTCTATCGTAATGTTGTCATCCATATCAATGAAGGAAAGAGATATTATGTCGAATCTATTTCTGTCATAGGCAATAAGATACTGGAAAAGGAAAAAATTATTGAGGTTATGAAAGAGGTCAAAACGGGCGGTATTTTTAGTCGAGAAAAATTAACTGTAGATATATCTAACATTCGTTCTTTATATTTCGATAAAGGTTATATTTTTGCTAATGTCCGGGAGTCAACCTCACTGAATCCTATGACAGGGAAGGTAGAGATTAAACTTGATATTGAAGAGGGGAGTTTGGCTTACATCAATAAGATTAAGATTCAGGGGAATGAACGCACTCGGGATATTGTTATCCGTCGAGAATTGCGGTTATACCCCGGGGATCAATTTGATGGTGTAAAACTTAAAAGAACAAAGGAACGATTGAATAACTTGGGTTATTTTGAAGATGTCAGTTACGACATAGAAGATACCGACATCCCTGACCGTAAGGATTTAATTGTTCAAGTCAAAGAAGCCAAGACCGGTTCCTTAAGCTTTGGGGGAGGGTACAGCACCGTTGATCAGTTCGTGGGTTTTATTGAAATCGAACAGAAAAATTTTGATTTTGCCAACTGGCCGACTTTTACCGGAGGAGGACAACACTTGGAATTAAGAACTGAGTCCGGTTCAACGCGTAGCAATACCCGTTTGAGTTTCACTGAGCCTTGGCTTTTTGATTACCCGGTTTCCGGTGGGTTTGATGCCTACATCACTGAGCGAGAAAGAGAGCGAGATGTGGGGTATTCCTTTGATGAAAAAAGGGTGGGGGGTGACGTCCGACTTGGAAAAGACTTTACGGAACACGTCTCTGGGGGTATCGCCTATCAGATGGAAAATATTGAGATCGATAATTTTGATACCGGTGTTTCGGCAGATTTATTGGCGGAACAGGGAGAAAATACCATCAGCAGTGTGGGGTTATCCTTGAGCTTCGATTCCAGGGATAGTGTATTTAACCCAACGAGTGGGATATTCTTAAGTCAGACAACGGATATTGCAGGAGGAATCTTGGGTGGAGATAAGGATTTTGTTCGCTGGACAGGCCGATCCAGTTATTTCCTTCCTTTGAAACTCGATTCTGTATTGGAATTTCGGTTGCGAACTGGAATTGTGGATGCCTATGGTGATACAGGAAAGGTTCCCATTTTCGAACGTTTCTATTTGGGTGGCGCTAGGACCATCCGCGGATACAATGAACGTCAAGTCGGCCCTTTGGATCCTGTGACGGAGGATCCTATCGGTGGGGAGAGTATGCTGGTAGGAAATGTTGAATACTTGATTCCATTAATTGATTTTGTTAAAATGTCCGCGTTTTTTGATATTGGTAATGTCTGGTCAAAACTCAAAAGTTATGGATCGGGAGGATTTAAGGCAGGGGCGGGTCTGGGTTTGCGGGTCAAGACCCCGATTGGACCGATCAGTTTGGATTATGGTTATCCCTTAAATGATGAACCTGGGGAAGAAGAACGGTCAGGAAAATTTTATTTTAGCGTAAGCCGGGGATTCTAGTTTTAAACAAAGTAAAAATTTAACAATCAAAAAGTCAAGAAAAATAAAGGAGGACTATTGTGAAAAATCTAAGATTAGTGATTTTACTTGTAGGGAGTGTTTTCGTTTTTAATTCATTAGCGCTAGCCCAAACCTCAAATTTAAAAAAGGTTGGATTTTTAGACTTAAGCAAGATTTTTGACAGTTATGAAAAAACCAAAGAGTATGATGCAATGCTGGAAGGGAAACACCAAGAATATGTTAAGCAACACAATCAGAAGATGGAAGAAATCAATGAGAAGACAGGGAAATTGGCCCTTCTCAAAGATGATGAGAAAAAAAAGATTCAGGATGAAATCGATCAGAAGAAACGGGAACTGGCCGAGTTTGATCAGGCGGCAAGGACGGATTTGACCAAACAGCGCGACGAAAAAATCAGAGAAATTTTATTGGAAATAGAAAAGATCGTTAGTGATTTTGCCAAGAAAGAGGGTTATGATATGATATTAAATGATCGTGTTCTTATTTTTGGCAATGAGCAAATGGATGTGTCTGATCAGATATTGAAAGTCTTAAACGAAGATTATAATAAAAAAGAAGAGAAGAAATAGTTCTTAAACAATGATGCCTAAGACTCTCGGAGAGATTGCCGAACTGATTGAAGGGGAATTGATAGGAAATTCAACCCTCGTCATTACAGGATTATCGGGAATTAAAGAGGCCCAGCAGGGTGATTTGACCTTTGTTGCTAATTCCAAATATTTCCCATTGGTTGCCAAGACCAAGGCCTCTGCGATTATTACGCCGAGGGAAATGGATTTAAAAGGATCGACTTCCATCATACGAACCGAGAATCCCTCGCTTGCCTTTGCTAAAGTGGTTTCCTTGATTTTCGGTCATCCCTCGCCCTTCTCTCAAGGAATTCACAAGAGCGCCATCATTGCCGAAGATGCGGAAATTGGCCCTGGTGTCAACATTGGCCCCTCTACTGTTGTGGAAGAGAAAGTCAAAATTGGAGCCAATACCACGATCGGCAGTGGTTGTTTCATCGGTCATTTGACCACCATTGGTCGTGACTGCCTCATTTATCCTAACATCACTATTCGAGAGAGAATTGCCATTGGAAACCGAGTTATTATTCACAGCGGGACTGTTATTGGATCGGATGGTTTTGGTTTTGTGAATGTCAAGGGGATTCATCAAAAAATCCCTCAGATCGGGACGGTGGAAATTCAAGATAATGTAGAAATCGGTGCTAATGTCACGATCGATCGAGCTCGTTTTGACAAAACCATCATTGGTCAAGGAACTAAGATCGATAATCTGGTGCAGATTGCTCACAATGTGAGAATCGGAAAGAATTGTATCATTGTTTCCCAAGTTGGTATCTCGGGAAGTACTGTCCTTGAAGATAACGTGACCTTAGCTGGTCAGGTGGGTTTAACCGGACACATCACAATTGGTGAAGGAGCCGTTGTGGCTTCCCAGTCGGGAGTGTCCAATTCTGTCCCTCCTTATACAACTGTTTGGGGGTTCCCTGCCAAACCTCATATGCACGCAAAGCGGGTGAATGCCTGTGTGCAGCGATTACCTCATTATGTCAAAGTTATTCAAGATTTAAAGAAGCGGATCGAAGGACTTGAGGCAAAACTGAAAGAAGAAAAACCCAAAAGCAAATCTTAAGGAAATTTTTAAACTAAAATACACCCCGGGAACTCCCCACACACCCGGTGTTTGTCTTAACAAACACCGGGTGTGTGTTAATTTGACCTAATTAAAATTTGATAAGAAAATCAGCATAAAAACAGTGGAATTACAAAAGACTATTAAACAGGAATTGTCAATTAAAGGGGCGGGACTGCATACGGGCTGTCGGGTTACGGTTCGATTGAAACCCTCCCCAGAAAATAGCGGGATCAGCTTTATTAGAGTCGATGGCCGCCAGCAATCTGTTATCAAAGCAAGTTACGAAAGTATTCTCATCAACTCAAAAATCCCGCGTTGTACTTCGATCGGCAATGGGAAGGTTGTGATTCATACGGTTGAACATCTGATGAGTGTTTTGTATGGATTGGGAATTGATAATGCGATGATAGAAATAGATGGGGAGGAATTGCCGGGCCTCGATGGGAGCGGATTGGAATTCTTAAGGGCTATTAAAAAAGTAGGGATTATTGAACAAAGAGCCCCTCGGCAATACATTGAAATCAAGGAACCCTTGGTTGTCCATGAAGGGGATTCTTCCATTATCATTGTCCCTGATCAGGAGTTAAAAATTTCCTACACCTTGGCCTATCAGCATTCTTATTTAAATTCGCAATTTTTTACTGCCACGGTTAATAGTATTACTTATGAACAAGACATTGCCCCCAGTAGAACCTTCTGCCTCGAAGAAGAAGCACAGTTCCTCCTCTCCCAAGGCCTTGGGAAAGGGGCCAATTATGAAAATACCTTGGTGATTGGCAAGAACGGGGTGATCCAAAATCAACTGCGATTCAAGGATGAGTTTGCCAGACATAAGGTTCTGGATTTGATTGGGGATATCTATTTGTTAGGAAAACCGATCCGCGGCTATATCTTTGCTATCAAGAGTGGTCATTATCTCAACATAGAATTGTTGAAAAAGATATGGCTTCATGATCAGCCTAGTCAGAAAAAGAGTTTTATCCCGGAATACGCCTTGGGGGACAAAAAAGAATTGGATATCCACCAAATTATGAAAATCTTACCGCACCGTTTCCCATTTTTATTGGTCGATCGGGTGATTGAATTAGAAAAAGCCAAGAGAATTGTCGGTATTAAAAATGTTACGATCAATGATCCATTTTTTGCAGGACATTTCCCTTCTCGTTCGATCATGCCGGGGGTTTTGATTGTGGAAGCCATCGCTCAGACCGCCGGGATTCTGGTGCTTACTGACGAAAATCACCAAGGGAAGGTGGCCTTATTTTTAGGCGCTAACAATATCAAATTTCGGAAGTTGGTCGGACCTGGAGAACAATTGATCATGACAGTGGAAATGACGAGGGATCGTTCAAAGACGGCTATCCTTTATGGTCAAGCCAAAGTCAATGGAGAAGTTGTGGCAGAGGTTGATCTGATTTTTTCATTTACAAATGCTTCTTTTCTGGATTGAGTCTGATAAAAAATTAGTGTATAATAAAAACCAACTTTTGAAATTATCCTATCAACTTTTTAAAAACGTATGGAAAGTGTGCAATTGCATAAGACAGCGGTGATTCATCCCTCCGCCAAATTGGCTTGCGGTGTTGCGGTTGGTCCTTATTCGGTCATTGGACCTTATGTCACCATTGCTGAGAATGTGAAGATAGGCAGTCATTGCATTATCGAAGGCCAGGCCGCCATCGGAAAAAATTGTCAGATTTTTACGGGCGCCATTATTGGCAGTGCTCCACAGGATAAAAAATACAATGGCGAAGAGGATGTTTCTTTTACGATCGGGGAGAACAATATCATCCGGGAATACGTGACGATGAATACGGGAACCTCGGAAGGAGGAGGGAAAACCATTGTTGGGAATAATAATCTTTTTATGGCTTATTCTCATGTGGCGCACGACTGTATCATTGGCAACAACTGTGTCCTGGCCAATGCGGGAACTTTAGCCGGGCATGTCACCCTGGAAGATAATGCGGTGGTGGGGGGATTGAGTGCGGTTCATCAATTTGTCCGCCTCGGACGTCTTTCCATTGTAGGAGGCTGTTCTAAAGTGGTGCAGGATATTCCTCCTTTTTCCATGTGTGATGGTCATCCGGCAAAGGTTTATGATCTGAATTATACAGGGCTAAAACGCGCTAAAATTTCACTAAAGACAATTAATTTATTAAAACAAGCCTTCAAGATTCTTTTTCACAGTGGCCTCTCCAAAACCCATGCCATTGAGAAGATTGAAAAAGAAATCGAACCTTCTCCTGAGGTTGAGCACCTCATCTTTTTTGCTAAGACAACAAAACGGGGACTCTGTAGTTAACGGTTCCTAGTGAATGGTTAATTGTTAATGGCTTTAAGGTAGTGAGAATAAGTGTTTGCTTTAAAAACTCCCATCTCAATCCAAATCACAGACCATTAACTATTGACCGTTTACTGTTTAGGGGTTACCATTCAATCATATGCAAATTCAAACTCTGGGATTGATTGCGGGTAATGGGAAATTCCCACTTCTTTTTGCCCAGGCGGCTAAAAGGCAAAACATCAAAATCGTTGCGGCCGGGATTCGTGGGGATACGTCATTAACTTTAAGATTTTTTGTTGATAAATTTTTGTGGTTTAAGGTGGGAGAACTGGAGAAACTGTTCTCCTATTTCAAAAACGAGGGGATTAGATATGTCCTCATGGCTGGTCAGGTTAACCCCAAAAATTTATTTGATCAAAGGATTCAATTGGACCAAAGATTCCAAAATCTCATTCAATCTTTGGAGGATCGTAAGGCGGATACGATTTTCTCAGCGATTGCCCAAAAATTAAAAGAGGAGGGGATGGAACTCTTGGATTCAACCTTTCTTTTAAAATCGCATATTGCCCCCAAAGGGACATTAAGTCGTCGAGGTCCAACCCTTCAGGAATTAGAGGATATTGAATTTGGCAGGAATATTGCTAAGGCCATGGGTGGCTTAGATGTTGGTCAGATGGTGGTGGTGAAGGACAAGGCCATTGTCGCTATTGAAGCCCTGGAAGGAACAGACCGCTGCATCTTCCGAGGTGGAAAGATCGCAAAGAGAGGTGCCGTGGTTGTCAAGGTCAGTAAACCCAAACAAGACGAGCGTTTCGATGTCCCCGTCATTGGTCCCCAAACAATAAAAACAATGAAACAATGTCAAGCCAGGTGTCTTGCCATTGAGGCCGACAAGACCTTAATCATCGATCGGAAAGAATGTTTACGCCTTGCCAACAAAGCCGGGATCTGTATTGTCGCTTTCTAATCATGAATTGCGAGGCTTAAAAAAATGGAAACGACAGAAGAGGGATTGAGGTTAAGTGTTTTAGGTAATCCACTTAAAACTATAAGTGCAATAAGCCAATGAACGAAGACATCCTAGCTGATATCCGTAACAAACTCACTGTTCCGAGGATTGCCTTAGAGAGACTGGCCAAAGGGGAGAAGGTGCCAAGTGAGTTTCTCGAATTGGCTTTGGAAGAGTTAAACTCGGTCATTAATGCGATGGAAAACTATTTTAGAAAAATGAATCCTTTAAGGTAAATTCTTAAGTACAATATCATCTCCTGATCGAGGGGTGTTGTCATGCCGCTTTATGAAGGAATCTTATGCCTTTCAAGATCAACGATGAATACGTCCAAAATCTCTTTACAAAACATTTAAGGGCAACTGAAACAGATCTCATTTATGGTTTTGGATTTAACATGGGTCCTTTATGGAGTCATGCCTTCTTGGGGGCTTTAACTGTTTTCTTTATGAAATTTTATTTTCTCGGACTAACCCAAGAACGCTTGCTTGTGTTGGAAGTCGATATGATGTATAAGGAGAAACGCTTGCTACCAATCGAATTTGTCCAGATTGATGAAATCAAGATCAAAAATTTGTTCTTAGGCTTAAGGGTGTTCATCATTAGGTTGGTCAATGGGAAAAAATTTAGTTTGACGATGAGTCCAAAACCCATAGGACTCAAAAACGCCAAAGACCATTTAGAACGAATGTGCCAGATCTTCTACGCACGTAATTTACGGCGGTCCTAAGCAGGGGTTTTAACAGAAATTTCCGATGGCCAAATTCCGTTGGGCCAAAATTCCGATGCCAACACGACTGGACCCAAATGAATTTAAGTTATGTCGTGTGACCCAAGAATCCCAAGGGGATGTGGTTTTGGACCCATTTGTCGGCAGTGGAACAACATGCGTTGCCGCCTTGAAAACCAAAAGACATTATATCGGCTATGATACCAACAAAGAATACTGTAAGTTAGCGGAGAGAAGAATTGAGAGTTCTCTTCAAGAGCAAATTTCTTTGTTTGAGTCCAAAAAATGAATCATGGAAAGATTTAGCTTCTTCAATGCAGGGGCTATTTAGGATAAGAAAGGACAGGTTAAAACCTGTCCTTTCTTATACCCCAAGAAGCGGCGGTGGGGAAATGATGCGTCAAATTGTGGCCGGGCGGCCACAATTGGGGAAAAGGGTAAAAAAAGTAGTGTCGGTCCCGACTTTACCGACTTTAAAATAAACAATAAGATTGAAAGATTATGGAAAATAAAGATGATTTTGACAAGGCTATAGAAGAACTTGAGAAAGCACATAAGTCAGGTAATATTAAGGACGTTAAATTCTATAGTCAGTATTTGGATATTAAATTAAAGAACCAGCAAAACCAATTAAATAAAATTGCGATTGAAAATCTTAACAAGATTAGTGATTTAATAGCTGGTTTAAAAAAGGAAATCGAAAGCAGTACGGATAGAATAAACAATTCAAACAAAATTTTGTCTGATCAACAGAGTGGGCAAAACAAATGGATGTTGTTTTGGACAGCTATTGTCGCGGTAACATCTATCTTTGCAAGTATAACTTCATGGAATAGTGCAAAAAGTGCAAATTTATCGGTTATTCAAGCAGAAAATACAGCTAAAGCTCAATTGCGTCCGTATCTTCTTATTGAACTGGTTAAGAACCAATTACCATGGGATGGTAAAGCAAAAATAGTTTTGCCAGTAAATTTAAGAAATATAGGACAAACTCCAGCTTTAAAGATTTTAAAAGGATATAATAGTTTTTTGCTAGATAAATCAGGAGTTAATATTTTGGTACAACCTTTCAGGGAGAGGGCCGGAGAGGAAGACTCACTCTCACCAACCCAGATTTCTGCAAAACATATGCTCGATATCAATATAACAGGATTTAATCTTGAAAAGAATTTAGCTATTAAAGTTGAGCTCCTAATTTCTTACGAAGGATTCCATGAAATCGATTCTAAGCGATACTTTTCAAAATCAATTTATATAATGACTCCAAGAAAGACAGCAAATGGTACTGTTGTCTTCATAGTATCTCAACCCAAGTTGGCATTTGGATATGCAGAAGATGGGTGGGATTATAAATAGATATAGTGGAATCCGGGGGACAAACGCCGAAACCCAAATTAAAAACTAAGGTATTAGACATTTCTGAGAGAGGATGCGCCCTAGGGTTGGATTGACACCTTAGGGCTTTTTCTATATAATCATGTAATTCTTTTATACTATTTTTAAAATTAATATTAAATTATGGATCCTCAAGAAATTAAAAGTGTTAGACTGGAAAAACTTAAAGATCTCTTAACCAAAGGGGTTAACCCTTATCCCGGCCGTTTTGAACGACTTTTTCAAATTGGAAAGGTTTTAGCCGATTTCGTGGAAGAGAAGGAAGTTAAACTTGCCGGCCGGATTCTGGCTAACCGCAAACACGGCAAAGTCCATTTTATGGATCTGGGTGATTTGACCGGCAAGATCCAGTTGTTTGTAAAAATCGACTATGTGGGAGAAAGGCTTTTTGAGATTGTGCAGAGCCTTGACATAGGGGATATCATTGGCGTTCGAGGGATCCTCTTTAAGACCAGAACCGGGGAACAGAGTGTCCGAGTGGTGGAATTAACGCTTCTTACCAAATCCCTTATGTCTCTGCCAGAAAAATGGCACGGCCTTAAAGATGTGGAGATCCGTTATAGGCAGCGTTATGTGGATTTGATTGCCAATAAAGAAGTGAGAGAGGTCTTTATTAAAAGGAGCAAGATCATCTCCTTCATTCGCTCATACTTGGATGAATGTGGATTTATGGAAGTGGAAACACCGATGTTGCAATCCCTGGCAGGGGGCGCTCGCGGCAAACCCTTTAAAAGCAAACACAATGCCTTTGATATGGAAGTTTACTTACGCATTGCTCCGGAACTGTATCTGAAGCGACTTTTGGTGGGGGGATTTGAAAAGGTTTATGAAATCAATCGGAATTTTCGTAATGAAGGGATTTCCACTCGCCATAATCCGGAGTTTACGATGCTAGAAGCTTATCAAGCCTATGGGAATTTTGAAGACATGATGAAGTTAATGGAGGATCTTATCAGCGGCACCGTTAAGGCTATCCTAGGATCCTATAAGGTGACTTATCAAGGCCAAGAGATCGATTTTACCCCACCCTGGCAAAGGCAGTCATTTGCAACAATCGTTAAGAAAGAATTTGATATCAATCCTTCCGATGACGCCCAGACAATGAAGGTTAAGGTTTTAAAGAAGCACAAAAATAAAACGGTAGAACTGCAGAAATTAACTCGTTCGTCGGTCATGAAGATTGTGGAGGATTATTTGGAAGAGCACGCTTCCTTGAATCCAGTATTCTTGACTGAATATTTTACCTTTTTGTGCCCTTTGGCCAAGACCGCGCCAGGAAACCCATTGCTTTCCGAACGTTTTGAATTATTTATCGGAGGCTTAGAGATAGGCAATGCCTATTCTGAGTTGAATGATCCTCAGGAACAAAAGAAAAGACTGCTGGAGGATCTTGAGGATGACACCGAATCTGGATTAAGAGCCATTGATGAGGATTTTATTCATGCCTTGGAATATGGTATGCCACCGGCCGGTGGATTAGGTATCGGAATAGATCGTTTGGTCATGTTGTTGACCGATTCTCCTTCTATTAGGGATGTGATTCTGTTCCCATTATTGAAGCCAGTTGCAGAAGGACACAAAGAAACATGACACAAGTTAGAGGTCAGAAGTCAAAGGTCAACAGTCAAATTAAAATTTTATTAACAAATTGTCTTTTGATTTCAGCCCTCCCTGGCCCGCCAGTTGCCAAGGCCAGGGAGGGCTGACTTCTGACTTTTCACCTGTGACTTGAGGACTTTAGATATGAATTACGAAAATTGGATTAGCTTCCGATATATTAAAGCCAAAAAGACGGGCTTTCTTTCCTTCTTGAATTTTATTGCAGTAGCAGGAGTGGCCATTGGGGTGGCCGCTTTGATTGTGGTGACCGGTGTGATGACAGGTTTTGGCAATAATCTACGGGAAAAAATTATTGGGACCACCCCGCACATTGTGATTGAAAAAGAAACGGGCGTCAGTCATTTCGAGGAAGTCCAAGAAAAATTGAATCGTATGGAAGGGATTGTCGGTTCCTCTCCTTATATCCATGGGAATATTTTCCTAGAAGAGTCAGGGAGGGCCTTTGGCATTGCGATCCGGGGGATTCATCCTAAAACGGAAGAGAAGGTCACAAAGATTAAGCAATATCTTATTGAAGGCAAGATGGAGGATTTAGAGCGTAATGATGGGGTCATCATCGGAAGCGAACTGGCCAGATATTACGGTTATTCTTTAGGAGATCAAGTGACATTGATTGCCCCGGGATCAGGGATCGCCGGTCATGGTTGGCGGTACCAACTGAATGTGGTGGGAATTTTTAATACGGGCATGATCGATTATGATACGAATCTTGTTTTGGTCAGTCTTAAGAAAGCCCAAGAGATTTTTAATCTGCCAGTGGAAAAATCCACTGGGATCGGGATCAGAATAAAAAATCCTTATCAGGTGCGGGAAATTAAAGAGGAGCTTTATAGAAAATTTGGGTACAGTTATGTTGTTAAGACGTGGATTGATGTCAATCGCAATTTGTTTGAGGCCTTGTTCTTGGAAAAGTGGGGATTATTTATTATCTTGACTCTTATGGTGCTAGTTGCCTCTTTTAATATTATTAGTACTTTAATTGTTACGGTCACAAGTAAGATCCATGACATTGGCATCCTTCAGTCATTAGGTGTTCCTAAGAGGTCGATCAAGAGCATTTTCACCAAACAGGGGATTTTTATTGGGATCGTGGGAACTTTTTGGGGGGTGGTGGGAGGGGTGGTTTTAAGTTACCTCTTACGGACTTATGTCAAGGTCCCGGAGGAGATTTACTCAATCGACCGGGTCCCCATTGAGTTGCAGCTTAAGGATATGCTGATTATAGTGGCCGCCTCACTTATCATCAGTTATCTAGCGACAATTTACCCCGCGGCTAAGGCAGCGAGTCTTCAGCCGGTCCAAGCTTTGCGTTATGAATAAGCGGCCCAAATATCGATTCAAATTGAGGAAAATCTTCTTAACGTTTAAAGAAAATTTAAATTTTTATGTTTAAGGATAGTAAATGTGTAGTATATTATTACCCGATGATCGAAGCCAAAAATGTCCACAAAATCTATGATCATTTAGCCAATCGATTGCATGTTTTAAAGGGAATATGTCTTAAGATTGAAAAGGGGGAAGTCCTTGCGATTGTAGGGCCTTCGGGAGCAGGGAAGTCGACTTTGCTCCACATTCTAGGAGGGCTCGAAACACCAACGGAAGGCGAGATTGCTTTTGAAAGTAAAGATATTTACAAGCTCAATGATGAGGAAAGGGCTAAACTGAGAAATCAAAAGATTGGTTTTATTTTTCAATTCTATCATTTGTTGCCGGAGTTTACCGCTTGGGAAAATGTCCTTTTACCTACCCTTATTCATTCGAAAGGGAAACCGTTAGAGTCCTTAAAGTCAAAGGCCGTCGATTTGCTGAACCGGGTGGGTTTAAATGACCGTCAAGAACATATGCCCAATGAACTTTCGGGTGGAGAACAACAGCGGGTGGCCATTGCCCGGGCCATCATCAATGATCCAACCATCATTTTTTGTGATGAACCAACCGGCAATTTGGATTCGGAAAATGGGGATAAAATCATTCAATTGCTTCTGGAATTGAATACGAAGAATCAACAGACTCTGGTCATTGTGACACATGATGAGCAATTGGCATCTCATTCGCATCAGGTTATCCATATGCGAGATGGATGCCTTGTTTAAAGAAGGTTAAGAGTTCAAAAAAAGGATTTCAGTTATGAAAATTTATCTCAATGGTCGGTTTGTCAGTCGTAAGGAGGCTAAAATTTCGGTTTTTGACCATGGGCTGCTCTATGGGGATGGTGCGTTTGAAGGGATTCGATCCTATAACCGATTAGTGTTTAAATTAGAGGAGCATGTCAACAGGCTTTTCGAAACCGCCCATACCTTGATGATCTCAATCCCTTTGAGTAAAAAGGAGATGATCAAGGCGGCGGTGGCTACTTTAAAAGAGAATAACTTAAAAGATGCTTATATTCGGGTGGTGGTCACCCGAGGTGAGGGAGACTTAGGGCTTGATCCACGCAAGTGTTATGGCCGGCCGGAAATTATTATCATTGCCGACAAGATTACCTTGTATTCTGAGGAACTTTATAAGAAGGGGATGGCGATCATTACTGTCCCTACTGCGCGCAATCATCCGGAGGCTATTAACCCGCAATTGAAGTCCTTGAATTATCTGAATAATATCTTGGCAAAGATTGAAGCCAATAATTCGGGATTTGCCGAGGCCATCATGCTAGATACCCAAGGATATGTGGCCGAATGTACGGGGGACAATATCTTTATTCTTAAAAGAAAAGTGCTGATGACCCCCTCGCAAGGACGTTTGCGTGGGATTACGCGCGATACGGTTTTAGAACTGGCCGAAAAAATCAAAATGAAAACCAGGGAAGGCCAGATCACTCGGCACGAAGTTTATAATTCGGATGAATGTTTTTTAACCGGAACGGCGGCGGAAATTATTCCAGTTGTCAAAGTTGATGGTAGAATAATAGGGGACGGCAAGCCCGGTAAAATAACAAAAACAATGATGACATTGTTTAAGGAAGAAACAAAGAAAAAAGGTGTGAGGTATTAATTGAAGCACAGATCATCTGTGCCTTAAGAGAGGGAATTGAATGCAATGTGATATTTGCGGTAAAAAGAAGGCTACTGTCCATTTAACGGAGATCGTTGATGAACAGATGTCTGAAATGCATTTGTGCGAGGAATGTGCTCGCGAAAAAAGTGTCCAGATGGAACAGCAGTTTGGCTTAGCCGATCTTTTGGCGGGCTTAGCGGATTTCGGTAAGCAGGTCAAAGATTTTGAAAAGGTAAAATTAGAATGTCCTAACTGTACGATGAATTATGATGATTTTAAAAAGTTAGGCCGGTTAGGATGCAGTGAATGTTATACGGCCTTTAAGGATCATCTGGCTACCTTACTGAAAAAAATTCATGGATCCAATTGTCATTTGGGCAAATCACCGGAATCGATACCCAAATTGGGTAAAAAAAAGATGGAGGATTTACGCGATTTGCGCAACCAAATGCAACTGGCTATCCAAAATGAAGATTTTGAAAAGGCAGCACAATTGCGGGATAAAATCCGTGATTTAGAGAAGAAAGAAGAAATAGGTAATCCTTAGAAATTTAAGGGGGGGGTAGAAAATAGACATGACGCTCGATGATCTTATTCAACGCACCGGAGAGTGGATTAAAGGGACTGGTCCGAATTCCAATATTGTAATGTCTTCCAGGATTCGGCTAGCCCGAAATATAGCAAAAATTCCATTTTCCAACAAGGCCTCCAAAAAGGCTTTGCAAGAAGTGATGGATAGTATTCAGGCGGCGGTCAAAGATGATAACTATCTTAAGAATTCCCTATTTTTGAAGATGAACGAAATGGATAATATTGATAAACAGTTCTTAATTGAACGTCATCTGATGAGCCATGAACATGCAACCGGAATGGATGGTAAGGCCTTGGTTGTGTCTACCGATGAGGTTGTCTCGATTATGATCAATGAAGAAGATCATTTAAGGATCCAGGTGATTCAATCAGGGTTTAATTTAGGGGAAACGTGGAATATCATCAATACGATTGATGATAACCTCTCTAGAAAGTTGGATTTTGCTTATTTATCGCAATGGGGATACCTAACGGCTTGTCCCACCAACACCGGCACCGCGATGCGAGGGTCAGTGATGCTTCATTTGCCGGCCTTAGTTATGACAAAACAAATTAACAAGGTCTTAGCGGCTATTGCGAAGTTAGGATTCGCCTCACGCGGTTTTTATGGAGAGGGAACGCAGGCCAGAGGAAATTTTTATCAGATCTCTAACCAGGTTTCTCTGGGCCACAGTGAGGAGGATATTATTCAGAATATTATCGGTTTGATTCGGCAAGTGATCGAACAAGAGGAACAAGGTCGTCAGGCTTTGGTTGTTCAGAATAAAGCGATGCTGGAGGATAAGATTTTTCGTTCTTTGGGATTATTGAAGAATGCCTATATCATTTCCAGCCAAGAAACCATTGAGCTTCTTTCGATGGTGCGATTAGGAATTGATCTGGGGGTCATCAAGGAAATCGATCGCTTAACCATTAATGAGTTATTCATTACCATTCAACCTGCTCATCTTCAGAAGACGGAAGGGAAAAAATTATCCTCTTCCGCTCGAGATACAAAAAGAGCGAGTTTAATAAGACAAAAATTGGGAGGTCAATAGATGTTTAATAGATTCACAGAAAGAGCAAGAAAAGTCATCGTTTATGCCAAGGAAGAGGCACGAAGATTTAATCACGATTATATTGGCACCGAGCATCTTCTCTTAGGTTTAATCCGCGAAGGAGAAGGGGTGGCCGCCGCGGTCCTGCAAAAATTGGGTCTGGATTTGGAGACAATCCGGATTGAGGTGGAGAAGTTAGTTCAGCCCGGTCCTCAGACCCAAGTCTTGGGGGATATCCCTTTTACGCCTCGTTCGAAAAAGGCATTGGAATTATCCGCTGAGGAAGCGCGTGCCTTAGGGCATAATTACATTGGAACCGAACATCTTCTTTTAGGTTTAGTCAAAGAAGGGGAAGGAATGGCTTATCGGGTCCTTCTTAATTTAGGATTAGATTTAGGGAAATTACGCAATGAAGTGATGGAACTTTTGGGATCGGGAATTCCAGGGTTTGGATCCCAAGAGCCAGTGAAGATGGGGAAAACCCCTGCCATTGATGCCTATGGCCGCAATTTGAATAAATTGGCCAAAGAAGGGAAATTAGATCCCGTTATCGGCCGTCAGAATGAGATCGAAAGAATTGTGCAAATTTTAAGTCGCAGGACAAAGAACAATCCTGTCCTCTTGGGGGAGGCAGGGGTTGGGAAGACTGCCATTGTGGAAGGATTAGCCCAGCTGATTGTTCAAGGTGATGTCCCTGAGCTCCTGAGGGATAAAAATATTATTGTCCTGGATCTGGCCCTTATGATAGCCGGGACAAAATATCGGGGGCA
The DNA here is from genome assembly GCA_964374105.1 of uncultured Planctomycetales bacterium. GTDB lineage: Bacteria > Omnitrophota > Gorgyraeia > Zapsychrales > JANLHA01 > CAYJXI01. The sequence continues at coordinate 73,065 of CAYJXI010000005.1, forward strand.
ATTTGAGGAGCGGATTAAGGCTATCATGGATGAAATCAAACGCTCGGGGAAAATCATTCTTTTTATTGATGAGTTGCATACGCTCGTTGGAGCAGGGGCGGCAGAGGGAGCCATTGATGCGGCCAATATTCTAAAACCAGCTTTGTCCCGAGGAGAAATCCAGTGCATTGGGGCAACCACTCTGGATGAATATCGCAAACATATTGAAAAAGACGCGGCCCTAGAGAGACGTTTCCAACCCATCATCGTTGATCCTCCTACGGTGGAAGAGGCTATCCAAATTATGAAAGGTCTTCGGGACAGGTATGAAGCTCATCATCGGGTCAAATATTCCGATGAGGCCTTGGAGGCGGCGGTGAGGTTATCGGATCGTTATATCTCGGGGCGATTTTTACCGGATAAGGCGGTGGATATTTTGGATGAGGCTGGTTCACGGGCTCGTCTGAAAGCCATGGAGGTCCCCCAAGATATCAAGGATCTGGAAGGCCAGATTGAACAATTAAGAAAAGAAAAAGAATCCTATATCAAAAGTCAAGACTTTGAGAAGGCGGCCCACATGCGTGATGAAGAGCGGGGCATCCGAGAGAATTTGGAGAGAGCCCGCAATGAATGGCAGCAAAAACGAGATAATATTACTTTGACTTTAGGAGAGGATGATATCGCCAGGGTCATTTCCCAATGGACTAAGATCCCTCTTGTGCGTTTGGAGCAAAAGGAGAGCGAAAAGTTGCTCAATATGGAGCAACATATAAAAAAGGTTATCATAGGCCAGGAGGAGCCCATTGGGGCTATCGCTCGGGCCGTGCGTCGATCCCGGGCCGGCATTAAGAATCCTCGTCGGCCGATTGGTTCCTTTGTCTTTCTTGGGCCGACCGGTGTCGGGAAAACCCTTTTGGCTCGGGTCCTCTCTGAATTTATGTTTGGGGATGCAGAGGCCCTGATCCAAATTGATATGTCGGAATACATGGATAAATTCAATGTGTCTCGTCTTATCGGTGCTCCTCCGGGGTATGTGGGATATGAAGAGGGAGGGCAATTGACAGAAAAGGTGAGACGCAAGCCATATTCTGTGGTCCTTCTGGATGAGATTGAAAAAGCTCATCCAGATGTGTTCAATCTTCTGTTGCAAGTCTTTGAGGATGGCCGTTTGACGGACAGTTTGGGCCGCAAAGTGGATTTTCGTAACACGATCATTATTATGACGTCTAATGTGGGAGCCGAGATGATCAGATCAAAAGCGGCTTTAGGATTTGTTTCTCAAAAAGGGGATACGACCTATGAGGATATGAAGACCCGGTTGCTGGAAGAAATTAAAAAAGTTTTTAAACCGGAATTCTTAAATCGGATTGATGATATCATTGTTTTTAAATCGTTGACAAGGGAAAGTCTTTATTCGATCGTTGATCTTGAGATTAAAGAGGTGGTTAAAAGACTTAAGGATAAAGAAATTGATATAGAATTAAATCAAGAGGCTATTGAACTTTTTGTCGAAAAAGGATTTGATCCGATTTATGGGGCAAGACCCTTAAAAAGGACCATCCAACGCCTCCTTGAGGACCCCTTAGCCGAGGAAATTATTGCCGGACAACATAAGGAAGGAAGCAAAATTAACGTCTCAAGGCATAATGATGCTCTTGTCTTTAATAAATCTAGATAAGACATTCCATCTATTAATGGCCTTAGAGAAATTCACTTCTCTTGACCTATGAGGGCAATGTTTCTTTACGGTGCCGAAGCTAGTGGTTCGACCCCGCCTCTTGTCCCGCTAAGCGGGACGGCGGGGCTCACCAGTAGTCCTCAAGCAAAGTGAAAAGATTAATTTGTCGAAGGACTAGAACTAAAAAAGAATTTGAAATCAGCTAAAAATCTAATGATAAGGTTAAATCATTTGTTCGATTTAATTGCAAACGTTTGTCCCAATTCCGTTATCGGCTTCCCCTAATCACAGAACGATCCATGATCAGAAATTCGATTCTTTTTTGTATTATCGTAGTTTTTTGGATTGTTCCCATTCCCTTACTGGCAGATATTCATATCCCACTGGAAGGACAAATTGACTTTTTGAGAAAGAAACTGCATATAACGATCAATTCTATGAATGAGAATCCTATCCATGTGAACATTGTTCAAAGCTCTTCCGATTTTTATCATTTTGCTATCGATATGAATCAGCTATCAACACCTCTTTTTGAAATTTCAACTTTGATTAAAGGAAAGTTCCAAGTGCAGAAAGCCAAGAAGGATGGGATTCTTTCCTTTCGGGGGAAGATTTGGAGTCAATATATATTGATCAATGATCAATCTGGCAGAGAATTTTTTGGCGAATTTCATTTTAAAAAAGACAGGTTGTATATTCGATCATTACATTTTAGAGGGGTCTTCTGCCGGGGGACAATTGAGATCATGCCACCCTATCATACCGAATTAGTTTTTAAGGTATCCTCGATGGCTCTTAAAGATTTTTTACTTTTTTTCGCAAGCCAAAAAAAATATAGGGCCCAGGGGAATGTGGATGGAGAAATCCTTGTTTCTGGAAATGCGGATCAACTGCAGTTGAAAGGGAATCTTTCAGCGTATAAAGGATATATCAACAAACTTCAATTTAGCAATATCTTTGTGAATCTTACCGGGCAATGGCCCAGAGTTCAACTTTCAAATTCAACGATCACAAAAGAAGATGGCCTGATTTTTAACATTCTCGGTCAGATCGACCTTAATGACAGAAAGAATTATGTCAAACAAATCAAGGCATTAACGCTGACACCTTTGATCAATAATGATCTTAACAAATCGGAGTGGACTTTAAAAAGGATTACCTCGAAAGAACACTTTGGTATCACTGAGTTCAAGTATCTTCGCCAAAAGGGAAATGAAAAGAATTTTCAGGAAGACAGTTCCGAGATGTTGAGAATTGAGCGAAAATTGGAATTTTAGAATAGTAGGGCGGTCCAAATTATTCAATTGTCATTCCTGCCTGACGGTAGGCAGGCGAAAGCAGTCCTTCGATTACACTTGAGGACTTTGCCCTTAAGCGAAGTCGAAGGGCAGGAATCCAGAAGGGGAATTTGGACCCCCGATTATCACGCCAAAGGCGTGATCCGCCTAGGGCGGAAAACATACCTGCCTGCCGGCGGGGGTGACAGAATCCATTTCTCGAATTAGCATCATCATCATCGATAAGTTATTACTATTTATTTTTTCCATTAATGTATGGTCACAACCTTAACCAGATCTCTATCTCCCATATTACGATTTATAGGCTATATAGGTCAGCTATCGATTCTTCTTTGGCAAACCTTATGCTGGACATTTATCCCACCTTTTAAAAAGGATCGATTCCTTTTCCAGGCGCAAAGGGTAGGATGGGGGAGTTTTTTTATTTCCTCATTGGTAGCGTTTTTCGTAGGGGTTATCATTACCCTCCAGATGGCTTACCAAATGGTCAAGATGTCTGCGGAAGGGTATATTCCCCATGTCATTGCTGTTTCCTTGACACGGGAATTGGCACCGGTGTTAACGGCTTTGGTTGTGGCAGGCAGAATCGGTTCAGGGATCACTGCGGAAATCGGATCGATGGCAGTGACAGAACAGGTAGATGCTTTAAGGGCCTTTGCTGTCAACCCTATTAAATTTTTGGTTGTCCCACGATTTTTGGCGTTAGTTTTGATGTTACCTATCTTAACAATTTTTGCAGATTGGATTGGAATTTTGGGAGGATTTGTGATTTGTGTCTATAAATTAGGATTTCATTCATCTTTGTATTGGACCTCGGTCTTTGAGGCATTGGTTATGAAAGACATTGTTACGGGATTGATTAAATCAATCTTTTTTGGAATGATCATTGCGCTCGTTGGATGCCAGGAAGGCCTCAACGTTAAAGGCGGGGCCGAAGGTGTGGGCAGGGCGACAACAGTTTCTGTCGTTATCTCTTTTATCATGATCATCATAACGGATTGCGTGTTTACTGCGATGTTTTATTTTATTTTTCATACTTAAGGAGTAGGGGCGACCCGCCGGGCCGCCCCTACACGCTCATAAAAATGATTGAAATCCGAAATTTATATAGGTCTTTTGATTCCAAACATGTCTTGAATAATTTGGATTTGACAGTCAAGACAGGGGAAACCAAGGTCATTATCGGTCGATCAGGGGTGGGTAAAAGTGTTTTATTGAAATGTATTGTGGGATTAATCAACCCAGATTCAGGTTCTATCAAGATTAATGGAGTCGAGGTCACTGACTTAAAAGAAAAAGAATATGATAAAATACGTATGGAAATAGGGATGGTTTTTCAAGGTGGAGCCCTATTTGATTCCATGACGGTTGAGGAAAATGTGGCCTTTGTCCTCAATGAATTTTTGGATCTAGATCCTGAGACTGTTTATGACAAGGTCGTAGATTCCTTAAGCATGGTAGGCTTGAAAGGGGTAGGACACCTGATGCCTTCCAAATTAAGTGGTGGGATGAAAAAAAGGGTGAGTGTCGCCCGGATTTTATGCATGGAACCGCAGATCATTCTTTATGATGAACCAACCAGTGAGATTGATCCTATCGCGGCGGATTCGTTAAATAACCTGATTATTGAGCTAAGAGATAAGTTGAAAGTTACCTCCATTGTTGTGACCCATGACATGAATTCTGCTTATAAGATTGCAGACACGATTGCCATGATGTATCATGGCCAAGTAATTGCGGATGGAAGCCCCCAGGAAATTCGCCATAGTCGACACCCCGTTGTGAAGCAGTTTATCTCCGGGGAGGCCTGCGGCCCCATTACCGATTCAGAGAATTTGATTTATGGTCATGTGCATTGAATTGTTTTAGAGTGTATAGTAATTAAGTTTAAAATAAGTTTTTCAAAGTCTACATAAAAGGGGAATTTATGCCTAAAGAACCCAATCTGGAACTCAAAGTCGGTGGACTGGTCATTTTAGCCATGGTGAGTTTGTTGGTTTTTATCCTTTCTGTTAGTGATTTTTCCTTTTATGAAGACGGGAATCTCCTACGCGTTATCTTTGGCTTTGCCAATGGGGTCAAAAAAAGCGCCCCGGTCAGGATGGCGGGAGTAGAAACAGGTATTGTCAAGGACATACGCTTGTTTTTTGATAAACAGGAAAACAAAACTAAGGCCGAGGTTTTGATTCTAGTCAAAAAAGATGTGCTCATCCCGCAAGATTCTAGATTTATGATCAATCAACTCGGTCTTTTAGGAGAAAAGTATATCGAGATCATGCCCGGATTCGACACCGAGCATTTTTTGAAAGATAAGGATGTGGTTTTGGGAAAGGATCCGGCTATCCAGGAACAAATAACCCAAAAAATTATTGATGTCACCTCCAAATTGGAAAGGGGAATCGAAGGATTAAATCAAGTGATCAATGAACCTTCCAATCAAGAATCTTTAAAACTGACCTTAACGCGATTGAGTTCCTTAACCGATCGTCTTGATCATCTCTTAGAGCATGTAGAGTCGGGGCAAGGGACGGTGGGAAAGTTATTTTTTGATGAAAGACTTTATGATGATCTTCAGTCCATGATGTCCGATCTTAAGGCCAATCCTTGGAAGTTATTGTATCGGCCTCGGGAGAATCCAAAACGATGACAAAGACCAAAACCCTTTTTGTTTGTCAAACCTGTGGGATGCAGTCTGCGCGGTGGATAGGCAAGTGCCCAGGTTGTCAAAGCTGGAATACTTACGTGGAAGAGCCTCTCCTTTCTAGCACCGAGGAATCTCGGCGTGGCGTTGTTCATAAAGAAAAACCAGTTTTACTCAATGAGGTTCCCGCTGAAGAAGAAAGAAGGCTTCTCTCGGACATGAAAGAATTTGACCGAGTCTTAGGGGGAGGGATTGTCCCTGGGTCAGTCGTCCTGGTGGGGGGAGATCCCGGTATTGGGAAATCGACTTTGACCCTGCAGGCGGTAAGTCACTTAAGTCGAAAAGGATACAAAGTGCTTTATGTCAGCGGAGAAGAGTCGGTCAGGCAGACCAAAATGCGGGCGGATCGTTTAACCTTAAATTCTTTTTATCCCAAATCTGGACTGCATAACCGCCTAGAAACAAATCGGGGTGATTCCCTCTATATTGTGAATCAGGTTAACCTCGAGAGTATCAAAGATTATATTCACACTTTGAAACCGCAGATCATTGTCATTGATTCTATTCAAGTTGTTTATCATCCGCAGATCCCTTCCAGCCCCGGGAGTGTGGCGCAGGTGAGAGAATGTGCCTCCATCCTTACCCACATGGCCAAAGCTTTGGGGATGGTCTTGATCATTATTGGACATGTCACCAAGGAGGGGACACTGGCAGGCCCCCGCGTCTTAGAACATATTGTGGATGTGGTTTTGTATTTTGAAGGGGAAAGGTATACGTCTTTTCGTATATTGCGGACTACCAAAAATCGTTTTGGTTCAACCAACGACTTAGGGATTTTTGAGATGACCGCTGACGGACTTAAAGAGGTGCTTAATCCTTCCGAGATTTTTTTAGCAGAGCGGCCTAGAAACGCCAGTGGCTCAGTGGTGGTGCCTATTTTAGAGGGGACACGTCCCTTTTTGGTGGAAATCCAAGGGTTGGTGAGCCGCTCAAGTTTTGGGATAGTCCGACAAAAGGCCCAAGGATTTGACCCTAATCGCTTGGCGCTATTGGTGGCGGTCTTGGAGAAACGATTAGGACTCAATTTGCAGGATAAAGATATCTTTCTTAATGTGGTTGGCGGTGTTAAAATTATGGATCCCGCCTGTGATTTGGCGGTGGTGGTGGCCATTGCCACAGCTTTTTTAGATAAGACAGTGAGTTTTGATACGGTTGTGCTTGGGGAAGTAGGGTTATCCGCAGAGGTAAGAAGTGTAAGCCAGATTATCAGTCGTCTTAACGAGGCGGAAAAATTGGGATTCAAAAGATGTATTTTGCCTAAAAATAATATCCATCACATCCGCGAGGGAAAAAACAAAAGACAACTGGAACTGGTTCCTGTTGAGACGGTTAAAGAGGCCTTGGATTGTTTATAAAAAAGTGGTAATCACCAAAAAGTAGGGGCACGGCATGCCGTGCCCCTACTGAAAGCGCTTAAGTTTAAAGGAGTCATGTTATGACCTTACTATTTATTCGGGTTTTCTTTTTCTTTTTATTCACTTTTATTGGATATTATGTGGGATCGATACAATTTCATCCTTGGATAGGTTTGGGGATTGGCTGTGGCTCGGGACTGCTTTTGATCTTGTTGGAACGAACGTTGGTGAGGGTCTCAGTCCGGGGATTGTCGAGTATGGTCTTTGGTCTTTTGTTGGGAGTTTTTATGGCCAAGTTAATATCGGATATTTTGTTGCTTTTACCCCTAGGAGAATTTGTCCAATCGGTTTCCCGAGTTGTTTTGACCTTGTTATTCTCTTACCTGGGGGCGGTGATGGCCTTGCGGGGGAAAGATGAGTTTCATCTGATTATTCCTTATGTGCGCTTCAAACGCCAGGAAGTAGACGAAAGGGTGATCCTTCTTGATACCAGCGCCATCATTGATGGCCGCATTGCGGATATTTATAAAACGAATTTTTTTATTGGGAGGCTCATTGTCCCCCGATTTATCCTTAAGGAATTGCAGAATATTGCTGATTCCCAGGATCCCACCAAACGTCAACGGGGCCGACGAGGAATGGAGATCTTGCATAATATGCAAGGTGATTCCTCCATGGATCTTAAGATCCATGAAGATGATGTCCCCGGGGATCAAGAGGTGGATATGAAATTGGTCCGCCTCGCCAAGATGATGGAGGCACGCATCTGCACAACCGACTACAATTTGAGCCGCATTGCGACGATCCAAGGGGCGGAGGTTTTAAATGTCAATGATTTGGCCAATGCGGTTAAACCGGCGGTCTTCCCGGGAGATGAAATGGAGGTTCGTCTCTTGAAAGAGGGGAAAGAACCTCATCAAGCGGTCGCCTATACGGATGATGGGATCATGATTGTCGTCAGTGATGGCAGAAAATTGATAGGCCAGAAGGTGAAAGTGGTCGTCAGCTCGGTATTGCAAACCCAAGGAGGGCGGATTATTTTTACCAAGTTGAAGACTTAAAAAGCTAACATGAAGGATCAGGTCTTTTTTCATTCCCCAATGAACTAAATTCATGAAAGTTCAGGCGATTATTCCGGCCGCGGGTTCAGGGAAACGTTTAAAATCAAAAATCCCTAAACCTTTGGTTTTATTAAGGGGTAAGCCCCTATTGATGTATTCCCTTCAGGTGTTGGAAAGATGCTCTTTGATTGAGAGTGTGGTTGTGGTTGGGAATAAAAATCATCTGGGAAGGATAAGAAATTTCATAAGCAAGTATCGATTAAAAAAGATCAAACATGTGATTGGGGGAGGCGCGACTCGTTGCCAATCCGTTTTTAAAGGACTTAAAGTGCTTGATCAAGATACGGAGTACGTTTTGATTCATGATGGGGCGCGTCCTTTGGTCAGTTTGGCAGTCGTAAAGCGGGCTATCCTAGCTTGTTTTAAATATGCTGCGGTGATTGTAGCCGTGCCAGTTAAAGCAACTATCAAGCGGGTCACAAAGAATCATGAGATAGAGGAGACCCCTGACCGTCGAACCCTTTGGGAGGCCCAGACCCCGCAGGTTTTTAAAAAGGACATCATTATGAAGGCGCAGAAGTCTTTGAGAGATGCCAAAGCCACCGATGATGCTTATTTGGTTGAAAGAATGGGAATTCACGTTAAAGTGATCGCGGGGGATTATCAAAATATTAAGATTACAACACAGGATGATCTGAATGTTGCTAACAAATTTTTGGATTAAGGGAATTTGAAAAAAGAGGAAAAAATAATGAAAAAAGGCTTATGGCTCTTGGGATTTTTGCTGTTCTCTGCAATTTCTTTTGCCGATACGATCTTACTTAAATCAGGGCAAGAATTTGAGGGAAAGATTATCGAGAAAACGAATGATAAAATTAAGTTTGATACAAAGGGGGTTGTTGTCACTTTTCGGCTAGATGAGATTGATAAAGTTAAAAATGAGAATGGAGAAATTGTCGATTTAAGTTTAACTTCGAATATCCCTTCATCTCCCCAAACGGATTTATATTACGAAGTTTTAACCCAATTAAAATTGAATCGAGAGCAACAAGATCTGATTACTAGAGTTTTAATTAAGGGAGAGAAATTAGAGCCCGAACAAATCGATGGGATATTTAATAAGGAGAATCAGCAAGCCTTAGATTTGTTTAAAAATGCAACCCAACAATCAAAGGATGGTGATCTTTATTTAAAACCACCCGGATTTGACTCAAACTCTAAGTCTGAAGGTTGGAAAATGTTTATGAAACTTTTGACTCATTTTAAATTAATCCTTATTCAAGGGAATCAGAATGTTCTTCAGGGTCAATACAAAAAAGCAGAAGAGAATTATCTAATAAACGTAAGATTCCTCAGGCATTTATTTCAAGAGAAGTCTCCTCTGATAATTTCAGTCATTGAATTTCAAATTCTAATCGATAGTTATTTTTTTATTCCAAGCTCAATTCAAAATAATTCTTTGAGTAGAGAATATTATACGCAATTATTGAAAGAACTTTTGTCCTTTTTAAATTATCGTGAACGGTTAAAGAGCGTTTTTCAAAACGAATTTGAATATGGTTTAGAATTCTTCAAATATATTGAGCAAGATGCAAAGAATAAAGGGTTATACAATGAAGAATATTTTTCCAAATATTTTTCCTTGTCTGAAACTCTGGTTCGTCAAAAATTAGCATCCCAAATCGAAGCGATCGATAACAAAAAGCATGAGGTTTTTCAGTCTAAGAATGAGGGAGAAGATTTTGAAGAACCACCCCTGAGCAAAAAACCTGAATTCTGTTCAAAAGATCTCTTTTCGTTAACTTCCACAGAAGTCTTTATCTGTAACTCTACCAATGATCCTGAGTTTGACGTGAAGAGAGCATTTTTAAGAGCTAAGCAAAGAGAGGCTCTTTTTATATCAAATTTCTATGTAACAGTTTCCAAATTGAATAATATGAGCACTGCTGTAGCCCTTAGGCTCTATCAAATGGAAAATGGGAAATTCCCCGAGATGTTGGAAGAGTTAGTTCCCAAGTATTTACCTCAGGTTCCAGAAGATCCCTTTAATGGATTTCAGTCCATCAAATATATAAATAAAGAAGAAGGCTTTCTCATTTATAGCTTAGGGCCTGATCAACAGGATCAGGCAGGAAGTGTGGAATTTGATCGGAAAACATATAACCTCAAGGATACTTCAAAGGCAAGTGGGGACATAGTTTTTACGTATAAAATCAATCGTTAATCCTAACATAAGGAATCAACCAAAGTTTTGGTTTAGTGGAAAATATGAAGAGTCAAAATACACAGAAAGTTGGTATCGGTTACGATGTCCATCGGTTTGTTAAGGGGCGGAAACTTTTCTTAGGAGGGGTGGAGGTTCCTTATGAACTGGGTCTAGAGGGACACTCGGATGCAGATGTGCTTTTGCATGCGATTTGTGATGCGATCTTGGGGGCTTTGGGAAAGGGAGACATTGGGGAGCATTTCCCGACGGCTGATAGTAAATACAAGGATATCTCGAGCCTTCAACTATTGAATAAGGTCTTTGAACTCGTTTCCAAAGAAGGCTACAAGATCAATAATCTGGATGCGGTGGTCATTGCGCAGGAACCTCACTTAAAGAATTATAAACAAAGGATGAAATCCTTAATCGCCAAGGAAATCAGAGCCGATGAGTCATCTGTGAATATTAAGGCCACAACCAATGAGGGATTAGGATTCATTGGGCGCAAAGAAGGTATGGCGGCGTACGCTACGGTGTTGTTAGTTAAAAAGTAAACCCCGTTAGAGAATTTCGTTCTCTAACGGTTTGTGCTGACCCCGTTAGAAAAGAATTTTCTAACGGGGCTGACGGTGGCATTAAACCACCGTTAGCTTTAAGTAATAACCGTCGATTAAAATCGGCGGCTTTCTCTAACGGGGTAAACAGGAAACAGTTTTCCTTTTAGATCAGAAGCAGTTTTCTATAGAAAAGAGGCAAGCGGTGATCATTTTTTTGATTCTTATTCTTTCTGTTATTCTGTTTATCTTGCTGATTTCGGTTGTTTTTTCGGATGAGATCAAGGCGGCGCGCGAACGGGATCCTGCCGCCCGAAACAACTTGGAGATCCTTTTGTTGTATCCTGGACTTCATGCCATTTTGACTTATCGGGTGACCCATTTCTTATGGAAGAGAAATCTTAAATTCACGGCTCGCGCTATTTCGCAATTTGTAAGATTCTTAACCGGGATCGAGATTCACCCCGGGGCCAGAATCGGCAAAGGACTCTTTATTGATCATGGGATGGGGGTCGTGATTGGCGAGACATCTATTATCGGCAATAATGTCACCCTTTTTCAGGGAGTCACTTTAGGCGGTACGGGAAAAGAGACCGGTAAGCGTCATCCCACTTTGGGGGACAATATTGTGGTAGGGACCGGGGCTAAGGTTTTGGGGAATATTGAAGTTGGTTCAAACTCTTATATTGGGGCCAACGCGGTCGTGATTAAAAGTGTGCCCCCCAATTCAACGATCGTGGGTGTTCCCGGTCGCATTACAAAACAAGAAGGTCAAAAGATCGATATAACCATGGATCATATCCATGTCTCTGATCCAGTCATGCAGTATCTTAAGGATATTTTAAAGAGGATCAAAACCTTAGAAGATCAAACAAAAGAAAAACACCCCTCGGATGAACACTCCCAAATTTAAGCCGAAAATATTAATGATAAAATATCCCTCCAGGTAAAGAGGACTGTCAAAAGTTTAAGAAGATTTGCTCCTATGCCTATCCGGATTTTTAATACCTTAACAAAGAAGAAAGAAGAACTGATCCCGAAAGAAAAGGATCTCATCCGCATGTATACCTGCGGGGTAACGGTTTATGACCATTGCCATATTGGTCACGCAAGAAGCCTTTATATTTTCGATGTGATTCGTCGGTATCTGCAATTTAGAGGCTTTAAGGTGCATTTCGTCCGTAATATCACCGACATTGATGATAAGATTATCCAAAGGGCTAAGGAACAAAAGAAGACAAGCCAAGAGGTGGCGGAAGGATATATCGCCTCGTATTATCGGGATTTGGAGAGTTTAAAGATCGCAAAAGCCGATCATGAACCCAAAGCGACCGAACAAGAAAATATCGAGGAGATGATCAAGCACATCTCTGGTTTGATCGAAAAGGGATCGGCGTATGAGGTCAAGGGGAATGTCTATTTTAGAGTGCGTCAATTCAAGGAATATGGGAAACTCTCGGGCCAAAGTATAGAAAAGATGCTGGAGGCGGTGCGGATAGAAAAGGATGAAAAAAAAGAAGACCCTTTGGATTTTGCCTTATGGAAAAGATCAGAACCCGATGAACCTTCTTGGGTGAGTCCCTGGGGGAAAGGCCGCCCCGGATGGCATATCGAATGTTCCTGCATGAGTCTTAAACACTTAAAGTGTGAAACCCTTGATATCCATGCTGGAGGACGAGATCTTATCTTCCCTCATCATGAAAATGAAATCGCCCAGTCAGAGGCCTTAACGGGAAAGCCATTTGCCAGATATTGGATTCATCACGGACTCTTGACCATCAATGGCCAGAAGATGGCTAAGTCCCTGGGGAATTTTATAACTATCCCAGAGGCCTTGCAAAAATATACAGTCGATGAACTAAAACTTTTTTTCTTAAGCTCGCATTATGCCAGCCCAGTTGATTTTACAGAGGAGAAAATTCAGGAGGCAAGAAAGGCTTTGGAGAAATTTGATATCCTTTTCTGGAGAGTTTATCAGCTGCTAGAAAGAAATAACGACATAGTGCCTTCCCGAGCAGGTTTTGTAGATCATTATTTGGAAGAATTTGTGGAGGCGATGGATGACGATTTTAATACTCCTAAAGCATTAGGAGCCATTTTTAATTTTATTAACGAAATAAATAAATTTATAGAGAAGGGGTGGCCTCAACAGGATGTCTATTTAGGAAGTATTTTTTACGCCGTTGATACTCTTGAGCGTTTGGCACGCAATATTTTTGGATTATTTTTAGATGAAAAAGATAATGATTTGACAGAAGAACAAAAATCTTTGCTTCAACAGCGGCTGGAGGCCCGTAAGCAAAAGAATTTTAAACGTTCCGATGAGATACGGAATTTGTTAAAGATACAGGGAATCATCGTTGAAGATGGCCCCGAAGGCCAAACGTGGAGATTCGCATGAGAGGAAAATTCATCACCTTTGAAGGCTCCGAAGGTTCCGGCAAAAGCACTCAGGCCGAGCTAGCCTTTAAATATTTGATTAGGAAAGGCAGAAAGGCCCTGCTGATTCGTGAACCCGGTGGGACCAAAATCAGTGAGGCTATCCGCAAAGTTTTACTGGATATTAAAAATACCTCGATGACAGATGAATGTGAGACCCTCCTTTATATGGCCGCCCGTGCCCAGCTTGTCAATCAGATTATCCTCCCCGCTTTAAATAAGGGAAAAATTGTTTTATGTGACCGTTTTTTGGATTCTACGCTGGCTTATCAGGGTTATGGGAATGGGGTCAATAAAAAGATGATCCAGAGATTAGGCCGGTTTGTCACCCAAGGGTTGAGTCCGGATCTGACTTTGCTGTTTTGTATTGAGACAGAACAGGGTTTAAGCCGGACCGGAACAAAGAAAGATCGGATTGAACAAAGGTCCATCCAATATCACCAACGCGTTCATCAGGGTTATCTAAAGCTTGCCAAGGCCGAACCCCAAAGAATTAAAGTGATCCCAGTCAATCAAGGTAAAGAGGGCATTCATAAAATCGTACGCCATTACCTCAACCAGTTATTGGAAAAGAGGGTTTAAGCTTTAAAGGGAAGGTGGATTTTCAGAAGCTTACTAGAACTGGTTTCATAACCCTCTTTTGTCATTCCCGAATGCTTGAATCGGTCCCGCCAAGGCGGGACTGCTTTCGCAGGAATGACATCGGAGGAAGGAAATTTAGAGGGTTAGGAAACCACCTCTGGATAAATCTATGACAATCAAAATCGAAACCCATGAACTCATTATTCATCGTTTTGTTCAGTTACTAAGGCACAATCGTTTGGCGCATGCGTATCTTTTTGTGGGCCCACGGAAAATCGGCAAAACCCGAACCGCCATTACGCTGGCAAAAATGATCAACTGCGAGGCGGGTGACTTTAATTCCACCTCTTTCGAAGATCAGCAAAAAACAAAGGGACCTTGCGAGCAATGCCCCGCGTGCTTAAAAATCAATTCCTTCAATCATCCGGATGTGCGCTTGATTGATTCTCAGGAAGAATCTTCGATTAAGATTGCCAAGATCCGGGAGTTGATTGAAAAAATTCAGTTAACGCCCTATGAAGCTAAAATGAAAATATACATCTTAAGAGACATCGAGAATTTGACCTTGGAAGGGAGTAACGCTTTATTAAAGACGTTGGAAGAACCTCCTGCCAAGAGTCTTTTGATCTTAACAACTTCCTTCCCTGAAAAAGTTATCAGCACGATTCGATCCCGCTGCTATCCCATTCACTTTTTCCCAATTCCGAAAGAGAAGTTGTCCGCTCACTTAAGCAAACATTTTAGCGATAACAAAGATTACCTTCATTGCCTAACGTATCTTTCGGAGGGTAATTTAGGAAAGGCCCAGCATTTTATCCACGGGGGATTTCTTGATCGGAAGAATGAAATCATTGACAATCTGTTGTTTCAAAGGAATAATGATTTGTATCTTAAAGAAGTCTTAACTGATAAAGATCGTACCAAAGAGCTATTAAGTGTTCTATTGACTTGTGTACGTGATTTATTCTTATTGAAATTGGGTGTCCCGCAGGATCAAATGATTCATCAGGACCGCATGTCAGCACTTTTAGAATTAGAAACGAGGTTGTCTAGGGAAAGACTTGTGGAAATCCTGAAACAGACTACAAAGGCCTTGAAGATGTTAGAGGAAAATCTCAACATTAAAATTCCCATGATTTTATTGAAGGAAAAAATATGGGCCAGGTGATTCAAGTCCGTCTTGGAGAATACCGGCCGGTTTATTTTTTTGATACCCACGATGTCAATTGCAACCGGGATGACTATGTTATTTTAGAAATTGATAAAACCGCCGAATGCGGCAAAGTGATCTCGGATGTCAATATCGTCTGTAAGGGAAAGGCCGAGAGTGTGCATGGGAAGATCATCCGCAAGGTCACAGAAGGGGATTTGAATCAGATCAAAAATAACCGGCTGAAGACCCAGGATGCCATCAATACCTGTATCCGCAAGATCAATGAACGCAAAATTGATATGCAGATCGTTGAGGCGGAATATACGTTTGATTGCAGCAAGATTATCTTCTTTTTTACCGCGGAAGGGCGGGTGGATTTTCGGAGCTTGGTCAAGGATCTGGCCAAGATTTTCCATGTCCGGATTGAACTCAAGCAAATCGGGGTGCGTGACCGGGCCAAGATTGTCGGAGGATATGGGGTTTGCGGACGGGAGTTGTGCTGTTCTTCCTATATGAAAGGCTTTCATCCGCTTTCTATCAAGATGGCCAAAGATCAGAATCTGCCGTTAAATCCTTCCCGGATTTCTGGGGTATGTGGACGGATTAAATGCTGTATGGCGTATGAGTTTTCTGTCTACAGGGATTTGGCCAGGAATCTTCCTCACTTGGGAGAAAGAGTTACCGTTCAAGAAGGCAAAGGCCGGGTCATTGATATGAATATCTTAAAGCGCTACGTTGTTGTTGATTTTGGAGAAGGGAAAATTTCAAAAGTATTCTACCCTGCGGAAGTATAATTCGATAAGATGAAGCAACCTTTCTTAAGGGTCGGAAATTCCCCGATCCCTCAGTTTACCCCAATACTCAATTTCGCCACATTCCTCAAATGAAAGACTTAAACCTTTCTAAATAAGATGAATAAGAAATTCTATATCACCACCCCTATTTACTATGTGAACGATAAACCCCATATCGGGCATGCCTATACAACCATCCTTGCGGATGTCCTGGCGCGCTACCACCGCACGGCCGGGGAAGAGGTGTTTTTTTTAACCGGCGTTGATGAACACGGCCAGAAGGTCAAGCAGGCCGCCGAAAGAAGAGGTGTCTCACCGCAGGCCCATGCCGATGAGTTTTTCCCGCGGTTTCAGGAGCTCTGGAAGAAACTTAACATCGAGTATAACGATTTTGTGCGCACAACCGAGGAGCGCCACAAAAAAATCGTGCAGGAGGCGCTAAAGCAAGTTTATGACAACGGCGATATCTATATCGACGAATACGAAGGCTTTTATTCGGTTTCCGAAGAACGGTTTATCTCCGAGGCCGAGTATGCAACCGGCAATTTCCACGACGTCAAAAAGATCAAGGAAAAAAATTATTTCTTCAAGATGAGCAAGTACCAAAAGCGGCTTATCGAATATATCGAAAAGAATCCCAGTTTTATCCAGCCCGCGCATCGCAGCAACGAGGTTTTGGGTTTCCTGAAACAGCCGCTGGGGGACTTGTGCATCTCGCGTCCTAAGTCGCGCATGGATTGGGGAATCGAAATCCCGTTTGATAAAGATTACGTGACCTATGTCTGGTTTGATGCGCTCATTAATTACATTTCCATAATCGGCTACGGGACAAATGAAAAGAATTTCAACAAATGGTGGCCGGCCGACATTCATTTGATCGGCAAGGACATCTTAACGACACATTCGGTGTACTGGACAACGATGCTTTTTTCGTTAGGACTGTCCTTGCCGAAGGTCATTTTCGCCCATGGCTGGTGGCTGGTGGGTGAAACCAAGATGAGCAAATCCTTAGGCAATGTCATTAATCCGCTGGATTTGATTGACCAGTACGGTGTGGATGCGCTTCGCTATTATCTGATGCGCGAAATGGTTTTAGGCCAGGATGTTAATTTTACACTCGAGAGTTTTATCAAGCGCTATAACAGTGACCTCGCCAATGATTACGGCAATTTGCTTAACCGCGTCAGCGGCCTTCTCGAGAAAAATTTCAACCGCTGTGTCCCGCAACCGGCGACACCAACAGCCGAAGAGCAAAGCGTCATCGATGAAGGCAAAACCCTGCCGAGGCGCGTCAATCATCTGATCAATGAATTAAAAGTCCACGAAGCCATTGATGAAACCATCCAATTCGTGGGCCTCGTGAATAAATACATTGAAAAACAGGCCCCCTGGAAAGTCGCCAAAACCGATCTGAAATCCGCCGGCCGCATCCTTTACACCGCCACCGAAGCTTTACGTTTGAGCACCGTCCTCCTTGATCCCGTCATCCCCTCAACGTGTGATAAGGTCTTGGATATCTTGGGCGCCACTGGAACTGGGACGAAATGGGGGGAGATTAGAGTGGGGACGAAGTTGAAGGAGCATGGGGCGTTGTTTCCGAGGATTGAGGTTTCACTAGATAAGCAATTACCGAAGGGGCACCAAGGCACCATCCTATGAGCGAACGTTCTGCTTTTCATCTTATCGCTGAATTAACACAAAAAGAAGGCATATCGTGTGTTTTAATCGGTGGGTTCGCCGTCAATCATTACAAAGTAACGCGGCAGACGGCGGACATTGACTTTCTGATCACCAAAGAAGATTTCGACAAGATATGGAAATTTATTCGGCAGGCAGGTTATGAAAAAGGATTGGAGCAGGAAAATTTTACACAACTCAAGAGTACACGGTTGGCGCTCATGGACGTTGACTTTATGTTTGTGGATGAAGAAACGCTGCAAAAAATCAAGAACGAGGGCGAAGAGCTTAAGATTGCCGGCCAGAAATTTATTGTCCCGTCATTGCTTCACTTAATCGCCCTTAAATTGCATTCTATCAAATACAACCCCAAACTTCGCCTGATGAGAGATTTTCCGGATATTATTAATTTGATGCGGATGAATGCGGTTAATATTAAAGAAAAAAAATTCAAAGAATTATGCTTAAAATACGGGGATGAAGACATCTACCGTAAAATTATGGAGGCCTTAAAATGAAAAAACTTAAGCTGTCGGTCATTAAAGAGCCTCTCCCCAAGCCGCGGGTGCTTTCGATGGATGAATATTTGAAATTCGTTCAGTTCAATTTAAAGCACGCTTTTGACAAAAAAGCATACGCGATATGGAAGAAGAAGCTGAGCGTAAATGTGCCGTTTTTTGTAAAGTAAGGAATTCCCATGGCATAATACCTAATTCAGTATGATGTTCCCAGAATTCCCAAGATAAGCCATCACCGAAGGGCCACAGGGCACAAGTAGTTGTCATGTGACTTTAAATAAGGTGTCTGGTTTGGACTGTCCTCTTTTACTTCCAGAGACTAACAAAGTTTTGACTGAAGGACAAAAATGAGAAAAATATTAACTTCAATAGCTTTGATTTTCATTATTTGCGGTTGTGGGCCAAGCTTAAGAGAGAATTATATTTTGAGCCAACGACCATCAAATTTTAAATTTTATATTGGAGGACACTAGTGTCCCAACATAACTAAAATAGTTTCAACTGGTTATCGTTTTCAATGTT
>CAYJXI010000006.1:0-84886 GCA_964374105.1 uncultured Planctomycetales bacterium
CCAACTGGGATGCATCATTATTTTACTCAAACAGTATTTATGAGATGGCTTCTAGAAAAATTGAAAGGCTATAATGAAAAATCTTAATTTTTTCGATGTCTGTTTATTGATTTTGTTGGGTGGAAACCATGTGTTCGGCAGTGTCTATTCGGATTGGGAAAAGGAGATGGCGAAAGGACCTCCGGGTGTTAGTGACTTCTTCCCACCTCTTGATCAACGCCTGGTTCGACTTGATGTTATTGATGTAACTTTCTGGGAGCCTGTGATGGAGGTGATACCGAGTGATTTAACGGTCAATAACTCTCCAGCTACGCACGTTGAAGCAGATGAGGGTAACAGAACATATACTTTTAGGGGTTTTGCAACACCTACTCCAGGCACCGTTGTTGTGAAGTTACATTCCGGAAATATTAAGGACACCGACAATCTCCTTTTTGACGGAGAGTCTTGGACGTATCAGTTTTTTGATTCAATAACAGATGAAGATGGGGATGGCCTGAACAATGAAAAGGAAATCACCTTAGGGACTCACCCAATGAAAAAAGACACCGATGAGGATGGTCTTCCTGATGGATACGAAGCGGCTCATCCCTGCCTGAATCCAGCATGGAACGAGGCCTTTGTTGGTGTTTATGAGCCTCCTGGTACATTCACAATTCAAATGAGTTTAAATGAGTTTAGGGACACACGACTGGACCCGAATTAATTAAGGTTACGTTGTACTCAAGATATTGCCGGTGATGGCGCATTTAGTCTGGGGATGATTGCCCAATTCGATGACTCCCTCAATAATCATGGGGCCTGGTTTTATAAACGATTATTTTGGGAAACAGGTATGGTCGGACAGCTTTTGTATTTAGAGGCGGAGGCCATCGGTATTTCTTCAACTGGAATTGGTTGTTTTTTTGATGATCCTGTCCATGAGCTCTTAGGTTTGAGGGATACACAATTCCAAAGTCTTTATCATTTTACAATTGGTGGGGCGGTTATTGATCATCGATTAACGACATTACCAGCCCACGAGCATTGAGGGATTTATGGGGCTGTACTCGTTTCCTCTGTAAATTTAAGAGAAAGGGACAGTCCCTAAAAAGGGACAGGACAATTAATGAGGTGTCCCCGTTTGGGGACTGTCCCTTTCTCCTTTCTCCTCTTTCTCCTTTTTTGTACTCAATGTCGCTACGGGCCGTGGTCGACTTTATCACCTTTTATTCTGGCCGTTAATTGGGGGGCCCTTGACTAAAGCTTTAAGTGATGTTACACTTTATTCAGTTTTGATAAATTTTTAGCGAAATCCATCACTCCAGTAAAAGGATTCTTGCCGTATGATGATGCTTGGGTTCAAGAGAACAATGCTACGTGTAAACAGTCTTGCCGTTTTTGTGTTGGTAAGTGGTCTACTTCTATTCTCCTTCCAAGCCAGGGCGTCGCTTTTTGAACCTGTCAGTGATCAGCAACTTGTATGTGAATCAACCGATATCATTCATGGTCAAATTACGGATGTCCAAGCCAGTTGGGATGCCGATGGCCAGGCCATATGGACAACAGCTACAGTATCGGTCCGCAAAGCGCTTAAAGGAGCGCTTCAACCTGACTCCGTAATCCAAGTCAGGGAAGTTGGAGGCACGGTTGACGACTACACCATTAAAGCAGAAGGCTTTCCAACTTTTCGATCCGGGGAAGAGGTTGTCTTATTGCTACGTCCCTGGGAGGGCGGGTCAGGAACGTATCGCGTCTGGGGCTATGGACGCGGGATGTTTTCCATAGAGCAAGGGCAGGGCTTTCCCCCAGTCGTCTCACGTTATGACGTGATAGAGTCAGGCCGTCCGACAATGCATATCGACCAAGTTCCGCCACGAATCCTTCTTAACAACTTGGACCGTGAACTTAACGGCCTTGTGCAGCGCTGCAAAGAAAAGGGGCGGCCTTAGCGATGAAGTTATCTAGCTATACAACTTTTTTAGCAGTTATTGGATTCGTCGTTTTGACATCGACTTCAGTATATACCTACATGTTGATTCAGCCAACCCGACATTGGCAATCCACCCCTGTTGATGTCTGTGTTGTAGGTCCTGGGCATGCCTCGATCACGGCAAACGATTCCGATGGTGGAATAACAGCCACACTCCAAGCCCTCAATGGCAATCATCCGAACTTATCGGGGACAGGCTGGAACGGTGTTGAATCGGTCGGCACGGTTGTTAATGCCATTTCGTGTACTACACCTTGGAAGCTCGGTGATGGGATTCCAACGCTTGCATTCAACCAGATGATCAAGGGAACCTGCACAGGAAGCTGTCTTGCTGCGACATTTACCGGCTATTATCACTGTAACGATCCTCTCCATCCTGATGGGCATTGTATCATTGACGATGCCGATATCGAGACACGGGCCAATAAGGCTGATCGATACGGCGGCCCCTATTACAGCCTCTATGAAAACTGCACACGTGGGAGAGAATGGAATATGGAAGCGATTATGGTTCATGAAGTCGGTCATCTGCTTGGCTTGGGGCACTCAGACGTTGTTGGATCCACCATGTATCCTTCTGTATCCTCTTGCAATGCCGACCCGGCGACCATTTCAAATGATGATGCGGCTGGTCTTGATGTGCTGTACTAAGCTCAACCGAATAATCCACAGGAATATGTAGGCACCAGACACTAATTTCTAAAACATCCTGCCAAAGCACTGGCGTTTATCAGATTGAAGAAATTCAAGTCAAGCCCGTCTCCTTGGTGCTCAAAATAAAAGACAAAATAGTCTTAAATTACCCGTGTGATAAAACCAAACGTATGAGTTGGGCAGGGAGTTTTCTGCCTTGGGCAAGGCAAGAGAAGGATGGACTCTTTTTGATGACACTGCCCTCCATATATCTAAGTCCGCTTAGCAACAATCGCTGGCAATTAAATAACGACAGAAAAATCTTTGCGCCGGTGATAAAGGAGTAGATTTTTTAGGGAAACGATGCATCAAATAGTGGCCGGGCGGCCACTATTGGGGAAGAGGGAAGCGGTAGCCCCGTTTAGGGACGGTCACATTCTCATAAGTTATGAAAAATTACTGTACATATTGTACAAAGGAAATTGAGAATGACGTTGTTTTGTGCCTTGATTGCTCAGCTAGATTCCGATCTGATCCAAGCATGGCAATGGAAATTGCTACAAAGTATGTTAATTTCATTGGAGAACATCCAGAGATACAAAAGAAAGCTATTATGGTTGGTCTACCAGAAACGATATTACCTTATAACCGAGTTGTTATTAAAACATCTATGCAGATTATGCTGTTGGCAATCAATGCTGATGTCTCAAAGAATCCTGTGAAGGAGCATTTAGAAAAAAGAGATAGTATTGAAGGTTGCTATCTAACGTTGCACAATTTCCAGTCTATGGTAGATTTACCATTCCCAGAGCTTTGCAATTATAAAGAAGATAGTGTTTCAGTAATGGCTAAGTTAGGGGAAAGATTAAAAGATAGCGAAACGGCAGAAGCATATATGACGTGGGAGTTAAAAAATGTAATTACACAGAAAAAGTACGAGAGGATGTTAGACAGATTGAGGATTCCTGTACCGCACGACTGAAATGTAACGAGTATTATATGTCACCAAAGAATCCTCTATATACAATTTGGGTCGATGGGAAACCGTTGAATTATAGAAATAAAAGTAAACGTATTAGAGCTGCTTACAAAGGCAGAATTCAAACTGAAGCAAAAAAAGTGGTTAATAATCCGTGGAGTTCTAAAAGAATAGATGTGGAAATATGGTTCTCCGCAGATTCTGCCGTACGCCCAGATGTCGATAATGTTGCAAAACCAATATTGGATGCTCTACAAGGGATTGTCTACGTAAATGATTTTCAGGTACGCTCAGTTAAGGTAGGATGTATACCAAGAGATGGTGCCTTTGAATGTGAAAAAGAAGACCAAAAAGATTTTTTTAGATTACTTGATACTAATAAAGAAGAGTTTTTAATAAGAATATTTTACGGTATGTCAATTTCCAGGAAAAAATATGGTAACATCGTTTGTTATCCAATTAAAATGTTTCGAGAAAAATTTAAAAGTGATGCCTGATCCCCCATGAAGGAAAAAGGGCAAAAAAAGTGGTGTCTGTCCCGACTTTTTTGATATTACTCGCTTTTCTTGTAGCATCGAGTTCCTCAACGATAAGGACCACGTTGAATGGTTTTACCGTTCATGTCCGGTATCAAGAGGATATGCGCTATAAGCTTGATATCATTCGGAATGCTAATAAATCTCTGATTCAAACCATTTCTGTCCGTAACGGTGTTGATCCTTCTGTTCCAGGCGGTCTGGAAATAATTGACATTAATCAGGATGGCTATGGTGACCTGCGCCTCCGTGGTGGAGAGACAGCTAAAAGTGCTTGGTACAAGATATGGTACTTTGATCCAAAAAGTGAGCAATTCGTTTGGTCACATACAACACATCCAACAGATCCGCGTGATGACAGTGATCTAGTGCCTTCAGCCGGTGTTGCTAAGGTGGCGTCTTCGATTATAATCAAGCGCTCAGATAACCCATGGATTTGGGATGGTGTTCGTCAAGTGCTGACGAACGCTGGCATCGATCATGAGATTATCAAGATAGAAACACGGCCAGAATATTCAATTCTTACAGTAGCAGTTTACTTCAACGAACCATCACATCCAAATACAGTAAGCCTCATTCACTTTGACGGCAATAAATGGTTCTTAAGGACAGAATAGTAGGTGGCCGGGGGACACGCGCCGAAACCCAAATGAAAAGTTAAAGCACCAGACACGTCTTACGAAGGATGCGTAGCCTCTCCCCTGGCCTACAAACATCTGATTGACTTTGTAATATGTTTATATTACAATTGTAATAAATTTGTATTACAGTTTCTAATCCCGGTTCCAAGCTAATGGACATCTCTAAAATATTCCATTCCCAAACCCGTAAAGAGCTCTTCCGGCTTTATTTCACCAACCCTGACCAAAAATACTATCTACGCGAACTCGAACGTCAGTTATCGATTCCCGTAAGCATGATCCGCGCGGAACTGTTGCGTCTTGAGAAAGACGGCATTTTTTATTCCAGCCGGCAGGGGAATCTTACCTATTATGCCTTGAATCGATCTTACCCCTTGTTTGAAGAATTAAAAAGTATCGTCTTTAAAACGATCGGCATCCAGGGAGAGCTTAAGAATATTTTAAGTCCAATGAAAGGAATCGAGGCCGCTCTCATCTACGGGTCTTTCGCGCGTAAGCAGGAGACCGCCCAAAGCGATATCGATATCCTTATTATCGGCACCCTTGAACAATCCACGCTGCCGGGCCGTATTCGTAAACTCGAAAATAAGATCCAACGGGAGATTAATTACACCGTGCTGACACCGGAGGAATTCCGCGGCAAAATAAAAGAAAAAGGGTCTTTCCTCGAGCAGGTCATGAAAAATCCGGTCATATTTTTAGTGGGGGATAAGAATGTCCTTCGAAAAATTTCTTAATGATTACGAACGCCGCGGGCTTCTTAAAGAACAAGTGACCGGTATCAAAGCTGTCGAAGATTTAATCTCAGCGAGAATTCCCCGCCTTTATTTAAGGCGGGGATGAGAGCAAATTCCAGAAATGAAATTTCTGGACAACGATTAGCGCCAACAGCGCTTGAGACAGTAAGTTCCCCGCCTGTGAAGGCGGGGGAATCTAATCAAGCGCTCTTTGAAAGACTTGAAAGCCGCCAAAGCGAACTTAAAAATCGATGAAGGGATCGCTTATACAGTCGCGTATCTGGCGATGTTACACGCAGCCAGAGGGTTGATGTTGGTGAAAGGTTACCGTCCCGTGGGGAATTTTCAACATAAAACCTGTGTTGAGTTCATGATGCATTTTTTAGGGAAAGAATTTAAGGCCCTCGCTGAATATTTTGATATGATGCGGCGCAAGCGCAATATTTTTACCTACGAAAGTGATATCTTGATCTCAGGCACCGAAGCCGAAGAGGCGATCAAGCGGGCGGTTGAATTTGTTCAGCTGATCAAAGAACTGCTCCGCAAGGAACACCCCCAGATGGAGCTGGACTTTGATTTGAATTAAGTCATATCCCTGGAATTTGAATTTCAACGCCGTCGTCTATTTGCATGAGGCGCTTGCGCAGGAAGAGCAGGAACCAGTGGGGACGGGGAAACGATGCATCAAATAGTGGCCGGGCCGGCCACAATTGGGAAAAAGAGTAAAAGGTGTCCCCGTTGGGGGACTGACTCTTTCTCCTTCAACGGTAATTCGGCACTTGTCCAGAATCAATGTAGTGAGTGGGAGTGAAAGAGGGAGGATTACTGAAATGACCACAATATCGACAATCTTACCAGATGCAGATTCAATTTTAGCTCTTGAACCAGAAGAATTGGCTGGATATCTTTTAGAGTATCTGAATTCTCTTCCCGAACAAGAGAGAAGACACCTCAATAGATATAATTTTAGTTTAGAATATAATTTTTCGGATTATCCTCAAGGGCTCCGAGAAGATATTTTAAAAGTATTCATGGAGGCATGGTGTTGGCTTGAGCGAGAAGGATTAATTGCACCTAAACCGGGCCAGCAAGGTGAATGGGTTTTTATTACAAGACGAGGACAAAAATTAAAAAATCATCAAGACTTAGAAGCTTTCCGGAAGGCCAATTTATTACCACGTCAATTACTTCACCCAATTATTGCTCAAGAAGTCTGGTCTGCCTTTATTCGAGGAAAATATGATACTGCAGTCTTTCAGGCTTTTAAAGAAGTCGAAGTAGCAGTACGAAATGCTGGTTGTTTTACAGCAACCGATTACGGTGTCCCACTTATGCGTAAAGCATTCGATGAAAATTCTGGTCCCCTAACTGATCAATCTTTACCTTTACCTGAACGGCAAGCAATGGCCCATCTTTTTGCGAGGGCAATTGGTCTTTATAAAAATCCATCAAGTCATCGACATATCTGCATAAAAGATCCAGCCGAGGCAGTTGAGATAGTCAGTTTGGCAAGTCACTTAATGCGAATAATCGATTCACGAGTTGAAAATAAGGCCTCAGAAAAAGACGGGAATCCGTGGAATCCGGGGGACCCACGCCGAAATCCAAATTAAGAACTAAGGTACCAGGCACTACTGAAAGGGGATCCAAAGTGTCTTCAAACTCCTTGCCTAATAAACGCCCTTTTCTATAATACGCGGCATGCGATGTGCGGGAATTCTTGTGGCATCGTCCCAAGTGATGGATTTGAATCAATTGAAAGTGGAAAGTGGAAAGTGGAAAGAAAAGAGGATTGGTGATAAGTCTCCTCGGAGAATTGTCCCAAACTAACCCTTGTCAAATGCTTATTAAATGCTATACTTTGGTATTGAGAAAGGGGAAAATTCATGGGCAAATCGCACTATATTGAAGTTAACTTACCGGTTCAGTTTATTAAGGAAGGCAAGGAGTATATTGCTTATTGTCCAGCACTCGATATTTCGACTTCTGGCTCATCAATTGCAGAAGCCAAAGAGATGTTTTTTGAGCTAGTTCATTTATTCTTCGAGGAAATTCTGAAAAAGGGGACACTCGAGGAAGTTTTATTAGAATGTGGCTGGACAAAGACCGCTAAATCAAAATGGGAGCCACCTCAACGAGAATTCCTTAATGAAATTCAGCAAAAGATTAGCATTCCATGTCCCGCCTAACACCCATCCATTATGATAAATTTCACAAATTTTTATTGTAGGTTGGTTGTGAGTTTGTACGGCAAAAAGGGAGCCATCGAATTTATCAACGCGCGGATCTCAAGAGACCCATCATCCTTCCTGTAAGAAAAGAAATTCCGATTTTTATCATTCTGAACAATTTACGCACTTTAAATATCTCCAAAGAAAAATATATTGAGATTATAAATAATAAGGTTAAGTAGCAGAGTAGATGTTTACGCTGGTTTTTACTTCGTGATCTACCCAGCGCAATTTTCTTGTCTAATAAACGGGCTTCCACTATAATGCGGGACGTGGAAGAGACGATAAACATATAAAATTTTGATAAGGCGGACAGAAAACTATCCGCCTTTCTTGTTTTCTGGACTATTTTGAACTAACGGAGGTTTTATTGCAGGAGATGAGGCATGAAAGGCCCACAATTTATTAAGTATTTTGTTCCGGTGATTCAAGCCCTCAAAGAGTTGGGTAATTCAGGGACACCTTCTGAAGTGCGGGAAGTAATTATAAAAAATCTGAAAATTCCTGATTCTGTTTTAAATGAACAAGTGAAAAGTGGTACATCAAGATTTGATAACAAGGTGGCCTGGGCACGCTTTTATTTAGCAAAAGCTGGTTATCTTAATTCCTCCAAGCGTGGCGTTTGGACTTTTACAGAGAAGGGTATCAATTCGACGTTAACGGAAAAGGAGGCTTTAGAACTTTTTCAAAGCATCCAGAGGACCTTTCATAAAGAAGAACCCCAGGTTGAAAATTTGGAAGAAGAAGTAGCTCCCTCTGCCCCGGGAAATATTCATTCTGGTAAGTATCGGGAAGAATTTTTAAATTGACGCGTGAGGAGATTATGAACTTATCACAAATTGTGATAAGTTCTAGAATCAAACGTGCCCCTAATGTTTTTGCCTTCACAGAACAGGGGGTGGCGATGCTGTCCAGTATTTTGAGAAGCAAGAGAGCCATAGTGGTTAATGTTGCTATTATGCGCACTTTCGTAAGGTGGAGGGAATTTATCTCTACTCACAAAGAATTAGCCTATAAACTATGAAGAGCTTGAACGAAAAGTTGGACAGCATGATCAGGAAATCCGTACTGTCTTTGAAGCCATTCGGCAGCTCATGACCCCGCCTCCTGACCCACCCAAACGAAGAATCGGCTTTCTTGCAGATTAATAATGAAGAAAGGTCGCGCTTAATAATTAGAAGCGAGGTCTGTGTTTCAATAGATTGCAGAGGGTTTTTAATTGAGGTAAAATGGACATAAGTTTGGGTAAACTCAATACGGTTCTGTGGAGAACAGAAAGGAAAAGAAAAATGAAAAGAAAAATTCTCTTTGTCATTGCGTTGATCTTGCTTGCGGGAATTTTTAAGGCGAATGAGCTGATGGCATGTGTGACCATCGCACCAGAGGTGATGACCGCGGGAGTTCAATATGTGAGGCAAGGGAAGTCGCAGGAGGCGATCGTTGAGTTTAATAAAGGATTAGCGGACGGGTACAACAACCGCGGTGAGGCCTATCAGATTGCGGGACGCTGGAATGAGGCGATGGCGGATTTCAATAAGGCGACTGAATTAAACCCCAATGATTCGAGGCCTTATCAAGGTCGTGCGCAGTATTACACCCAACGCGGGAAGTTAGATGATGCCCTGGCAGAGTTAAACAGATCGATTTCGGTCAACGATACTTTCTCCGGTGGAGGCTATCCTATGCGTGCCTGGATTTACAGAATGAAAGGTGATCTGGATTTCGCGCTTGAGGATTACAATGTCCTTTTTCAGAACGATCCCCAAAATCAGATCTATTTGGCACAGCGGGGTTTTGTCTACTATGAGTTAGGCGACTCGGATAAGGCTTTGGCTGATTTTAATAAAGCCCTTACGATCAATCCACGAATCCCTTTTGCGTATCTAGGACGCAGCTTAGCATATGAGGCGAAAGGGGAAAAAAAACTCGCTCAAGAAGATCTCGAAAAAGTTCGTCTGATCGATATAGGACTAGCCGAGGAGTGTGTTGCTAAGGCTAAAGATCTTCACGGGTATGGCCTAACAAAGAAGGCGCGCGAGTATTTGAAGTATGCCTTTATGATCAATCCTGCCCTTGAAAATCAGTATGTCGATTTCCTTAAGGAGTTGGATCAACTCAAACATTAAAGAACGGCCCCAGTCTAATTCGCGAATAATTATAAACGGCCCGAAGGGAAGAATGAGATTATATTTCTTAAATAACTATACAGTAGTAATCTTGGTTATGATCCAATTCTTTCTCTTTCTGAAACCAGAAGTGAGCCAAGCGTATGTTGATGAAGAGATCCTTCTTCCCACCGATATCGAATTCGTCCTTGAACCTGATAAGAAAGATTTTTTTCTCGGAGAAAACGCTCTTGTTCATTTTTGTTTGGAAAATAATGGAAGTGGAGTAATTAAATTCAATATCGGTGGAGACTATCGAGGAACTTTAGCAAGACATAATCGTTTCAAGATAGTTGTAAAAGACGAAGCAGGTAATATACAGCCTGATCCTGATCCATTGGGGGTGCATATGGGTGGATTAGGTGGAACATATGAACTTAAACCTGGTGAAAATTGGTGTATATCGCTCCCTCTTGTCCGTTACGCCTCAATTGATAAAGAAGGGACATATACGGTAGAAGTAAAGCACGGCTTTGGTTGGACGCTTCAAGAAGGACAAACATTACCTGTAGCAAAGACGAAAATTAGAATGAGAATGCCTTCTCCTGAACAGGCACAAGCAATTGTTGATGAGACATTTAACCTTCCAGATAGGACTCATTATGTCTCTTGGGGTGACTGGGGAAAGAAGAGCCCTCCTGGTGCTGACTTCCGATCACTTCGATATCCTCTCTATTTGCCCTTAATAAAAGATCGAGCCTTAAGAGGTAATAAAAATGCCATACAAGCCATTGGGGAAATCCCAACTCTTGAGGCAACAAAAGTCCTTATTGAATTACTTAATGGAGATGATCCAGAATTGTTATCTCAAGTAACGGGTTTATTGAACCGACGGCTGCCAAATTCATTGGAGTTAGGAATGGAGAACTTGGACAAATTGGATGAGGAGACTCGTGATAAAACTGTTAGATATTTTAAGTCTTATCAAGAATTTTTTGATAAGACTTGGAGTGATGAATTAGAAGTTGACATCAGAAAATCTATAAAAAAATTTTTGCAATCAGATAATGATCAAATTGTTTCTTTGTCCTCATTTTTGATAAAAAGTTTGGGGACAAAAGAAGACATCCCTGATCTTATAACAGCGATTAACATTGCGATTTCAAAAATCCCCAACATCCCTCGAGAGGAAATGGTCTATCCTCCCAGAAGAGGCGCTTTATCCTCATTGATTCAATCAGCACAGGAGTTGGTTAAAAGAGAAAAAGATGTGCCTGTTGACCCGAAATCTCCCGGTGAAATCGCGCTTTATTTAACGGCATTAGGAATCCATGATAATTTTCGGCCAGAAGGGTGGCAGGAAAAGTGTCTTGCTTGGCAAAAACATGAGAGCCCATTTATTGTTGAATTAACCATCAAAAATATGCCAAAAGAGATAAACGAAACAATAAAGAATAGTATTCTTAATAATTTGCAAAGTGAAGACAGCGATGTTTTAATTGCGTCTTGCCAAAAGGTTGTTGATAATGAGATGAAAGAGGCGAAAGAGCAAATATTAAATATCTTGAAGACAACACATGCTCGGTGGTTAATCAATTGCGCGGTTAATGCGTCCTATAAATTAGACTCAAAATGGGAAACTCTGCAAATTTTAGTTAGCCGGTTAGATGAATCGGATAAGTATGGGGAACTAATCGACCCTATAAGAAGGTTTGTTATTAAGGATGAATCAGGAAGTTCGGGAGGGACTACTTCGAGCGAAGATACCTTTTTGAAAGAAAGATGGATGAAATTTTTAGAGAAACATGACGAAAGGATTAAGGCAGGCAACCTGTTTTCTTTTCAAGATAAAGAAATTACGCCAGATCTATTTCCTGGTTACCATTGGTTTTTAAAAGACGGGACTAGCTGGCCGCCACCCGAAGAGTCGAAGTAGTAATCATTTTTGTTATACTGGACAAGTCAATGGGTTCTAACTTCGTCTCGCCAGTGCTCCTTAATGAAAGTTGACATTTCTCTTTGTCTTCACCCAAGGTGAAATGGGTGGCAGGCAAATTCCGATTTTCGATATGGATTTCCATTTTAAGCCTCCTGCCAATCATGAAATCCTCAATTTTTAAATCTAAGACTTTTACACTAAACACGAGAGAACCTATTTTTGTTTGACAAATGGGAGATCCTGCCTTACT
Organism: uncultured Planctomycetales bacterium; assembly: GCA_964374105.1. GTDB lineage: Bacteria > Omnitrophota > Gorgyraeia > Zapsychrales > JANLHA01 > CAYJXI01. Next base: position 12,024 of record CAYJXI010000006.1, read on the forward strand.
TTATAAAGGCGAATTCACTGTAACGGATCAATTTTTCAATTTCATGAACATCTTTCGTACGAGAAACTGTAAGTAAGACAATCCAAAGCTGGATTGTCTTTTTTTATTTTTAAAATTTTGAACCGAGTGTATTATTGGAGGAATTGTTTATGAAAAGAATTTTCCTATATTTGATTTGATGACTGCTTGATAGCGGTACATATTATTTTTCCCCCTTTCGTTGATGAACGCGAAAATCGACTGCGTCCCGAAGGGTCGACCTTTGCCGACATTATAGCATGCGTTTTTCTATCCGCAAACCATACTGCAGGATAAATCTTCTGACCCGGGCCGGTATTCATTTTCTTAAAATTATTTTAATACCACATGAGCCAGAACGCATTGTGGACAGGAACGTTATCGTTTAAAGGGAAAGCGTTTTCCCCTCAATATGCCGCCCTCTTGTAACTAGGGTATTGATAAGGTATATTTATTACAAGAGATACAAACAGCAAATTATGTGTTCTTTAAAAATTTTATCGTAAACGGCCATTGTAAAAAGTAAACTGCTCGCAAGGGTAGGACCCCTGGATCACCTGGTTCAGGGCGTTGTCCTGATGGCGGACAACGACAAAGCTATAGGGCCCTGCCGCCTTCTAAAAGAGGCGGGGTTGCCAGTTGCCAATGGATTAAACTTTTAACTACCCAAACCTATTCTTCGAGTTGCGGAATAGGTTTTTTATTTTGTCCGGGATTTTTTATCTCAAGGGAGTTGTATTGCTGTGAAAAAAATTACTTTGTCGATAGCGATTGCACTGTTCCTCTGTTCATCGGTGTATGGGGAATCGATAACGCTTACGACCTACTACCCCGCACCATTTGGCGCCTACGCGCGCTTGCATCTGGTGCCGATGCCTAGTATATCCGAACCTTGTATTCCCGGGACTATGTATGTCACCACGAACTTTGAGTTACTGCTCTGTCATGGGGATGGGACCTTTGGACGTGTGGATTTGTGGGAGCAATTCAAGGACCCAGGCCCGCCCGCCGTCAATTGGGTTTTCCCCGCAGACACAGATTTGAACCTAAAGGTCGGCATTGGGACCCAGTCGCCAGGATTTACTCTTCACGTTGAAAATGCCGGCGGCATCCTTGCTTGGAAGGATCCGGCTGTATCCTCGGATCCGCTTCCCGCCTCGGTCAATGGACCGGGAATAAAATTCTTCTTTCACCCCTATAAAGGAGGGGCCTTGCGCGCGGGGCGTATTGGCTGGGCCGGCACGGATGATTATTGGGACGATGCAAATATCGGTGTCAACTCAGTTGCCTTCGGACATAGTACAAGAGCAACTCAGTCATATTCCACTGTCAGTGGAGGACAGCTTAATGACAACACCGCTATTTATGGAACTATTGGGGGTGGTTGGTCCAATACTGTCTCTGGAGGAGCAGTGGAAATTGCTCCCACAGTTGGTGGTGGCTATGGGAACCAAGCCACAAAACAATATGCGACAGTTGGTGGAGGAACATTAAATACAGCTACGGCAAATCATGCTACTGTTGGCGGTGGGAATAATAACCATGCCACGAATATCTCCTCTATTGTTGGGGGTGGTGCTGCGAATAATGCAACTGGCAACTCTTCTGCAATTACCGGAGGGAGTGGAAATACTGCTGATGGAAATTATTCTTTTATCGGTGGCGGTAACAGTAACAGTGCAGGAACGGCGAGCACAAACACTTATTCCACTGTTGTTGGGGGACGCAATAACGTTGCTAGTGGGACTTATGCAACCATTGGGGGTGGAGGCGGTCCCCTGGCGGCCGGTAGTGATAGGTCAATAGGTTTCACTGGTAATTTGGCCAGCGGAGGGAATTCTACAGTTGGTGGTGGTGTGGGCAACTGGGCCCTTGATTCATGGGCAACAGTTGCGGGAGGGCAAGAGAACACAGCTGACCACTTAGGTTTTGTTGGTGGAGGAAGTCATAACAATGCCTATGGTTATGCCGCTGCTATTAGTGGCGGGGTCAATAACAGAATTGGGATTAGCGGTAACACGGCTTCAGCAGCTGAGGGATTTATTGGTGGAGGTATTAGCAATGTCATTGAAGGAGGTTCTACAGACTCCGCAACGATCTGTGGTGGTACTGGTAATAAAATCGAAGGAGGAAAAGATTATGCTTCCATATTAGGTGGGACTGCTAATAGGGCTAGGGGATGGTATTCTTCTGTCATTGGTGGCTTTCAGAGTGAAGCCAACGGGGACTATGCGATTGCCGGAGGAAATTATTCCATTGCCAATGGCACTGCGTCTTTGGCTATTTGCAATGGTAATTGCGAGGCCAACGGAAATTCTTCTTTTGTCATGGGAGGAGGTACCGCCGACGGATTAGGATCCGTTATATTTTGGGCCCCTGCCACTGGTATCAATGTACCTGACGCAGATGGGGATTATAGTTTTATCGGAGGAGGTGGAGGAATCGATACCTCTGCCCTAGCAGACAGTACCTTTGTCTGGGGAAAACACCTTGGTTTTGGCATCACGATTAGTGAGCCCAATGGCTTCTTTATCTTCCCAGGAGATGTGCGGGGGAATGTTGGCATCGGCGTCACCAGCACGGCAGGGTTTAGACTCAATGTCAATGGAGCCACTGCCAATACAACCGGTGTTTGGGCGAATCTCTCCGATGGACGTTTAAAAAAGAATATCAACCCCTTAGAAGAAGGATCTTTGGATAAAATCCTTCAGTTGCGGGGCGTAAATTTCGAATGGAAAGACCCTCAGTATGGCAACGTTACAGGGTCGCAGAAAGGATTTATTGGTCAAGAGGTTGAGGAAGTTTTTCCGGAATGGGTCATCACTGATGGGAATGGCTATAAGGCCTTAAATCCCGTTGGCATCAACGCTGTTTTTGTCGAGGCCTTTAAGGAATTGAATGCTAAAGTGGATGTCTTAAAAGAAGAAAATGAAAATCTAAAAAGCCGGATCAAGGAATTAGAAGGAAAAGTCCAGTAATCAATCTGCAATTGATTGGACATCCTTTTGATTAAACGACAGGTTCAGCAGTAAAACAAATTCTCCTTTTGGTTTTTTCCCCTCTTTCGTATTAAGCGTAAATGAATTGATGTAAAGATTTAAAAGGCAATTGGAAAGAAAAAAGCATCGTTTGCCAAGAAGAACTGATAAAGTTTGTTTAGAGACGAACTGATCAGGAGGCAAAACGATGCAAGGATATAGTATCAGGAAGGCGTTCAAATTTCCAGAGTACAAAATAACCGAGATAATAGAGCAGACTGAAAAAGAGATTCATATACGGATCGAGCCATATAAGCGCAAGGCATTTATCTGTTCAGGATGTGGGAATGTGCACGGTGGAATGCCGCGTGGGATGACGGAAATGGTCGCAGAAGATCTGCGGCTAACTGACAAGCGAGTTTATTTGCATGTGATTAAGCGACGGCGAGGATGTCCTAAAGATGGCCAGATTCATGTTGAAGCTATTGAATGGTTAAAACCGCGATCCCGAGTGACAAACAGATTAGCGCAAGAAGTGTATCGACTGACAGCAATCACGACGAACAAAGAAGCTGGGTGGTATCTGGGATTGGATGATGAAAAAGTGTACAGGATTGATCGGGAAAAGTTGGAGGAATTATTCCAAAAGTATTTGGTCCCTCCCCCTGCGGCAAGAAACATGAGTGTCGATGAAGTGTCGTGGCTAAAGTATCACCGTTATTTGACGAATGTCATTGATACGGACATTAAGAAGGTGGTGTGGAACGATCAGGGGCGAAAGGCGGAAGTTTTAGACAGATACTACAGGGGTATTGGAGCGGAGAATTGTGAAAAGATTGAGTCTGTGGCGTTAGATGGAGCCCGGACATATATCAGCTCGATGAATGAACATGCCAGGAGAGCCTTGATTGTTTACGATAAATTCCACGTGGTCCAGAAATTAAATATGGCGGTGGATACGGTGCGCCGACAAGAATTGCGGAAGGCACGAGACAGTCACCGGGATGATCTTATTGAGATGCTGGATTGCCATCAACGGTTTATCTTACTGAAGAACAAAGCGAATCTAACACAGAAGCAAGCCGATCATTTGAAGCGTTTATGCGAGGTCAACGAGCCGATTTACAAGGCCATGCTTCTCAAAGAAAGTTTTCAAGAGGTTTATGGGCACAATGATGAAATGAAAGTCAAAGAATGCTTAGAGGCCTGGATTGACCAAGCGGTATTGAGCGGACTTGAGGTTTTCAAGGGATTAGCCGAAAGCTTCCGGGATAAAATGTAATACATTCTTAATTGGTTTAAGAAAAGAATCAGCTCAGCCATCTCGGAAGGGTTTAATAATAAAATCAAACGGCTTAAACGCATGGCGTACGGTTATCGAGATGCCGGGTACTTCCTGCTGAAAATTCACCAACATTGCGGACTTTTAAATCTAAGACTCTTACACTAAATACGAAAGAACCTATTTTTGTTTGACAAATGGGAGATCCTGCCTTACTTTATAAAGGCGAATTCACTGTAACGGATCAATTTTTCAATTTCATGAACATCTTTCGTACGAGAAACTGTAAGTAAGACAATCCAAAGCTGGATTGTCTTTTTTTATTTTTAAAATTTTGAACCGAGTGTATTATTGGAGGAATTGTTTATGAAAAGAATTTTCCTATATTTGATAATTGCTTTGCTCCTCATAGGGTGCGAAAGGAGGCAGGCGGCTAACGTTGTCGAAAAAGATGGGACATTCAAAATCTATCACGATGATGGGAAACTTGCAGAAACGGGACGATATAAGGAGGGAGTGGAAGACGGTGTTTTTAAAAGTTATTACGAGAACGGGAGAATGGCCTCACTTGAGAATTACAAAGACGGTGAGCGGGAAGGAGTTTTTAAGACTTATTACGAAGATGGGAAGCTTCTTGTTGAAGGAACCTTTAAGGATGATAAAGAAAATGGAATCTTCAAAAGTTATTATCCCAATGGCAAAGTAAGGACGATGGAAAATTACATAGAAGGTGTTAAAGAAGGAGAATTTAAGAGTTTTTATGAAAATGGCGATTTGGCTGTTGAAGGCACTTTCCAGAATGGTCAGGAAAATGGTGTCATCAAAAGTTACTATGAGGGGAAGAAATTCATGGCGGAAGGGAATTTCGTTAACGGCATCGCCCAAGGAATGTTCAAAAGTTATTATGAAAACGGTAAGCTTATGGCCGAGGGAAATTTCAAGGACGGCGAAGAAGAGGGAGCTTTGAAAAGTTATTACGATAACGGTCAGCTCGCGGCCGAAGGAAATTTTGTTAACGGACTTGTGGATGGTGAATTCAAACTTTATTACGACAACGGGCAACTCGCCTCCGTGGGCAACTATAAAAACGGCATCGAGAACGGGGAATTTAAGAGTTTTGACCCTCAGGGGAAAGAGCGGTCGGTTGAGCATTATAAAGAGGGTTTATGGGATGGCGATTTCGCCTTTTATCACGCCAATGGTCAGCTTGTCACAAAAGTTAATTACGAGGCGGACAAATTGAAAGGGGCCTTCCAAGCGCTCTTTGAAAACGGACAGCTGGCAGTCGAAGGCAATTATCAAGACGGTTTGCCGGAAGGCGGCTTCAAAGTCTATTATCCCGATGGCAAGATCAAGGTCGAAGAAGCTTATAAAAGCGGTGACGGCCACGGTGTCTATAAACATTATTGGCCGGATGGCAAATTGCGCTCTGAAGGCAATTACAAAAACGGACAGATGGATGGTGAGTTCAAAAGTTATTACGAAACCGGTCAGCTCATGGCTCAAGGCACTTATAGAGAAGGCAAGGAAGTCGGCCTCTTCCAAAGCTTTTATCCTGATGGAAAACTTAAATCTGAAGATAAGTATACTGACGGCATTCTAGAGCAAGGCATTTTTAAAACTTATGGTTCCCAAGGTGAGTTAAAAAAAGAAATTAAGTACTGGTACGATCAAGACGGCGAGTTGCAAACCACAACGGTTGCCCACGAGCAAGGCGCTTAAAATTTTTCATGATAAGAAAATCCCCTTTACGCTATCCCCTTATTACTTTTCTTGTTTTTGGTTTGCTTTTCCCTCCCATTAATCTCCCTGGGAAAAGGGTCCCTCTTCCTTTAGCCCGCGCGGAGGAGACATCACCCCAACAAACAACCGAGATCCCGCAGAAAGAAATTGATGCTGTTAATGCGCAGTTGAGTGAACTCAATAGTCAACTGAAATCGATTAATTCGGCGGTATCTTTTGTCCTACCTGATTTAGGCCAGCCAGTTACCTCAACCATGGAAAATATTTTTAGAGAAGTTATGACATTTCAGGGTGAGATACCCCTGATGTATTCCACCATCGATGGCCTCTTTATTCAGTTGAAACAATTGGTTGAGCAGATTAACAGCTTGGAGGAAATCGGTGAAGGCGATGCCAATGCCTTTAACAACCAAACCGATCAAATGGCCAACCAATTGGATCCGATGCTTTCCAGTACAGATGGAATGATTGAGCGTGTGGATGAATTTATGTTTGAAGTGGATACTCTCATTAAGCGAATCGATGAAGTTTCTGCGGGTGGTAGCGCAGCGCAAACAAAATTGGATGAGCTTGACCGGAAAGAAAAGGAAGTCAGCCAAAGTTTTGCTGATCTCCTTAAGGCATTGGAAGGAAAAAATCTTAAGCTCAACGGCAACCCTCAAGAGTTCGAACAATATTTAAAGGAGATCCGGGATTATATCTCATCGTTAGAGAGCTACATGACGGAATCGGTTAAATATTTTGACGATTTGAAAAAATATTGCGGGACAACGTTGGAAGAATTAGGGAAGCTGCGGACAGATTTGGAAGAAATCAAAGAGTACTTTAAATCGGTGCAGGAATATTTTAGAAGCATAAAAGTTTCACCGGATGAAGAAAAAAAGAAACGCACTCGTGATGCTTTTGATATCAATGCGGCGCCGGAAACCAATTACGAAGATGCCATCTGCCAGGGGATTGACGAAAAATATTTCTCTTACGATACCTGCCGCGAATCCTGTAAACTCCGCACCTGTCTTTTTAAAAGAGGGCAGCAAGGGGCACGCTGTTATGAGTGTCCCTCCGGAGGGAGTGAGACTTGTTATGATTACGGAATGCTTCCGTATGTTCATCCCTGGTGCAAGCCTGGTGGTGTTTGTCATCAGGTTCCGGAAATGTATTGTACCCCCGGCACTTCTTTTAAAACCAAAGAGCTTATCAATATAACTTGTATGACTTGCAAAAAGCGTCCCGACATGTGTTGGCAGAAGGTCGGTCCTAGTACTAACAATTATCAAAATTGTATGTCAGGGTGCTCGGATGGTGTATGCGTTTATCGGGGAAGTTACGAAGAACTTGAATGGGATGGGACGAAGGAGAAGTTGCATTGTTTTGAATGCGTGACTCCGCCGCCTAAACCGACTTGCGAGGAAATGAACTGGGGGTATGATTGGCAAGCCGCTTGTGAAAGGGATTGTCCTGATCCAGGGCATTGTGAGGAAAAGAAATTTACACCGACAGCAAAAGAATTAGATGAGATCAAGAAGAAGAGATTAAAAGAGTGGCGTGAGCGGTTGAGCGGAGGCGGACCTGGAGGAGGTCCTCCAGGCGGTGCCCCACCGGGAGGTGGGCCTCCTGGTGGTGGACCGGGACAACCCGGAGCTCCAGGACAGCCAGGGGCGCCAGGACAACCAGGAGCACCTGGTGGTGATCAAGGCGGCGGCCAAGGCGGAGGGTCTCAAGCAGGTGGCGGCGATAAGACACCTCCACCACCAGTAACTGTTGCTCCACCTCCAACCGGTGGAGGAGGAACGCCTCCATCAACAGGTGGCGGTGGTGGAACTCCCCCTCTAAAACCAGAGGAACCTAAACCTCCAGTGACACCGGATCAACCTCAACCGGGAACGCAGCCGATGGAAGAAAAACCAAAACAAGGAGTGGTAACTCCGACAGAACCACCGCGGCCAGAGCCACCCAAAGTTGATCCACCATCTCAACCAACAGGAACACAACCAACTCAGCCAAAACCACCGGCAACACCGCAACCGCCACCGGTGACAGTAGGACAGCCATCTCCGCCAGAGACTCAGGCACCTCCACAGACACAGGCACCAACTCAAACAACGTCAACGACGCCACCACCTCCGCCGCCGAGTCCACCACAGACTCAGGCCCCACCACCCATCACGGTAGTGGATGAAAAGAAAGAAGGTAATTTTACAATTCGGACCTATTCCGATGGGACAAAGGAAGTGGTGAAAAAAGGCGCAGATACAACCACGACCGACCGATTTGATGCCAAAGGAAATAAAGTCGGTACAACGACTGTGGACAGTTCAGGGAAGGTCACGAACTCCGAGGGTTACCAGACTTTGTCGCAATTTCGTGAAGATCCATGCAAAGACAAAAAACAACAGCGTTCCGAGATGTTCCACGGCAAAGGGGATGAAACAAGTGCAAAAACCGATTTCCGTAATCAATGGATCGGCGCTTATAACGGCGGGCCGGCATCCTATCATAAGTTCCGCAGTCAGATGCTCAATGACCCAACAACTCCGACACAGCACCGCAACTGGTTTGTTGAAATGGACAGTAAATTAAGAGAAATGTCTCAAAGCGAGGATCCGTGTTTGCGCGTTCCTTATCCACCGACACCTGCACCGGGCAGTGTTCCGCGAGAACCGAAAGAAGATCCCTGCAAAGAAAAAACCCAGCAATTAATTGACGGTGCGGCCGGAGAAGCCACAGGTAAAAAGGCATTGCGGGATAATGTTACCAACGCTTTACGTCAAGGTGGTAATGCGTACAGTGAATACTTCAACAGCGTTATGAATGACCCCAAGTCTACTTCTGAACAAATTAATTGGATTAATGATTTAGATAAAGAAGTGAGAGATTATTTTAACGATCCTTGTCACGGCCCTAAAACTCAAACGGCCCAGCCACAACCGGGACAGCAACAGCCCGGATCCACACAACCCGGTGGCACACAGCAGGGACAACAGCAGACGCCACCAACTGATCCCTGTGCTGATGCGCTTAAGAAATTTATCACTCCTAAAGAAGGTGAAAGCGCCAACCGTACAGCTTTGCGTAACCGTTTTGTGAACGCATTGCGTCAAGGACCGAAGAAGTTTGAAGAGTTTTCTAGCGAAATCATGAACAATCCGCAGACGCCGCAGGAGATGATTAATGATTACGCTGCGGTGCAAGAAGATTATAAAGCGTTTATGAATGACCCTTGCCACGGCCAGCGAACACAAGCTCAGCCGACTCAACCGCAAGGCACTCAGCCAACAACGACTCAACCGACACAACCCTCACCAACTGGTGAAGGAGTTACGCAAGGAACAGTGCCTGAGACAACGGGTGCACCTCAGCAGCCAACAACGGCACCGTCAACACAGACTCGAGGACCGTGTGATGGTTATCGTACGTTTAACATTCCGCCGACTGGAGAATCAGCGGAGAAAACAGCATTGCGTCAACAGTATGCGCAGGCACGTTCGCAAGGTGCACAGGCGTTCACGCAATTTAGAGACGGGATAATGAATAATCCGCAAACGTCTACCGAAACGTTGCAGATGTACCGCGATTTGGTTACTGAAGAGCGTCAGTTGGAAGAAGATCCATGTTCTGGTGGTTTAGCACCGGGCTCATTGCCGCCTCCACCAAAAATAGAATGTCCTGATGGCACACAGGCGCGTCCGTTCCAAGTTCCTCCACAGGGCGAAGATCCGGGCAAAACGCGTTTGCGTGAGGAATTTGTCTTTAGAGCTCTGCAAGGCGAACAGGCCTTGGGTTCTTTTTTACAGGATATTTATAAAGGCCGCGGGACTGAGCAGAAAAAAGAGTGGATGAATGAATTGATAGATGAAGTAGAAATTCTGGCTGAGGATCCGTGTATGGGCACCTTCACCGGTTCAGGGATCAAAGATCCGTGCGAAGAATTTCGTCCGGGAAATATTTCGGTTCCCAAAGATGGGGAGTCAGAAGGCAAGCAGAATTTCCGGCAAGAATTTACCTCGGCGTTACGCGAAGGTGGATCAGCTCTCCAAGATTTTCATCTGAATGTGATGAGCAGTGGCGATCAACAAAGGCTGCGCTGGATGGTTGAATTGGATGAAGAGTTCGACGGATATATGAATCATCCATGCTACAACATCGCTCCCGATATTTCTAAGCCAGCTTCCACGACTGAAGGGGCTCCCTTGGAAACTGTGCCAACGACGACTATTCCCGTTGTTGAAGTCCCGGGTTATGAACAATTAACCGCGGATCTTGGCAAACGGAAAAATTTTAATATGACAGAAGTGGGTGGGGTCATTCACATCACCGAGACTTTCGAAAACGGCCATATCTTGGATAACACCTCAACCGATGATGCCGAGTATTATGTTCTGAAAGATAAAGATGGCCGGACGCTCAAAACGTTTACGCAATATCACGATGGGAGCACGCGCTTTAACGAAATCCGTTACGATGACGAGGGCCGGGCGTTGCCGACAATTACCGAAAAAGCTAATGACGGAACAGTCACGATTATTCGACCCAATGAAACCATTGAGGAAATCAAAGATAACGGCGATGGCACCACAATCAAAACCGATACAAACCGTTTGGGCTATCGCACCACAACCGTGCGTGATGTGATCGGCGCCATTGTTTCGAAAGAAGATACGATTATTTATGAAAAGGCGCCGGGACAAATTTATTACGAAACCCAAATCGCAACCGATGGCGGGAATTGGAATCAACTACCCCAGTGGATGAAAGAGCGTTTCGCCAGTTCCGAGCGCGCTATCCAAGATCGTCTAAGGCAACAGGAACTGCGTTTGCAATTGCAGGAAGAACAACGTCGCGAAGATGAACGTCGGCGTACCTGGTCACAGGCCTTATCGGCAGAGACGGATCTTCAACTTTCTCGGATCAAACGTGAGCAGGCAGAAGCTGATCGTTTGGCCGAAATCCGCCGGAAGAAAGAAGAACGCCTGCGTACCATTCAAGACCTTATCGACCGACAAAAAGTCAATCGGGTACGATTAGGGGAAGCCATTAATAGCGGTAACAAAACTTTGCAAAGGCAGATTGAACGCGAGATGGATGAAATCAGTGACCGCAGTATGGATCTTTTCCAGTTGACAGAAGAGGAAACAGTGCAAGTAGCGATTAAGGATCAAAAGCGTCAGGAACTAGCGACTGCACTGCGTCGGGATGCGATGCTGCGCTCTTTCCATCGGATGGAAGGCGATGTCATTGTCCAAGATGCAAAGGAGCAGTTCAATAGGTATACCCACTGGCTTTTGATCGGTGCCCAGATGTCGCAGGAAACAGCGAAGAATACGCGATTAAATGACCGGTTGTTAGCCTACTCGCAGGCCAAGATTGAAGTTTTGGAGGAATGGCTTAACCGACGAGATTTATCGGACATGGAGCGGGATATCATTACAGATATGTTGGACATGGCGCGTCTGCAGGAAGAAAGTGCGACGTATGCCTTATCCGCGAATTCACGCTTAACCGCGGTCGGGTATGCCGTTGACATTGGATTGCTGGTTGCGGGAGGAAAAATTTTTACCGGCTTTTATCGAGGTCTGCACCTTTTAGTCAGAGGAACAGCCAAGGTCGTTTCGGTTGCCAGTCCTCAATTAGCCACTTGGTTGATTAGCCGTGTGACTCAGCGCAGTTTAACCCAGTTGGCGGTGGGTACAAAAAATATCACCGTCCGTCCGTTGGCGCGGATAGTGACGAGGGCGGTTGTGGCTTCTACGGCTCGTGTTGCTGGGCAAAGAGCGGGTTTACGTGTAGCGCAAGGGCTCACCACCAATGTGGGACAAACGGTTGCAAGGGCAGCAACGAGGGCTGGCACCAAGGTTGCGGCAGTGGCTCCGCGTGTGATTGGGCAAACCGGGGTCAAGATCGTTGGGACTGGCGCTTACTATACTTATAACGGAGCCGTTCTTTTGACCAAGGCCTTATTATCGGATGTGCGAGAAATCCCCGGCTGGTTTGCTCGACGGCCCGGAATGAAGGTTTTGTCAGGCAGCGGTTACGCATTATCGCCATTTAAACCATCATCAGGGACAAAAGTTATTGTGGATGATCTTCCAAGACTTCCAACAGCGCCAAGTGGAGTTCCGATTTCCGGTCCGCCACGGGTTTCGCTCAACACCCCGCGAGGAACGCCGATTTCCGCTGGCAGACAACGTCCGTCTGTTGGTGCACCGCGTGAAGGCCCAGCGATTCAGCCGCCACCACGTCCGGCCCAAGGGGATTTTGCCTATGATTTGCGAACCGAGGCTGGCCGAAAAGCATTGGAAACGGAAGAAAGAGCTATTCAGGCGGAGATTGATAAAGCACGACTTTGGGGAGAAGAAACTAAGGATCTCAGTAAACCTTGGTTCCCTCTGGAATGGCAGCCATGGTATAAGCGGCTTCCATCGAAAGGACAAGCTCCCACTCCCAGACCGGTTGGGACAGAATCGAAAACGATAATCGATGGTATTCGTCGCGGTGTCCAGGATGATGTAGGAACCATGATTGATCGTCCGCGGTCGGGACTGACAACAAAGGTGGGGCCTGAGGCCGAGCTTCCCTCTGCAACAGCCTCAACAGTCATTGACCGCGCTGGTGCTCGTGCGGCTGATGATGTCGGCACATTGATTGATAAAAAACTTTCCACCATTACTCAGGAAACGCCTACCTTTATTGACCGTCCCCGGGCCGGCACCTCGGGAATCAATATTGAAGAAGATTTTGCTGTGGATCTTACCACGAAAGAAGGGGTTGAACAGATGGATGATGTTCTGCGGCAGGCTGCTGAAGCCCGTAATTCGCAAAGGGCTTACCTTGAACAGGGCGGACGTTTGCCGGTCCAGCATCCCAGAAGTCTTTTCCATGAACCTGGATTCAAAGATTTGCCAGAAAAAACCAGAGTGCTCCCCCGATTTGAGCCGCCGGATATTCATTCTACTCAAGTCCTTGAGCCAACACCGATTCGTCATACGGATGGCTCGGCAATCACGCGTCCTGGCAGTAATCGTCCTTTGATCCGGCAGGAGGGTAAGCCGATTACTCCTCGAACCGAACCAACGGTCGGCGGTCCGCGCGCCACAACAGTTCAACCGATTGATGAATGGGCAAAACGACGATCGGGAGATTTTACTGGACGCATTCCACCAGAATCGGTGGATGCAAAATACCTCATTGACCGGCCATTACAGCGTAAGGCCTTAGAAGATTGGCTGCTGCGTTCCCAAGCCGAGCGGGAAATGTTTGATGCCAAGATCATTAAAGCCCTTGAGGATGCGGCCTCCTTCGGAAACAAATGGGCGAGGCGTTTGTTAGCTGACCTCAAAAGCGGAAAATTTGATTTCTATTACACCTCGCGGTTAAAGGATGCGGGGTTGGCTTATGGGGATAACTATATTTTGATTAATCCTCTGAAACGGCCAGGCGTTAGTGATGCTTTAAGGAGTGCCGATGAACTGGCGAGCACTCTCCTTCATGAATACGTGCATGTCTATAGCGGAAAAACTTTAGGCGGTGTGCCTAAGACTGGGTATAACGAAGTCCGTGCGTTTTGGGCTGAGGCGATGTTTAACCGTGACCTTAAAAACGCACGGACATTCTGGGGCGAAGCCTTTGATGATAAGACATACAAAGAACTTCAAACCCTCTTAGGCATGAATTTATCCAAGCCCGGTGCAGTATCGACAATGGCGCGAGGTCTACGAGCCAGACGCAATCTACAAAGAGAATTGGTTGAACGTTATTATGGTTCTATGTACAAGGATAAATTAGCCCTGGCTATTGAGCGATTGTCGACTTACAAGGGCGGAAGCATGCGCGGGTTAAAGACTTTGCTAAGAGAAGTGAGTGATGCAGGTACGGATATGAACAAATTGGCAGCATTGATTGCGCGGGAAATGACGAAGAAGCGCCCGCAGCCCGTAACGTATGAAAAGCTTTTGGAGCGTATCTTGCAAGAAGGGGGAGCGGTGCGTCCTTCTGATGCTAAATCCATTGGCGGATTGCCGGAGAGTTTAACCAATGTACCACCGAATCCACCGCCACCGATGCCGCGGCTAAGCACTGAGCGACCGTCACGCCCGTCAATTATGGGAGAGCCAAGACCACCGATTCGCCCGGATACTGAACCAACGATCGGGCCATCAAGAGAAGGCCCAATGATTCAGCCTCCGAAATCAACACCGATTATCCATACCGATCAAGGGGCGATTACACAGCCTCGAGATACGGTTCCGATTGTTCAGGAAAGAACACCCATTCGCCCGCAAACAGAGCCAACGATCGGTGCGCCACGAGAAGGCCCGGCGATTCAGCCACCCCAGAAAACCCCGATTATTCACACCGATCAAGGGGCGATCACGCAGCCTCGAGATGGCGTTTCCATAGTCCAAGAGAGGATTCCAATCCGTCCTGCCTTGGAACCGACTGTCGGTAAAGCAAGAGAAGGAACAAAGATTAAATCATCCCTCGATGAAATTGATGAATATTTGGACTTTAGGACGATGGGGAATTTCCGAAATCGTTCAGCACCGCGGCGAATGGATCAGGAAGATTTGATTTCCCTGCCATACCGTCGAAAAGCAAGGACCTATTGGCGTTTGACCCGCGATGCAAAAAAGGAAGCCTTGGAACGTTCCATTATCAAGTCCTTAGAGGATGCCACTTGGATGGGCAACAAATGGGCACGGCGGTTGTTGGAGGCCTTAAAGAAGAAAGAATTTTCTTTCTACTATGATCCGGCATTACGGTTTAAGGGAATCGCTTTTGATGGCTCTTATGTGATCATTAACCCTTACCAGAATGCTGGGATGACAACGGAGTTTCTTTCCGGTGACGCCTTGGCGAGCACACTTCTTCATGAATATGTGCATTCGTATCGCGGCCGAACGTTCGCAGGGAATCTGAAGACCGGTTATAACGAGATCCGTGCGTTTTGGGCCGAGGCGATGTTTAACCGTGACCTTAAAAAGTATCGGGAATTCTGGGCCGAAAGTTTTGACGATTCGACCTTAAAGGAAATACAAGAGTTGTTGGGAAAAGATATTTCTGATGGATATTTGCCAAATATGAAAAGTGGCTTGGAAGCCCGACGGGGTTTACAGAGATCATTGATAGAAGATTACAGTTACGGTCGGGATTACCAGAACAATATCAATGATGCGATTGAAAATCTTTCAACTTACAAGGGTGGAAGTCTGCAGGGGTTACGGATGATCTTGCAAGATGCGAAAGTGGCCGAGAAAAATAGCGAAGTGTTCTTAAATCGAGTGATTAAAGAGCTGAATAAAACGCGTCCTGAACCAGCCATGTATGAAGATTTGGTTGAACATATTTTAGAGAAAGGTGGTGCGGTGCGGCCGACCAAAGCGCCGCCGTTAGATGATTTCTCAAAAGAATTAACCAATCTTCCGCCAAAATCTAAATCAGTGCCTAAGGATAAAAAGCCCAAAGGCAGCTCTGCTTACGATGAAACAAAGACTCGAAAGCAAAAACAGGGAGAAGTCGATGATGATGAGGGTACGATTGCTTATAGCCTGAAGGAGATAAAAAAGATTTCACCAGAGGAAGCCAGAAAAGCCCAAGAGAAACTTCTGGTTGAGGGCGGGAAAGATTATCTGGGCGTTGGTTCGAAAGATTATTTAGAGAGTCTCCATCCAGTTGACTTCATTGACGATTGGTTTATTCGTACCCAAGCGGAACAGACACAAGCGTTAGTTGCTTGGGCTAAGGAGTTGCAGATCCCCGATTCAGTGATCAATTATGCCCTTCAGAAGGATACGCCAGTTAAGGCCTTATATGAAATTATTTTACGAAGGAAAGGTTTAGAGTTGGTCACTCTTGCCGAGGTCATAGAAATCTGGGGAATCTCAACCCGGGTCGCTTCCAAGAATACAACCGCAGCGGATCATCAAGTCTTGCATCGTTGGGTTGAGGAGTATAAAGCCCAGGGCTTGGATTATTTTAAGGAATTAACGAAAAAAGGGTTGCTGACGCTGGATGAATCCGACAATGTTTTGGAAGGGTTTGAAGCAGTGTTGAGTCCGCAGGCTATTTATGCGTTACGGAAATTTTATCTGGAGGGGTTGAAGTAAGGGATAATTTTTAGAGAGAAATTACAAGAGAATGAAGTTCAAATTTAAAACAATTTCCATTTTGACAGCGACCATTTTGGGCCTTCTTGTGTTGGGCAAAAATGTTCAGGCAGGACTTTATCCTGACCAAGCGGCATTGGATGCAGCTTATCGGGAGGCGGCCAGCCAGGGTCGAGCAGATGAGTTTTTAAAGAATGCTTCGCAACACGGAAGTGGGGAAGAATACCAACGCGTTTATGAACTTTGGGATCGCGATCGCTCGGATGGCAACCTCGATGGAAAAATCCCGGAACCCGGCCAAGGCGGTGCCGATCAACCAAAGGAACCGATAAAAGTTTATGACATGTCAGGGTATGACATTGAAACCGATGCTGACGGTAATATTACGGGATTTAAAAAGAAGAAAAAAGAGGGTGAAGAGGAAGGTGAAGAAGGCGAGGAAGGCGAAGATCAAGGACAACAACAGGGCCAGGGAGGCAAAAAGCCACCTCCACCCCCGCCTCCACCGGATCCTGGCAAAGAAGTTCCTGGTGACAAAGATTTAGATTTTTCGAGATGGTGCTGGTTTTGCGTTGAAGGGCCCAAATGTCAAAAAGGCGTTTTAGGCGGTTGCGATTTAAAACCGTGTACGGACGAGCAAATTTGTCATGAACATAAAGAAACTTTGGCTGACGGTCGACAAATCCTTTGCCATGAGTGTCAGGACAAAACGAGGACTCCTCCACCGCCACCGGTGTGCGAGGAGAAAGGATTTATCAGTGATCCTGCCTGTAACGGCAAATGTCCGCCAGAGATGTGTCATAAAGTTTTGATTGGACCGGATGGAAAAATCCGCACCTGGACAGCAGTCCGCGGTGATTTGGAATGTTATGAATGTTTGAAAAAGTCCTCGTGCCAAGACCGTAATATGTCTGACTCCCCGGATTGCGGTGGTGCCTGTACGCCGGATATGTGCGAGGCCGTTTATATTGATTCTAAAGGCGCAATTGTTCCTCCCGGAAGGACTGTTACTAGACAGGACCTGAAATGTTACCGATGTAGAAATTCCCAAACCCAACCGCCACCGGAGTGCACTCGAGGTGTAACCGATCCAAAATGTTTCGGAATGTGCGAACAAAAGGATTGCGAAGTTGTTCAAACGGTGGTCTTCGGTGATCAGCATTGGTATTGTTACGATTGCAAACCAAAACCGCCACCCAGTGCCTGCGAAGAGAAAGGTTATTTTGATGACCCAGGTTGTTCGAATTTTTGTGAAGAGGGGAGTATTTGTATTCCAGTCCGAATTGCGCCCGATGGGGCCATCCGCGGGACGAATCAAACGCAATCGAAACAGGATCTGTCTTGTTATGCCTGCATGAGAATCACGGAAATTGAAATTACGTGGATCATCATTATTATCGAAACACCTTTTGAGAGATTTGTTTTGGAGAAAGGAAAACAGGATGGATTTAAGCCGACCTCGGTCATGGTTTTGGCCAAAATGGATCAGGCAACCGGTATGATCAAAAACACTATGGGTGAACTTAAACCCATCTTGGATTTCATGGGTGGGTTTAATGTAGGCTGGGGACCGATGGGGCTGACGACAACCGGGAAAATCAGCATGACTCAGCTTTCTAACCTTCTTTCGAGTAAATTGTCCAGCAGTGGGAGCTTTGGCGCAGGTTGCTTTGAGGATGCTCTCAAAGAAGCCGATAGTCAGGCTTTCAATGAAGGTATACCGACCAGTGACGATATCAGGGGAACAGGCAACGAACGCAAAAGCGATAAGAAAAAAGGCGAAAGCGAAGTCTTCAGCGAAGAGCAATTGAAAAAGGCACAGGAGGCCGGTAATCCTGCCATAAGCGGGCCGATAATCGCCTGCGGTAATGAAGGCCGCAATAAGGTCCTTAGGATTTACGATGCAAACGGCGCATTTGTCGATTCCATTACTCAGGCAGTGTTAAAGTCGAATCCTAATATCATCACGGAAAAATTGGGGCTTGCGCAGCAGCTCACGGATATGTTTATCCAGAAAAGCGGGATCGATTTTGCATCGTATATCGAAAAATTTACTGGTTTACCGCTTAAGGATATGCAGTCCTATGCGGCCAAGGTGGCGGAAATCAAAGCACAACTCGACCAGGTTGTCGATAAAAAGGCATCCAAGAAAAAGAAGAAAAAGGAAGAAGAAAAGAAAATCATCATTCCCAATGATCCTCTATTCTTGGAAGATGCCGGCAAACCCAAGAGCGCGGTCCGGGAACGTATGAAGCAGATTGCGGCGAATCCTTTAGGCGGGGGAATGCGTATAAAGGGAGTGATGATGGGGGAAAGTACAGATACCGAGGAAAATAGAGCTTTGGACCGTTTGGATGTCAAAGACCAGTGGGGAATCCGTAAAGTTGGGTTTACCGATGAATCCGATCCCAATTCTGCCTGGAACGTCGTTGACGCCGTCCAGAAAAATGTGGTGGTGGCGGTTATTGATTCTGGTTTGGATATGGCGCATCCGGATAGCCCCCAATACATCTGGACGAATCCCAAAGAAACTCCAGGGAATGGCGTTGATGATGACAAAAATGGTTTTGTGGATGACATCCATGGCTGGAATTTCTTGAATGAAAATCATGATTTTACTGATATTCGCGGCCACGGCACCTTTGTTGCCGGGATTATCGCAGCAAAATACAACAATGGGGAGGGGATTGCCGGCATCAATCCGGGCGCAGTCATCATGCCAATCAAGGTGGCGGACGAGGAAGGGGTGACGAACAGCTTAAGTATTTACCGCGGGATCAATTATGCCGTCAATCATGGCGCAAAGGTCATTAATGTCAGTTTAGGTTCACGAAGTATTTCCAAACTGGAACAGCAGGCCATTGAGCGCGCCAACGCTATGGGAGCGCTTGTTGTCGTTGCCTCCGGTAACAATAACAATAATTTGATGGAGTTTGGTCCGGCCTCTTCCAAATACAGCTTGGCGGTGGGACAAATTGATTTTAGCGGGGTACGTTCTACGGTTTCCAACTGGGGACCCAATTTGAGCTTGGTAGCACCGGGAGAACAGATTTATTCCCTGTGTTCTAAAGACAATAAACATGTCTTACCTTCGATCCGCAAAACCGGCTACTATAAACAGGACGGGACGTCATTCTCCACACCGATGGTTACGGCGACCGCATCTTTGCTGTGGGCCAAGAATCCGAATTTAACCAATCAACAGGTCGCAGATATCATTTTGGCCACGGCAACGGATATGGATGAAAAGGGCTGGGACGGCATGACCGGGTACGGACTTCTTAATGCCGCTTCCGCCTTAAGAGCGGATGTGGATGAGAAGCTCATTTTGATGTTCACGACTTTGCGTATCAATCGTGATATTAACGATCGGGTGATTTCCGTTGATGTTTTTGGGACGGTGCGTGGGAAATTTAAGGAGTTTACCATTGAGGTTGGCAAAGGGAAAAATCCGGGCGGGTTTAAGACGGTTGCCGGTCCGTTTCAGGACGACCACAACTATCAACATATCGTCCGGTTAAATGTTCACCAATATCTTCGCGGCAGTGCGGACTGGGTTTTCCGAATCAAGGCCATTGATAAAGATGGCAAAGAACATTTTGCTTCAACACCTTTTACCTTGCCAAAATAACCCTATCCATTGGAAAATGAAAAAACATCTTTTATTTATTACATTCTTTATCCTTTCGATTTTCCCTGTTTTTGCACAGACTGAGGTGGGGCCCATCGATGTTAAGCAGCGTTGTAAGGACGAGGGTGCCTATCAATGTGTAGGTGCTTGTTTCGATGGCTGGTCTATGGCTTGTTACTATGATGCTGCCAATTATACGATTGAAAAGAACCTTAATCTGGAGGTCCAAAAAGATAAATGCTACGCTTTTTATAACACCAGTGCCTGTACGCCTTGCAGGAATATTTATCTCATTGAAGGAAAAGAAGTCGATTGCGAGAAATTTTATCATTCGATCAATGAAATGAAT
Source organism: uncultured Planctomycetales bacterium (assembly GCA_964374105.1). Taxonomy (GTDB): domain Bacteria; phylum Omnitrophota; class Gorgyraeia; order Zapsychrales; family JANLHA01; genus CAYJXI01. Next base: position 32,128 of record CAYJXI010000006.1, read on the forward strand.
AAGAAATGTTCTGGGTGTCTGAGACTTACTTTCTCAGCGGGAGGATAATGAAAATTACAGAAAGAGGTGTCTGTCCCTACTGTCCCTATTTTTCTACTATTTTTTCCAAAGACAGATAATTTTTTGGAAAGGATAGTTGCCTTTATTTTTTAAAATGAAAATCAAAAACAAAATCCTTATTACTTTCATCTTCTTTGCTTTTTCTCAGAGTAATTTTGCGATAGGAGGATCGGAAGTTTTAACTAGGCGGCAAGAATTCCATCAAGTCCTCTCTAATTCACCCAAATCACAATGGTTCAAGTTGGTTCATGATTATTTTGTGCAGGATCCTGAATTTTTAAGCATCAAAGAACGCAAAAAGTTGGCTGAGGCAATAGCAAAGGATGAACAAGCCATGCTTGTTTTAAGCGAGTATCAGCAGATGCATTATATGGTTAATCTACCGGAGGCCTGGTGGTTTTTTCTTGCTCAATTGGAAGATCCCAATACTGAGGCCCAACGTGAAGCTATCAATGCATTAAATTGGACTGAGTTCAGAAACCAACATCAAGAAGTCATTAAGGAGGTGGCTAGAACCGTAATTAAAAAAATGAAAGGAGACTTATCTCATGCCCATAGTTATGTAATACCCCAAGTTGTTTTACAGCTTCGGTTGATGGCTTCTCAGGGATCTCAAGAAGCAGAAGAGATGCTTGCTGAAGGCGCTCAAGCCTTGTTAAAGCAATTTTCATTTCTAGAAGGGAAAAAAGAAATAAATGACTACCCTTCAGCTGGGGCCGGGTATTTCGTTTCTGGTCTTAAAGGCCAACAGTTAAGCGATGCCGTGAATGTCTTAATCAATAAGACAGGAAGTCAAGTTCGCTGGGTACGTGGATCGGCTCAGTTATCCCTATCTGGAGCAATCCAAGCTTCTCAAGGAGAATTGTTAGATAAAATTGTTCAACATGTTTTAGGAATGTTAAAGAGTGATGAGAAAGAGACCTGGTCTCGGGCCTGTGATATTTTGGCGCACCTCAAATCTTCTCCTAATGAATCATTAATGTCAGATGTTGTTCAGGCCCTGATAGTTAAACTTGATGATGTCCCTTGGATGCAAATGAAGGCCGCCAGGTCTTTGGGTTATATAGCTTCTTTGATACCGGAAACCATTCAGGAACACTTAGTTCAGGTTCTTGTCAAAAAAAGTGGTGAGACTTATCACGAAACACGTCAATACATTGTGTGGACATTGAGTGAACTTGCGCCATCGCTCAATGATAAAATTTCTAAAGAAGTTTTTACCTTTTTGCTTAAATTAGAAGATCCAGATCAATTGACCCATCAATATGCTGCCCAAGGATTAGCTAGGATCGTCTCTAAGATGAAAGAAACCAATTTAGAAACAATTGTAATTCCGTTGATTGATATTTTGCATCATGAGAATGAATACGTCCGCGGTCAAGCGACTTTAATTTTTAAGGAACATATTATGGATCGTATCAACAACGAACAAATCGATGCTGCCATTGAAGGTATCGAGAAGGCTAAAAAGCTTAGGAATGGGGGTTGGATTGAGGATAATCTGGAAATTATTTTAAAACGATTAAAGTCCCGCAAAGGGGGCTAAAGGGAAAAAATAGATTGGGGAAAGGTGGATAGGCAACATTCTAAGAAGAATCTGGCGTGTTCCCCTTTAAAATTGAATGCCTGATGATGAATAACCCACCCTCAATTTCTTCTAAATCACTGGCGGTACGTAACCATATTATTAAAGAACATCACAATTTGATCCTCGAAATCCGACAGATCGAAAAGGAGATTGAGCACCTTCTTGCTGATCAAAGCCCTCGTTGGAGAGAATTGGAGGGAAAACGTAATGCCAAGTATAAGCAGATTGAGCCTTTGATTGATAAGTACTGGGATTGGGTGCCGGCGGTTAACTTAAGTCGCTGTCCGTTTTGTGAGAAGGATTTGCTTCGTCTCTTTGACCCAGTGGATTTACAAGGTTTTTGGTGGATGGACAGAACTCAGCGGGATCACCCAGAGCCGGTGGCCTGCCAACATTTTTGTCTGCTTTTGGGCGCGGTGAATCTCAATGGGTTGCCGCTGAGAGGGGGACTCTTTGAATGCCGTGTGTCTACAGTTGTCCTATTGACAAATCTTAGGAATCCCTTCAGGATATTTCCACGCAACAATAGACTCTTAACAAAGGGTAAGTGATAAATTCCGATTGCGTGAAGACACAAATTATTTCTAGAAGGAGGAGACCATGTTAAAACTATTTTTCAAGTGTTTGATATTTGCTTTCATTTTTATTTTAGGAATTTCCGTATTTGCGCCGAGTGGGTTGGCCGAACAGGTTTATGTTGGGAATGATCCCAATAAGGTGGGAATCGTTAATCAACATCCTTTGGCTCGCGGGGAGGCGCTCTACGATACACAGCCCAACGCCACCGGGCGCTACAATCGGCTGGTTGATGCCGATACAGTTAATCCCGCCCGCCGGTATGATGCCCTTCCCGAATATTACAACGATACTGATCAAAAGAGTTTGAATTTAAGCCTTATCAACGGGGCTTGGTATTGTGCACCAACTTCCGCTCTTTCCCTCGTTAAATACTGGGACAGCGATCCGCGGTTTCCCAACCTTTTTGATCCCGGACAAGGGGATACGGATCGAAGTGTGCTTCTCGAAATGTCAGATTTAATGGACACTGATGATGTGATTGATAAGGGCGGCAATGATGCCCAGGAAAGACACCTGGGAACTGTATTGAAAGATGTTCGTCCGGCCATCGCCGATTATTTTAATGCCCGATATCCTAACCTTTTTACCGTGGGAGAGAGACTTCTCGGGCATAATGGAGTGACTGTAGACAACATGGGATATGATACCGCCGTCAGAAGAAATATCCCCACTGTTTTATTATTCACCGGTCATATGGGAGTGGGTATTGGTTTTGACACCGCCTTTGGCCGCATGGACCCAAGACATTACCGGATCAATGATCCTTTTTTTGGTTCGCATAATATTGGTTTGGATCAGTTAAATCAAGGGAAGTTCTTACCCAGGGGAGCAACTGGTGTCTACGGGATTTCGTATGCCGAAGAACTCTATGGACCCGGCGCGGCGGAATATGATGAGACCCTCTATGGATTATCGGAAGACGCCCTTGCGCATGGGATGTTATGGGTCCTGCCAATTGAAGATCCTGATTTACCGCAACCAGTCCCCGAACCCGCTAGCCTTTTGCTTGTGACCTCGGGGTTGGCTGCTTTTTGGGGTGTGCAAAAAATAAGACGTAAGTAGCTTAAGGCGGGTATCTCAGCGAGGGGTACTCATCATCACCACATTTAACTTGCCCCTTGGTAGCCAGGAAACGGATGTTCCCTTTTTTTCATCGTTAGATTAAACCAGTAATTAAAATGAAAATAAAATGGCTCATTATTATGGGTTTTGGGGTCTTTTGCGTTATGGGGAACACAACGCTAGTTTTCGCACAGCAAGCAGAGGCTTTGTTTCAAACGATCTCAGATACCGCTCTTAAAGATTCAAGGTGGAAAATCTTTGTGGATGAGTTTGGAGATTTTTTTGGATCAACCCATAGTGATGGAACAGCCGAAAACCTATATATGAGTATTGCAGCGTATCAGCTGAGCAATGTCCCTGTTGATCAGCAAAACGCAAAAGATGTCGTCAGACTTTTTATTGATGAACTTTTCTCTCAAGGGTTGATCCATTATCCTTCCTCAAGGCTTGTTGCTAAGGTGACTTCTATCTCCCAAGACCCTCATTCATCCGTTCAATGGGTAACGGTATTATTGCAATTACAATCCTATAATGGAATACCTGTTGAAGGGAATAATTTGATTGTTTCAACATTTGATATTTCCAATCAAAGGATGGTGGATTTTGCCAATTTGACCAAGCCCCTTGCACTGGAGCCTGCATCTAAGCCTATTACTCCTCAAACCGCGATGAAGATAGCTCAACTATATTTGCCTTCCGAAAGATTACGATTAAGAGCAGAAATTCCTACCTTGGTTTATTTTTGCGGTAAGGAAGTATGCCAGCGGGCTTATAAGATTCGTTCCGATATCGATTTTACTAAGGTCAACAGCTTAAGGAAGTCCATAGATGAATGTGATCAAGCGCCCTTGATTTACATTGATCTTAAAGGAAATCTGCTCGACATGAGGGAAACAATTTACTGCGCTGAAATCTCTGGGTGGGTGATGGGAGATATTTATCATAACCCCCGTTTTTTGGATTTTAGCCGTAAAGAGGGACAGATCAATGAACCTTTCTCGGATCTTAAAATTAAAATTTGGTTGAATGAGAAGGAATCGAGCGAGGTTCTCACTGATGAGTTCGGACAATTTTCTTTAAGAGACGTTCCAAGTGTGCAAGCGGTGGAAGCGGTAATGTCAGGTTCTCGCATGAGTGTTTCAAATTATGATGATCAAATATTGACCCGTTATTTTCAGCAGGTTAATAACGGCGCTTTCGTCCAGTGGAACTGGGGATATGAAGATCCAACAGTCGATTATGACCCATCGTATCAAGAAGAAGAGTCCAATGTTTATTACCATGTGAATCGGATCTATTCCTATTTTGAAACTCTGGTTGGAGAGGGGCAAAACCTTGAGTCTCTTAGTGCCATTGTGAATCATCCTTTTTCTTGCGATGCTTCTTACGATCCTAGCATCCATACGATGCGTTTTTTCCAAGCGGGGACCGAAACCGTTGATCCCGGAGACCAGTTTACCTGCGACAGCACCGCCTTAAGTCCGGATGTGATCTATCATGAATTTGGACACTTCATTGTCAGCAGTCTTGTGTTTCCATTTAACGGTTTAAGGGATATGAACAATGGCATCCCCGATTATTGGGCTGCCACTGTAACAGATGACCCTTGCATTGCTGAGCATTTCTGGATGCGTACCGATAGGAACGGAAATCAGGAATTGATCGATTGCCGCCGTCGGCTTGATTCGGATATTCGTTTTTCCCAGGTGGCAGAGCTCGGCGGCCATAATAAGGGGGTGGTCCTGGCCAGTCTCCTGTGGGATATTCGTCAAGTTTTAGGTCCGGAATTGACGGATGCCCTCGTTGTCAACGCCCTTAGGTTACAACCGAATTCCTATATTGATTTTGTGCATAAATTGCTTCTGGCTGATGATAAGGATGGCAATTTAAATAACAGGACCCCCCATATGGAAACGATTTGTAAAAAAGCCAGCTTTCGGGAATTAGTGCCGATCAGTTGTCAAGACATTTTAAATCCTCTTCATTTTCTGCGCGGTGATGCAAACGACGATGGCGAGGTAGCTATCAGTGATGCGATCTTTTTGCTCCAGTTTCTCTTTCTTGGAGGGCCATCTCCTCAATGTCAAGATGCCGCTGACATAAACGATGATGGTCGGCTGGATATCTCGGATGCTATTTTCACACTCGAGTTTCTTTTTTTGCCGCAGGGGAGAATCATTCCCGCCCCTTTTCCGCTACCAGGCCCGGATCCAACGGCTGATGGCTTGGCGTGTAAGGAATGAGTACTGAGAAATAGTTTAAGTAGAGAGTTAGTTTTACCCAAGGTTTTGAGCAAAGTTGTGTCTGTCCTACTGTAGTTTAGAACTGAGGATAATAATCGCACGTTAAATCGCCAGAACTTGGATCAGGACCCAAGTCAGGGAAAGGGGCGCTTAAGGGTGGGCTTGATGAAACAAACAGATAGAGTAGCAGACGAACCGCATCCGAAATATCTAGGGTATCATCATCATTTGCATCCGCCGCATCCAGACAAGAAGGTCTGCTCCCATTTCGGAAAAGATACTGGAGAATAAAGATGGGATCCGCCAGATTGACTTTCTTATCCGTATTCGCGTCTCCTCTTAGAAAATGAGTGAGTTCTCTCGGTGATAGTTCTTCCGTTACAACTAAGGTTTTAGACCCGCCATTTAACACCGTTGCCTGAAAAGACACCCTTGTGGTTCCTTTCGGAACAAAAATCACTGGATGAATCCTTACATCGTATTGCGGGAAAGTCGGGTGTCCATCAGAAACCGCGGTGAAAACACCCAGAGATTGGGGATTATTCAAATTGATACAAGTATTTGCGAAAGCGGGGCCGGTTCCTTCTCCTTCAAAACTGTAAAAAAACTCCACTTGATCCGATGCTCGTAAATTAATGACATGTAACTCTCCTGTAATTCTTTGTTCTCTTATGGTTTCAAAATCAAAGGTGTACAAGAAGCTAGGTGCGAGGCTACAACCATCAGGAATGGCATTATTATCCTGATCCAGATTGGGATTATCTAAAATTTCCGTGATATCCTGTTCGGCATTGCAGTTACAATCTATAAAGGGAGTTCGATAGACCAATTTTAAGGAATCCAAATCAATTTGATTAACGTTTCTATCCTGATTAATGTCTGAGATGGCACAGGGATGATCGGGATCATAATCCTGTTTTTGTTGCTGATAACAATTCCGAAAGGCATTGAAGTTCTCAAGATCAATGACGTTGTTATTATCGGGATCAAATTCGCGGCGACCCAAAGACTTTAGAAAGGCCAAAAGATCATTCTTTTGCTCCGCTGATAGTTTGGCATACTGCTGGGCGGAAGACTGGGCTTCACTTCCGGGCATGCCATGCGCCATAATAGTCTCATCCAGTGCGACATCAATCAGTTCTGGTTGAAATCCTGGAACAAGGCCTGTGCCAAATCTTCCATCGTGCAGAAATCGCGAGTGGTGAATGAGTCCCCAAAGAGGGGGAGTTTTGATTTGGGTTGGATGAGCATCCCCCTGCTGGATCCCATCCCCAAGTTCTCCCATATCATGTAATAGAAAATCAGAATAGACTTTGATTTGTTTTTCGTTTAAAATAGGCAAATTTTCATTTTTAGAGGTTGTGAAAAATGGGATGTGACAACTGGCACACCCAAGATTGATAAAAATTTGTTCCCCGCGCATGCCAAATTTGGGAGTCTGGGGAGGCGGGGCCAAAAAAAGCATGAAATCCCTTAATTGATCGATGATACGAATCCCTTCGGGATTGGGTCTGTCATCCGGATCAGGGACACCATCATCACATGGCAATTGCCCATCGGAGGCGGAAGCAGGAGCGTTAGGCCGTTGTTCTTCTACTAGAAGCTCATTGGAAATGCCTCCTTCGTTGTTTAAAGCATCGGCCGAAAAAGAAAGAAGGGTGGGCATCTGGGCTTTCCATCCAAATCGCCCCACCCGCAACGGACTTCCCGGCAAATCTTCGAGAGCTCTCACCATGTGAGGAGTTCCTCGGATCCCATCTTTGTTATTGTCTTCTGGATCCGCATTCCTTAATAAAGCTTCATCAGCAATAGCCTCAATGAGCCCGCTACCAAATGTTATTGGCGTATTGCGGTTCGTTTGAACATTGGCTTCTGTAGGCACTCTTTCACGGCAAGGATCAGTGGGAGTAAATAGAGCTGTGCTTGCTTGTAAAAGTGATCCACCCCGATCTTCTAAGGGATTAAAGGTCCCGTCATCTTCTTTTTTACCAAATCGAATAACCATCGGGACAGTGGTACCTGATGGGAAGTGGCTTCCTCCTACTTCTGGAACAGAATGACAGGTCCTGCAACTGGATTGATTAAAAATAGGGCCTAACCCTTCCTCCGGGACAAAAGGTTTACCAAAAACCTCTTTACCTTCTTCAAATCTCTGTAATTGTTCGGGTGTTAATCCAGGCAATGGTTCTCCTACCGTAGGTTGAGGCAAAACGGCTTGGGGATTTTCATTTTGGGCATCTATGGGAGAAGCATATAGAAAAGGAAGGGCAACACTGGCTAGCAAACAAATGGTACATGAAGAATAAAAATTTTTCATGCTTTCAGAGTTACCTATTTATCTTTAATGACGTGTTAAAATTTTAAAGCTTTTAGTATAAGTATATCAGGAGAAAAAGAGAAAAGAGCAAATCTTCTAAAATTTCTCAAGAAAATGCACTGTCTTTGGTTTTTTGTTTCTTTCTCTACTCTTCGTACTTTTTTCTAGATGTAGTAATTATTTAATTGGTTCGGGATGGGAAAGATTCCAGAAGACACAAAGGGGATTCAGGGATCACAATGAAGCGATCGCCTCTTCTTGCGTTTGATAAATTGACATGAGCATATCAATCTTCGTAATCTCAAAGAGATAATTAATCTTATCGAGGAGATTGGCTAAGGCCATGGCGCCTTTATTTTGTCTTAATTTCTGAATCATATAGATTAAGGCGGCCAGGCCAGAGCTGTCCACATACGTGACCTTTTCAAAATCGATCACCATTTTCCTCACTCCCTGGGCATACAATTTATCAAATTTAAGGCGCAGCTTAGGCGAAGTATGAACATCGATCTGACCATCGACAGTGAGGACGGTGACTCCTTTTTTTTCAAATTTCCGAATTTGCATTTTTATCTCCTTTAATGATCTCTTTAATTTTAGGCAAAGGTGCAGTCAATTTATGTTCACATTGTATACAAAATTCCTTATAATGGCAATAAACGATTTCTGGAAGGACCAGGGGAAGAAGAAGCGGGCAAGAGAGGTCCTTTTCTAGAGTATATAACTGCTAGAGTCGTCCCAATGAAAATCGGACTGTAGGTTTTTGAACTCACTTTTCTTTAAGAAGGATTTTTAAACATGGGCAATTTTGATATTCTGCTCTTCGTTATTTTGACTCTTATTGTGGTGGGGGGTTTTATTTTTGCCATCTTTCAATTCGTTACTCCTTTGGTGGGTATCTTTAAGATGTACAAGCAGAGCCAGCAACAGCAGGGTCCCGAAGTTGAGAAGTCCTTCAGTCCTAAAACCCTTTGTTCATGGAAAGAGTATGAGGAAACAGTGGATGGCTTGACCATTCGTTACCGCTGGGCTGGCGGCGATCACGGGCCGGGATATTTTTTGTGGAAGATTCCTTTTTATGCAAATGGGGAATTTTTTATTAGCAGAAAATTTCCTGCCATGGGTCTTTTTCAAAGATTGGGAGTAGGGAAGACCGTTCAAATCGGTGATGTAGAATTTGACGAAAAGTTTTCGGTTCAATCGCCCAATCCGGATTTTGTTCGAAGTTTCTTCCTTTCCTCCGAGAAAAAAGAGGCCATCAAAAAACTTTTTTCCATGGGATTTTATGATCTTAAGGTCAACAAGGGGATTTTAGAAATCAAGATTTTTACGACCTTCGGTTACGGATATGATCCGGCAATTCCTCGGGAAATTGTCGATCAGCATTTGCAGGTATTGGGGGAACACCTTCAGAATCCCGTTAACCTTTTTAAATTGTTGGGTAGGACTAGTCAAGAATTCCGGCTAGCCAGTGCTGAGGATCTCAAAAAGATGTCAGAACAAAGAGAAGAGTTCCTTAAGGATGCTGTAAGCAACTTAAGGATTCTCATGGCGTAAAGCAGGGATCGTCGTTCCTTACTTTTTCTACAAAGAGAGGATGGGGGATATGCAAAAGAAAATTGGGATTTTTTTCTTTATTTCTCTTCTCTTGTGTCTTCCTGGCTGGACTGAGGAGGTCCTCATTGTTCATGAATGGGGAACGTTTACGGCCATGCAGGATGAGTCTGGGAATGCCGTCGCCGGTATTAATACCGATGATGAACCTGTGCCTTCGTTTGTTTACAGGTTAGAGAAAATCCATCTCATTCATAGGCTAGATGACCGCCCTACCCATTGGTTTCAGGGCGCTCCAGCATGCCATCGTGATGTGACCATGCGTTTGGAAACCCCGGTTGTTTATTTTTATCCGCCTAAATCTAAAAAATTCAAAAATGAATTTGATGTCTCGGTCCAATTCAAAGGCGGATGGATCACTGAATATTTTCCGCAAGGGGAAACCGAGGCACCGGAATTTCCTTCCAGTCTTAAAACAACAACAGTTGGGAAACTCACCTGGAAATCCGTTCAAACAGGAGATTTCAAATCCAGCCAGGAAACAAACGAACATGTTTGGATAACCCCCAGAAACGTCAAGGCCAAATCAATAAGCCTCCCCAACGGTGAGGCAGAAAAATATCTTTTTTATCGCGGGGTAGGGCATTTGGATTCCCTGGTTAAGGTCACTAGAGATGCTGGAGATCAAAGTCTTTCTCTTGCGGGGAAATGGAATAAGGATATCCCTTTGACGATAGAATACTTGTGGCTGGTGGATATCCAGAAAGATGGGACGGCGGCCTTCAAAACGTTGGGTCCGGTGACATTCCATGAGGAACAGCAAGAAATCAAACTTCCTTCTCATTTTAAAACTGAAGATTTCAGTCAAAAAAATTTAAAACTTTTGCGCGACTCCATGCACAGTGCACTTGTCAAGTTAGGGCTTTACGAGGATGAGGCAACTGCGATGCTGGATACGTGGGAACTTTCTTATTTTAAAAGTCATGGGCTACGGTTGTTTTATGTTGTCCCAACCGAGTGGGTGAATGAAACCCTGCCGTTTAAAATTTCTGTCCCCAGCCAAATCACGCGGGTCATGCTGGGACGAATTGAGATTGTGACACCCAAGCAGCGTGAGATTCTAACCCGGATCGCCCAAGGACCTTTACCCGATCTTGAGCCTCTAACCAAAGCCTATTATGATCAGTTTCCAAGGAATACACCCGAAAGAAATGAGCACCTTTTCACCATGTCTCTTTCCGAATTATCCTCTGAGTTAGGGGTGGAAATCCCTGAAACTTATCAGGCCTATTTGGATTTGGGCCGATTCCGCGATGCCCTTGTTTTGGATGAACAAAGCAAACGCCCTTCCGAGAACCTGAAGGGGTTTATTGAGAAAAATAGAATAAGATTTTGGTAATGGGATTAAAAATAAGAGGAATGAGTCCATAGCCCATTTTTGCGATATTTTGAAACGTGAATGTGTCCTTATCATTTTCCTTATCATTTTCTTTATATGTCAGTATCGTTAATTTATGATATTATTTCATTGCTGGCCCAATTAGCGTTTTACCCAATTTCTGTCATTCCCGCGAAAGCGGGAATCCAGACAAGTCAATACCGTGGATGCCTGCTTTCGCAGGCATGGCAGCAAGGGTTGGAATTTATGTTTCAAATAAGGTTTCTCATCTTATAATTAGATCGAATTTGGACATTAGTGAAGACGGAGAATAATAAGTCATGAAATCAAAAATTTTGCAAAAAGATCATGAAGATATGATTAAGCTTCATAGGAAAATGAAGCCTGAGGAACGTCTGATGGCCTATTTTCACCATTCTCAATTGGTTCAGCAGTTTTATCAGGCTGGATTAACCTCTCGGAAAAGTCCTTCTAGCTCTCCAAAAAAAGCATGAAATCTAACGGTCCTGGACAATCGGCCCTTTTGTTGCTGGATGTCAGTTAAATAGAAAACTCTTATCAAACAGATCACAATCGTCAAAGTGACTGCGGCCAATGAGTGTAATGGGGTGGTTTCCCCTTTGGCGCATAGATCCGACCGAAGAGATCCCTGAAGAAAAGAAGATCAAAGGTTCTATGCGGTTTGAATTTTTCATAATCCCCCGGTCGTTAAAAACACTCTGTGTCTTCCCCGCCTGATAAGGAGCGACCTCTAAGGTTTCATACGGAACGAGTTGATAAAAGTGCGGCTGGTTACTAATTTCTCGAGCGTCGATATGTTCAACCTGATGCCATCCGGATTGGATACGCAAGACTAACCGCTTTTCTGGAAAAGATTCAGGAAGCCAGGTAGGAATCAATGGGGCAAGCGCCCAAGGATGGGAGATGGCTTCTTTGACCCTTTCTTTTTTTGGGGCAAAAAAATGATAACATCCGCAATTGTTCATGACATCGACAATCAGAGACTCTCCCCGGTTGTCTATCGTTAGGCGAACCGTCAAACCATCTAAGGATCCGCGTTCCAGCAAAGGCGCATAAGATCCACCTCGGCCTAAATACCAGATGACGTAATTGAGTTGCAAAACCGGTTGTTTATTAATAAAGGAATAAGTGGTGTAGTAATAGACCGTTGGTTTTGTGAGGTCGATTGTGATTTTCCCATTTTGGAAGACTACCTCACCAAACCGATCATACGCACTCAATTCATCTTGGGAAAACACCGGGGCAAAGTTAGAGACGATTTGCTTTGTTTGGATCTCGCTTAACTCAGGGATGCCAAGTTCATTAGTTTTTAGGGGGCTAATTATTTGAGGGGTGAGGGTGTTTTTTTCAATATTCGACCCCTCATGAGCCCCTCGAGTAGAAAAACTCCCCGGGGGCTCAATTATTTCTTTGATATTATTGAGATTGGGGAGGGTGTCTTCTTTAGGTCCATAGGATTTGATTTCGCCTCTTACCGGAATCTTATCTAGGGGTGTTATTAACTTTTTTATAAATTCATGACGGGCACTGAGTGTGCCTTTCAGAATAGGCAGATAAAAAAGAGGATACACTCCTAAGGTACGCATAAGGCCGGAATATTCCCCTGGATCAACCACCGAGATTTTGAGGATTTTGTAAAAATTCTCTTTCTTTTTATCATTTTGTAATAATCTTTCCGAATAAAGCGATAATTGAGAAAGTAAAGTTTCTTTATTCACGGGTTCGCCCAATTGAAAACTCAAATTTTGAATCTCTAATGCAGAGAGATTCTGAATCTCTTTGCTTCGTTCTTCTAAGTCAAGCTTTCGCATCCATTCAACCCAAAGTTCGTTTTGGGAGGGGGTTGTTAATTGGTCCTTTAGGCCGATCAAAAATCGATTGGTCCGTAGATAGGGAAATCCAGGTACAGGAATATTGGCGGCATTGCCGACCCTGGCTTTCTTAATGACCTGGTCGAGTTCAAAATAGAACCGTTCATCATCATAGGGGCGGTGGGAATGAACAACAAACTGGTGAGTCTTCAAGCTAGTACAACCCCAAGTGCATGATAAAAAAAATATAAGAAAAATGACTTTTAACATTTTGATTATAAGAAAATTTTAAGCGAGATTATTATACCGAGTCTTGGAATAGGGGACAAGCGGTGGATTGAGTGAATTCCTTATTCGTTTAGGATCCCTTTCGTAACTTCTTGTTTTGTGTTACAATCCACATCGTGAAGAAATTCCTGGTCTGCCTTTCAATTTTTTTAAGTCTTGTCCCTCATTTTGGCTGTGCCACACAACAACTCCCTTTTTATGTCGCTCCCAGCGAACTCCCCCATACAACAAGAGAAATGAAAACCGCCGGTTTCTGGATCAACCGGCATCCTTCTTCTGATGAGATTGTCATGAATCCTCTGCAGATTGCTCAGTTCAATGCGTATATTCAGAATGAATTGAAATTGACCAAAGATATCACGCAATTGCCGCAACGAATATCAGCGGCTGATTTAAAACCCAGTCTCGAAAACCAATGGCAAGATTTTAGAAGAAGAAATCTTTTTCGTTTTGATGGCACCAAGGCTTCAAATTCTTTTTTTGAAGAGATCAAAGTTAAAATGAATTGGGAAGACATCCCTGAAGAGATCATTCCGCAATTTGGTTTTGTGGTTCATTATACCGATCAACGCCTTCTTCCCACTCAGGAAGGTTTGTCGGAAAAGCCTTTCGATATTGATTTTGATGAATTGCAAAACAGTGCGTTGGATATGGGAACACCGGTTGTTATCCTGCATCAAAGCCGAGATGGAGAATGGTATTATGTAGAATCCGAATCAAGTGATGGGTGGGTCAAAGTTGAAGATATTGTGCTCGGTGGAGCCAATCATGTGAGATATTTTCTTTCTGCGGTCGCTAATTCTTTTGTTGTGGTCGTGAAATCTAAAGCAGATATTTACCTTAATCCCGAACTCACGGAACATTATGACTATGCGCAGATGGGGACAAAATTCCCGCTTCAGGATACTATCAATCACCCAGAGGCAGAAGGAGAGGTGCTTCCCTACATCGATGACCCTGTTATTAGACCCATCATGATTCCCACACGAGACGGGGAGGGGAAACTAATTTTAGGAACAGGATATATCCAAAGAAAGGATGTGAACGAGGGATTCCTTCCCTACACGCCACGTCATACAATCGAACAGGCCTTTGAGTTACTGAATGCCCCTTATGGTTGGGGAGGAATGTACGGGGAACAGGATTGTTCCCGATTTTTGCAGGAGGTTTTTGCAACAGTAGGGATCAACCTTCCACGAAATTCGTCTGCCCAGGCTCAGGTTGGAGTTGCCTTAGCAAAGTTCGATCAAGATTCGCCCGAAGAACAAAAATTAAAAGTTCTCAAAGACGCCATTAGTGGGATAACGATCTTACCCATGAGAGGGCACATCATGTTATTTCTCGGGGTTATGGGTGATCGCCCCTTTGCCATTCATGCCGCTTGGGCCTATCGAGAACCGAGTGGCTTAAAGGATCAGGTTCGGATTATCAATCGTGTGGCGGTGACAGATCTATTTTTAGGGGAAGGCTCAGGAAAAGGTTCTCTCCTTCAAAGATTGAATGCGGTTGTTGTTCTGAAAAATTTTGTTAAATCACAGGAATAGAGGAAGATTAGATTTTGATAAAAATGTCAAAAAAATACTTTTTGATTTTGTTTATTCCAGTGATTATCTTGGGTAACAATGTGGCCTATTCAGAAAATGAAATCACAATCAATTTCGAAGGACGACAACAAAGAGTCACTTATGATTTGTACGTTCCTCCTAAGATTGGTGAAGAAAGGCGTTTACCAGTCCTTGTGTGCGTTGGAGGAATTCCTATGCAAGGGGATCAATACATTCAATCTGATACCCATGAATGTTATGACGAGGCATGGTTTAAGTTTGCTTATGAAAATCAATTGGCGATTCTTGGTTTAGGGTTTCTTTTTATCCCCGAGGACTGGCCAAAGAAGGCAAGTTACCAGTTCCCTAAGGCTTGGTCAGGCAAAGCCTTGTTTAAGGTTTTAAATTCTCTATCAAAGCAATTTAATATTAATCCAAAAGAATTATATTTGTTTGGTATCTCGGCAGGGGCTCAATATTCTGTTCGGATGGCTTTAGCTTATCCAGAGAAGGTTAAGGCCGTTGCTGCCCATGCCGCTGGCGGTTTTGACTGGCCGAAAGTTTATACCTCAACAAAATTTCTTTTGACGGTTGGGGAATTAGATGATGAGGAGATCACACGACTGCAGATGGCCAGACTATTTACAAAAATAGGAAGAAAGAAAGGCATTGACGTCCAACTCAAGGTCATTTCAAAACTTGGACACCGGCAGACGGAGAAACAGAATGAGATGTCGCGAGAGTTTTTCAAGAAAGTTATGGGGACTCAACCTTGAAAAACGAAAAAAAATATGATATACATTTTTCGGTAGTTAGCTGCTCTTTAAAATGGTCTTCTTATTGATAAAGGTAAACTATTCGAAAGGATAGGGCACAAAGCTTATCCCGACGTTTTCTTAAAAATAACAAGAGGAAGTCGGGACCCCGATGCCGACGATTCTGTCGGTACTCCGATCAAAAAGCGTCGGGGTAGAGCCTAAACCCTGTGCCATGGTCGGTTCAGGGTACGGTTGTCAGCTGCCAAAAAAGAGGAATGCCATTGATTCCTTGAAGAGTTATTTAAACGATAAAGCAAGCCCATTCTTTGAATAGAATGGGCTTTTTTATTTAACCAAGGAGGGTCCAATGGGAAAGTTAAAAAAAATCATTAAACGTTATTGGCTGATTATCGTTCTTTTAGGATTAGGTCTCATCTTTTTTACAAAAGAGCTCTTTGCCGCTCAGCTAGATGAGCAAGGGATTCAAGAGCTCAAGACTGAAATTCTAGATCTTGAACAGAGTGATCCCAAACTGGCGGATGCTTTAAAGAAAGAGTTGATTGATGCCATCGCCAAAGGAGAGATCACCCTCCTTAAGCAAGGTGAGAATCTTGAAAATAAGGATGCGCAGATGGGTGGTGATATTACGGTTGGGGAGCAAGTCAAGGATGTGATTTTGGAGGAATTGGATTTAACCACCCCCGATGGCCAGAAGATTGCTTTAGATAAGTTGGCGCAAGAAAAAGATAATTTACTTAAAGAAGGATTCACCGAAGACGAACTTAAACTCATGGAGGAAAAAATCAAGGCAGGAGAAGCTCCCAGCGAGATTTTCGAAAGACATGCCCTTGAGCACGATCCAGAGAATTATGAAAATATAGAAAGAGTAGATTATCCAAGAACATTGGAAGAGATGGAAAAGATGTTTGTAGAAATCATGGGCCGTGAACCTAGTGCGGAAGAGCGGGAGATGATGGAGAAGGCCGAGGCCTCTATGGAGAGAAATCAGGAATATACCGCTGACCATGAGTTCTCTTTGGCAGAGATGGAAAAAGAATTTGTCAACACCATGGGCCGGGGACCCACCGAACAAGAGATCGAACAAATGAAGGAAGTGGCCGAACGGATGAAGGAAGGGAACACTGACCATGACTTTTCTTTAGAAGGAATGGAAAGGGAATTCGTCAATACGATGGGCCGGGAACCCAACGAGCAAGAGGTAGAACAAATGAAAGAAGTGGCCGAACGGATGGCGACAGAACATGAAGTCGTCGTGAGAGAAACAGAGGCTCCGGTCGTAGAGCGTGAGGCAGCCGTTGCCGAACGGGAATGGACGCGGGAAGACATGGAAAGAGAAATGCAGAGAATGGACCGCGAACCAACGGAGCAGGAACGCCAGATGATGGAGCAATATTTAGCGGATCATTAATTTACTTTTGTAAAGAAATAGTCGATCAACCCATTAACCCCCCGGGATTGAATGAAAATCCCGGGGGGTTTAATTTTTCTTAATTTCTAGAAATTCTTTAATTTTCTTTCATTTCGTATCTTCTCCACCTAAAATTAAAAAGTAATCAAGTATTGTTGCGATATGCCAAAGAAAACTTTTATTAAGAAAGCCGGTGTTTCTTTTCTAAAGGCGCCTTTAGTTCAGCCATTTCGAACCGCTTTAGGAGACCATCGGCTTCTAGAGAATCTTTTATTTCATCTAGAGTTGGTGGATGGGACAACTGGTTTTGGCGAGGCGGCCATTGCCACGCACATTACGGGAGAGACTGTGGAAGAGACACAACGGAATTTGAAATCGATTGGGCGGGAATTTTGTGGGGAGGATATCACCAGTTTTCTTAAGATATCTCTTAAGCTAAAGGAAAAATTATCGAAAAACAAATCCGCTCTGGCCGCAGTGGAAATGGCCATGTTAGATGCTCTCACAAAGTTTTTAAGAATTCCCCTCTGGAGATTTTTTGGCAATAAACCTCATCGGCTTCAATCCGATATCACCATTGTCCTGGCCAATCTTAAGGAGACCCAAGAGGCGGTGAAGAAATTTTATCAACTGGGCTTTCGGAAGTTTAAAGTTAAAATTGGGCGTGACCTGGATCTGGATTTTCAAAGGGTGGTGGCTGTCAAGAAATTAGCTAAAAGATGTGACCTCTATCTGGATGCCAATCAAGGATATACTGCTGAGGAGACCTTGGCATTTTTAAAATCATTGAAGCGAGTGGGTATTTATCCCTCTTTAATAGAACAGCCTGTGGCCAAGCAGGACTGGGAGGGACTTAAAAAGATAAGTCGGGAAACCCCAATTCCTGTCTGTGCGGATGAAAGTGTACAATCGATCTCGGATACAATCAAACTCATACGAGAAAAGGCGGCTCAGGTGATTAATATTAAGTTGATGAAGACCGGTCTTTTCGAAGGCCGTCAGATCGCCCTTTTGGCGAAGTCCAAGGGCATTAAACTGATGATCGGAGGAATGCTCGAAACGTCTCTTTCCATGACAGCCTCAGCGCATCTGGCCTGCGGATTGGGATGTTTTGATTTTATTGATCTGGATACACCCTTCTTCATTAAAGGTGATTTTGAAAAGAATCCCTATTTATCTTCTTCTGGTAGTTATGATTTAAAGAAAGTGAAAGCTGGTATTGGTATTATTTCCCCATATTCTTAAGGCCATGATCCAAAATCCTCTTTTTATTGTCTTGATTTTGTTATTCATTGAGATCGCTGTCCTTTTCTTAGCCAGCAGAAATCAATTTAAAAAATACTTTCAATTTCTTCCTTCTGTCTTCTGGATTTATTTCTTACCGATGTTGATTTCCACTTTGGGAATCATCGATGCCAAGAGTCCTATTTATCAGGTCATTTCGAACTATTTTCTTCCCACAAGTCTTTTGTTATTATTGATTCCCATTGATATAAAATCGATCTTGAGATTAGGAAAAGAGGCATTGCTCACATTTTTCATAGGGAGTTTGGGAATGATGGTTGGCACAATTACGGTCTTCTCTTTATTCAGGCAAAGACTGGGGGATGATTTTTGGGCTGGGTTTGCCTGCCTTTCTGCTTCTTGGACAGGAGGGAGTGCCAATATGATTGCGGTTAAAGAGGCCCTAGGGACGCCTGATTCTATTTTTCTCCCCATGGTTGTTGTGGACACAATTGTTCCTTATGTGTGGATGGCGATATTAGTGGGGGTATCTAGTTTTCAAATGTTTTATGATCGATGGAATCAGTCCGAAAATAAGATTTTACAGCAATGGAAACAAAAAGGAAGCAGTTTATCTTCCAGCCATCGTTTAAAATTGAAAATCGTCCCGACATTTTTCATTTTATGTATTGGTTTTATGGGCGCCTCTTTTGCCAAACTGGCGGCGGGATTCTTACCGATGATCAAGGATGTCATTTCCCCCTACGCTTGGACGATCATTCTTGTTTCCATCCTGGGGATTCTTCTTTCCTTGACTCCTTTGAGAAAATTAGAAAATTATGGGGTTTCCCGAATTGGATATTTCATCCTTTATTTTGTATTGACCTCGATTGGCGCCAAGGCGAACTTAAGCCAACTTGGCTCAACATTCCTATTGATCATGGCAGGATTTTTGATTGTTTTCATTCATGCGGTTATTCTTTTGTTATTCTCGAGAATTTTTAAGATCCCGATGTTTCTTGTGGCGGTGGCCAGTCAGGCCAATATCGGGGGGGTGGCCTCTGCTCCGGTGGTAGCGGAAATTTATCAACCCGGGCTTGCCTCGGTGGGATTACTTTTGGCGATTTTAGGGAATATTGTGGGAACTTACTTTGGGATTGTAAGCGGACAACTGTGTTATTTTTTGACAAAAATTTAGACAAAGGTTATCCCGCCATGGCGGGATAACCTTTTAAAAGATTTTTACGCCGAATTTCCTTTTAATCCAATAATACACCATGAGATTAATTCGATACTCTCGGATTCCATAGCAAACGCTCAAGACTATTACCAAATAGACGATCAGCCAGGCCGCCACGTGGCCGTATCGGAAAATCATATTTGTTATTAAAATAGGCAAGAAAAAAGTTGTCAGAAGTAATAAAATAAAAATAACAAATGCAATAAAATTTCCTGTGAGAGCTTTTGATTTCATCAAAGTCACCTCTTTTCGCTTAGGGATTTCTTCCTTAAAATAAGGCAAACATCTTAACATGATAGAGAATTCCCGTCAATATCACAAAGGAGGTCAAACATGGACATGGTAAAAATCTGCTTTTTTATCATTCTATTTATGATCGGTGTCCCGGAAGGGTTGTGGGCAGATTCCCTGGCGGAATCCATCCAAAATAACGATACGAAAGCTGTGCGAAAATTTCTTAAACAAAATCCTCAACTGATTAAAGAATCTGACTCAAATGGGAATCTTCCTATCCACAACACCGCAGAATTGTGCAATCGTCCTATCACGGAACTCTTGATTCATGCTGGATCCGATATCAATGCCTGGGATGAGTATGATCGCACCCCTTTATTTAAGGCGGTTAAAAATTGTCCTACGGAGTTTATTCAATGGATGATTGAGAAAGGGGCCGATGTTAAGGCTAAGACCACCGAAGACCATTGGACGCCGATCCATGCGGCTGTCACCCGTCGTGATAATGAAAGCGTTGTTGAGCTCCTGCTTCATAAAGGGGCTGATATCAATGCAAAGACATTGTATCATGAAACAACACCGTTAACTTGGGCGATACGAAATGGCAATGAATCCATGGCTCAATTCCTGATTCAAAAAGGTGCGGATGTCAACAGTGGTTTTCCACTGCTGGAAGCTATTGAAATGAAGAAAAAAGAACTCGTTGCCTATTTAATTGAGAAGGGTGCAGAGGTCAATTTAACGAACCCTCGGAGTTATCCTACTCCTTTACAAAAGGCTGCTCATAAGGGTGATCTTGGAATCGTTAAACTTATGGTTGAAAAAGGGGCCCAGATTAATTCAGAAGAAACCGGGCTAACTGCCTTAGGTGTAGCTGCTTCTAGCGGTCATGAGGAGATTGTTCAATTTCTCATTGATCAGGGGGCTCATATTATGCCTTCTTCTTCAAAACACACAAGTCCTTTGTATCTGGCAGCCGTAGGGGGACATCTTAAAGTCGTCAAATTGCTTATTCAACAGGGGGCCAACGTAAATACAAGTGAGCCTATCAATGCATCAACCGCTTTGAGTAGCAGCCTCTGGGGAGGACACAAAGAGGTGGCTGAATATTTGGTATCGCAAGGAGCGCAACCCAATCTTTTTGACCTGGCTATGTTGGGGGATGTCGAAGAACTTAAGTCATTCCCTAAAATCAAGGAGTCCATCAATGATAAGGATTATTTAGGAAATACATTGTTGCATGCGGCCTCCAGGCATGGACAAACAGAAACGGTTAAATTTTTGATTGACCTGGGAGCCGATGTCAATGCCAAAACGGATGGTGTTGAGGATACGCCTTTACACTATGCTGTTCAATGGGGACAAATAGAGGTAGCGCAGCTTCTTATCGAGAAAGGTGCCGATATCAACGCCAAACGAGCAATGAGTTTATATTGGCAGTCAGGATATACACCTTTACATAGCGCAGTTGAAAAAGGAGATAAAGCAATGGTGGAAATCCTTATTCAAAACGGTGCCGACGTTAATGTGAAAAACGGCTATAATGCGTCCGCATTAAGTATGGCGGTAGAAATGAACCAACAAGAAATCGCTGAACTTTTTAAAAAAGCGGGAGCTAAAAACGGCTTTGAATATTAAGTTTTATATTAATTTTCTTTGTTAAAAAGTATCATCTTAAGAAAATATCCTTGCCAGGCATGAAGCTCGTATATATAATACTTTTCTTAAATGGAGGTATTCATTCTGAAGGAGGATCATGCGATGAGTGTTGTTATCTTAACCACACAGAATTTTGCAGATGAGGTCATAAATTCCTCTATCCCAGTTTTGGTTGACTTTTGGGCCGAATGGTGCGGCCCTTGCCGGGTGATCAGCCCCATTGTTGATGAAATCGCCAATGACCTCAACGGACAATTGAAGGTCGGCAAGGTTAACGTCGATAATGAACAAGAACTTGCTGCCAAGCACAATATCATGTCAATCCCAACACTTCTTATCTTCAAGCAGGGCCAGGTGGTTGAACAAATCGTTGGTGCTATGCCTAAAGAACGTCTGCTTTCGAAAATTAAGGCAAAATTGTAAATTGAGCTTTCAGTTTTCAGTCATCCCTGCCTGACGGTAGGCCCCGTAGAATCCCGAAAGGACTTGTACGGGGCAGGCAGGAGCTTTCAGTCATCCGCTATCAGAACTCAGTAAGAGAAATAAGACCTTACTTATAACTCTCTGATTTCTGAGAGCTGATAGCTGACAGCTTTAAAAGGAGTTTAAAGGAAATGTTCATCTCTTTTTGCAAATCCAAGATCTCTCATGGGATAATAACAAAGGCCGAACTTTATTATGAGGGAAGTATCACGATTGACGAAAACATCTTAAAGGCGGCCAATATTATTCCGGGAGAGCGAGTAGAGGTATTAAATCTCAATAATGGCTCTCGTCTTCAGACTTACACAATAGCCGGTAAGGTAAAATCAGGAGAGATTTGTTTGAATGGTCCAGCGGCCCGGTCAGGGGTAGTGGGCGATAAGGTGATCATATTAAGTTACGGCTTCATCGATGTCAATGAAGCCAAAAAATATAAAACAAAAGTCGTCTACTTGGATGAGAAAAATAGGATAACGAAGAGGTCGTGATGAGGTTTTACACACACCCGGTGTTTGTATTAAACAAACACCGGGTGTGTGTTGGTGATAACCGCGAGAGCCGATAACTTGACAGCTAAGTCAATATGCCCATCCCTAATTTTAAAATCCGTCTTTACGGTGATCCGTGTTTACAGATGAAATCTACTCCTATCAAAGCGGTGGGTCCCAGCGAACGGGTGTTGATCGAAGCCTTGCTGGCCGCAATGTATGAGCACAAAGGCGTTGGCCTGGCCGCCCCGCAAGTGGGGATCAATCAACAGATTTTTGTGGCGGATGTGGGCCAGGGGCCCATGGTTGTCGTTAATCCCAAGATTATCAAAAAATTTGGTTCAGGGTATTATGAAGAAGGGTGCTTGAGTATTCCGGGAATTATCGTTAATATCAAACGACCAGAGAAGATTATTGTCAAATACCTTGATGAGAACAATCAGCCTGTGGAAAGACAATATTCGGATTTAATGGCGAGGGTCTTTCAGCATGAAACTGATCATCTTTATGGAAAACTCATCCTGGATTATGCCAGTTGGTATGAAAAAATGAAATTAAAAAAACAACTTCAAGAAGTCGTATCCTTAAGTCAAAAAACAACTTCATGATTCAGATTGAAGAGAAAACTGGGATCCCTTCCGTTACAAGATTGCCCTCTTGGTTTCAACAAGATCTTCCGGATATGCAAAAAATTAGAAAGATGCAAACCCTTTTCCGGACGAATCGCCTGCATACGGTTTGTGAAAGTGCCCGTTGCCCAAACATGGGAAAATGTTGGGGCCAAGGGGTAGCTACTTTTATGATTTTGGGGGAGGTGTGCACTCGGGCTTGTCGATTTTGTGCGGTTAAGGCCGGACGACCTCAACGAGTTGATCCCGAGGAACCACAAAATGTCGCCTTGGCCGTTAAGGCCTTAGGGTTACGTTACGTTGTGGTAACTTCTGTTGCCCGGGATGATCTTCAAGATGAGGGAGCTGAACAATTTGTCAAAACAATCCTTGCCATCCGAGCCCTTATGCCACAAATCAAAATTGAGATTTTGATTCCAGATTTTTCCAACAAATTGGCCAGTTTAGAGGCCGTGATGAGAGTTAAACCTCAGGTTATCAGCCACAACATTGAAACCGTGCGGCGCTTATCTCCTCTCGTTAGACCACAGGCCGATTATGAACGATCCCTTAAGGTGTTAGGCACAATAAAACAATTGGATTCGTCAATTTTTATGAAATCAAGTGTCATGGTGGGTTTAGGAGAATCCCATTCAGATATCTTAGAGGTGATGAACGATTTGCTTAAAGCAGGTTGTGATATCTTAACCATTGGACAATACCTTGCCCCCGGTGGGAATCTTCGACATTTAAAGGTAAAATGTTTTATCCCACCGGAAGAATTTTCAGAATATAGACGTCTGGGTCTCGCTCTGGGTTTTAAATCTGTTATGAGCGGCCCCTTGGTGAGAAGTTCATTTTTGGCCGAAGAAGGGTACTGGGATTGTATAAAATCTGTACATCCATCGGTGAGGGTATGAGTTCACGTAAAAAATCTAAAGATTTTCTTTCCTTCCTTTTTCGGTTGGCCCTGAGTCTTACTCTTTTGATTTGGCTTTTCAGCAAGATTGACATCAAAAAAACAGTGGAGGTATTGAAATCCTCCGATATAAATTTCATCATGTGGGGAGGAATCGTCTTTTTCTCAATTTATTTTATCCTCCTGACGCGGTGGGTTGTGTTTATTAAGGCATTGGGCCTGCATGTGTCATCTTGGAATGTCTTGCGTTATTTTTTTATTGGTCTTTTTGGAAACCTCTTTTTACCGAGTGCCATCGGTGGTGATTTGATTAAAATTTATGGTTTATGCAAGGATACGAGTGAGAAACCGAAGGTGGTGGCCTCGGTATTATTGGATCGTTTAAGCGGTTATGCCGGGCTGGTGATAGTGGCGAGCACAACTTTTATATTCGGGTATCGAGGGATTAGTGATTTATCGATATTGGGTTTGATTCTCATCTTAGCCGTGGGTTGGACAGGAGTGATGGCTGTTTTATTAAATGAGAGGTTATATTCCTTATGCTGTTGTCTATTCAGCCGTTGGCCAAAGGTCAAGGATCGGATCATGGAAATGCATTATGATATTGCCATGTTGGATCATAAGGCTAAGGCCTTTTCCCAAACTATTGGGTTGTCGGTCATTACACAGATCACGTACGCCTTTGTTTTTTTTCTTTTGGCCAAAGCCATGCACCAGGATGTCCCTATGATCTATTTTTTTATTTTTGTTCCTTTGATTTCTGTGGCGGCGGCCTTTCCCTCGATTGGGGGCTTAGGTGTAAGAGAGGCGGGGGTGGTCCATTTGTTTAAAAAGGTAGGTGTCGACCCGGGGATTTCACTCAGTATCTCGCTGATTAATTTTTTATTTATGGTTATGGTTGGCCTTTTGGGCGGGTTGATTTTTCTGACAACAAAATCTTCGTTGGTCGAGGGACAAACGGCTCCTCCCTTAGAGACAGTCGTATCTCCCAGAACTAACACGGATGTTTCATAGATACTCTTTGATTTAATCTTTAAGATGGCATTACATTTTGTTCTGGATGGGTATAATATTATTAAACAAATCTCCTTCTTGGCTGAGGGGAAATTAGAATCTCAACGTGAGAAGCTGATCCGATTTATTGAAGTTAAGAGCCCCCAAGGAAGTTTAAGGAATAAAGTCACGATTATCTTTGACGGCCAATCCGTGGGGGGAGGCTATCAGAGGTCTTCGAGGATTCATATTGTTTTTTCCTCTCAAGAGGGTGCCGATGAAAAGATCAAACGGCTTGTTACACAAGAGAAAAACAAAAAATGCATTGTTGTCGTTACGGATGATCGGGATATCCAATATTATGTTCGCTCGCAGGGGGCTCAGGTTTTAGGAGTTCATCATTTTTTAAACAAGGGTTCTGATCGGCAAAAAAGATTGTTGGGAGATCCTAAAGCTTCATTAAGTGGGGAGGTGAAAAATCTCTCCAAGAACTTGGAGTATGAGATCACCTCTGAATTAGAGAGAATCTGGCTTGAGAAAAAGGCGAGGCATAAATAAAGAATGAGAAATTTCATTCAGTATCTTAGCAATTTTATTGTAGAGACAGGCAATTCCACCTTTTTTTTGGGAGATGTCCTTTTTTGTATTTTTAGAGGAAAGATTCGCTGGGGTGAGGTCTTAAAACAGGTCTTTGAGCAAGGGATTCAATCGGTTGTTATTATCTCTTTGGCTTCGATGGCCTCGGGTGCGGTCCTGGCCTTGCAAGGCTATGTGATGCTCAATCGTTTCGGGGCCAAAGAGCATGTCGCCCAATTGGTGGCCTTGTCGCTGGTGCGGGAACTGAGCCCTGTCTTCAGTTCTTTTATTTTTTCTGGCAAGGCGGGTGCAAGGATGGCAGCGGAATTGGGCACAATGAATGTCAACGACCAGATTGTGGCGACACGTACTTTAGGTGTTGATCCTTTAGAATTTTTAGTTGTGCCCAGGATGGTTGCCTGCTTCTTTGTTCTTCCAGGCTTAGTGATCATTTCTGAGGTCATTGGGATCTTGGGAGGATATATGATCGGTGTGTGGGATGCGCATATCCCGGGTGTGTCTTATATCCAGCAGACCTTGCGATCTATCACTTATACGGATTTTTTTAGCGGG
Source organism: uncultured Planctomycetales bacterium (assembly GCA_964374105.1). GTDB lineage: Bacteria > Omnitrophota > Gorgyraeia > Zapsychrales > JANLHA01 > CAYJXI01. The sequence goes on from CAYJXI010000006.1 coordinate 57,778, forward strand.
TTCAGTAAGACATTCTTTTTTGCCCTTTTGATTGGCTGGATTTGTTGTTATCAGGGATTTCATACCAAAGGCGGCTCTCTGGGAGTAGGGCAATTTACAACAAAGGCCGTGGCCTTGTCTTACATTTCGATTGTTATCTTGAATACCATTTTAACAAAAATCATTTTAACCGTTTGGGGTTAAAAACGTTTTTTATAGGGCTTCACAAAAATCGTCCTTCGACAAGCTTAAGGACGACCCTTAAGTTTATCGAAGGATCGTTTCGCCAGCCCCGAATGAATTTTGTGAAGGGCAGTTTTTTTAAGGAATGGAGGTGATATTTTTGTTAAGAATGTTAATAAATTTAAGCATTCGTTGCTTTTTGTTTTTCTTTTTAGTAGGATGTACTCCGTTAACAGGCAATGTGGGCAATCTACCGATTTATTCTATCCCAACAGTTGAGACCGATTGGATCAGAAAAGGTGAACCGATCGAATTCGAGGAAGAATTGTGGTATCCTCAGGATAGTGTTGAAATCTTAACGGATTCTGAGGTCTATCTTTTGGGGGAATTTAAGGGAGTGCAATTTTTCGTTGAGCGAGTCGATGTCCGTCCTTATGACCGTGTGTATACCAAATTTGGTAGAAATAAATATAGAATTTTTGAAAAGAAATTCTACTGATGATAAAAGTGAGTCATCTTTATAAACAATTTGAGGGACAGAAAGTCCTTGAAGATATTAATTTAGAGGTCGAGGGGGGAGAATTGTTGGTCATCCTGGGAGAGAGCGGTTCGGGCAAGAGTGTCTTCTTACAACATCTCATCGGATTGATGAAACCGGATCAAGGAACAATTGTGATCGATGGGCAAGATATCACCAAGCTTTCGGAAAGAGAACTTCTTAGGGTTAGAAAAAATATGGGATATCTTTTTCAAGAGGGAGCCTTGTATGATTTTATGACCGTTTATGAAAATATCGCGTTTCCTTTAAACGAACATACAAGACTTAAACCTAAAGAGATCGACAAAAAGGTCAAGGATATGATCAAAACCGTAGGCCTGCAAGGAGCCGAATCGAAATTCCCTTCGTCCTTAAGTGGCGGGATGAAGAAAAGAGCGGCCTTGGCCAGAAGTGTAATTTTAGGTTCTAAGATTCTTTTTTGTGATGAACCCACATCGGGATTAGATCCCATCAAAAGCCGAAATATTTCTAATTTGATCCAGAGTATGTCACGGCAGCTCAATAGCACAACCGTTGTCACCTCACATGATATTGAAAATTCTTTTCGCATTGCGGATCGTTTGGTGCTTATTCATGAAGGGAAAATTATGGCCGAAGGCAGTCCTCAAGAATTAAGGAAATTGACTGATCCATATATTAAAGATTTTTTTAGTTAATGATAAGGCCCTAAAATGAACCGAAGGGATTTCTAAGAGATTCATTACCTAGGGGTAAGAAGATGCAAAGACACGACTTTCTTAAAAAATTTTTTGCAGGGCTGTTTCTCATTGCCAGTATCAGCGCTTTTGTTTGGGTTATTTTTTTGCTGGGAATCGAGAAGGGATTAACCGAACCAAAATTCCCAATGACGGTGCTATTTATAAAAGTAGGAGGATTGGCGGAGGGAGCACCCGTTAGGCTCTCCGGGGTAACGGTCGGGACAGTAGCTACGATTGATTTTCTGGATCAGGAAGTGGATGGCCGAGGTGTGAAGGTGAGTTTAAATCTTTATAAAAAGTACCAGGATCAACTTTATAAAAGCTCAAATTTCGCTATCATTACCGAAGGGGTTTTGGGGGAGAAGATGGTTGAGATTACCACTGATCCAAACTTCCGTCGGTTGGATTTGAGTCAACCGGTGATAGGGGTTGACCCTTTGGATGTTCAGAATTTGGCCGAGACCTTTGGGGAAGCCGCGGTAGCCTTGCTGGAGGCCTCTAAGACCATTGATACGATTACCCGTGAACTTAAAGTTATTTCCGGCTCAACACGGCGGTTATTGAATCGCATTGAACAAAGAATCATTGATGGAACATTGTTTAAGGTATTTTAAAAAGGGTTTGTTATGGCTGTCATAGATTTGATTCAATTCACCAGTGCTCCCTGGATTTTGATTCCCTTAACTTACTTTTTATGGGTCAGTGCTTTTCTCTTTTTAAAAAGACTGGGGTTTAACGCCATTCGGAGAATGGCAGAAAAAACAAAATCACCCTGGGATGATATTTTTATAAAATCGGCAGATTTCCCGTTGACTCTGCTGATTTTTACAAGTGGCGGGGTTCTGATTGAACCCATGATTCCCAAACTTCCAGAGGGGGGGTTATCCAAACACCTCTTTGTTGGTTTTAAGGCCATTACCATTGTGGCTATTGTTTTATTTGCGGATCTATTTTTGAATAATCTCATCAAGGAGTATACGGATAAAATTGAAATCTTAAGGACATCCGGGGGAGTCGCGCGAGGTTTTGTTCGTATTATTGTCATTGGTCTTGGGATCTTGATTCTTCTGGATAGCTTCGGGGTTTCCATTACCCCTATTATTGCTTCTTTAGGAATTGGATCATTGGCGGTAGCCTTGGCTTTACAGCCGACTTTGGAAAATTTTTTCTCAGGGATACAGATTGTGATTGATAAACCCTTTCAGGTAGGGCACTTCATTAAACTTGAATCAGGGGAGGAGGGATTTGTCTACAAGATTGGTTGGAGGTCATCGTGGATTCGTATGTTACCCAATACCATGGTGGTTATCCCAAATAAGACTTTAGTCGATTCCAGAGTCATCAATTATGATTATCCCTCTAAGGATTTGGCGGTTTTGGTAGATGTGGGAGTGCATTATAATTCCGATCTCGATTATGTGGAAAGAGTCACCCTTGATGTTGCTCGGCAGACAATGAAAGAGATCAGGGGCGGGGTAAAAGATTTTGATCCCTCTATCCGTTATCATACCTTTTCGGATTCCGGCATTAATTTTACAGTTATCTTAAAAGCACAAGAATTTATTGGTTCGCATTTATTGAAACACGAGTTTATCAAAAGGCTCCAAAAGCGTTTTCGAAAAGAAGGTATTGTGATCCCTTATCCTATACGAGCGATAAATTATAGTCAGGAGAAAGCTTAGGGAATAGAAGAAGTTTAGGATCTCATAAAATTAATTCATAAAGAGTTAAAGGAATGTTCATTTTAGGGAATCTCCTAATCGCCTTAGCCAAAATCACCGATGTCGTATTAATGGCTTTGGGCTGGTGTATTTTGCTTCGGGCCTTGATCAGTTGGGTCAATCCCGATCCTTTCAATCCCATTGTTCAATTTTTGAATCGAGTTACAGAACCAATCCTGTATAGAATTCGAAGGATTGTACCTTCCATCTCTGGGATTGATATTTCTCCGGTGATTGCATTTTTGTTGATAATAAGTTTGCAGTTATTTTTGGTAAAAACATTTTATGATATAGGATATAGATTACAATAAACAGCCATTTGTCTGGATGAGCATACAGCGGTACATCCCCTCGGTTAAAAATAAAGTTAAAGGAGAAATTTTTAAATGTTGGATAAAATTAAACAACTCATGGAAATGAAGAAACAGGCTGATCAAATTAAAAAAGAGTTGGAAAAAATTGAGGTCGAGGTCAATGAGGTTAAAGGGATTAAGATTATTGTGACCGCAGCCCAAAATTTTCGTTTTATTGAAATTGATCCTATGTTCTTGAAGGAGGCAAATAAAGAGAATCTAGAATCGGATTTATTAAAAAGTCTCAATTTAGCGATTCAGAAGTCACAAACTGTCGCAGCCCAGAAGATGGCTTCCGTGATGCCGGGGTTGTAAATCAGGGAGATGAACTTTATAATAAAATTAGAAACTTATTGAAATGTATGGAAATGTCTAGAAATGATAGAGAAAAGTTTTCTCGACCCATTTCCATCCATTTCGACCCATTTCGACAAATTTCTAAAAATCAAGGAGGAGGCATATGCCGTACGATCAATCACTCGATGTGGCTACCTTTAAAGAGGTCAAAGATTTCGGGGAGACAAGAATTACTGTGGGAGTTTATTCTTATAATGAGGGAGAAAAGAAATTGCAGCTCGCTCGGGAGAATAGGGCCCAAACCGATGAATGGCGCTTTGCTAAATTAGGCCGGATGACTAAACAAGAAGTTAAGGAAATTATTCCGGTGATGATGAAGGCCATGGAAAATATGTAGGGACAGGGTGTTTTAAAAAACTTAAAAGATTAAATTTAAAAACTAACTCCAAATTTTTAGATTAATTCACAAAAGAATTGGAAAATTTAATATCTTTTTTCAGAAAGAGGCGCGATCCCATCGTCATCGGATTCCTTCTCTCTTTAGGGTGTTTGGTTTATAGCCAAAGCCTTGTGGCAGATTTTCAATTTGATGATTATTACGCCATCGTTGAAAATCCTTTCATTAAACATTCCAATCTTGATCTGCTTTGGAAATTCAATCCCACCAATTTTTTCACGAATGTGTCTTTTGCCATCAACTATCAGTTTTCTCAATTGAACGTTACAAGTTGGCATATGGTGAATGTGATTTTACATTTGTTGAATTCGATTTGGGTTTACCATTTTCTGCTACTGATCTTCAAAACCCCTCCCTTATCCGATGCGGTCAGTGATTCACAGCGAAGTCTTTTAGCCATCGGGTCTTCCTTATTATTTTTACTGCATCCTTTGCAGGCTGACACCGTGATTTACCTTGCACAAAGAGGAACTCTTCTTGTTTCATTTTTTTGTTTGCTGACCATTCTTTTTTATTTGAAAGCAAGATTAGAAAATAATAGTTTCTATTTCTTATTGTCCCTTTTCTGTCTCTGTGTCTGCATGTTTACGCATCCTTCTGCTTTGAGCATAACATTTATTCTGTTTTTTTTGGAATTTTGCTTTTTAAGATCAGGAAAAAAGATTGAATTGAAAACCATCCTCATCGGGTTTATCTTTTTGTTGCCGCTTATGGTTATTCCTTTACTTTTATTAAGTGAGCAGACCCTAAGCGGAGGGACGGAAGGTCCTCATTTTTTTCAACAATTTCTTTCGCAAATCTTTGTTATCCCGAATTCTCTGATAAAACTCCTTTTCCCTTTTGTTATCAATTTTCCATTTTCCGAAAAGTTGCTTAAGAATTTTTTTAACTTCATGGCTTTAGTGATTATTTCTATTTTTTATGTGTATGCCTTATTTCGTTTTTCGAAAATAAAGCTGGTTCTTTTTTGTCTTTTTTGGTACTTGTTCTGTTTGATGGGATATATGGTTGTTGCCAGACAATCATTCATTCTTTCGGATCATTGGGTTTATTTAGCCGGGTTTGGTTTTTTTACTGTCTTTAGTTATCTTATCCTCAAGGTTGTCAAAAAGACACTTCTCTATGGACTTCTGATGGGTTTGATACTGACCTTTTTATTCTCATTAACATATGCACGGGCCTTGATTTGGGCAGATTCTTTAGTTTTCCTTCAGGAAATGGCCGAAAGATATCCAAAGTATTCTATTGTCCATAATCAATTGGGATTATATTACCTGAAAAAAGGCATGCTGGATGCGGCAGAAAAAGAATTTAATACGGCCTTTGAATTAAATCCAGCGGAAACTTTGGCCAAGAATAATATTGTCGAGGTTTATTTAAAACAAAATAAATTGACGGAAGCCCAGGAAATTTTAGAAGAGCTTATTAAGCGATATCCAGATTATGAGGATCCGTATATCAATCTTGCCAATTTATACTTTTCCTTAAAACAAGAAGATAAGGCCCTGGAAAATTTCCAAATTGCCAAAGAACTTAATCCTTTCAAGAGTGCCGTGCATATTGGTTTAGGAAATGTTTATTATCAAAGAGCAGACTTTGCAAAGGCTAAAGAGGAATTCACTTTGGCCTTATGGTTGAACCCCGATAGTTTTGTGGCTCATTACAACTTGGGGAATATCAAATTTCAAGAAGGAAATTTTTATGAGGCCTTTAGGCATTATCAAAAAGCCATTCAGATACAGCCTAGATCTTCGGAACCTCTTAATAATATGGGACACATTTATTTTTATTTTCATGATCACCAGAAGGCAGCACAACTTTACCGAAAGGCCATTTTACATTCTCCCCATTCACCGGAAGGGTATTATAATCTGGCTAATGCCCTGCATGAACTAGGTGAGATGGAACAATCGAAACGCACGATTGAGACAGCCTTAAAACTTTATGAAAAGCAAGGGAGGGAAGAAATCGCAAAAAGAATCCGACAAAAGATGGAACTATTGAAATGAAACATGGGAGAGAGAGACGCCAAACCAATGGTGAGCAAATCCGATGTGCCGTTGGGGGTGGGGAACCATAAAACGAAGGTCATAAGGGTTGTCATGACCTTCATTGCTATTGTCTTTTGGGGGCTGTTGATTTATTCCAATACCTTCACCGTCCCTTTTTATTTTGACGATTATTTTACTATTGTTGAAAATCCGCTCATCAAAAATATCAAAAGTCTTATGCCCTTATGGAAGTTTGACCCTTCCCGGTTTTTAACCCATCTTTCTTTTGCCCTTAATTTTTATCTTCATGGAGTAGAATTATGGGGATATCACGGTGTGAATCTCCTCCTGCATCTTTCGATAACGTGCCTTTATTATCATTTTCTCAATTTGATTCTCACTAAAACGGATTTCGCTAAAAGGGATGACCATTTCCCCATCCGATGGGTTATTTTTTTCGCCAGTTGGATCTTTTTATGTCATCCCTTGCAGACCCAATCGGTGACTTATATCTCCCAACGTTCTACGTTATTAGCCAGTTTTTTTTATTTACTGACACTCATTTTTTATATTCATTTCCGATTATCAGGGAAGGCGCATTTTTATTACCTGGGTTTTTCCGCCAACATCCTAGGATTATTTACTAAACCGATCATTGTGACTTTGCCCTTAGCCATGATTTTGGTGGAAATATTTTCTTTTGGATTTCTTAAGAAGAAAAATCGCAGAGGTTTGATGGAAATACTGCCCTACGGGCTTATTGCCATCATTGTGCCTTTTCTATTAATGTTATGGAGGTATAAGTTTGTCGAATTCGATTTCCTTTCAGAAATCACAAAAGAAACCTTTAAGATCGGTCGATATGAATACCTTTTGACTCAATTCAATGTGTTTATGACCTATCTTCGATTATTATTTATCCCTGTCAACCAAAGTCTAGATTATGATTATCCGATTGCCCATAGTTTGTTGAGTTTGCCAACATTTTTTTCTTTTCTTATGGTTTGTCTGTTTTCTATTTCGGCCTTTCTTTTGTTTAAAAAAGAAAAGGGAATTTCCTTTGGAATGTTTTGGATGGGCTTAACCTTGAGTGTTGAATCAAGTGTTTTTCCTATTTCTGATGTCATCAATGAACACAGGCTTTATTTGCCGATGGTCGGATTCGCCTTGATGATGGCTTTCCTTTTCAAACGATTATTGAAAACCCATCGCATTTATCTTTATGTTATGTGTTTGATCGTTTTTATTTTTTCAGGATTAACCTATAAAAGAAATGAGGCCTGGGGTAATATCAAGGGTTTTCATGAACAGATGATCCACCGATTCCCTAAGAAGGCCAGGCTTCATAATAACTTAGGAAATATTTATTGTCTTTTTCAAAAAGATTATCCAGCCGCAGAAAAGGCTTACCTAAAAGCCATAGAATTGGATTCGCATTATTGTTTTGCCTATAACAATCTGGCCAACATTTATATGCAACAGAAAAGAATCGAAGAAGCCATTCAAACCTTTCAAAAGGCCATTGAAGCCGATCCTCAATTTGCGGGATCCTATTTTAATTTGGGTAATCTCTACTGTCTTTATTTTCCTAAGAAAATGAATGAGGCGGCAAAGTATTTTCTTAAAGCCCTAGAGATCAATCCTTATTATGTCGCGGCCATGCTTGGCTTAGGGCAGATTTATTTAAACATGGGTGATGGTACTCGGGCCAAATTTTATTTTGATTTGGCTGGGAACATAGAACCTTCTAACAGTCTGGTTTATCAATGCTTGGGAAATTTGTATGTTCAGACTCGAAAATTTGATTTGGCTATTCATTCTTACGAAGAAGCCTTAAGAAGAAATCCTCGTTTGCCTGTTGTGCATAATAATCTTGGCAATATTTATGATATCTTGGGAGATGTTTCGAGGGCGATCAAGGAATATGAAAGGGCAATCTCCTTAGATCCGCAATTCGCGGGGGCGTATTTTAATCTGGCAAAAATTTTAAGAAAAACAGGGGATCAAACCAGAGCGGAAGGATATGAAAGTCGGTATAAGCAATTGTTGGAGGGACAATAATCATTTCCCAATGAGTGAGATTTCGAAAATTCTGATTTGAAGAATGGCATCTAAATATGTTAAAATTACTTCGTTGAAATTTTTAAATTAAAGAAGGTTGATTTAAAGGAAAGGTTCGTTTGACTTTCCTTAAATTTTTGAGATTGAGTGTAGGAACAAATCAAAGGAATTTTCACTTCAAGTGAGTTCAACAAGGAGAAGGTATGGGGCAAGAGACCTATTTAACGAAAGCGGGTTATGAAAAACTAAGGGATGAATTAGAAAATTTAAAAACAGTGGAACGCCGAAGAATCGCTAAGGCCATAGGTGAGGCGAGACTGCAAGGGGACATTTCGGAAAATGCAGAATATGATGCCGCCAAAGATGCCCAAGCCCATTGTGAGGCCAAGATCGCCGAATTGGAGGCCAAATTGGTTCATGTCCGAATCATCGAAAATGAGAATATCCCATCCGATAAGGTTTATATCGGTGCCCACGTGACTTTAAAGGATTTAGACACGGATGAGGAAGTGACGTACATGTTTGTGTCAGCAGAGGAAGCCAATTACGATGAAAATAAGCTGTCGATCTTCTCTCCTATCGGTAAGGCCTTGATGGGGCATCAGGTGGGAGAGGAAGTCAAGGTGAAAGTCCCTGCGGGTCATATGACATATAAAATTTTGAAGATCGAACGTCCATAACGCAGGGTATGTCATGCTTGCCTCACTTTGCATCGGCGAGGCGGGCCGTGTTCTTAGCTGTCCTGCCGCCAGAGTCCACAGAAGATCCAGAAAATCACTGTAGGAAGAAGGGTAAAGAGGATACGATTTAAAGTGACCTCCAACCACCACAATAAAGAAAAATAGGTATTCACAAAATAATAAAGGATCACCACCCCAAAATAGAAACTGAGAAAGAGGGGGATGATGACAACCGGATCAGAGAAACATTTTTTATAACCCAAAAGAATTCCTCCCGCTAATAGAGTCCAAATGTGGCTCCATTTTTCGCTGGTGAATTCTTTAAAAAAGTAAGGTAATAGGGTTTTAAATCGTTCAAGACTTACGGGTTTATCAGCGGAAATAAGCCCATTGATGAAGGTCTGGTTTTGCGGGGCATAATACAATTGGAAAATGATGGTAGGAAGGACGGTCAAAAGAAGTCCTAAAAACACCAGTGAGAAACCCGAGTTAGGATGATTTTTCTTTTTTAAAAAATAATACCCAAGGCTAAGACAAATAACAAGACCTGAAGCCAGCATGCCTTCGGGTTTGGTAAAACTTAAAAATCCTAAGAATAATCCCGCCAATAAGAAGGTAAATTTCCCCTGACCCGCAAAGGCCATCACCAAACACACAAAACTGGCTAACAAATAATAACCAATCAGGATATCACAATACTGGCTGGTTGCTAACGTTTCAAAAAAGGATATGGATAATAACAAAAGGGGGGCGAGAATGGAAAAAGGATTTCGGGTTAGATAATAAATCCCGCTATAAAGTAAACCGATCAAAAGCAGAGTAAAAGTAAGAGAAGTCAAAAGCGGTGTCAGGTATATCGGATCTTGAAGAAACGTCCATCCCCAGACATTCATCAAAGGTAAAAGAAGAGGATAATGTTGGCTTGATCGCCATAAAATGGGAGAAAACATATTTTCCCAGTTTTCCTCGGCAAGATAAATGAATTTGGCTTTAAAATTCCAAACTGCCCAAGCATCCCACCCTCCATAAGGATAAAAATGAGCTTGGATCCATAAGGGGAGGAATCCCAAGGCAAGAAGAAGGCTCACCGGGATCACCCTCATGCTGAATAGGGGTCGATTAAAAAAGAAGGGCCTTCCTTCTTTCCGAAAGAAAGAGATACTTAAGATGGATAAGAGTAATAAAAAAAGGATTCCATGAATGAAGATGTTGGCCTGAGGGTGGAACCGATCAAAAAGGATTAAGGTAAAAAAGTGAATATGAGAACTTAGTCCTAAGCCTAACCCTCCTGCCAAAAAGAAAAGGACAGTTCTCGGGATGTTATCTTCTTTTCTTAAGATAATCTTGATAAGAAGATATCCGATGCAAAAGGAGAGGAAAAAAGGTAAAAGGATAAGAGTGATATGGATAAGGAGTTGTAAATTCACAAAAAGAAACCTTTCATTTCAGAGTGGTTTTAGGCTTAAGGTTTCTTGCTAAAATAACGCCGAATTGATTGATTTTTACCGGGATAACATTGATCTCTTTCATTTTTTCTATAGCGATTTGGGGATGGGAGCAGTCAAACAAAATAAATGTGTGGTCGACATTATTTAAGTCTAGGATAATCGGACTTAAGATGTACTGCGCTTGGGCAAATTGCATCGCATCCGTACGGTTGTCTAAGTCTTTGTCGGTATAATAACCTACATATTTTTCTTTGTGTAAGATGTCATCCAGCCCAGAGAATTTAAGACCCAGATAGGTATAGGGCTTGATTTTTCGGATCTTTCTCATTCGGGTCGCTTCTTTAATGAGATGCAAGGTGTTCACGGATAATAAGAGAACGGCTAGGATGATAAAAAGATTTTGTGGCCGAAAAACAGTTACCATAAAATTTGTTGGGTTTATAAAAAAAGGAAAGATTTCTTTCAAGGAGGATAATGATTTCATTTGATTTTAAAGTTATGAGATGTTCAGTCAACCCATTCGTATACCCCGATGGTCCCGCCATAGGGCGGGATTCTCTAAATTTTTGGGTATACTCAGGGTTGACACTGCACGTTCGCTTTCGCTTAAGTGTCTTTCGCGAACAGTCCTGAAGCGTAGCGAAGGAAGAGCGTTAAGCCTACCATTAAGCCCTTCGGGCTTACGGCTCTGATTCCCCAATGACCCCGCCTTGGCGGGGTCACCGAATGTGTCAAGAAGTTATAGACATTCTACTATATTCCTTGGTGTTTTCAACCTTCCCTTTGATTACATTCGGTTTAGAAAAAGGAATCATTTGAAATCGCTAAAAAATCGCTAAAAATGGACTTTCCCTAATTCTTTGAAACAAGTATAATAACCCTGTTCAACGAGTCGGGGATAAAGAAGGATTTGCCTTTAAAGCTAGGCAATTAACTTTCCTTAGCCAGTGGATTATCCTAAACTAAAGGAGTGAGATTTGATCACCATCGGTGTCATCGGTTGTGGACACTGGGGTCCTAATCATATCCGAATATTTAATCAATTACCCAATTCTTGTGTGGCTATCTGTTGCGATCTCGATGAAGAGCGTTTGCGGACACTGAAGACCTTATACCCCAACATTAAGACAACAGATCGTTATCAAGACATCTTAGAAGAAAAAGGTGTAGATGCCGTTTGCATTTCCACCCCTACCAGCACTCATTTCCAATTTTCCCAAGAAGCCTTAGGACACGATAAACATGTCTTCTGTGAAAAACCCTTGGCCTTGAAACCCGAAGAATGCCTAAAGCTAAAAACCTTATCGGAGCAAAAGAAAAAAATTCTGATGGTCGGACATATTTTTGTCTTTAATCAAGGGATCGTGCGTATGAAAAAGTATCTGTCTAATGGAGACTTAGGTCAGATCCATTATGCTCATTCGGAACGTACGAATTTAGGCCCCTTTCGTTATGATGTCAATGCCTTATGGGATTTGGCCCCGCATGATATTTCCATCTTTAATTTTTTATTGGAAAGTTCTCCTATCAGTGTCTCAGCCCGGGGGCAAAAGTGCCTGGGAACAACTCTGGAAGATTTGGCCTTTGTGTCCTTAGAATATCCCAACAATATCTTGGTCAATATTCATGTCAGTTGGCTAGATCCAAAAAAGGTAAGGCAAATCACTATTGTAGGGGATAAGAAAATGATTCTTTGGGATGATCTGGACCCGGAGGGCCCCATCAAGCTTTATGATAAACATGTGGATAAAATCTCCAAATTTTATGAAACCTATGGGGAATTCCAATTGTTGTCTCGAGAAGGGAGCATCACCATACCTTATATTGGTTTTCATGAACCTTTAAAAGTTCAAGGGCAATATTTTATCGATTGCATTGAAAAAAATAATCCCCCCCAACTGGCCGATGCAAAGAAAGGTTTTGAGGTTGTCAAAACCCTGTGGGCTATTCAAGAATCCATGGATCATCAAGGGAGGCCGGTTGTTATTAAGTAATTAAGATGAAGAAATATTTCCAGCATAAAACCGCCTTGGTCAGCCCAAAGGCAAAAATCGGAGACAATACAAGAATTTGGGCTTTTGTGAATATTCAAGATGACGTCGTGATTGGAAGCGGATGCAATATCTGTGATGGATGTTTCCTCGAACAAGGGGTGGTCATGGGGAACGACGTGACGTTGAAAAATGGAGTCTCGGTTTTCAATGGAATTACCTTGGAGGATGAAGTCTTCTGTGGAGCTAATGTGGCCTTTATCAATGATCGATATCCCCGGAGCCACCGCCGCGATCCTTGGTATCTAGAGAAAACTTTGATTAAAAAGGGTGCGACGATCGGAAGCAACGCTACCATTCTTTGTGGGATAACAATTGGGGAGTATGCCTTTATTGGTGCCGGCAGTGTGGTGACAAAGGATGTGGCGGATTATACAATCGTTTATGGTCATCCCTCTGCAATGCGAGGCTATGCCTGCCGGTGTGGAAGAAGACTTTCCCAAGATTTTAAATGTAGTTTCTGCCGTTTAGAATTTGTTTTAACTGAAGCAGGATTGAAGCCCAAAAAGTAAAGTTTTTTTAAAAAAGCATGTCCGCCATGAGACCTCTCCGAGGGATTTCCCACATTCTCATTTAAGATGAAAGGGATGGAATCATAAATATTCATAAAAAGTTAAGAAATCTCGATCACTGTTCCTGCCATGAATAAAATTTTAGTCTGTCCAGTTGCCTATAATGAAAATGTTAAATTAAAGAATGCGATTGAACGATTCCTCAAAAGCAGTGTGGCCAGTCGGCTGGATTATTGCATTATCGATGATGGTTCTAGTGATGGCACAACACAGATCATCCAAGAATATGCTTCTCAAGGGATTAAGACCATTAAGCATTCAACCCGCCAGGGAGTTGGGGTAGCGATCAGGACGGCCATAAGGCATGCCATCCAAGAAGGTTATGAGGTGGTTGTGATTATGGCAGGCAATGATAAAGATAATCCCCAAGAAATCCCGAAGCTGATTGAGCCCATCCTTAAAGAAGGATACGATCTCATCCAAGGCTCACGTTATCTAGGGGGAACAAGGATTGGGGGAGATATGCCGTTGTATCGAAAGATCGCAACCCAAATCCATCCGCTGATTCTTTCCTTTTTCGTAAGACGAAAAGTGACCGATAGCACGAATGGATTTCGAGCGATTAGATTATCCATTTTTAAAGATCATCAGATGAATTTGGATCAGGACTGGCTGGCAGGTTACGAACTTGAACCTTATATTTTGTTCAAAGCGATTCAATTAGGATATCGATTCAAAGAGGTCCCGGTGACGAAGATTTATCCTCCCAAAAAGTTAGGTTATACAAAAATGCGTCCCATTGTTGGATGGTGGAGTATCTTAAGACCCTTGATTTATTTGGGCCTAGGACTGAAAAAATAACGGCATAGATTATAACCTTCTTTTCACTGCAGTTTTAAGGATAACAAGACAACAATTTTACCCTATTGGGATCTATGAAGAAATGCATACGGTGTAAAATAATTTTTCAGCTAGAGGAAAGAACACGGTGTCTTTATTGCGATTCCATCTTGGTAACAGTGGGAGAAAATGAACCCTTAGATATCCAATGGGGGGATACAGGAAAAACGATTGCCTTACAGATTCTCAATCAGGCTAAACTTGAGAAACATGAACAGATCCAATATATCATCGCTTCTTATTTTCGCATCCGGACCTTCCATTTTATGTATAGTTTCAGCAGAAATGAATTTAAAATGGGAAAGGGCTTTAAACGATTGCTTGTTCAGCCGTTCAATATCACCTTCATTTTGATGCTTCCTTGGGTTGTATTGAATTTGGTTGATTCTTTTTTTATGCGTTTGTTGTATAACGGTTATTGCGAGAAATGTGGTTGGAAATATAAAGCTCAAAGTGAAATTATCGGCCATGAAAAAGGGGAATGTGAGTATAATCAAGAATATTCTGCCATCGTTAATGATATTTTAAGCGGTCGGATTTTAAAAACAGAAAGGATTTTCAAAGAAAGAGGAGACCAAAAAATTGAACTGGGCAAACGCAGTGCTTATTTTGCGTTGTGTTCCGCCAAAGATTACTTCTCGAGTCTCTTGGATGTGGGATGTGTTTGGTTTTCGGTCTGTTTGATATTGTACACTATTGTCGGGTTGGTTTTTCCTATGACTATGAGATGGATCATTGATTTGAATTCCTAACTCTAGATATTTATTATATTCCTTATCTCATAAAAAGATTATGATATATAATTGAGGGAAAAGTAACCCTGTATTTAATACATACTAAACAAGTTGATTAAACAAGTATCAAGTGAGGGCGGGATGAAAAACACCTTTTTTTATTTGATAATGATCGCATCATTAGGATGTGCCAATCAACTGCAAACGATTATAGAAAGTCCGGAAAAGTTCATCGAAGATCCTATATTTGCGGAGTATAAGAAGAATTTGGATAACCTCGAGCGATCCTATTTGAAAAAAGAAATTACCTATGCGGATTATCTTGAAAAGAAGAAAAAGTTAGAGGAGGATTATGAGAAGAAGATTCGTCCTTTAAGGGAGAATTTTTAAGAATAACGATAAAACAAGATAATTGGGATTTTCTTAAACAACCTTCTTTTTTATGAAACTCTACGGTAGAAATCCAGTCTTAGAGCGATTAAAATCCAATCCGCAAACTATCAAAAGCATTTATCTTCAAGAAGACGACAGGGACGCTGGCTATATCAAAGGTAAGGCCAAGGCCCGGGGGATAGCCGTTTATACGGTTCCCAAATCCAAAATTCAGAAATTGGCTCGCAATTTGAACAATCAGGGAATCCTTGCCGAAATTGAGGATTTTTATTATTATCCTTTTTCTGATTTGATATCGGAAGCTAAAGAAAGAGACCAAACCATTATCTTTTTGGATAGCCTGAATGACCCACAGAACTTAGGGTCGATTCTAAGAAGCACCGCTTGTTTAGGGGGATTTTCGATTGTCCTGCCTCGGCACAATTCGGTAGAGGTGACAGAAAGTGTTCTGCGTGTAGCTTGTGGGGCAGATAATTTTGTCAAGGTCGCCAAAGTTGCCAATCTAACCATCGCGTTAAGCGAGGCCAAGGAAGCTGGATTCGGCATTGCAGGGACGGTTGTCAAAGGGGGAGAGGACATCACCCAGATGCGTTTGCCCTTTCCTCTGGGTTTGGTTATTGGATCCGAAGAACGCGGAATTCGTGACATCATCCGTAAACATCTGGATTTAACATTATCCATTCCTATGAGTGAAGAACGCCTCTCTTTGAATGTCGCGCAGGCCACCGCCATTTTTTGTTATGAAATTATACGTCAGCGAAAGACAAAAGGTCTTGCTTAAGGGAATTTATAGAAAATGACATGATCCGAAATGATAAAAAGTAAAAAAAAATCTAAGAAGTCAAATTCATCCAAACCTTCTGGTCAGATGATTGCCGCGACCAATTTTTTCGCTGAGGCGGGACTTCTGAAACGGATCAAGCGCAGTGGCTGGTGGGTGGTCGGCATCAAGGATCCGGAAAGTGTCGCCGAACATTGCTTTCGAACAGCTGTTATTGGATTTTATTTGGCTCACCTGGAAGGAGCGGACCCTTACAAAGTGCTAGTGATGACTCTGTTTAACGACATTCATGAGTCGAGGATTAATGATCTGCATAAGATGGGGCATTTTTATATCGATTTTAAAGAGGCGGAACAAAAAGTGTTTCGAGATCAAATAAAGACATTAGAAGATAAGGTTAAGTCTCAACTCCAACACTTAAGAAAAGAGTTTGATTTTCAACAAACAAAAGAAAGCCTTATTGCCAGGGATGCGGATATCTTAGAATGTTTATTGCAGGCCAAAGAATATTTTGATAGCGGATATCGTCAGGCCCAACTTTTTTTTAATAAGGCTCCTCAATTCCTGAAAACCAGGAGTGCTTTAAGGATTTGGCAGACGATGAAAACTTGGGATAGCTTTCTTTGGTGGCAGAATATCACCAAGTTCGAAAGATAAAAGACAAAGAAAGATATGTCTTACTTCGCTGAAAAGTTTTCACATTTAAGTATCGCCGGACTATCCATCGAAGCTCAACGTGAAAACATTGAACGAAGGCGGATGAGTTTTTTGGGTTTGAAACAATCTTTTATATTGATGATCTTCATCTTAGAGGGATGCACCACCTACAATCCTGCTACCGGTCGAAAAGAATTTATTATCATTCCCACTTCTGAAGAAGTGGGAATGGGAAGGGATATTCATCAAAAAATCCTTTCTCAATATCCTTTGTCTTTTCACAAGGATCTGGCAGAACGAATCAAAAAGATTGGTCAGCGCTTGGCACAAGTATCGGATCGGCAAGATTATCAATATCATTTTTATTTGATTGAAAAAAAGGAACTCAACGCTTTCACGATACCGGGAGGTCATATTTATATTTTCACGGGGTTAGTGGAAAAACTTCATTCCGATAGTGAGATTGCCGGTGTGTTGGCCCATGAGATAGGTCACTGCGCTGCCCGTCACACCATCAAAAAATTCCAAGCCGCGGTGGGCTATCAGTTAATCGGTGGGCTCATCTTGAGTCAGCTAGGACAGAAGGAACAAATCCACAGGATTGCTAATTTAAGTTCGGATGCGGCGATGCAACTGATTTTTTCCGCTTATGGACGCAAAGATGAATTTGAGGCAGATCGACTGGGGTTAAAGTATTTGGATTTAGCTGGTTTTGAATTAGAAGGGATGATTAAAACGCTAGAAGTTTTGGAGCAGGAAACAAAAGATAAAGGTCCTCCCTTGATATTAAGGACCCATCCTTTTTTAAGTGATAGAATAACGGAGGTCAAGAAAGAGATCGAAAAGATCAGAAAGAATATATAAGAAGGGATTTTGGCATTTGATAAATTGCCTTAAGGTAAAGAAAAACTCTTTACCAAAAATCAAATTCTTCCAATGATCCGGGAGATGAAAAGTTGCTCATTAACGGCGGATTCTTATGGAACGCATCGGAATAGCGGCTAGTAAAATGGCCAAAGGGAATCTCATTTGGTATAACCTGTATGTTCTCGTGATTTCCTTTTTATTCTCATTGCTGATTTTTATCAGCGCGGGATCCGCAGTGGTAGTGGCCATTATCATTATTGCTCACATTGTTAATGGAATTTTTCCTCAGCTTAAGTGGCAAGATTGGTTTCCGGTGATTCGTCTATGCATGGTGTTCTTGGCTATCATTGTGAGTTTATTAAATCTTTGCGCCATTTTGAAAAACATCAAATTGACAAAATAAAAATTTAATCAGGATTGATTTTTTAAGAATTTCTGTAATTGAGAATTTTTAGTAATGCCGAATGAAAACAAGACAATCAATGTGCAAGTGGCCGACCTTTTGGAAGAATTGAGCTGGGGGGTATTCCGTCTGACTCCTAAAAGAGAAGGACGTTTTATCTTTTTTAATCCAGCACTCTGCAAAATATTAGAGTACAATCAGGAAGAATTATATCGGATTCGTGTGGCGGATGTTTTTGCTCAGAAGGAAACCTATCGATCCTTATACAAGAAAGTCTCCCATTTAGAAGGGAGTCTCCAAGAAGAAGTTTTATTAAAAACCAAAAAGAGAAAAATCATTTGGTGTACTGTTTCTTTGTTGGCCGCGAGGGATCGTAAGGGCAGATTGGAGTTTATTGATGGGGTTGTGGAAAATATTCTGGAGCAAAAAAGAACAGAGAAAGAACTAAAAGATTCTAAAGAGCTTTTTAAACTTGTTTTCAATAATTCGGCAGCGGCTATTACCGTGACAGATAAAAATGAAAAAATCATTGCCTGGAATCCTTATGCGGAAAAAATGTTAGGGATGGATAAAAGGGATTTGTTTAACAAACCCGTCAAGGAGCTTTATCCTTCTAAAGAATGGCGGCGGATCCGTTCTTTTCGAATCAGGCGTAAAGGCATGTTGTCGGAAATTGAAACTCGGATCTTGAAAAAAGATGGTAGCCTGCTGGATGTCAATGTCTCGATTTCCGTATTGAAGGACTCTCAGGGGAATGTGGTGGGATCCATTGGTATCATCAATGATATGACCAGACAAAAAGCAGCGGAACGTAAAATCAAAGAATCAGAAAATAAGATTCGTATTATCCTGGATAATTCGGCTGCGGCCATCACCTTAACCGATAAACAGGAACGGATTATTTTGTGGAATCGTTATACTGAACATTTATTGGGAATGAATAAAGAAGATCTTTATCTGAAGCCCGTGAGTAGTCTTTATCCACCTGAAGAATGGAAGCGTATCCGGGCGGCCAATATTCGGCAGGCTGGGTCTAAGCACCACTTTGAAACCAAGATTGTGCGGAAAAATGGGAATGTCATTAATATTGATTTGTCCGTGAATGTCCTAAAAGATGCCCATCATAAGATCATTGGGTCGGTGGGAATGATTTATGATATCTCACAACAGAAGAGTTTACAGCAGATGCTCCTTAAGGCTAAGATCGCCGCCGAAGAGGCCAGTAACTCCAAGAGTCTTTTCCTGGCTAATATGTCACACGAAGTTCGCACCCCTATGAATACTATTGTGGGGATGGTGGACCTCACCTTAGACACGGAATTGACACACGAACAACAGGAAAATTTGAAAACGATTAAGGATGCGGCTGATAATTTGTTGAGCCTTATTAACGATATTTTGGATTTATCTAGGGTTGAGGTTGGGAAGATCCATTTAGAAAAAATAGAGCTCAGCTTGCATAATATTGTCAAAAGCGTTTGTATGGGGTTAATGGTCTTAGCACGAAATAAAAATTTGGATTTTCAATGGTGTATTGATGATCAGGTTCCGGAAATCTTAATTGGTGATCCTGTCCGGATCCGTCAAGTGTTGGTTAATTTGATCAATAATGCCATTAAATTTACTTTTAAGGGTAAAGTGGTTGTGACTGTGAAAGTCAATACCATCAATAACGAAAATTGTGAATTATTGTTTTCCGTAGCCGATGAAGGTGTGGGCATCCCTAAAGAAAAATTGAATAAAATTTTCGATGTTTTCTCTCAGGTTGATCCTTCTACGACCCGCCGCTTCGGAGGAACAGGTTTGGGATTATCAATATCCTGTAAATTGGTGGAGTTGATGGGGGGACGAATCTGGGTTGAAAGTGAAGAGTTTAAGGGTAGCGTCTTTTATTTCACGGCCCGATTCGGGATTGTCACAAAACAAAAAGTTTCTGTCCCAATTTTAGAAGCAACTCAGTCGCAAGACCTGGAAGGGCAACCGACAAAAGTTCTAAAACAACTGGTGATCCTCCTTGCCGAAGATAATATTGTTAATCAGAAGATTGCCTCGAAAATGTTAGAGAAAAGAGGATGGATTGTCAAGACGGTTGATAATGGCAAGAAAGTTTTAGATTACTTAGATAAAGAATCGTTTGACCTTATTTTAATGGATGCCCAAATGCCGGAGCTGGATGGTTTTGATACTACAAAGCTCATCAGAGAAAATGAAAAAAAGACGGGAAGGCATATTCCTATTATTGCCTTGACCGCTCGAGCGATGTTGGAGGATCAAAAAAAATGTTTCGAATGTGGAATGGATGCTTATGTAGCCAAACCCTTTGATCGACCCAAGCTGTACGAAGCTATCGAAAATTTATTTTATAAAAAAGAAATCTCGCACAGTTTGTAAAGATCTAATGTTGCTGTCATCAAAGAAAGGAACATATGAATAAAGACATTATTGATGTAGATGATGTATTAGAGCGCGTCCAGGATGATCGAGAGCTCCTTCTTGAGTTATTGGATATTTTTGAAGAGGACTATTTGGAAAAACGGCAAAAACTGCAAGAATTTATCGAACAGGAAAATTTTGAACAGATCAGAAATCTCATTCATTCTATTAAGGGTGCATCCGGGAATATCTCGGCCAGGGCCTTTCATGTCACGTGTGCCCAAATAGAGCAATGGGCTGAAAAAAATGACATGCCCCGTATTAAAGGAGATCTATCTAAGTTAGATCAACAATTTACAGAATTACGTCAGTACATCATTAAATTAAAGCAGAAATTTAAGACTTCAATATGAAGCGTTATGTTTTCCCAATATTATTTTTTTTTGGAATACTTTTTTTAGTTTTTTATTTTTTATTCCATTCTTCGCTTTTTCTCACCCTTGCCATTCAACATTTCGCCAAACCTTACCTTGGATCTTATCAATTTAGTCAATTGAAGATAGGTCGACAAAATTTTCAATACCCAGCCACATTGATTTTAGAGGATGTCAGTTTTTCGCTTGACCACCAAGAGGATTCCCTCCATTTTCAAGCGCCGCGTTTTACCTTTTTTGATGTTCCCCAATTTTACAAAGAGAGGCAGCATCTTAAGATATTTTTCGAGGGATTAGAGGTAGCGGCAAGGAATTTTAAGATTCACAGCCTGGATATCAAGGCCCTTATTAATCTGCAAAACAGAATGGTATCGGGTATGGATGGGGTGTTCTATATAGGAGGGATGGAATTAGGTCCTTATCGCATGACCGATATAACCGCCCGGGTCAAAAAAGGCTTCCAAGAGTTGCAAATTTACGAGATTAAATCCTTAAGCTATGGAGGGACGCTCCAAGGTCAATTGCAGATTGAACATAAGCCTCATCTGACATATATTTTGTGGCTAGAATTTTCCGATTTAAATCCCGGGGATCTTAAGTCGATCAACGAAAATCTATTTCCCCATCTTGAGGGGAGTTTGCGGGGAAGTTTTCGAATTGTGGGGCAAAATAAGACAGTGGATCTTTTAGCTATCCATTTATCTTTGATGAATGGAGGAATCATTCATGCTGACTTGATGCAGGGATTGATCCCTCAGATCAAACATCAAGAAAAGAGAAAACAGCTTGAGTCTTTATTGAAGAGCGAGGGACATTGCCCTGTTGAGGAAGCCTCGGTCCAAATCAGCAATAGCGGCGAATACAAAATCAGCCTGAATACAAATCTCAAAAATAAAAAATTCCATCTTAATATCCAAGAAACGATCGATATTCCCATTGTCAATGGATTAAAAGAATTCTTATTGGCTGGCGGAAAAGTCCAATGAGATAAAGTGCCACAAAACAAGAATAAAGCAAGAGTCTCTTTAGTCAATTTGAAACCTCCCCAAGCTGAACAGATTAAGCAGGATGTTCATCTCAGCGCGTGGCAGGCTTTTTTTATTTTATTAATTCTGGGATTTTTAGCTTATGGCAATACACTTTTTTATCCTTTTGTTCACGATGACTGGGTTTTTATTGTCAAGAATCCGCATATTCATGATTTAAGCGATCTTTCCACCGTTTTTATGACTCCTACCCAATCTCCCTTAGATATCTCCATTGTAAATTCGTATTATCGACCTCTTTTAGAAATCCTCAATAGGATTC
This sequence comes from uncultured Planctomycetales bacterium, assembly GCA_964374105.1. Taxonomy (GTDB): domain Bacteria; phylum Omnitrophota; class Gorgyraeia; order Zapsychrales; family JANLHA01; genus CAYJXI01. The sequence goes on from CAYJXI010000006.1 coordinate 79,618, forward strand.
AGTTTAAACTATTTTATCAACAACCCTTGGGATACCATCTTTTCAATATCATCTTTCACATCCTTAACAGTTTTTTAATATTTAGGTTTTTACGCGGATTCACGCTAAGTCCGGGGATGTCTTTAAGTGTTTCGATATTATTTTTAATTCATCCGGTCCAGAGTGAGTCTGTTGCTTGTATCTCAGGGTTGTCCAATCTCCTCTACAGCGGGATGTGTTTAGCGAGTCTTCTGTTATATCAAAAGATTTTTTCTCCAGGACATTTGTTACACCAAGGAAGATGGATCCCATTCCTTGGAGGGAGTCTTTTGTTCTTTGGGTTTGCCCTTTTTGCCAAAGAACAATCCATTATGTTGCCGCTTTTGTTGATTTTTTATGAATATTGTTTTTCTGAAACAAACGAGGCTAAAAAAAGAAGATTCTTTAGGATCAGTCTATTCATCGCTGTGACATTGGCTTATTTGTTATGGCGAAAGGCGATCCTTAAGAATATTTTAGTTCCTCTCTTTGATTATCCCCAAGAATTATTGTTAAGAATTTTGGCAATTCCCCAAACAATCTTACTTTATTTACGAATCCTTTTGGTTCCTTGTGATCTGCATTATTATCGCAGTTTAGATGTCTTGCAGATGAGTATAACACCCACCTGGTTATTGATCTTTGTTATGCTAGGAACTGTTGTTTTAATAAGAAAGTTCTCAAGCCAAGAAAAACAGCTAGTTATTTTTTCCGGGGGATGGTTTTTTATAACACTTTTACCTGTTTTAAATATTTTGCCATTGATCCACGAATTTTCTCAGATTGCGATTTTTGAACACTTTTTGTATCTGCCTTTACTTGGGTTTTTGCTCTTTGTTGTAGTATTCCTCAATCATTTCGTAGGAATCTTCAAAAGGGAATATAAAAATAAAATTCAGCTAGGGTTAACGACATTGGTCACTGCTATCTTAATTTTAGCGACAAACTACCAAAATTCTTTTTGGCGTGGCGAAATCCCTCTTTTTGAAAGGGCTGTGCGATTTGAAAAAAATTTAGGCCGAATCCATTTGTTGTTGGCCAAAACCTATTATCAAGAACAAAAGTTTGATCAGGCCATTGAGCGATATCTTACCGCTTTAAGGATTATGCAAAACTATTACCAAAAATCACAAGTCAAGCAGGCCCAGGATTTTTATTTAAGGTTTATTCAAGAGACCCATTTTGATTTAGCGCACTGCTATGAATTGAAAAACGAATTCCCCAAGGCCTTGGAGTATTATCTTAAGTCGTTGTCGATCGATCCGGATAATCATATCCTTCATAACAATGTGGGTACCGTTTATTTGAGAATGAGTAACTTGAGAATGGCTGAGGATCATTTTCAAAAGGCCCTTAAAATCAATCCTTATGATCTCATGGCGATGAGTAATCTAGCGGTGTGTTATATCGAAAGGAAAGAGTTTCTTAAGGCTCAATCGCTTTTAAAAAAAATTTTAGAGATCAATAGCCAATTTCAACCGGCCATAGATAATTTAACAACACTGAATCAAACTCGGCAAGGTCAAAAGCAATAATGCCTGTCCCACCTTGGGTAGGGGGTAAGTGCGTCATGAGCAGCCCTGAACTAATTTTGTGAGGGGGTGTATTTAAAAACAAAATTTAAAAACAAAAGGTGGTTTGAAAAAGCTAAATATTCTTTTAAAATAACAAAGAACGATGGTAACTCATCATGGCATGCATCCTTTCTGATCTATCGTGTCATTCTATTGATCATTAGAAGGAATATTCAATGCTCACTGCGGATTTTTATATTTTTGCGGCTGTCATTTTTATTTTAATTTTCTTGAGTATTCTCTTTTTTATTCCTATAGATAAAAGGAATCTCCTCAAAAAGAAAGGAGGAGATCTAGGGAACCTTTCCGAGAATAAGGACTGGAAGGAGGTGAGCCTTAAACTGGAGCGGCATATTTATAATTTACGACAAGAAATTGAACACCTCCAGAAGGGGGCAAGGGCCTTGGAAAAAGAATTGAAGATCGAGAAAGACAAGTATGCCAAACTGCAAGAAAAATTATCCCAAGAACGCGGTTGGCAGAAAAAGGAAGAAGAGGATATCGAAAGAAAAACAAAGGAATGGCTCCAACAGAAGGAGGATCTAAAAACCGCGGAGGGGAATCTAGAACAAGAACACCGAGATCGTCTTCGTTTAGAACGGGAACTGGAAGAGATAAAGACCGAGGCGTTACAGGCCAATGAAGGTAAACGCACTTTAGAGATTCAAATCGCTAAATTAAATGCGCAAATTGAGTATTACCGAAAAGAAATGCTCCAACTTCGAGAAATCAATGCCAAACTCTCCCAAAGAGAAGAGGAAACGACCTTTATCGCCAAATCGGAATATGCGAAATTAGAGCAACAATTGAAGCAAAAGGATAAAGAATTAGAGGCTTTAAGAAATCAACTGAAGAAAGAGATTTTATGAACACAATGTCTAACCCCATCAGTTTTTTCTGGTGTTGAGTAAGTATGAAAATCAATGTATAATTGGGCATCTGATTTCAATTTGAATTTTTAAAAAGGAGATCCTATGTTATTAAAAAAGGTACAGGAGGTTTTAAATCAGCAGATTGAGCATGAGGCCTATGCCTCGAGTTTATATCTGTCCATGGCCGTATGGTGTGAAAGGGAAGGCTTGCGCGGATGTGCTGGATTCTTCTATGAGCAATCGGATGAGGAACATGAACATATGTTAAAATTGGTGAAGTTTATTAATCTCAATGGTGGGCAGGCGGTTGTCTCAGCGGTTAAGGAACCCACCCATACATTTAAATCCCTTCAGGAAGTCTTTGAACTTTCCTTTGACCAGGAATTGAACGTCACTAAACAGATCAATAAACTTGTTGACTTAAGTTTGAATTCCAAGGATTATGCCTCTTTTAATTTCTTACAATGGTTTGTTGTCGAACAGCAAGAAGAGGAGAAACTTTTTAGGACCATACTGGATATTATCAAACTGGCGGGGAAAGAAGGCCGACCACTTCTTTTAATTGACAATGAGATTGCCAAAATTAGAACAGAGGAGGATGAGAAATAGGTGAAAGGGTCAGGAAGTCTTCTCCCCGAACCTCTCATGACCCCTCGGGTAAAGTAGCCTAAAAACTTCCCGAGGGGTCAAAGAAATGTTTGCCAAACGAACAAATTGGTTGTTAACTCCCAACAAAATTTCTTTAACCCTCCAATCCCTTAAGGATTCCAAGGAAAAAATTTTAGATTTAACCGAATCAAATCCAACGCGCTGCGGATATGATTATCCGAAAGAATCTATTCTTTCGAGTTTAACCGATGAGGAAAATCTGCGGTATGCTCCTTGCGCTAAGGGAAACAAGAAGGCGAGGGAGGCTCTCAGCCAATTTTTTCATCAATACCGCCAATGTCAAGTTGATCCGGGAAGGATTTTCTTAACCTCCAGCACATCCGAAGGGTATTCCTTTCTTTTTCGTCTGTTGGCCAATCCTAAAGAAAGTGTTCTTTTCCCCATTCCTAGTTATCCCTTGTTCCCATATTTGGTCGACTTGAATGATATACACTTATTGACTTATCCTTTGAGTTATGAGGATTCCTGGAGAATTGATCTTAAGGCATTAACTACGTCTCTTAGAAAATCAACCAAAGCCATCGTTCTTGTTAATCCTAATAATCCTACGGGATCGTTTGTTAAAAAGGAAGAATTGAAAACGATCAATCACATTTGCCGGGAAAACAAGATGGCTATTATTTCGGACGAGGTCTTTTTTGACTATCCGTTTGTCGAAGATAAAAGTCTAGTCACTCTTGTGAATAATGAAGAAAATCTGACCTTTATCTTAGGGGGAGTCTCTAAGAGTCTGGGACTTCCCCAAATGAAGGTCTCTTGGATTATGATCAACGGTCCTAAGGCCAAGGTGGCTGAGGCTATCCATCGATTGGAAATGATCAGCGATACCTATCTTTCGGTTGCAACTCCTTCTCAGAATGCCCTGGAATCTTGGCTGGGTCTGCACTCTGTCATTCACACTCAAATCATGAATCGTCTTAAACACAATCGTACCTTTTTGCAAAATCTTTTACTGTCCTATCCTCACTGTCGTGTTCTTGACTCTCAGGGAGGTTGGTATGCGATTCTTAAGCTCCCGGAAAGATTAACCGAAGAACAATGGGTACTCACTTTCCTTAAAGAGGATCTGGTCTTTGTCCATCCGGGGTATTTTTTTGATTTCATTGAGGAACCTTTTATTGTCTTGAGTCTATTACCGCAACCAGAAAATTTTAAGGAGGGATTAACTAGGATTTTGGCGAGAGTCGCCAGGTGTATTTAATCCTTGAAAAGGTTTACTGATTTGGTAAGATTGAAACATAAATGACATCCTATGGAAAGTTGATATTTAAATTTCAAAGGACCTTAAAAAGATAGCAGGGGCACGGCATGCTCGCCTCGTTTCGTCTAGGCAAAGCAGGCGGTGCCTTTACAAATTGGAGATTGACGATGACACGAAAAAAAAGGCCGGATTGGGATGAGTACTTTTTGAAATTAGCGATGTTAGCTTCCGAGCGATCAACTTGCCCCCGAATGCATTGTGGATGTATTTTGGTGAAGGGTAAGAATGTCATTGCCACTGGTTATAATGGATCTATTCCTGGGGATGATCACTGCGAGGAGGTGGGGTGTCTGGTCGTGGATAATCATTGTGTGCGGACGGTTCATGCCGAGATGAATGCCCTTATTCAGGCCGCCAAACGCGGGTCTGCCGTGGAAGGAGCAACCGCCTATGTCACCAATATGTCTTGCACGACCTGTGCGAAGGCCTTGATTACCGCTGGGATCAAGCGGGTGGTGGTGTTCTCGGATTATCATGATACTCTGGCAACGGAATTTTTTCAAAAAGCCGGGGTTCGGATCGATAAACATTCCATTCCTCCGTTAGAGATTGATTACGATCTTAAAGATTATTCATCGGCTAAAGTTTAAGGGGAAATCTCTTCATACAAGGGACACATGACTGTCCCAGGAGGGGCAGTCATGTGTTCTGCTTTTTCCCGCTTTTTAAGTATTTGACCGTTTTTATGCACTTTACCTTCCTTTAATTTTTTCGTCTTCGATTATCTTTTGAAAGCGTTTTCCCGGCATTCCCGTATCCCCCTTGTTTTATTCAAACAGGGATGTGATACTTCCTTTAGGTGAACTTTATTATTTCTTTAAAAAAGACATCCTATAAAGAGTCAAGTGTAAAAAAGTAAGTTGTCAAAGAGCAGT
>CAYJXI010000007.1:0-79575 GCA_964374105.1 uncultured Planctomycetales bacterium
GGCAATCAGAGAAGCCGTCTGAATCCGTATACTAAGAGGTGAAATTTATAGGGAATTTATTGACAAGGTTATCATTTTATATAAAAATACATCCACAACAATTTTCTCATCATCTTTAATCTTGAAAAATTCCAAAATAAACTTTTTAAATCAAAATGAAAAAAAGTGGAAACTCAACAGCCTTTTCAAAGGATGCAAGTATTGTTGGGAAAGGAGGATTCGAATGGGATTCAGTTAACTAACAGAAATTTATGATCCTTGGGCCTAGATTTTTCATTAATCTGAAGTATATAACCAATCGGTGGAGATCATATGAAAAAATTTTTCTTTTTGGCATTGATCATATCGGCCCTGGCGTTTATAAACAGTTGCGGACATCAGACAAAAAAGCAAGAAGCGCCGGTAGAGACGGAAAACTTATCGGAGGTCAGTGAAAATGTAACCTCAGAAGACACGACCACATTCAGTGAAGTCCAAACCGAACAACCGCAAATGGTGACCTTAGAAGCGCAAGATCCTAGGACAACGATCAGTGATGTTAGTGTCACCTCTACGGGTGAAGAGATCACAACAGAATCCACAGAGCCAACTGTTTTTGTCAAACCATCCGTGGAAGAAATGCAGCAGGCCTTAAATAGTGCGGGTTTTTATCAAGGGAAAATTGACGGTGTTTTTGGACCTCGAACCAAGACTGCCATAAGAGAATTTCAAGCCAAAAATGAACTTAAGGTTGATGGGAAGGTAGGACCGAGAACCTGGGCCAAACTGGGAGCCTATTTAAACAAAGAGCAAAGTACGGGAACCTCTTCTGAAATCTCAAACTAGAGTTTCAAATCCTCCACATCGATTTTAAAGGATTTTGTTTTAATTTCCTTTGAAAGTTTTCTTCTTAAAGATAACTCCCTAAAGTCATCTATGCTTCAGGCAAGGATGACACACCTGCTAAATGCAGGAGGTTAAATCCTTGAGTCCTTTTTTCACGGGCAAGAAAAAGTAAATATGGCTGTTAAAAATTCCCTTCGGGAAAGTTGGTCTTCTAGGATGGGCATCATCTTGGCGGTGGCAGGCTCTGCCATTGGGCTGGGAAACTTTTTGCGATTCCCCGCCAAGGCCGCGGCCAATGGAGGGGGGGCCTTTATGATCCCCTATTTTGTGTCGCTGCTTTTGATTGGACTGCCTTTAATGTGGATTGAATGGACCTTGGGTCGTTATGGTGGGGGGTTTGGGCATGGGACCGCTCCCGGGATTTTTCATAGCATTGCCCAAAAGAATCGCTTTATCAAATACTTTGGGGTCATTGGGATCTTTGGCCCTTTGGTGATTTTTATTTACTACACTTATATTGAATCTTGGAGTCTGGCCTACAGCTTTTTTGCTTTGTTGGGCAAGTACAATACTTTAACTGACCAAAATTCGATGAAGTCTTTCTTAAGCGGATTTCAGGGATTAGAAAAAAATCAGTATTTTGACGGCTTGGGCTGGGCTTATCTATTCTTTTTAATTACTTTTTTCACAAATATTACGGTGATCTATTTGGGGATCAAAGGGGGAATAGAGCGGGTCTGCAAATTTGCGATGCCTCTTTTGTTTCTCTGCGCCTTGGTTCTTATGGTGAGGGTTATGACTTTAGGTATACCGGATTTAACGAAACCCGATTGGAATGTCAGCAAGGGGTTTGGATTTTTGTGGAATCCAACCCTTTCTTATCTCTTATCAGCTAAAGTCTGGTTGGAAGCTGCTGGACAGATTCTTTTTACTTTAAGTGTTGGTATTGGAGCGATCCTGACCTATGCCAGTTATTTAAAAAGGGAAGACGATGTCGTCCTCAATGGGGTGACCGCCGCCAGTACCAATGAGGTGGCGGAGGTCATTCTAGGAGGAAGTATTGTCATTCCCGCCGCCTTTGTCTTTTTTGGGCCTCTTGAGATCCAATCCATTGCCAAATCCGGAACTTTTAATCTAGGATTTGTCACGATGCCTTTAATCTTTCAACAGCTTCCCTGGGCAGAGATCTTTGGGTTTGCCTGGTTCTTATTATTATTTTTGGCGGGGATTACTTCTTCAATCTCTCTGGCTCAGCCGGTCATCGCCTTTTTGGAGGATGAATTCGATATCGATAAGAAAAAGGCTGTGTGGATTTTTGGAATTGTCTCTTTTATTCTATGTCAGCCCTCAATATTTTTCTTAGGGAAGGGGGTTGTAGACGAATTGGATTTCTGGGGAGGGACATTCTTTCTGGTTGTTTTCGCGACCATTGAAGTCATTCTTTTCAGCTGGGTCTTTGGGATGAATAAGGCTTGGGATGAGATTCATCATGGGGCGGATATGGAGATCCCTAAGATATATAAATTTATTATTAAATATGTGACACCCCTATTCCTTTTTTGGATTCTAGGGATGTGGTTCTGGCAGGAATGGCGGCCAATCATTTTCATGAACAATGTTGACCCTGCCAATAAGAGTTATATTTTTTATACCCGTCTGGGGTTAATCATTTTGTTTGTGGTTTTAGCGGGAATGGTCAAAATGGCCTGGCAAAGAAAACGAGGCTTAGGAGTTTTATGAGTTTAGGGGGATGGATATTTTTGCTCTTTTCTTGGGGAATGATTTTGGGGTTGACCATTTATTGTTTTACAAGAATCCTTTCTAAAAAAAGTTAGAGATAAGTCTAAAGAATATTATTTAAATTCTTAGTAAGATTTTCAGATAGACAAATCCTACCAATTTTAAAAAGAAGATTCCCGATCCCTCGTTTAAGTAATCAAAATTTTTATTGCATAAAAGGCAACTATCAAAAATAATACAATTAAACTTAAGTTTAAAGTTGTATTTATTTAATACTGGCTAACTTGGAGGACAAATGAAAAATTTTCTAAATCATATCAAGGCGCATATTTTTAGGGGTTTTCTGGCGGCCATACCTTTGGTGTTATCGTATTTTGCTATTAAATTCATTTATATTTTTATTGATAAACGAGTGACGACCCTACTTTATAAATATATTGGTTTGAGTATTCCAGGATTAGGTTTAGTTTTGTTTGTTCTCTTTCTTTATCTTTTGGGTCTGATGGCCAGTAATGTCATTGGCAAAACTTTTTTTGGCCTGGTGGAAAAGATTTTGAACCGTATTCCTATTATCAACACCACCTATGAGGTAGGCAAACAGATTGCTTTTACTCTTTCTTTACCCGAGAAACAAGTTTTTAAACAGGTTGTCTTTGTCAGTTTTAAGCCGGGTGTATGGGCTATTGGTTTTGTTACCGGCACTGTTTTAGATAAAAGAAACAAAAATGAGAAGTTCTTGAAGGTTTTTATCCCAACGGTTCCGAACCCAACGACCGGGTTTGTTATGTTAGTTAAAGAATCTGAAATTATTCCTTCCAAATGGACTGTCGATGAAGGCATGCGTTCGGTTATCTCTGGGGGCATCATCGGCCCAGAGGTTTTAGAACCTTAAATCGAATAAAAAGCGAAAAATTTTATGAATAGTTTGTGGAATAAGAAAGAAGCCAAGAAATTCCAATCCGATGATTTATCCCTAAGAGTCTATACCTCTCGGTTATTGGGATTAGAGCCCTCGTTAGTCTTACAGGGAGGGGGCAATACCTCGGTGAAGGCAAAAGTAAAAAATTTGTTTGGCGAAACCGAGGAGATCCTTTATGTAAAAGGCAGTGGCTGGGACCTAGCTACCATTGAGAGACAGGGTTTTGCACCGGTTAAATTGGATGTCTTAAAACGCATGGCGGAACTGGAAAGTTTATCGGATTCCGAAATGGTCAAATGGCAGAGGGCCGCCATGCTAGATCCTTATGCACCCAACCCATCGGTTGAAGCCATCTTGCATGCCATTATTCCCTACAAATTTGTTGATCATACTCATGCCGACAGCGTGGTGACTATCACAAACACACCCCATGGGCAGGAACGAATAAGGGCCGTTTACGGCGACCGAGTCCTCATTATTCCTTATGTGATGCCAGGTTTTATTCTGGCTAGAAAGGTTTATGAAATAACCAAGACAATTGATTGGCAAAGATGTGAGGGGATGGTTCTCATGCATCATGGAATTTTTTCGTTTGCCGATCGTGCCAGAGAAAGTTATGAAAGAATGATAAGGCTAGTCACCAAGGCAGAGAATTACCTTAAAAAAAACGGGGCGATCATTAAACAAAAGAAAGTGAAAGCCAAGGAGGATGATTTACTCCAATTGGCTAAAATACGCCAGTCCATTTCAAAGGTGAGAGGGAAGGCGGTCATAGCCCTTTGGAAAGGGGACGCCGAAGCCGTCAGTTTTTCTCAGCTTAAAAATGTTTCATCCATCGCCACGCGAGGCCCGATTACTCCGGACCATGTCATTCGGACTAAACGCATTCCGGTGATACTCGGGCGAAATCCTCAGGAGAATATCCAAAAATTTACTAAAGATTATCAGAGTTATTTTAAACGGCACAGCAACGGTCAATTGACCATGCTTGACTCCGCACCCCGCTGGGCGGTCTGGCCGGGATACGGCCTCATTAGTTTCGGGGTTAATATAAAGGAAGTTAATATCATTTCTGATATTACTGGCCATACGATACGGGCAATTCAACAAGCCGAGGCCCTTGGTGGATGGAGAGCCTTATCAGAAAAGGAAATCTTTGAGATAGAGTACTGGGAGCTTGAACAGGCCAAACTTAAGAAGGCAGAGTCTGATTTACCTTTGCAGGGCAAGATTGCCATTGTAACCGGAGCAGCCAGTGGTATCGGTAAGGCCTGTGTTGAGAAATTATATTCCCAAGGGGCGGTGGTGGTGGCTTGTGACATCAATCCAAACATCACCCACCTCTTTAAAGGGAAAGGGGTCTGTGGGTTAGTTTGCGATGTTACTTCCCGAGATAATGTAAGGAGTTGTGTAGAATCTACCGTGAAAATATTTGGCGGTCTAGATATTCTTATCAGTAACGCTGGAATATTCCCACCTAGTGAGGAGATTGCTCAACTCAAACCAGCGACTTGGAAGAGAAGTCTTGATATTAATCTGACAAGTCATCAGCTTGTGCTTCAGGCCTGTATCCCGTATCTTTCTTTAGGGATTGAGGCAAGCGTTGTCATCATTGCCTCTAAAAATGTCCCAGCCCCTGGGCCCGCAGCCGCAGCTTATTCGGTGGCCAAGTCTGGGCTGACTCAACTGGCAAGAGTAGCAGCGCTTGAGTTAGCAGGCCTCGGCATTAGAGTGAATGTTATTCATCCCAATCAGGTCTTTGACACCGCCATTTGGACCCCGGAGGTGTTAAAGAAGCGCGCCCAGCATTATAAGATGAGCACAGAAGAATACAAAACCAGCAATCTCTTAAAGGTGGAGATTACCTCAAAGGACGTTGCAGCGTTAGCCTGTAGTATGGCCGGTCCAGTGTTTGCCAAGACAACCGGTGCGCAAGTGCCTATTGACGGTGGGAATGATCGTGTTATTTAATCAAACACACACCCGGTGTTTGTGTTAACAAACACCGGGTGTGTGGGTGACAGGGTAAGAATTCGCAAGGAACTTTAAAAGATCATGCGCGGTTTTCTAAAATTCCTTTCCTTTTTGTTTATCGTCTTTATTTGGTATAGTGTGATTTTATTTATTCCTCTTCCCCTGATTTTCTCTGCTTTTTTAAAATACTATTATCAACCCAATTACAACATCTTTTCTATTTTTGAGGTTGATGGGGTCAATATTCACCTTCTTATTTTCCTTCTGATCTTATTATTTACTTTGACTTTTGAATTTGCAAAATCCCTAATCCGAACAGGTAAGAAACAATCCATTGAAAATAAAAATTTTTCTCTGCTGAAAGTCAGTTTGACCTTCTTTGTCTTATTAATAGGCTTTCAGAGCTGGTGTCAAGGCAAATATTGGCATACGATCTTAACGAATTATGGGAAAAAACCGGAAGATCAGAAGAAAATATTAATCTTTAAAGATAGTTACAGTTTTGTGAAATTCGGTCTGGAAAGACTCCCCGCGGGAGAGTATCGGGGGCGGCTCATTACGGATTTGGATATTTCTCAAACGCTTGAACCCTATACCATCAAATATTTTTTCTTTCCACGCGTTGATATGTTCATTGGGGAAAAAGTACCTGTTGACTGTCTGATAGTTTACGAAAAGAATAATCCTCATTTAGTCGTTCCCAAGGACTATACAATTATTGGGAATTATAATGCGAAAGGGTTGGTTGCCTTAAAGTCAAAATAGAATCATAGGACAGGGAGGAAGATGAATTGATGACCATTGACTTAGGGTTGGGGCTCTTGATCAGTCTTCTTGTGCCGTTGATTCTGGGATATGCTAGCTTGCACATGATCATGGGGGGGCGGTCCTTTCCCATGATTCTTGGTTTAGCAATCAGTTTTGGATTGGGTTTTGGGATCCTTTCCCAGTGGATGTTATTGTTGGCCATATTCCAAGTTCCTTTGGGACGTTTGTCCATTAGTTTACCGCTGTTAGGTCTAGCCCTGATTTTTCTGTTGATGAGCAGATTATTCAAACAAAAGACGACACCGCAGAGGATGCCTTTTCCTTTAGATCATGCTTCCCTACCCGATAAAATTTTGGGACAAACCCCTCTTCAAAAAGTTGCAAGTTGCATTGTCATATTCTACGTCCTTTATCAGATTGTTTTCTTATTGTGGCACACCCTGGAGCTGCCGATCCATACGTGGGATGCCATTTATGTCATTGCCCCGAAAGCAAAGATTTTTTATTATACGGGATCCGTTGAAAAACTCAAATTTCTTCCCCTTGCCTCCTATCCTTTGCAAGTCCCGTTTTGTTTAACATGGATTGCTTTGAATGTGGGCGCTTGGGATGATCAATGGGTTAAAATTATTTTTCCATTGATCTGTTTGTGCTTTCTTTTGATGTATTATTTTTTTCTTTCAAAATATACAAACCATTGGTGGGCCCTGCTGGGAATAGGTTTATTAATGAGTTCAAATTTTTTTATTTATCATTCCACCATTACTTATCGAGAAATTTTTCTTATGTATTATATTATCACAAGTCTATTTCTTATTTGGATAGCCTTAAGCGAGAATAATAACCGATTATTGATCTTAGCAGGGATATTCGCTGGGTTTGCTACCTTTGTAAAATTAGAAGGTCTCGGATATTTTTTTATCAATCTCATTTTGCTTGGCATATGTATCTTGCATCAGAGATTCTCCTTAAGAGAAGGGATAAGGAAATTTTTAAGTTTTGCTATCCCTGCCATTTTCATCTTTTCCATCTATTATTTCTATAAAATTTCTCAAAATATGTCACCCATGGGAGGGAGGTTTCGTTTTGATTTTCATTTAGAACATCTTTCGAGAATGAGTTTGATTTTCTCAACTCTGGGAGAAAATCTTTTCTTATCCGGCAACTGGAATATCTTATGGTTTCTTTTGCTGGTCAGCCTGATTTACCATTGGCGAAGAATCAAGGCCTCTTTCATCCTCAAATTTTTTGGGTTGGCCCTTGTTTTATATTTGGGCCTTTATGTTTTTGTCTCCTTCCTGACGCCGAACTTTATTTCTATCTCCGGTATTCAATCCATAACGGTTTTGTCGCGAATCCTGTTACCTTTCTTCCCTTTATGTCCTTTGCTGATTATCTTTTTAAATTATCAAAAAGAATTCGGTTAAATGTTTTATTGAGGAATTATTTAAGGATAAGGATCTCTTGATCGGGGGGAATTATCCAATCTTAGAATTTTTAAATGAATCGGTTAGCTTAAGAATAGATCTCAATGCCTCCTTGGGAAAAGAATTTGAATAAAAGTCTGAAAGTCTCTTTCTTAGATGGGATTTTTGCCAGCGGTATGGTGGGGTTTACCCAGGACTATTTTATCCCCTTTTTATTATTGATGGGAGGAACAGCCAGATCGGTGGGGATTTTAAGTGCATTACCCAATTTTGCGGCAGCGTTGGTGCAGCTAAAAGTTGCGGATTTTACCGAAAGAATCGGTTCCCGAAAAAGGATTGTGACAACGTTTGTCTTTTGGCAGGCCATGATTTTATTGCCGATGGCCGCCATCGCTTCTTATGGAAGAGCCGAGGAAATATTTTTCATCATTTTAGTTACGCTTTTTACCGCGTTGGGGGCTTTTGCCATGCCCCCCTGGGGAAGCCTTATGTCGGATTTGGTGGCAGAAGATAAAAGAGGAGAGTATTTTGGTTGGAGGAATAAAGTCTTAGGGTTTATTTCGGTTGTCATGACGTTTATTGCCGGGTTCATCTTACACATTTTGGAGAAGATCAATATCTTTCATGGATTTTTAATTCTTTTTTTCATGGCCTTTATTTTTAGAATGATGTCTTGGTATTTTTTAACTCGGATGGATGAACCTAAACTAATTCATAAAAAAGAACATTATTTTAATATGTTCATGTTTTTAAGGAGAATAAAGGAAAGCAATTTTGCAAAATTCGTTCTCTTTGTTTCAGTATTAAATTTTTCTGTGAATGTGGCCTCACCTTTTTTTGCCGTCTTTATGTTAAGAGACTTAAAATTTAATTATCTTTTGTATACTCTGATAACAGTGACGGCAACTTTAACAGTTTACCTTCTCATGGGACGGTGGGGAAAACACGCGGATAAAGTAGGTAATCTTAAAGTGATGAAATTGACTGCCCCTATCATTGCGACTTTACCTTTGTGGTGGATCATAAATCATCATCCAGTGTATTTGATCCTCATTCAGATAATTTCTGGATTTGCTTGGGCGGGATTTAATTTATGTGCTTCTAATTTTATTTATGATGCCGTGAGCCCAGAAAAACGCACCCGATGCATTGCTTACTTCAATGTCTTGAATGGATTAAGTTTATGTCTAGGAGCCCTTCTGGGAGGATTCTTGATTGATCGGTTACCGTCCCTTTGGGGATACAAGATCTTAACCCTTTTTATCATTTCTTCATGTCTTCGAATGATTGTAGCCCTGATCATGCCGATGAAGTTGATAGAGGTGAGGCCTGTTGAAAAAATTCGTAGTTATCAACTTTTTTTTAGTATGATTGGGATGCGTCCTCTTTTAGAAGGTGACAGTAAAACCGTTCGGGATTAATGGGATCAGTAAATAATTTATCTTAGGGTCTTTTTAAGAAAGTCCTCATCTTTTGTATCAATCATCCCTAGATAACAAAGCCATTGAAAGCCTTAAAGAGTTGTGATTATAATAGGAAACATTAAAAGGTTCTAACTTAAGATAAAAAATGAATTCCCAACCCAATATCAATCAAGATGATCAGGCTCAGGAAAAACAAAAGGCCTTTCTAAAGAAAGCCAGAAAAGGCCTCCTTAATTATTTACTTGAGCAAGGAGGGCGTCTGACTTTGGATGAAATGCACGATTACAGTTTTAAGAAATTTTTCATTCAACATCAAGGATTTTCTCGCATGATGGAGACCTTGGTCAATGAAGGCTTAGTGGAGTATGATTATTTGACTCAAACCGTCAACCTAACAGATGCAGGTAAAAATTTTGTTTCTCAATGAGACAAGTGAGTTTATTTTTCCACCGAGAGAAAGAACTTTCGATCTTAGAATTTTAAAGCAGAGTTTTTAAAAACATGGCAATCATTGTTGGCCATCGGGGAGCCTGTGGGTATGCCCCAGAAAATTCGATTCTTTCTTTTCAAGCGGCTATTGATATCGGATGTCAAAAAACAGAATGCGATGTTAGGTTGTCTAAAGACCAACATTTGGTTGTGATCCATGATGAAGGGGTGGATCGCATATCGGATGGGCATGGGTTAGTGAGGGAAATGACATTAAAAAAAATCCAACAATTGAGGTGTCCGGGCCAGCAGAAAATCCCCACACTCCAAGAGGTCATCAATGTCTGTGCGAGTAAAATTGATTTGATGATTGAACTGAAAGTGGAAGGAGTTGCTAGGAAAGTGATCGATCTTATTTCGGTGAATAAAATGCGGGATCGGGTGACAATGATTTCTTTCGATTTAAAACACCTTAAGGAGGTCAAAAAATTCGATCCGTATATCAAAGTTGGCTACTTATTTAACCAATATCAGGAAGACATCCGGCAATTCTTACAGGATATCCCTTTAGATTACTTGGGACCAAGGTTTGATATCGTAACAAAAGAGATGGTTGATTTAGCACATGAGTACCAAGTCAAGATCTATGCTTATCATGTGAACGAACAGAAGATGGGCAAGAACCTCATGCACCAAGGGGTTGATGAAATTGGGACAGATTATCCCAAACTGTTTCTTTAATCCTAAAGATTTTTATAGAGTTTTTGCTCGCTTTTTATTTTTTGAGAGATCATTTTATATTAACTGTGAAATGTAGAAGAAATGATGTCCCACAAAAAAATTTTAGTTGTGGATGATGAGAAAGAGGTCTTGGACATGCTTGATAAAAAGTTATCCACGGAGGGGTATATTGTCATTTTGGCAACTCGGGGCAAAGAGGCTATTGCCAAAACAAAACTTTATCTTCCGGATTTGATTTTAATGGATATTGTGCTTCCGGATATCCATGGGTCGGAAGCGGTGAAATTGATTAAAGAGAATCCCCAGACACGTAAAATCCCAGTCATTTTTCTTTCCGGGATTGTTAGCAAAGAAGAGAACAATCTAGGGAAATTAACGGTCACCGTGGATGGACGTGATTATGTGGCGATTCCTAAACCGTTTTATTTTAACGAACTCTTAGAGGAGATTGATAAAAAGATAAGTGACCCCTCGGGGAGTTTCTAGGCAAGCTTATCCGAGGGGTCAGATAAGTAGGTAATAAGTTATTCATTTAGACTGTGGTTATATTAATCCTTATAGGACTGACGATCTGCCATTGTCTCTAAAGGATTAAAGAAAGTAAAAGGAGGTTCTTTATGGCAACATTTTTCATGTTTGGAAAATATTCTCTTTCTGCTCTTAAGAGTGTCAGTGCTGATCGAACACGAAAGGCGGAAAACCTAGTGACTCGGTATCAAGGGACGATCAAGGAGATGTATGTCCTTTTAGGGGATAATGATTTGGTATTGATCGTGGAGCTCCCAGGGATAGAAGAAGCCATCAAGGTTTCAACAAGTCTTACAAAATTAACCGGAATTTCGTTTTCTACTTCTCCTGCTATTTCGGTGGAAGATTTTGATATTTTCGCTCAGGTTGCCGAATAGTTGAAATGATAGAATTCTCTTACGTTGATAGTGTCGGAAAACTCCATGTTCGTTATCCTTCAAGCGCAGCGAAGCCTGCCTGCCGGCAGGCAGGGATCTCATTCACATAGAGATTCCTTGCTTAAGTCTTACAGACTTCGCTTAAGAATGACGGTAAAGATGGTCTTTCCCAACACTGTCACGTTAGGTTAGGAAGATAAACTGATCAGAGTCGCTTGTCTTTAAAAGATATTTCTTTAAGGGAGAGGAAAGGAGGGTACATATATGGGAAACGGGATATTGGATAAACAGCTGGTGATCACCGTGGATAATAGAGTTGGAAGCCTTGCCGAAGTTACTAATGTCGTTTCTTCTTCCGGAATTAACCTTTTGGCGGTTTGTGCTTATGGGGTTGACAACAAGGGAGTGATCATGTTTGTTTCCGACAACAATGATCAGGCCAAGAAATTGTTAAAAACCAAAAAGTATGATGTTCGGGAAGAAGAAATTATTTTGGTATCGCTTGACAACAAACCTGGAACCTTGAAGACCATCACCAAAAAGATTGCGGATGTCGGTATTGACATCAATCTCATCTATGGATCGGTTGACAAAGGAGGAAAGACATCGCGAATTGTCCTGATTTCCGAAGATAATCAGGCCGTTTTGTTGGCCATGAACAGATAATACAACCCCTCTCTTTTATTCCTCACAAGGGTAGTGTTCAATCGGAATGAATCTTATAATCAGTCCCTATTTATGAAATTTTTAAAAACCATCTGCAAAAATAAGTATTTAAGATGAGCCATCGATTTGATTTCGATTTAATTGTGATAGGAGGAGGAGCGGCGGGACTGACTTGTTCTACCGGAGCTGGCCGCTTGGGTGCTAAAACATTGCTCATTGATAAAGAAAATCGGTTAGGTGGGGATTGTCTTCATTATGGATGTGTTCCTTCCAAATCTTTAATCAAGAGTGCTAATTGTTTTCATGTTATGAAAAATTCTCAAAAGTATGGACTCCCCAAGGTATCGATTCCTTCGGTGGACTTTAAGCATATCCGAGATCGCATCAGGAATATCATCGATACAATTCAAATTCATGATTCTCCCGAATGGATTCTTAAAAATTATTACGTTGAAACCCGTTTTGGCCAACCAAGATTTTTGGATGACCATACGATCAGCCTTGATTCCGAAAGAATGACCTCCCGAAATTTTGTGATAGCCACCGGAACATCTCCCTTGATACCCACCGTGGAAGGGCTTAATTCGATTCCTTTTCTGACAAATATTGATATTTTTTCATTAGAGAGATTGCCTTCCCCTTTGATCGTTTTAGGGGGCGGGCCGATTGGTTGTGAGATGGCACAGGCCTTTCAAAGGTTAGGCGCACAGGTCACCATCATCCAAACCAAAGAACAATTGTTGCCTAAAGAAGATAAGGACATTGCCGAATTTGTTAGGACAAGATTCCTAAACGAAGGGATTAATGTTTATCTGAATGCTAAAGCGGTTAAAGTTAAAAAGGAAAGCGATAGCATAGAACTTACGATCCAACACGGAGGGCTTACCAAAAATCTAAAAGCCGAAAGTTTGTTAGTCGCCACCGGCCGAAGAGCCAATACCGAAGGCCTCGATTTACAAAAGGCAGGAATAATTTTAGAGAATCGATACATCAAAGTGGATGAACGCATGCGGACCACCACGCAAAATATTTATGCCTGTGGAGATGTAACCGGAGGTTTTCAGTTTACTCATGTGGCTAGTTATGAGGCAGGGATTGTTCTCTTAAACACGATTTTTAGAATACCAGTCAAAAGGAATTTGACTTATATTCCTTGGTGTACTTATTTGGACCCTGAGGTTGCCTCGGTTGGATATAATGAAAAAAGGGCTAGAGAAAAAGGTCTTGCTTATGAGATTTATAAAGAGGAATTTAAAAATAATGATCGTGCCCTAGCGGAAGGAGAACCAGACGGATTTCTTAAAATCTTAATCAACAAAAGAAGAAAGGTTATTGGAGTACAGATGATTGCAGCGCATGCCGGAGAACTGATCCATTCCTGGGTCGTCGCCTTAAATGGGAGGGTCAAATTATCAACATTGGCTCAGGCCATTTTTGCTTATCCGACTTTATCCGAAATCATGAAAAGAGCCAGTGGGAATTTTCTTTCCCTTTGCCTTTTTAATGAAAAAACAAAAAAAATCTTAAAATTTTTATTTGGATTAAAAGGAAGGGGATAGAAAATTTCCTGAAACTGAAAAATTGGCTTTATCCTTTCAATAATGTTATAAGAGAGGGAACATTAAGATGCCTTTGTCTCATCGAAGAAAATGGATTGATGTGACGATTCCTTTAAAATCGGGAATGGTTCATTGGCCCAATGATCCGGAAGTTAAAATCAGAAGAATAAAAGATATGAATAAAAAGGATCATTGCAATGTTTCGCATCTTTCGCTGGGGTCGCATACCGCAACGCATATGGATTCCCCGTTACATTTTTTAAGGGATGGGAGAAGTCTGGATCAGATGCCCTTAACGGCAACGGTTGGTCCGGCTAAAGTCTTTATCATTCGTGACCAAGAAGCTATTAAAGTCAAGGAGATAAAACGTTTAAAGATGAGAAAAGGAGACCGGATCCTTTTTAAGACTACCAATTCTAACCGCTGTTGGAGATCGAATCGGTTTTTTGAAGATTTTGTTTATATGACAAAAGAGGCGGCTCAATTTCTGGCGGAGCAGGGGGTGCAAACCATAGGGGTCGATTATCTTTCGGTCGGCGGATTTAAAAAAGATGGAATCCAAACACACCAAATCTTATTGAAGAAAGGCATCTGGATTATCGAAGGGTTAAATTTAGCCAAAATCAAAGAGGGAAAGTACGATTTAATTTGTCTGCCCTTGAAGATTTTCAATTCTGATGGTGCACCCGCCAGAGTCATCCTTTCTCCTAAATTCTAAAAGGAAATGAAAAAGAATTATCAATTTTTCAAACCGATTTTTATGGTAAAATGCCTCTTGGTTATTATTTTTACTTTCCCGATTATAAAATTCGGAGTAACGGACATGAAAGCAGACCAAAACAGTTTGAATAAGAAGATGGCAGGGAAGATCAAAATATTTAACGTCGCCCGCGGAATCTTTGAGGAAGTGGAAAGGATAGAAAAATCCGAGGCGGAGTGGAAGAAACTTTTGACTACTGAACAATTCCGGGTCACCCGAAAAAAGGGTACCGAGAGACCTTTTTCTTCAGAATATGCCCAAAATAAAAAGAAAGGTATTTATCAATGTATTGCCTGCGCAACGGATTTGTTCGATGCTGAGGCAAAATTCGATTCGGGAACGGGTTGGCCAAGTTTTTTTAAACCTGTGTCAGAAGAAAACATTGGGTATGAAGAAGACCATAGCCTTTTCATGAAAAGAATTGAGGTCCATTGCGCCCGTTGCGGGGCTCATTTGGGGCATATTTTTGATGACGGCCCTCCCCCAACTTATAAACGTTACTGTATCAATTCGGTATCTTTGAAATTTGAAGAGAAAAAATGATTCTTTCTTCCTCCCATGAGGCCAAGGTTAAGGGAAAATTTTATTAAACGGCATCCTCAAATATCTTGGGGATCGAAAGGAGGAGGTTATGGAAGAGATCCTCATCGTTGATGATGATCGATTGACACTCAAATTGCTGGAAAAGGAGTTGGTCAAAGTTAATTACAAGGTCTTTAAGGCTACTAGCGGTAAGAATGCTATTAAGTATGCTAAGGACTCTCCCCCAAGTTTAATTCTCTTAGATATTGTTATGCCGGATATGGATGGCCCCCAAGTTGTGAAATTATTAAAGGCTGATGCAAGGACAAAGGATATTCCGATAATTTTTATTACGGCCATTCTTTCCAAAGAAGAGCAGTCAAAGCAAGAAGTTAAAATCGATGATGAACTTTATCCCATTATTGCCAAGCCTATTGATCCCGAGGAACTAAAAGACAAAATTGAGCACACCCTAAAAAAGGTTCAAACCGACTAAAATGAATCATCATCAATTGCATCCTTGAAGGAGAATTTTATGGAGTATACTTGTGGTGTTTGTGGCAAAAAGGTAGGGGCCGATATGATGGTCTACCGTGAGCACACCGAAAAGCATATTGTGGATTTGGTTAAGGTCGACCATCCGGATTGGGTAGAGACCGATGGGATTTGCCGAAAATGTATCGAGTATTATCAGGCAGAACTGAAAGGTACTATATTCGGTGATGCCCCTTGTGCTTTAAGAATAAGGAAGATAAAAAAAATTTGGGGAAAAATTTTAAATCTGATGAAAGTTCGGTAATTTATATTTTACGTTTAAGGAAAAAAGTTGTACGCCTCTTAAGTTTGATTTTCACGATCGGGTTTAAATAAAATTATGAATTTCTTTCAGGGGATTTTACGGCCAGGGAATTTTCGTACCGATCGTTTGGATGCCTTCAGTGATGGTGTGTTTGCCATTGTGATCACTCTCTTGGTCTTAGAGTTGCCTATCCCCCAGATCCAGGGAGAAAGTGTCTCGAAAGATTTAATGGCGAGTTTGATCCCGTTGGCCCTAAATTTTTTAGTTTTGTTTTGAGTTTTGTTTATATCAGCATTTATTGGATTAATCACCATCAATTATTTCATCTTATTAAACGATCCGACCGGGGTCTTTTTTGGTTCAATAGCCTTTTTCTTTTGTGTTTAACTTTTATTCCTTTTCCAACGGCCCTTATTGGAGAATATCCTTAAAGAATATGTGGCCGTTGTCTTTTATGGAATTTGTATGTTAATCACGGCTTTGAGTTTTGTGGTCATGAAATGGTATGCGGTTAGCGTCGGCCGGCTGGGTGATCCCTCTATCAGTGACAAGCATTTGCAGCAATCGTCATTTAAAATTTGGGCAGGACCGATGTTGTATACCTTAGCCATTTCTTTGGCATTTTTAGAAACTTATTGGGCCATTGTCATTTATGTGATTATCCCCATCATCTATTTTCTTCCCGATCAATTTGAACGTAAAATAAATTAATCTTCAAGGAAATCATTTTTCATCTATCTTGGGAATCAGACGGTTTTAGAGGATGTTAAAAGGACTTTCCAATTTGATTTTGTCTTTCTGTTTGCTTGGCATTATATTTTTTGGTGTTTTTATGATGAGCCTCAATTCACCGCTTTTGACGGAATATTTATTACGACTATTCATCAAAAAGAATTTCAGTCAATATCAAATCAAAACTCTTGATATTCACCATCAGCAATTTCACTGGCCGGGTCGGCTGATTTTGCAAGATATCCACATTGACTTCAATGCCAGGGACAAACAGAGCATAAAAGTTTCTAAAATTGTCATAGATCAGTTAAATACCTTATTGGGAAATCCCAAAAGTCTTGATTTGCAATTTGATGATATCAACATTCAATTCCCTCCGTGGGTCATCCATAATCTGGATGTAACAGCGCAAAGTTCTTGGCAAGGCTCAAATTCTTCCCAGTTCCAAGGGGCCCTCCATATAATGGATATTGAATATCAGGGAAATTACATCTATAATCTGGAATGTCTTTTCGCGGGGAATAATCAAAGACTGGATTTTAAGGAGGTTAAGGCAAAGAGTTTCGATAGTGACCTCAAAGGGAATATTTCCATCGAATATCAGCCGGAATTTTCCTATCGTATGGATTTTAAGATGGAGCATTTGGATATCAAACAACTTAAAAACCTTTATCCAGACCTTGTCTCTCAAATTGACGGGCGAGCCCAAGGAACAGTTAAAATCCTGGGGAATAAAAAAGATTTACGTTTTTTTGAGATCAATATCTCTATGCCGCAGGATGGGAAAATTAAGGCTTCTTTATTAAAGAAACTGATGTTAAATGTCGATTTGCCGATATTAACGGAAAGGCTCAATAACCTTTCTAAGATAGAAAGTATGGTCACTCTCGAAGAGGCTCAACTGATGTTAAAAACACTTAATTCGCAAATGCTATCCGGCCTTCTCAAAATGAAAAGCCGCCAACTGAACACAAATTTTGATATACCCATCGACATTCGACTTGATGGGAAACTACAGACACTCCTATTTCAGGGTGTAAGGTCAATGCAGCAAAAGGAGGACATATGGTAAATGTTAAAAAGATAAAGATGTACCTATTGTTATTGATGTATGGGCTCTTCAGCGGTTGCACGGTCAAGGCGGTGGGAGATCCCAATCGTCCCATCACAATCCAAGCCCACATTACTGTTGATATCAAGGGGTTGGAGAAGACAGCTTCCAGTATAGAAGATTACGTCAGTGGCGATAAATCCGAGTTAAAAGCAAAAGAGGGAGGAACAAAATGATTAAGAGACTCTGCTTGATCACAAGTCTTTTGATTTTCATTCTGGGAATTTGTTTGGGGGAATTACCACAAGCTATCGGTGAATCAACGTATGATCTTAAAGAAATCACTCCAGCGATTCAGAAAGCCTTAGAAAACCGAAAAGGGCGGTATGATCAATTGCGGGCCTTCAAGGATCTAGGCATCATCGGAGAAAATAATCGGGGATATGTGGAATTATTAAAAGACAACAAGGAAGCCAAAGCCTTGGCCGAGGCCGAAAATAAAGATCGGCAATTGATCTATTCATCTATAGTAGAACAAAACCAGCTGCCGCAAGAGTCCTTGGCTACGATTGAAAAAGTCTTTGCCCAGGTCCAACGGGAGAAAGCCAATAAAGGTGATCAAGTTCAGGATGAAAACGGACAATGGGTCAGTAAATGAAATTCGACAAAGAATGTAGATAAGCCATTGATTTTTTTACGTTGTTTTATCGAAACTTGTGCCAGCATTTCTAATATGAAGATCGCCATTTTATCACGCAAAAGAAATATTTACAGTACCCAGAGATTGAAGGAGGCTTGCCTTAAGAGAGGGCATCAGGTCAGGGTATGGGATCCTTTGAATTTTTCCATCTTATTGGAAAAAGATTCTCCCCAATTGCATTATTTGAATAAACCCTTACCTAAATTTAATGCCGTGATTCCCAGGATCGGTGTCTCGATTACTTTTTTCGGGACAGCCGTCTTAAGACAATTGGAAGGCACAGGGGTTTATTGCCTGAATTCATCTTTGGGAATTAGTCATGCAAGGGATAAATTAAAGTCCATTCAAATTTTAAGCCGACATCATATTGATATTCCTCCTTCGGTATTCATTGGTTACGGTTCTCCAGTTGTTCCGGCGATTGCAGCCGTGGGAGGGGGCCCCCTCATTATCAAGCTTCTTGAGGGAAGCCAAGGCGTTGGGGTGATTCTGGCTGAGACAAACAAAGTTGCCGAAACCGTGATTCAAACACTCCATAGTCTTAGACAGGATATTTTGATTCAAAAATTTATCAAGGAAAGTCGAGGCAAAGATATCCGGGCCTTTGTTGTTGGTCAAAGAGTTGTGGCAGCCATGCGACGACTTGCTGTAGGGGATGAATTCAGAACCAATGTTCACCAAGGAGGTAAGGCAGAACCGCTAACGTTAGATCCAGCTTATGAAAGAATCGCCATTCAGGCGGCGCGTGTCATTGGCTTGAATGTGGCGGGAGTCGATATCTTGGAAAGTGATTTAGGACCTAAGGTCATGGAAGTGAATGCCTCTCCGGGATTGGAGGCTATTGAACAGACAACCGGAGTGGATGTGGCGGAGAAAATCATTGAATTTCTGGAAAAGCAAGTTTTTTCAATGAATTTCGGTGCGAAATCGGAGAATCGAAAATCACCGCACAAGAGTCATCGATAATTTGCAGAGATGGAAGATCACCCCGCTATTGCGGGGTGTCCTCTTAAGGTGCGAAGGCGGATGCAATTTTCAATATAAAAACTTGGAAACTCGAAATTTTTTGATGTATAACTCATTGCTTCATAGGTTGTCATCCCCCCCCCGTATTAAATGCGCGCTGGGGATCTATCTCTAGATTCAACAAGAAATAGATGAACATTGGAACATTTAAAATTTTGGAAAAGAAAATTATCATTCGCATCCAGGATCGGATCTGCGAAAACTCGGAAGAACTGTTATCAAATAATATTTTTCAGGAGATTTTAAAACGAGCCATCGAAGATCTCTCCCAGCGCAATTCGTTTCTTTTGAATGTCTTTGGCCAACACGAGATCAATGAAAAAACCATTCACACGTTGATTGAAACGATGAGATTTTTGACCAAAATGCCTGGCCATTTGCTACCTAACGTGGTGAAAGGATCAGATATGTTTTTAAAGGATTCTCACCTCTTTAATGATTTCATTGAGTATCTTTATAATTATTGGCGAAGTTATGACCGTTTTATTATCTGCGATTCTTCCGGGGACGATCTCGATAAACGACCATACCGGACATTCAATTCAACCATTGAACATTTGATGCATATGATTCGCTGGACCTACCGTGATATTCAGGAAAATATCACTGGGAATCATCCACGGATTTACCGGCAGGTGACGGCTGGGGCAGAGGTGGCTACCATTGCCTCAACTAAGGATATCCCATTTCCAACTTTGGTTTATCAAAAATTGAATTCGATTTCCTTGATCCGTCAGATGCTGCTGTATCCGCCTTTAATTCTTAATCCTCCGATGAATAAACGATCTGGCAAGTTTGATCGAATTGACAAGAATCCCCTTGAAAAAATTGATATCAATCCAGAAGAATGGCTTTGTTATCCAGCCAAAGTAGGCCCCTTGGTCATTTTGATCTATTTTCACCAGAAATTTTTAGAGTTGGGAGTATCCTTATGTAACCTTTTTGCCTTGGCCGAGGATGAAGATTTGAATAAAAACCCCGATGCGGTCTACACCTTTGGGGTTCCGGGGAATGTGTTGGATGAATTCGGATCTTTCCCAACAGTTTTTTATGATGATGAAAAGAATAACATGATGGTTGCGGCCGTTCCCAATCGGAATGAATTTGGTTATTTTGGTTATCTAAAAAAAATGGTCCTTACCTTGCACAATATCATCATGATGAAAAGAGGCCGATTTCCTTTTCATGGGGCTTTGGTGAAAATTATTCTTAAAGGTCATCGGGAAGCCACGATTCTTTTCATTGGGGATACCGGCGCCGGTAAATCAGAAACACTGGAGGCCTTAAGAGAAATCGGGTCAAAAGAGATCCAGGATCTTATCATCATTGCCGATGATATGGGTTCTTTGGATATTAACCAAGATGGGCAGGTGCTTGGTTATGGCACTGAGATTGGAGCGTTTTTGAGGCTGGATGATTTACAACCCGGTTATGCCTTGGGACAGATTGATCGGGCTATCATCATGAGTCCTAATCAAGTGAATGCGAGAATTATCCTTCCGGTGACGAGCTATGAAAATGTGGTGAAGGGTTACCGGATCGACTTTATTCTCTATGGGAATAATTATGATGAGATTGATGAAGACCATCCAGTCATAGAGCGATTCACTTCCGTTGATCACGCCTTAGATGTTTTTCGGGAAGGGACCGTAATGAGTAAAGGCACGACCACTTCAACCGGAATTGTGCATACCTATTTTGCTAATATTTTTGGACCTCCCCAATACAAAGAAATTCACGAGATTCTCACCCGGAAATTCTTTCAAATCTTTTTTAAGCAAGGCCTCTTTGTGGGACAATTAAGGACCCGATTGGGCTTAACGGGTTGGGAGAGAACCGGTCCCTTAGAAGCAGCCCAAGAACTCCTTAAAGTGATCAGCCCTTGTCAACCTTCCCTTTAGGTTCTTATCCATCATTCCTAAAAAGGAAAATATCTGATATAATTGCCAGAGTCTTAATCTTTTAAAGAGGGAGGAAAAGATGAATACGTCGGCTTTCATAGAATCTCCCGTTTTTTCATGGGTTGTCCTGCCTCTATTGATTTTCATAGCCAGAGTCTTGGATGTGTCTTTAGGAACGGTTCGTATCATCCTCATCTCTCGGGGGAAAAAGTATTTATCCCCGTTTTTAGGATTTGTTGAGGTTATGATATGGCTCTTAGCGATTCGACAGATCATCTTTAATTTATCAAATTGGGCCTGTTATTTTGCTTTTGCCGGTGGGTTTGCCATGGGTAATTTTGTAGGGATATATATTGAGGAAAAAATTGCCATGGGGACTCAAGTGATCCGTATCATCACCAGAATGGAGGCCACCGACTTAATCGGGAGCCTTCAGCAAAAGGGTTACGGGGTGACGGTTGTGGATGCCATGGGAACAACGGGCAAGGTCAATGTCATTTTCACCATCATCAATCGCCGGGATCAGGACAAAGTGATTGAACTCATTAAAAAATTTAATCCCAAGGCCTTTTATTCCGTTGAGGATATCCGTTCGGTCAAAGAGGGTGTTTTCCCGGAGTATGATAAAAAATTTTAAAGCAGAAGTTCCTGACATTAGTGTTGAAATTGTTAATTCGTTATTCCTGCTTTAAGCGGAATCCAGACGACCCCGCCCAAGGCGAGGGATCCCAGATTAAAGCATTCCTGCCTGCCGGCAGGCGGGGATGACACAAATCATGTCTCCAATCAATATGATCGTTGAGAAGAAATATTTTATTTGGATGCGTACAGATAAATTTTTTGTTAATTTAAAGAGCAAACTATGAGAATCTTGATTGTGGAAGATGAAAGAAAATTGGCTAATTTTATTCAAAGAGGTTTGAAGGAAGAAAAATATTCTGTCGATGTGGCCTATGATGGTGAAAAGGCACTTTTTCTCGTTGAAGTGAATTCTTACGATCTTATTATTTTAGATATTATGATCCCGGGAAAAGATGGGATTTACATTTGCCGTGAGATCCGAAAGAAAAATATGGATGTCCCGATTTTGATTTTAACCGCCCGTGATACTGTTGAAGATAAAGTGCAAGGATTAGACGCCGGGGCGGATGATTATTTAACCAAGCCTTTTGCCTTTGAAGAGTTTTTAGCGAGGGCGCGGTCTCTATTGAGACGCAAAAGAGATCAAAAATCAACGATACTGAAGGTCGCTGATTTAGAGCTCAATCAGTTAAATCATAAAGTTAAAAGGGCCAATAAAGAAATTGTCTTAACTAGCAAAGAATATGCTCTTCTTGAGTATCTTATGCTTAAGGCCGGTCAGGTGGTCACACGAACCATGATATCGGAACATGTTTGGAATGAAAATTTCGATAGTTTTACCAACGTCATTGATGTTTATATCAAATATCTGCGTAATAAGATTGATAAAGGATTTTCCAAGGCCTTGATTCAAACGATCCGCGGGACGGGGTATATTATGAAAAATTCAATCTGATCAAGGGGTTGCCATATTTATGAAACTATTCAATTCTATAAAATTTAAAATCAGTGTTTTTTATACCCTGGTCTTTGGTTTGATCATTGTCATCCACAGTGGGATATTGTATTTTAGTCTTTATCGTCAGCTCTATCATGAGTTGGATCGGGAATTGAAAGTCAAAGCCCAAGAAATAACCCGTACGATAGATCTGTATCTTAATAAATTGTCACGGGATTCGAGTGTATTCCCTTTTGTGGTGAAACGGGTCATCACTTTTGAAGGCAATCATGCGCAGCAAGAAGAGATTAAATATTGGGAAAAAATATGGCGACAGAAAGTCGACAAATTGGGCTTAAGTCAAAACTACCTCAATTTTGTTACTCCCCGAGGACAGACCTTAGGCCGATCTAAAAATCTTAATAATGAAATACTGGCGGTTTTTCTTAAAATTTTACCGCTTAAGCAGGAACCGAACATAACATATGCGGATATTGAGTTTGAAAATCGGATATTACGAGTCATCAATTCCCCTTTCCTTTATAATGACCGGCTTTATTTTTTGCAAATTGGATCCTCACAGAAACCCATCTTAGAATTATTACACAATAAACTTAAAGTGATGGCCATCAGTATTCCTGTCATTATCTTCATCACCAGCTTATTCGCTTGGTTTCTTGTTTCTAAAATGTTAGATCCCGTTGCCGAATTGACAAAAATTGCCAAAAGAATCTCGCACGAAGATTTAAGCACGGTGATCACGGCCAAACATGTGGATGAAGAAATGAAGGATTTGGTTGTGGCCTTTAATGATATGGTGATTCGCCTGCAGAAATCGTTTAAACATATCATGGATTTCAGCTCCCAGGTGGCCCATGAATTAAGAACACCCCTAGCGATCATGCGGGGGGAATCCGAATTGGCCTTGCGTAAAGAAAGGGATCAGGAAGAATATGAGAGGGTTCTCAAAGTCAATTTAGAAGAAATTCAGCGTATGATGAAAACGATTGATGATTTATTGCTGTTAACCAAGCTGGACTACCGGCCAGAAATTTTCAAATTTCAAGAGATAGATTTTATTCTCTTTTTTAAAGAAATGGCCGAACAATGCAAATTACTTGCCGCTCAAAAAGGGATTGCTATTGAACTCAAACTTCCTACCGAATCGTTAAAGATCAAGGCCGATGAACTGCACTTAAGGCGTTTGTTTTTTAATATTTTGGATAATGCCATTAAATTTACGGATAAAGGCGGTCAAATTAAACTCTGTGTGGATCAACAGGACAAAGAAATTCATATCTCCATTTCCGATACGGGCCTGGGAATCCCGCCAGGCGATCTTCCCAAAATTTTTGAAAGATTTTATCATGGCAGTTGCCCATCTCATTTTGATAAAATTGGGAGTGGGTTAGGATTAAGTATTGCCCAATCCATTGCTAATATTCATCAGGGAGATATCAAGGTTGAGAGTCAAGTCAATGTTGGGACAACATTTAAAATTAACCTACCTTTAAGTTCTCAAAGTGAACCTCCGATAGAACTTGTGTCTTTATCCTTAAGCTAAAGAGACCTCATCTTTTTAGAGGGAAGGCCAATCACAACCTTTCGAGGTTCTTTATAGTTCCTCATTAAATTTTACATTCCTCTCAGGTTAAAAATTTTTAATATTATTTTAATTTTAATTTAATTCATAGATTATAAACTATGTCTAGTGCATTGTCAGATAAATTTTCTGACAATGCACGCAGGGGGACTGGGGGAAAGCCTTTCCCCCAGGTTTGGGGGGTGCTTAAGCGAGCGAAGCGAGCGCCGAAGGGGGGCTTGCCCCCCTAGCGGAAGTGCGGAGTCAGTATAAAAATTTATCTGACGGAGCACTAGTAAAACGTTTCATGACAAGTAAAAAGCGCAAGGAAGTGGTAAAAGGAGAGCCGAATTTTATCATTAATTCAACCCTTGATCAATCTTTAACAAAGGAGAAGAGGAAATGAAAAACAAAGGGTTAATTTTGAGTTTTTGGGTTGGTCTCATCGTATTAGGGTTTCTCACCCCGGTCTTTGCCCAACCCGAGGCCGCACCGGCTGCTGGCGATGAACCAACTGCCGCGGAAGGAACGGAAACGGCTGCAGAAGAGGAAACGATGCAATATGCTTATGGGACAGTCGTCTCAGCGGCCGCAGATCAGTTGACCATCAAGGAATATGACTATGATGCTGATCAAGAAGTAGAGGTTGTCTACAAGGTTGAGAATCCTAAATTGCTTAATGTCAATTCCCTTCAGGAGTTAGCCGTGGGCGATAGTGTGGAAATTTTCTTTGAAGAAAAAGATGGGAATAAGATAGCGGTGCAGATCGTAAAAGAGACATTGGAAGAAGAAGAGGCAGACATTGAGGAGGAAGAAGGCGTGGAAGCAGTTGAACCGGAGGCTCCTGCAACGACAGAGTAATTTAAGATAATAAGTTCATCCTAGTTTAAAGGGGACAGTTCCTTGATTAGAGAAAAGGGGCTGTCCCCTTTTTCTTTTTGTTGTATAATGGGGGGCAAAAATCAAATAGGGAACTGTTCCCACCTCCAATGGGAAAAAGCCTCAAATTGCGCTATGATCAAGAATAAATACCTTATGATGTTGGTGAGCTTATTCTCCATCATTATTCTTCTTCAAAACACTCAGGTGACGACCTTCCAGATCCTTTTCTGGAAGGTGAGTATGTCCAGGATCTTATTTCTGATTTTGGTTTTGTCATTGGGATTTGTATTAGGGTATTTGTTCGGGTCTCAAAGACATCGTTAAAATTTTTGTGAGATGAAACCCAAAACTCCTAAGCTATATAAAAGTGCCTCCCTCAAGGCGGGCCTTCCTCCCGGAACACTGGTTCACATCGGTGAGAAGAAATTAGCGAAAACTGTCATTAGTGTTTTTGAATACGATCAAGATCAATATCGAGAAAGGCAAGTACAAACAATTGAAGAAAGCTTTCCGGTCAAGGATCGGACCAGCGTTACGTGGGTCAATATTGACGGACTTGAACAAATTGATGTCATCGAAAAGATAGATGCGCATTTCGGAATTCATCCGTT
The DNA here is from genome assembly GCA_964374105.1 of uncultured Planctomycetales bacterium. Lineage (GTDB taxonomy): Bacteria > Omnitrophota > Gorgyraeia > Zapsychrales > JANLHA01 > CAYJXI01. Next base: position 25,463 of record CAYJXI010000007.1, read on the forward strand.
GGTGTTAGAGGACATCGTCAGTACCGAACAGCTACCCAAACTGGAGGATTACGAAGACTATCTTTTTGTCGTTTTAAAGATGTTTTATCTGGATGATAGAAAGAAAGAAATTAAAATTGAACAAATCAGCATTATCCTCGGCCTCAATTATGTGATTTCTTTCCAAGAAACACCAGGGGATATTTTTGATCCCATTCGGGAAAGGATAAGAAATGATAAAGGCCGCATTAGAAAAATGGGAGCCGATTATCTGGCCTATTGTTTGCTGGATTCGATTGTTGATCATTATTTTATTGTCTTTGAGCACCTGGGAGGGATCCTGGATCATCTTGAGGAACAACTGCTGAAAAACCCATCGGTGGCGATGGCCCAAGAACTGCATTACCTTAAACGCGAAATGATTTATTTACGGAGATACATCTGGCCGGTCAGAGAGTTAGTCACCGGGCTTTTAAGGACTGAATCAAAGTTGATCAAGAAAACCACAAATATTTATTTACGCGATTTGTACGATCATTCCATCCAGGTTATGAATTCCATTGATTCCTACCGAGATCTCTTGGCAGGGATGCACGATATTTATCTCTCTAGCCTCAGCCAAAAGATCAATGAGGTCATGAAGGTCTTAACGATTATCTCCGCCGTTTTTAGTCCCATTACCTTTATTGTTGGCGTTTACGGAATGAACTTTAAATACATGCCGGAATTAGAGTATCCATGGGGGTATTTTATTGTCTTAGGTGTGATGTGGTTGATCAGTTTATCGATGTTGATGTATTTCAAGATAAAGAAGTGGTTGTAATTGCCGTCTAAAGAGCAGGGATAGGGCATGCCCGTCTTGTTTCGCATCGAAAAGAGTGGCCTGCTCTTTTCTTCAAAGATATCCTGATTTAAGAAAAGTGGCCACGTGGCCACTTTTCTCTTGGAGGTGTGCCGAGCATGAACAGTGGTTAGAGAGGGTGAGTTCAGAACATCGTATACCCATAACAGGATTACGCCTTTTGATTATGGTTACGAGATCCGTTTCGGTCAAGGTTACGTTATTCGCTTCTTCTCAACGACAAACGTCACCGAAAGCCGATACGGTTATCGTCTCCGTAACCGAAGGATGTAAGACAGAGTGTCGTTACCAGAGTAAACGATGTCTTGATATTTGACATGTAGTTGAGGGGTCGGAGAGTTTCCGACCCCTCATGACCCCTCGGGTAAGGTAGCTTAAAAACTCCCCGAGTGGTCATGTAGTTAGAAGAGTCAATCAACAAAGAAGTGATTTTTGTTGCCTTCTCTACCCTGTGCCCTCTCAAGAAATGTGGTTTACGACCCCCACCTTGTTAATTGCTGCAAATAATTTTATACTTTTATTAAGATAAATCTTAAAATTCATCCTTATAATTTTCAAATAAAACAAGTGATGTTCCAAACAAAAGTTTCTAGATTGTTTTTGAAGGTCACAGCCCTTCTTGTTATTTTCTCAATGGTTGTGACATCGAATCTTTTATTTCTGGGAGAAAGGGCCTATGCCCAAGTCATTAACCTAGGATCCAGTGGGCTTACTCTTCCCTCTCCCGGCAGTCTTGTCTCGTTGAGTGCTGGGTTTCAACCGGTTGTCCTGAAAGGTATTAAAGTATATCCGCAGAATCCATTCCATTTTGACTTTATTGTTGATACCGGCGACAGCAAACTTAAAGAAGACCAGTTAAAGCAGGAGTCGACCAGACTGATTAAATATTTTCTGGCCTCCTTGACTGTTCCAGAAGATCAGATGTGGGTGAATTTATCCCCTTATGAAAAGGAACGGATCATCCCGGAAAGCTTTGGTGTCACCGAGATGGGACGGGATATGTTACTGCAGGATTATCTCTTAAAGCAGTTAACTGCCTCGTTGATTTACCCGGAGCATGATTTGGGGAAGGCCTTTTGGGAGAAGATCTATCAGAAGGCCTATGAGCAGTACGGGACAACAAATATTCCGGTCAATACCTTCAACAAGGTGTGGATTCTACCAGAGCGGGCAGTTGTCTATGAACACGAAGGGATGGCCTTTGTGGGGGAATCCCGCTTGAAGGTGATGCTGGATCATGATTATCAGGCTTTAAGAAGTCAACTGCTAAAGGATCAAGGTGCCACGGATCCCTCGCTTAAGGCTAAGGAGGTTAATGATCTTTCCGGCTCAATAGTCAAGGATTTGATCGTTCCGGCGATTGAAAAAGAGGTCAACGAAGGGGAAAACTTTGCCAATTTGCGGCAGATCTATCATTCGCTAATTTTGGCGGCTTGGTATAAGCGGACTTTGAAGGAGAGTCTTCTAGGTCAACAGTATGTTGATCAAAATAAGGTCAAAGGCATTGACCTTGAAGATAAAGAGATCAAGCAAAAGATCTATGAGCAATATCTTAAGGTGTTTAAGAAAGGGGTTTACAACTATATCCGGGAGGATTACGATCCCTACACCCAAGAATCCATCCCTCGCAAGTATTTCTCAGGAGGGATTGAGTGGAAGATCAATGAAGATTTACAAGTCACTAATGTGAGGGAAAAGAAAACATTCACAAGGCTCTTTCAAGGAGTTGTGGCGGGTGTGGTCATGCTGGCGAGTGTGGCCTTAAGAAGTCCTGCCTATGCTCAAGACAATACCATATCACCTCTTCCCCAACCTCCAGCCCCTGGCCTATTAGAAAATGAGGAAAAGCCTATCGAAAAAGAAGCCCCCAATCAAGGTGTGGTCATTAAAAACTTGGACTCAATCGCTAAAGAAGGCCCTCTTGATGAGAAAGATTTTAAAGATGGCTTTGACTTGAGGGATGCTTTAAACGCTATCTATCAATCGGATGAAGCTGATGAGTTTAAACAGAAGGTTGTCTCAGCCAAAATATTTTCAAGGCTTTTTAATGTTTATTATGAAAATCTGATGGATGAGAAGAAGGCTGATCGTTTAAAAGTGCGTGCAGTTCACTTAGCTGAAATTGTTGGTACTATTTTAAGGCATCAGCAAAATGAGATTGAAGAAGAAATTCTTGAGAACGATATTATCGGGAAAATTCGCAATATTTATCACGCGGAGGTTGTCAATCGCAAACTGCTCTTTGAGTTAGCAAGAACCGGCCCTTCTTCTCATGAGGAGGGTTCCTCCCTGAAACAACCCAATCGAAGCTATTTCAATTGGGTGTGGCAAGAAAAAATCCAGGAACATATTGATGAAGGAAGGTTCCCCAATATTCAACAAAAGTTTGGCCCGCAAGTACCATCTTTAAGAGATCAAATGAGATTTTATAATGGAGGGGCATTTGAGCTGACCAAGGCCGTTGTTAAATTAGGCCAATCAAAAAATCAAAGAGTAATAAAGGAGATCAAAAAGGCGGGATTAATCAAATCCCTTTTTCATTACGCAACCCTTCCTTCTCCTGTTAATGGTTATGTCTCTGCCACTACCGAGACCATGTTGGGTCTAGCCGAAATCATCGAAGCCCAGCCAGGGTTTTTCTTAGAAGAACTCAATGAGATCGATGAGGTCCTTGGCCAGAGCATAGTAGATTTTATCAAAGACAACCTTGGGAAAGAACACGCTGCCCCTTATCAAAGATTAACAGATTCTAAAGCATCACCAAGTTATGAAAAAGCCTTTAGAAAGATTAAAGAAGCTACCACAGATGCAACCTCATTCATTGATGAGGCGGATTTCTCGATAAAAGTTTCCCAAGAAGTCTTAGAAACTTTAAGAAAGACATCCAGTGGGCAAGATGAGAACGGTTATTTTCTTTTTGTGAATAAAGGAACTGGTGTCATTGAGAAAGTAACGAATAGGTATGTTCATTCAAACAGGACGAATTTTTACGTTAACGAAGGTTTTCTTCATTACGCCAATGAGCTTGCCAAAAAACATGGGTATCTTTTGATCGGAGATTTTCATGCCCATCCGGATACCTTTATTAACCTTAAAGAGATGCCAGAAGAAGGATTCAAAGATGATGGCAGGGCCTATGATTTGTTAAGTCGGGGAGATTCCGTTTCGGGTCAGGTAAGGACTAAGCAACTGAATTTTTTGGGTGTGGGTTTCGATGGGAACTTTGAGGTTTTAGTCTATTTGCCCCTTTTTGAAAAAACACTGGGTGTGGGGCATGCTTATCTTAAGAGAAAAGATGAATTTCTAGACAAAGGTGTTTTTCCGGCTAGATCGCGGGTCATCAAAAATAGAAGTCAAGAGCTCGTGAGATTAAAATTAAAGGTCGTTGATTCAACAGTTCCGAGTGACCTAGATATCTTGGATCAATATCCCCCTTTCATCAAACAGAGTAAAAAGGAATTGAATTCTCAAGAATATGGTGATCTCATTTATAACCTTAAAAAGATTGGCCTTGCTAACATGACGATTACATCCGCTGGATTAAAGATAAAGGGACTCGAGGCAAGGTTACAAGCCTTACGCGATCGACTACAGACAGAGGATGTTAAAAAAGAAATAGAGAACTTACAAGAAGAAATCCAAAAATTAAGAAAAGTCTCTTATGAAAAAGACCATGATCATTTTGATTTTGTAGGAGAAAAGGATCCGGGAGTCATTATTTTTGTGGAAAGACAAGATGGAATCTTTGTCATCAGCGGTTCGGTTAATGACATCGATGATTTCCAATTGTGGTACAAGGAACACGATGGTTCTATTGCTACTTTGCTATTTCGGGTTGGGACAAACTTATATACAGCACACGAGAAAGATGCAACGGAAGTTGCCAGATTTTTACAATCATGGATAAAAATGCATAAAGCAGGGATAGGGGAGGGTATCTTGCAAAAGGTATCAGCAATAGAGAATCTCCCTCGTCAAGTCGGTGCTTTGTTGCGGGAGAATCAGGTGGAGGAATTGGATAATTTTGTCTCGGAAGAATACCTTAAGTTCATCAATACTAATCAAACATTGCTTGAGGAGTTTACCAGGGGAGTCTTGGATCGGGGTGTTTCGATTGAAACATGGGAACTTCTTCAAAAGAAAGGTGGCCCGTGGGGAAAAATTGCTAATAGTGTCTTAAAGAAATTGGGTGGGGAGGCAGAAATTCTCAAGAAGACAAAGCAGATCATTGATGATGGCATCAAGGAAAAGCGAACTCCTCAAGAATTAAGGCAGAAACTTACGGAGCTTATAAAATATAGCAGTATCTACCGAGATATGATCTCTGGAGGAGTGACTCGATTGATTGAAAAAAGAAAGGTTGAAAATGATTTTGCGTTGAGATTGTTTGTGGTTTATGTGGCTAAATATACCTATGTTTATCTTTTAGATCAGCTAGGTCTGAGGGGTGAGGAGTTTGATAACTTTTTAGAAGAGTTTTTAGACTCAACCACCCCTTATTATGAGGATAAACTGATTTGGGATGGGACAATTGATTATAAAGAAGGACATATCAAACCAAATTTAAATGCCAAGATCCGCGGGATCGAATGGATATTTGATATAGTCATCCACGAAGCGATCCATAAGATTGTTGCCGCCGATTGGATGCGGGAATATTTAAGATTAAATTTTGGTGATGACATGCGTTGGCTGTTGGCTACAGCGTTGGGGAGATTCAATGCCGGCATTATGGAAGGGACATTTCTTGAAGCGGGATTTCAACCTCCCTTTGGAAAGGAGACTTTTGTGGATCGCCAAAGAACACCCTTCTTAACCCATGCAAAATTTCGTCTTATCCCTGATACGATTAGAACATGGGATGAAGTTGTCAAATATATCGAAGAGAATAAAGGGGGAAAAACCTGGGGTGATGAGCCAGGCAAATCCTATATCGAAGGAGATCTCTTAGCGGTATACTCAGCCTATCATTATGGTAAGGGGGGGGGTCTTCTTATCAGACTTTACGGAACCCGATTCAAGGAATTGAATTTTGCTCAGATGGAGTTGGCGGCAGCGGTTCTAAGGAATATCTTAAAGGGTCATGAGGTAGAAGGGTCGTTTTTTGATTTGGAAGAGAAAATCATCGTTGAGGTAAGAAAATTAGATTTGAGAGATGATACGACCTACGAGACCTTAGAGGAAAAAGAAAAGGGACTGACCGAATCTTTAATAAAAGAGTTGAAAGAAGCCGGTCAAATTAAAGAAGTCAAAAAGACTTCCCAAAATATCCGTGATCGAGAGGAGACTAAAAAAGATCAGGCGATTCTGACGGATGGCTTAAATGCCCAAGGGATTGCTCAACTTGACTATGGAGCGATTGTCTCGGCTATCAAAAAAGCAGAAGAACAGCATGTCAGTCCCCTTGATTTGGCTCGTGAGCTTTTCCAAAAAAACAATATATCATTGGATGAACAAAATCAATTAACTCTTTATACCTTCCTTGTCGTTCTTGATGCCTTAAGGAGAATCGGGATAGTTTATGAAAATCTTCAGCCCCCCACTTTGGTGGGGATGATGAGGGTGCTTCTCCCTCATTTAAAGAGCTTGGATCCTCAAAACAAAGATCCTTTGGGGACCATCAGAAAAATTGAGGAAGGTATTAATGATAGAAATTCAAAGATCTTTCAAGAGTTTATTGAGCATATCCTTGATGTTAAGGATTTAATCTCCCCCACGACCGGACGAAGCCGATATCCTGACCAGACCTTTTTCTTGCAAGAATTTGCCCTGCCGCGGTTGATTGCCTTTAAAAAGATGAGGAATGACCGGGTGATCCGAATCGGGAGTCTGGGTTCATCCACTGGAGAAGACTTAATGAAATTGGCTGAGACGGTTTCGATAGTCTTCCATCAGACTGGGGAAAACTTAAACGATTGGAAAATCATTTTGGAAGCGCGGGATGTCTCAGCTAAGTCCCTCAATGTGTTTAGAGAAACAGCGCAAGCGGAATTGACTCATCCTGTTTTTCAGATTGAAACAAAAGTGACGATTCTGGGGGATAAGGAAGATCTCAAGGAGATTTCCAATCTTTCCTATGACATCTTAGCGGTTCGAGCAGTTGGGGAATATTTAAGGCCGCAGATAAGGACACAATTAGGAGATGCTCTTCATTCCACTTTGCTTCTTTCCGATCGTCATATCATCCCCAACAATGAATCTTATCTCTCTTTCGCTGAAGTGGGACCTTTTCAGAATGTGCACCAATCCCGAAAAGGGGATTTCCCTCTGATTCAACTTAAGCCTCAAGAACAAGAAAAAATCAAAGAATATCAAATCAAGAAAATGATTCCTCTGATCCAATTGGAACTTAAAGAGGCCATCCCGCGTATCTTTGCAGAGGAAGGGCAGATCAGAGAGCTCATTGAAACGTTAGCACAAGAAACAAAGGAATCTTCAGATACCATTTTCAAGTTCATTATGGATTCTGCCCGTCATGTCGATTTGGAAGATGAAGAAAGAATCAAGGCCTTACTCTTTGATGAAACGAAAGCAGAAGAGACAGGGACTTTTGCTGAATTTAAAGAGAGGGTTATGAAAGGATGGGATAAAAGGAAGAAATCCCCTCAGGGGGAGGAAGGCATTAAGAAAGATGAGGCAATCCTGACAAGTTTAGAAAAATTGGAACAAGATTTTTTAGACGGGACTCTGTTACAAGAAGGAATTGCTCGAATCAATCAAGAGCATCCAGAGTTAAATATTAGAAAATCTTCCGACATTTCCAAACTTAATAGCAAAGTCGCTAATTTCGATATTGCCTTTTTACCTTTACTGACCAAAATCCCTCAGGCGGTTTTGACCGATCAAGATTGGGGGATTTATCGACTGACTAAAGAAGGAATTGAATTGAGAAGTGGGGATGGGATTCAGAAAGAATTGATTCCCTTTACGAAAGAGGCTCAAGCGCTTATCGCTAAACTCCTAGAGAAGTATGAGGAGGTTTACTTCGACCAAAGAATTAATGCAACAACGAAATCCTATGTTGTCCACCCCTTTTATTACGATCAAGGAGATATGTCAATCGCCATTTCTTTGATTAGACGGGGTATTGATTTGGTAAGTCAAACAATTGATATAGATCATGAAGAACACCGCAGGGTTTTATTTACCGATGAAGAATGGGACATGAATATTCATCAAGATCGACCTATGCCGGTGCAGTTTACCTTAATCATCTTAGGTCTTTTGGAAAGATTGCCAGCGATTTTAAGACCGGGGGTCACAAGAGAGGATTGGTACTGGGTCCCACGCGAGAGTGGTATTGAATTTGTCAATAAAGTGACGGGTGAACATGAATGGGTCAATTTTACTCCCGATGAAACGGTTTTGAATTTACCAGAAACTCAAAAGATCAGGCACATCTTTGAGATTTTAAGGTTATTACCTTCGCATCATGCCATGAATGACTTGGATCAGAAGTTGTTAAAAAATGAACAAGGGTTATTAACGATGTATGATCAATTGCGATTAGCTATCCAAAGAAATTTTGATGATCATGTTCCTTTAGCCTACGATCAATATGAAATTTTAGCCGGCCTAAAAAATCGAGGGAAGGTCCTAGAGCAAGAAGCGATCAACAGCCGATTCACGTTAAGAGAATTACAACTTATCTATGCAATGTTGTCCTCCTTACCTAGAGAAATTGTTGATCAATACCAAGATCAATTCTTTTCTTTTCGGCCTCGGGAATTAAGAAATTTTACACAATCTTATCCAGAAGATGGGCATGCCTCTTTGGTGATTGCACCTTTAAATATGCGGGAGGTATGGATGTTTTGGGATATCATTCGAAGTAAAGAAATCCGTGGCTATTTAGGTCAATTCACGAAAGAGAAAATCATTGAACTTTCTTTTATCCGGATGCTTTTGCACGAGCTAGCCCACCGGGTCTATAAAAATCTTGATACAAAACTTCAACGTGCTTATGGTGGGATTTCCTGGGATATGAAGTCTTGGACTGGACAGGAAGCCACGAAAAAAAGGAACCAGGGGAGGCGTTTCTTGGGAAAACATTTCCTCATTGATTATGCCTTCCCTGAGGAAGATAATTCGCAAGAAGATTTTGTGGATCAGTTCTCGGCTTATATTTTATTTGGTCCCCAGTTTCGAAGGGCAGCCGAACGTTCCGCCGCCATCAAGGCCAAATATAATTTTTTTAAGAATATATTCAAAGGGAATGAGTACGAAAGGAATTTTGATTATCATGCTAAAGTCCCTCAGATCGATCAGGCAATGATCACACAGGATGAACTGAAACAAAAGCAGGCTAAAGTGGATCAGATGTTAGAGCAGGTGCGTGCCTTGCGGGAGGGGCCTCACACATCCCTTAATCTTAAAAAGACCGCTGAGGATTTTGAAAAAGTTTATCCGCGATTGTTAGAATTTTCCGATCACCTCATTCAGCGTTATCAAGAGATAGCGAATCGATACAGATTAAACCCAGGTGAGATAAGACTTTATATGGTTGGTGGACGTGTGAGGGGAACGCCACTTAAAGAAGATAGTGATATTGATTTGATTTTTGCAGTGGAGAATCCGGGAAGTTCATTGGGAAGAATTCCGTTTGAGCGATTTTCCGATCCATTAGAAGCATGGGATTTTAAATTAGATCGGATGAAGGAATTGTTGGCTGATGTATCCAAGATTTCAAATCAGTTAGGTGTTAGGAACCTTTTTCATATTTTAAGTCTTGATGTAAAGATTCCTGAGGATGATTTGATTGTAACCCAAGAGAGACTTTTATTAGCAAAATCGAAGGGACAAACGACTGCCTTTCCCGCAACGACGACAACCCCTCAACGAGATGAGGCGATGGTGACGCCAGATCGTCAGCCCCAGCAGATCTTGATGGAAAGGATGGGCTTTGCCAGTGCTATGCTGGAATTGAAATTGAATATTCATGGTTTGGAGATGGAGAATCTCTTTCAACATTATGAGAAAGAACATGACGCTTACATCTTAGACGATAAAGTCATGGATGTGATGGGACAACTGGGTGGGATGAAAAATGGGGAGGCTCTTAATTTGGTTGGTTTTGTTTTTATCCGCGGGAGCACGGTAGAAAAACTTAAAACAGCTGATAAGGAGGCATTCCTCTCTTTAAGGCATGAACAGAGGCACAATGATTATCATGCCATTCACGGCTATGCCATTGAATCCAGCGAACAAAAACTCATTGATGAATTGTATGCTTACTTTGCCTCATTTATCCAAATCTACGGGGTGGAAGGCCTCACAACAATCCAAGAACGACAGATCGGCACAGGCCCCTGGGCCCAGATTGTTCTCAATGTCCTCATTCAGGATTATTTGAAGGATGAGCGTGAGGAGGCACTTAAAGCAGATCTCATTGAACGGCTTCGCTATGTGGCCAGTATCTTAGATTGGTATTTAAAAACTCAAGATCCCAATATGATCTTGGAATTTTTAAAAACAGCCACCTCATTGAATCAAATCTTGGCAATGGTGAATTTTGATTATCTCAAAGACAATTTGAAAGAAAAGATTCCTTTAGAAGAATATGAGCGGCTTGCTGGCCAATTTAGAAAATTTAGAAGTGATTTCCAAACAATGAAATCAAAAGAGGGTGGCCGTGCTTCTCAATTTGAGGCAAATCCCCAACGCGACCAGGCGATGGTGACAAAACCAGGAGAACCATTGATCCCTCCTTTATGGGAAGGGCAGATTCGGTATGTTCCGGAAGCGATGGTCAAGAAGGGAGGCTGGAAACTCCATTTGCGGGTTCAACCGCATGGAAGATTCGCAGAGATTATCCACAAGTGGCTGTGGAGGAATACAAAAAAAGGAGAGGTCGGTTATAAATATTTACATGGGGGAGACAAGGGAGAAAAAGATTTTACAATTTATGTAGGACCTAAAAAAGATGCTGATCAACTGGCCATCAAAATTTCCCAAGAGATTGGGTATCTCTTAAGGAATCCAGGAGAACATATTCTCGAAACAGACATCGAATTCGCTCCCAAAGTCTGGGGCCGGTTCGATGTGAAGGATATTGAAGGGAATCAATACTTCTATGGGATGGTAAGGGCGGGTGTTGAAGGAACAGGGATTCCCATCTTGAAGAAAGATTGGCATGAGAGGTTTAGATTATTGTTTAATTATGGGAAGCCCCGCTCACCACAACAAGAGAAAGCCGACCACAAGAAACTGCGCCAATCAGAACCATTGTTTATCCAAAGAGCGTTTGATCTCTTGAAAAATGAGTTGGGAGACTATTTTACAGGCGGGGCAGAAAATGTCGAAGGGCTTTCTCCTAAAGGAGAGAGACCTTTGGAACAAGAGGGGAAAAGTAAAGATGAAGCTATGATCACAAAGCCTGTTGGTGGGATTGACTTTGCACCTGGGAATTTGATTTTGGATATAAAGAGAGATGCTAACGGGGCGCCACTTCCTTTGCCAGTTCAGCAGATGCAGCAGATCAAAATTGATGGACTTGTGCCGGTGATTATTCAGATCACACCGGTGACGAATTTCCCACTTCTTTTTGGCCTGTCGGAACAAGGGACCGAAGAACAGCTTTCCTTAAAGGATTGAAATCCTTTAAAAAGCAGGGAGAGACATTGATCAAGCCGACGTTGAAGAATTAAAGTTGATTAAAAAGCTTAAAAGAAGATACCGATGATTTTTAGATGGGAAACTAAAGAAGAGCGGATATTGCGTTTCCTCAAGATCCCTCCAGAAAAGAAATTAGAATGGCTCCGTAAGATGCAGGAGTTTACAAAGAAAACTTCCTCTAGGCGCCTTCTTTTAATCCGAAAAAGATTACGGGAATTAAGAAGGCGCTAACAGATATCTTATGCCCTTGAGGTTAATGAGAGGGAGACCCGAGACGGGAAGAAAAAAAAGGAACTTGACAATTTTATCCCAATAGTGTAAACATGAGAGTGCAATGAAAAGAATTTACGAAATATCAACCTTTTTGATGATCTCCATTCTTATTTTGGGTTTGGTTTCTTGCTGTTGTGCCAGTGAGATTAACTGGGGGGCTTTAAATACTGAGACCTGCCATCAAGACCCCTTTCATCATCAACAATCGCCCCAAAATTCGACGGATGACAATCATTGTGATTGCCCAGTTCTTATTGGTGTCAACCCATCGTTTGGTATTGACTTTAAGTCTCAGATGGCTTTTAGCCAACAACTCCATTTTGAGAATTTAAGCCATTTGGGTTCTTCAATTCAAATTGTTCTCACCGTGAATTACAATCAAGGACCTCCCAAAGGTTCTTTAACCCTCCCGCTGTATCTTAAGAATTCTGTCCTTCGGCTTTAATCCGCCTTAAAGATAATCATTCTTATTTTTCTTCATTATTTCATACAAACTTTGTCTCAAAGTTGTTACAATTGACTTGTTGTAAATTCTTTTTAAGGAGAAGACAAGGAGAGAAAATGAAAAAATTGGGGTTAGTATCATTGATTTTGATTCCCATGATTTTTCCTGGGCAGATTGCGGCTGAGGAGGCCTTGCCTTCGAACCTGTCGGATTTGATTGAACAGGCCGTTAAAAATAATCCCTCGATTAAGGCGCAATATAGCCAATGGCAGGCCGCCAAAAACCGTGTCCCGCAGGCTTCGAGTTTACCCGATCCTATGGGTGGCTACGCGGTCATGGGGCCGATGCTGGAGACGCGGTTAGGTCCCCAGAAAGATATGTACGAATTTGAACAAATGATTCCCTTTCCTGGGAAACTCTTTGAGCGAAGAAAAATGGCGGAAGCCCAGGCCCGGATGGCTGAGGCCAAATACAAAATGACCGAGCAAGAGGTGATCTTGAGGGTCAAAGAGGTCTATTACGATCTTTTTTCCGTGGAGGCCTCTTTAAGGATTTTAGAGGAAATCCGAGATTTAATGAGGAACTTTGAATCGATTGCCCAAGCGAGGTATGCCAGTCAGTCCGCAGGTCAGGGGGAGGTGGCCAAGGCCCAGGCCGAAGTTTCCGAGGCGTTAAAACAGATTTTTACGCTTCGCCAACAGAAAGAAACTCTGGTAAGCCTGATGAATTCTCTTCTTAATCGCGATCATTCCACTCCTTGGGAAGGACTCATAACCGAACCCACCTTGCCGCCCTTGGATCTCAATCTCGAAGAATTACTCACCGAGGCTAGAAACAATCGTCCCGAACTGAAAGAAGCATTGGCTATGCAAAAAAGAGAAGAGCACGGCAAGTCTTTAGCCAAGTATGAATATGCCCCGGATCTGACGGTGGGTTTCCAATATTTTCGTATTGGAGAACGTGAAACCAATGAGGCCGATGATGGTCGGGATGCCTGGATGATTCCCATTAAATTTACTATCCCTTTGTGGCAGAATCGAATTGTCCCCACCATCGCGGAGGCCAAAAACAATTTAAAAGCCAGTGAAGCACGCTTTAGGGAAGTTAGCAATGAAACCGAATATGAAATCAAGCGTGCTTTTTTTCAATTTACAAATCAGAAACAAATTGTGGAGCTCTATCGGAATGCCTTTATCCCGCAGGCCGAGTTAGCTTTTCGCTCGGATCAAGCGGGGTATGAATCGGGGTCAACCGATATTTTACAACTGATTGACAGCGAAAGGGTTTATCTTAATGCAAAAATGTCTTATTATCAGACATTAGCTGAGGTCATGAAGAGTTTTGCAGTTATCGAAAGAATTGTGGGAAAAGAATTGAAATAAGAAGGGAGTAAGCATCATGTCACGAAATAAATTTGTGGTCCTACTCATAATCATTCTTATGATCACGGGAGTGATTCTCACCATCAAAGGAGGGAATCTTCCCCGCTCTCAAAATAAAAAGGAAAAGGCGGTTTACTATTGTCCTATGCACCCAACTTACATCAGTGATAAGCCCGGGGATTGCCCTATCTGTTATATGAAGTTAGTCAAGAAAGAAGATTCCAATCCCGTGCCAGCAAAAGAACAAATGGTGCAAAGGATGAAAGACATTTGCATCATGCACAATTGTCCTAAAAAACATGAGGGTAAAATTTGTCCGATGTTGATGGTGACCGAAGAAGGTGAAAAGGTTACCTGTCCTATTTGCGGGATGCATGTGGTGGGAGAAACGGCCGCACTTAAAGAGAAAAGAATTTTGTATTGGACGGACCCCATGATCTCGGGATATAAATCAGAAAAACCGGGGAAATCACCCATGGGAATGGATTTGATTCCTGTTTATGAAGAAGAGGGTGTAACTCAATCCCAAGGATCAACTCCTGAAGGTTATGCCTCAGTTGTTCTTTCTACTCAAAAGCAGCAATTGATCGGTATCAAAACGGCAAAGATCGAGAAAAAAAGGCTCAACAAAACAATTCGAACAGTTGGTACCATTGCCCATGACCCAGAACTTTATCAAGCCCAATCGGAATATATTCAAGCGATTAAGGCTTACCAACAGGCGCAAGCAAGTTCTATCCCAGAAATTGTTGACCAATCCAAACGCCTGCTGGAATCCACTCGAATTCGTTTGAAACATCTAGGCCTCAGTGATGATCTGATTGAAGAAATCGCCACATGGAAAGAGCCGGAGCACAGCCTGCTTTTTGCCCATCCGGGAGATCCAGTATGGATGTATGCCCAAATCTACGAATTTGAACTGCCCCTGATTAAAGTTGGGCAGGAAGTTGATGCGGGAATCCCTTCTCTTCCCGGTGAAGTTTTTAAAGGGAAAATACGTGCGATTGATCGAATGGTTGAACCAACGACAAGAACGACCCGAATTCGGGTCTTAATAGAAGATCTTAAAGGGCACCTTAAACCGGATATGTATGTCAATGTCACGCTCAACATTGATCTGGGGGAAACTCTCACCGTTCCGGTTGAGGCGGTTTTTAATACCGGCACACGACAGATTGTTTTTCTTGATGAAGGTCAGGGGATCTTTACTCCCCGCGATGTTGTCTTAGGAACAAAGACAGAAAATGATTATGAGGTTAAAGAGGGTCTTAAAGAACAGGAAAGTGTCGTTGTCAGCGGCAACTTCTTGATTGATTCCGAAAGCCGTCTTAAATCGGCCATTGAGGGAATGATTTCTGAAAAAGGAAGTCCTAAAGGCAGCCCAATGGCTGAAGAGCCATCCTCAACGACAGGAGGCAATCGCCATGGACAATAGTCTTAAAAAATCCAATCCATCTCCCATTGAAGAAACAGGGGGGGAGCGGGAAAATAATGATGGCATTATTGAAAAGGTGATTGACTTCTCGGCCCGCAACAAGTTTATCATTTTCATTCTCATCATTGCCGCTATGATGGCCGGGTATGTCTCTTTAATAAATATCCCTTTGGATGCGATTCCTGATCTTTCTGACACTCAGGTCATTATTTACTCTCGGTGGGATCGTAGTCCCGATATCATTGAGGACCAAGTGACTTACCCGATTGTGACAGCGATGCTGGGGGCGCCTCAAGTCAAGGCGATCCGCGGATTTTCGGATTTCGGATTTTCTTATGTTTATGTCATCTTTAAGGATGGAACTGATGTTTACTGGGCGCGCAGTCGCACCTTGGAATACTTAAGTAAGATCATCCCGCGTTTGCCCGAAGGGGTTAGAACCGAATTGGGACCGGATGCCTCCGGGGTGGGGTGGGTCTATCAGTATGCCTTGGTGGATAAATCTGGGCAGCATAGCCTGCAAGAGTTAAGAAGCTTTCAAGATTGGTACCTGCGTTATCATCTGCAGAGTGTTCCGGGAGTCGCGGAGGTTGCTTCTCTAGGAGGGTTTGTCAAACAGTATCAAATCACAATTGATCCTAATAAACTCCTTGCGTACAACATATCTCTCCCTAGGGTTATTGAGGCCGTCCGCAAAGGGAATCAGGAGGTGGGAGGCAGACTCCTGGAATTTTCCGGGGCCGAGTATATGGTTCGGGGGCGTGGTTATGCAAAGTCCATCAAGGATTTGGAAGACATTGTGGTAGAGACCAAGGAGAAGGGAACGCCTATTTTGGTTAAAAATTTGGGCAATGTGGCCTTGGGGCCGGAAATCCGTCGGGGATTGGCGGATCTGGATGGAGAAGGAGATGTGGTGACCGGAACTGTGGTGATGCGTTATGGAGAAAATGCCCTCAATGTCATCAACAGGGTCAAAACGAAACTCAAAGAGATTGAACCCTCTCTTCCTAAGGGCGTGGAAGTGGTCAGCCTTTATGATCGTTCGGAACTCATCAAACGTTCCATTGATACATTAAAGGAAAAACTCCTTGAGGAAATGATTACCGTGAGTTTGGTCATTCTTCTTTTCCTCTGGCATTTAAGGAGTGCCCTGATTCCGATTTTTACCTTACCGATTGCGGTTCTGATTTCTTTTATACCAATGTATTCGATGAAATTGACCTCCAATATCATGTCTTTGGGGGGTATCGCTATTGCCATTGGAGCGATGGTGGATGCCTCGATTGTCCTCATTGAAAATGCCCACAAACGCATTGAACGTTGGAAAGAGGAAGGCCGAAGAGAACCTTATAATGAAGTTTTGATTTCAGCGGCCAAGGAAGTAGGCCGTCCGATCTTTTTTTCTCTGCTAGTGATTGCGGTGTCATTTATTCCGATCTTCAGTCTGGAGGCCCAGGAGGGGCGGCTTTTTAAACCCCTCGCCTTCACCAAGAATTATGCGATGGCCTTTGCCGCTCTTTTGTCGGTCACGTTAGCACCCGCCTTGATGCTTTTATTAATTCGGGAGACAAAGTTTACCTTTAAACCCCGCTGGCTCAGTTCCCTTCTAACCTTCTTTGCCGGTGGAGAAATTCATGCCGAGGAAAAACATCCCGTCAGCCGTATCTTATTTCATCTTTATGAACCGATTGTCAAATGGGTGGTGGATTACCGTCAAGGTGTGATTGGCTTGGCTGTCATCTTGGTTCTTCTGACCGTGCCGGTTTACTTCTGGATTGGCCAAGAATTCATGCCGCAGCTGAATGAAGGATCTCTCCTCTATATGCCCACCACTTTACCCGGGATTTCTGTTACTGAGGCCCAGCGTTTACTGCAGACTCAGGATAAAATCCTTAAAGGATTTGAAGAAGTCGAAAGAGTCTTCGGAAAGGCGGGACGAATAGAAAGCTCAACAGATCCTGCCCCCTTTTCAATGATGGAAACCGTGGTGACCTTAAAACCGCAGAACCAATGGTCACGCAAAATCTCTTATGAAGAACTGATCTCCCAAATGGATGAGGTTTTAAGGATCCCCGGTTCCACCAATGCCTGGACCATGCCGATCAAGAATCGGATTGATATGCTCACAACGGGAGTAAGGACTCCTATTGGAATTAAGATATTCGGAGATGATCTTAAAAAAATAGAAGGGATCGGGATTGAGCTTGAGGTGATTTTAAAAGGAATTCCTGGGACACGGAGTATTTATGCCGAACGGGTTGCCGGCGGATATTTTCTTGATTTCGATTTGAAACGCGGGGAATTAGCCCGTTACGGGCTAACCGTGGAAGACGCCCAGATGATTATTATGACTGCTATCGGAGGAGAAAATATCACCACAACAATCGAAGGCCGGGAACGGTATCCGGTGAATATCCGTTATCCTCGGGAATTACGTGATGATGTCGAGAAACTCAAACGGGTTTTGGTCCCCACTCCTTTGGGACAACATATTCCCTTGGTTCAAATCGCTGACATCGTTTTACGTTCAGGGCCGGCGATGGTCCGCAATGAGAATGGGTTACTGGCTGGTTACGTTTATGTGGATATGACCGGACGCGACCTGGGGGGTTACGTCAAGGAAGCCAAACGGATTGTCCGCGGAAAATTAAAGCTTCCCACCGGTTATGCCATTGTCTGGAGTGGTCAGTATGAAAATATGGCAAGGGTCATGCAACGGTTGGTAGTGGTCCTTCCCATGACCTTATTTATCATTTTCTTTTTGCTATACGTCAATACTAAATCCTTAGTCAAAACTTTTATTGTTTTGTTGGCTGTTCCTTTTTCTCTGATTGGGGCTTTATGGCTCTTGTGGTTGTTGGGTTACAATATGTCGGTTGCGGTTTGGGTGGGGTTGATTGCCTTAGCCGGAGTGGATGCCGAGACAGGGGTCATTATGCTTTTGTATCTTGATTTGGCCTATGAGGAAGCAAGACGCAAAGGCACGATGAAAACTTTTGAACAATTGAAAGAAGCGATCATTCACGGGGCCGTGAAACGAATCCGTCCCAAAATGATGACGGTGGGGACAACGTTTATGGGACTCTTGCCTATTATGTGGGCCGCCAGTTGGGAAACCGGCGCCGATGTGACGAAACGCATCGCCGCTCCCATGGTGGGGGGCATCTTCACGTCCTTTATTATGGAATTATTGGTTTATCCGGCGATTTATGCGGTCTGGAAATGGAATTTTGAAATGAAGAAAGGTAACCGCTAACCAAAAGTAGGGGCACGGCATGCCGTGCCCTGCCAGGCTTATTTTAAAGGAGGGGAAAACGATGATTTACTTAATGACCATTCTAGGATTCATGAGTCTAATTTTGGGAACATGGCAGGGAGCGATCAACAAAGAACAAACAAACAAGAAGAACACAGAATCGCAAGTACAAGTGATCGCCAAGGAAAAAGATTCCCAAGCCAATACCCAAGGGAAACAAGAAGTTGGTAATAAGATTTGTCCGGTCAGTGGGGAAGAGGTCGGTACAATGGGTGAGGTTGTCAAATACGAACATAAGGGCAAGGTTTATAATTTCTGCTGCAAGATGTGTGTCAAGGATTTTAAGAAGGATCCACAGAAATTTATTAAGAAGGTGGAGGAGGAAATGAAAAAAGGAGAGTCTGCCTCTCCCGAGAACAAAGATGCCCATCATGAGCATAAACATTAGAAAAAAGACGGTAGGGGGCACGGCATGCTCGCCTCGCTTCGCATCGGCGCAGCGGGCCGTGCCCCTCCTAATATTTAAAATAAAGGACCACTAAATGAATTTCCATTTCCCCATCCATCCTGTCTTCGTTCACTTTCCCATTGCCCTATTTTTTGCCAGTCTGATTTTTGAGATGATGGGAATCATTTTTAAAAGAGAAGACTTGCATCAATGTGGATTTTGGGTTTTTCATTTGGCGGTCATCAGTACACCCTTAGCGGTTGTGAGTGGCCTCTGGGAGGCGAACAAACATCATCTTCACCATCCTGTTATAGATCTCCACAGAAATTTGGGTTTGTTGACGATGGGGGAAGCGATCTTCTTGACCCTCATCTTGTGGTATGTTAAAAAGCGCTTACCCTCTTTATTTAGAGGGGTGTATCTCATATCATTACTTCTGATTGTTATGGCTGTGTTTTTAACCGCTTATCAGGGGGGACGTTTGGTTTATGAATATGCCATTGGAGTTGAACTATGAAAAAAGATCCAATCTGCGGGATGAATGTCGATGAGAAAAAGGCTTACCGCTTGATGACCCAAAATGCCGAAGCTATCTATTTTTGCAGCCAGCATTGCTTAGAAAAATTCGCAAAGCAAGAGAACATCAATTTGAAGGAAATCGCCATTTCCTGTTATCCAAAAGAAGCGGGTTGGTATTTGAACAAGACAGTTTGGGTGGCTGGGGTGTTGTTGGCATTGGGCGGGTTGTCTTATTATTTTCCTATTTTAATTCCTTTTAGAAACACGCTCCTTATGTATGTCCATACCATTTGGTGGGCTATTCTTTTGGGATTGATTTTGGGAGGCATCATCGATCATTTTGTCCCTCGGGAATATATCTCCCATGTCTTAGCCCGTCCTTCCAAACGAACGATTTTGCACGCCGTCACTCTGGGATTTTTTATGAGCGCCTGCAATCATGGGATCCTGGCTTTGTCCATGGAGCTTTATAAAAAAGGGGCCTCGACCTCCTCAGTCATTGCATTTCTTCTGGCAAGTCCGTGGGCCAATTTTTCCCTGTCCTTAATGCTTTTTGGATTATTCGGACTGCTTAAAACAATTTATATCATTTTGGGGGCGGTTGTCATCGCCATTGTCACCGGATTGATTTATCAAATCCTGGAAAGAGAAAAATGGGTTGAGAAAAATGAAGGCAGTCTTGCTTTCAATGAGAATTATTCTATCCTTTCCGATTTTAAAATTCGCTACCAAAATTATCATCTGACCCGACAACAAATCCTTGATGATTTAAAGGGAGTTTATAAAGGGATGATCTCCTTAGGGAATATGGTCCTCTGGTGGACCTTTCTGGGAATTGGCTTGGCCAGTTTTTTTGGAGCGTATGTTCCTGAGAAGTTTTTTCATCAATATATGGGTCCCACCGTTAGGGGAATGATGGTGACGCTGTTTGTGGCTACCGTTCTTGAGGTTTGTTCGGATGGCATGTCTCCCTTGGCTTTTGAATTGTATCGCCAAACCAAAGCCTTGGGAAATAGTTTTGTTTTCCTCATGTCCGGTGTTGTGACCGATTACACAGAGATTGGACTGATTTGGCAGAATATTGGTAAGAAGGCGGCCATTTGGTTACCGATCATTACTGTCCCTCAGGTGATTGTCTTAGGTGTTATTGCCAATTTAATTTTTTAAAATGAAATGAAGTAGGTGACAGTCACTGTAAAATGACAGTCACCATTGTTCAGTTTTATCGGGAACAACCGCATTTTGGTTTGAGCTGTTCTCCTTGGGTTTGCAAGGCTTTATTCAAGACTCCTAAATGATTTACGCCTGGCGAATTTTCACTTTGAGGATTCCATCCCTCCAACCTCGAATCTTTTTGAGGGTCTTTCCCGCCACCCGGCGTTGTGTCACTTTGAGGATCAGTGACAATAGCTGTAAAGTTGCAAAGACATTCGGGTGGTTGCCCGCCACAATCACTTTTACCGATTGAACAACCGAGAGTATTTTTACTTCCAAAAAATTTGCAGAAACCTGTTCCCGCTCCCGCACCAGGACTCCCTAAATTGAGAGGCGAAGCAATGGTCATAATATCGATAGAGACTGGTATCTGATCTGGCATCCGACGTCCACACCAAACGCGGCCAAGGGCATCATAATGACAGGGAAGGCTTTCGGCCGTATTGATTGCGACAATACCTCCCGCTGAATAACCAATCAAATGAAAGAATATTTTCCTAAGCCCCGTAAGTTTAAAGTCAGGGTTAGATATTATATTGGCAAAGTAATTATTAAAATAAGCAATAACGTGGTCGGCATTTTGCCGGGCCGTTTTAGTATGGTCATAATTGACGGCGAATAACATCTTTCGACAACATTCATTCGCAGTAACAGTTTTAGCCTTACTAGCCAAAACGCCCAAAAAAACAATTTTTTCAGCGGCGAACACTTTACCATCTTTTCCTTTATCACCTAAACCACGAAAATAAATTGTTATCGAAAGATCCCATCCTGTATAGCAAGGATTGCAGGTGGGAATGAAATAATTATCAGCCATTTTTTTAACTCCCACTGGCATCTTTTGATAATCTTGGTTATCAACAGCGGCATTATTCGCCGCAAGTAAATTTGCGGCGGTCGTAGTAGATAGGGTAGACTTCATGATTGCTTCGTACAATGCCCTGATCATATGTTCAGGGACACCATTGTCACGCAATTTACTGGTCAATCGATATCCCTTCAATTTTAGATCCTTTAAAATAAGGATCAATTCTTCAAGATCGCGGATATTAAACGGATCCAATCCTTTGATTCTCATGAAGGCTTGATACAGATCTGGATTGTGCCCTAACAATGTTAGGATCTCCTCATCTGACATGGCTTTGATTAAAATCATCGTTTTATAAAATGGATTAATGTCCAAATCGGTGAGAAAGGTATCTAAGAGGCCCGGCTCATCTCCTAAGGAAAAGGATTGTTCTCCTGGAAAGAGTTGGTTGGGATCTTCCGGGAATTGTTCAACTTGACCACCGTATAAAGCCACCCAGTCTTCGTGATCAAGCTTCACAGTTTCAACCCAATCAACTAAATTTTGCGGAGCATCACAGAGCTTATAGGGATCGTTGATTGTGAAGTCCCACCCAGCCTCAGGATGGGGATAAGGAATCGCTCGGCCTTGAAAGAATAAGAAGTTATTTAGAAATATTTGATCTGAGACATCGAGAAAACCATCATCATTGACATCTAAGGCATCGAGACAAATGGGTCCCGGACCTTCTTAGAATAAATAATTGAGAATAGTAACTCCATCAGAGATATCTAAAATTCGATCATTATTACAATGTCCGCGTACAAAAGTAGGAGGGGGAATATCAGGGACAATATTAGGGATAATATCCTCACTGAGGGATATGGGATTAAATTGAAAGAAGGAAAAAATGGTAATAAGGATTACCCTTACTGTTGGCGACTTTTTTATATTTTTAAATGTTATGCTCATTGATTGGTCCTCCAATAAAATGATGATAATTTTATTTGTTGATAAAAGTTTAACACTTTTATTGTAGGGGAAACAAGGAGGGCGAGGCATTTAAAGGAAACGTTTTCTTTAGAATGCACTTAGCGAATCTTAAAACAGAGGTAAAGGAAGAATGAGAGATTTAAGAATTTGACTATGGTCTTTTCATTGCGTATGCTAAACTTTTTAAAAGAAATCTGAGAATTGAAGGTGAACTGTGAATTTTTTAAAGAGAGTCTATTTTAAAAAAGGAGAAAGTTAAATGAAAAAGAGATCTCTCTTTGGTATCATTTTAGCTTTGGCACATCTTTACTTAGTCATTTATACGATCAATTCAATCTTGTATAATAGAGAACCAGACTGGCCGATGTACTGGATGTTATTCATGGGAATAGATTTCCCATTTTCTTTATTCCTGCTTCCTTTGAGTTTTTTATTAGATTTCTTAAATTTGGGTGTGCTGGTTGAGGCTTTCCCATCTCCCCTCAATGACGTTACTGATTTTTGGTTACCTGCATTCTTCTTTGGAATATTGGGAACGATCTGGTTCTTTTTTATACCAACGATAGTGATGAAGATTGTGTCTTGGCGAACAAGTCGTGTGAAGTGATCAGTGTTTCTAAATAATCTGTTTGAAATATGAATGATGTGATCGAAATCTTTACCTCCGCCTCTCATCAAGATGTCCTGGCCCTTGTGACCCAGATTGCCGTCCTCCTTTTTACAGCTAGACTTTTTGGAGAGTGTGCACAGCGTTTAGGACAACCGGTTGTCTTAGGTGAAATCCTTGCCGGCATTTTCTGGGGACCGTCTTTTTTGGGAAAATTTTTCCCTTTCCTAGTTGGGATTATCATCCCTGGCAATCCGACCCAGGGGCATCTGATTGAAGCCATCAGTTTGCTAGGAGCCATATTTCTTCTGCTTTTGACCGGGTTAGAGACGGATATCAATTTGATTCGTCGGCATGCCAAGACAGCGTTAGGTGTTTCTCTGGGAGGAATTTTTGTTACCTTTATCTCGGGTTTTGTTTTGGGGCAATATCTTCCGGATTTTCTTCTGGTGAATCAAGAAGGAAGATTGGTTTTTTCTCTATTTATGGCAACAGCCTTTTCTATTTCCTCGATTCCGGTCATCGCAAAGGTCTTAATGGATCTTAAATTGATGCGCCGCGACATTGGTCAGACAATTATTGCCGCAGGAATGAGCGATGACACCATAGGATGGATTATTCTCTCGGTAGTGGCCGGATTAGCCTCAGGTAAGGTCGTGACTTTGGGAGGGGCATTTTCTAATGCCTTGACTGTCGTTTTCTTTTTGATTGTGAGTTGCACTTTAGGCAAATGGATTGTTAAGAAATCTTTAGATTTTGTCCAAGATCATACAACAGGCAAAGATCGTCTTTTGACATTAGTCGTAGTATTGAGTTTCTTCTGGGGGGCGTTTTGCAAGGCCCTTCATCTTGAACCAGTCTTTGGCGCCCTTGTGATGGGGATCTTATTTAATCAAATGCCTAGACTTCCCAATTATGTTCATCAGAAATTAGAAAGTATTGCTTTGGGAATCTTTGCCCCTATCTTTTTTTCGGTGACGGGTTTAAAGGTCAATATCCTAACTCTATTAAATCTCCCGTTGTTATGGTTGACACTGGTAACGATATCAGTGGCTGTTTCAAGCAAAATGATCGGAACCTTCTTGGGGGCTCGATGGTTAGGAGGCAAGGATTTCTGGTCATCCTTAAGTTATGGCTCTGGCTTAACCGCGCGGGGAGCTATGGGCATTATCATTGCCACCATCGGATTATCCTTAGGTGTGCTAACCCAAGAGATGTTTTCCATCCTTATTCTGATGGCTGTTGTAACATCTCTGGTGGCTCCATTTTTATTAAGGTGGACGATTAAGCATGTCAAACCAAACGAAGAAGAATCGAGGCGTCTTAAGGAAGAACAGCTTGCGCAAGGAAGTTCAATAGGCCGAATCCATCGCGTTCTTGTTCCAGTCAGACGATGGGAATCCAAGATTCATTTGAGTGTGATGCAGACAATCAAATCCCGCCTCTTGCAAAGGATTGCTAAGAAGGCAAAACTCTCCATTACCCTTCTTAATGTGGATAAATTAGGGCACAAAACCAAAAACATTGAGTTTCTCAATGAATTGGGTTCTCTTTTCACTCACCAAGAAGTGATCAAAAGAATCGTTGAAAGTACCGATGTGATTAATGTAGTTCTGGATGAATCGCAGAAGAATTACGATCTTTTAGTCCTGGGGGCATCCGAAACCCAAAACGATTCTGAATATATTTTTTCTAAGGTCATTGATTCCATTCTCAGTTTATCCACCTGCATGACGATTGTAGTTCATGCCAAGGAGGTTAAAGAAGGCTGGGAGCCTAAACGGATTCTTGTCCCAACTAACGGTTCCTTTGCCGCCAAACGGGCAGCGGAGTTTTCCTTTCTGTTGATAGCTTCAGAACAGGAAAGGGTTTATGTCCTCAATGTGATTGAACGAGATCAAAATCAATGGCAACAAGATCTCTCCTCGGATCTGTTTAAGAGACAGTTTAAGGTATCAGAAAGCATAGTAGAGGAGTTAAAGGTCTTAGGGACAGCCCATGGGGTGAAGACATTGGCCGATGTTAAAATCGGTCCTGCTCCAGAAAAAGTTATTTTGGATTATGCCAAAGAGGAAAATATTGATCTCATCATTTTAGGTACAGATGTCCGTCCTGCTTCAGAACGTCTGTTTCTTGGGCCACGGGTGGAAAGGATCATCAAGAATTCCCCTTGCCCCGTGATCATCTTGAATTCAGGTTAATCCCTATTTGCCTTGTATATGATAGAGTGATGTAGTTTTTTTAGGGAAGGGAGGAACTATTAGCCTTGAAGGAAAGATTCATAACAACCTATTTTACCTGTTGAGATAAATAATCTTAAAGGGAGCCTAATGGGTTGCTTAGGGGAATGAAACTCAGCCCTAGTTTTCTTAGGATATTAATTGACAAATATATTGCAAAAAGGTATTCTTTTTACTGAACACAAGTTAATGACTTAGAAAATAGTAAATATAAGCTTCAATTGTTTCTGTCCGCAAAAATTTAGAACTCTAAAAGGTGGCGGGTCTTCCTTCTGGTGTTATTTGCTATTTTCGAAGTTGATAATGAGAGGAGGAAGTCAATAATGGCAAAGGGTAAAGTGAAATGGTTTAATGCCAAGAAAGGGTATGGTTTTATAGCCTCTGAATCTGGAGAGGATGTCTTTGTCCACTACAGCGAGATCCAAGGCAGTGGCTATAAGTCTCTGGAGGAAGGCCAGGCGGTAGAGTTTGAAATTGAGCAAAACCCCAAAGGTTTAAAAGCCAAAAATGTCATAGTTCCCTAGGATGACATTAAATTGTTTATAAACAAGCAGGGGCACGGCAGGCCGTGCCCCTGCTTGTTTTGTGCGCGCGGCATGATATGAGAAGTCTCCTTTTTCCCGATAGGTATAGTATAATTATATTGAGGACGGTTACCCCAACCCGTGGAAAATAAAATGGAATCTCGTGGAAAAATACTTGTTGTGGACGATGATAAGACAATCACCACCCTTCTTGAGGCCAGGTTATCCGACTACGGTTTTCAAGTGATGTCTGCCTTTGATGGAATCGAGGCTATGGAAAAATATATTCACTTTGAACCAGATCTTATTATTCTTGATATATTGATGCCTCGGATGGATGGGTATACATTTGTTTTGGAATTCAAAAAGATTGCTAACATTAAAACTACACCTATCATTATCTTGACCTCTCGGGAGAATATGCAGGATATCTTTGAGATGGAAGGAATTAACGATTACATGGTCAAGCCTTTTAAAATGGAAGATTTGTTACGAAAGATCAACAAACGGTTGATATCTAAGGAGAAAAAGATTTTGGTCGTTGATGATGAAGTTGATTTAGCCAACCTGATTGAATATCGTCTCACCCAAAGTGGTTATGATGTTTTTAAGGCCTACGACGGCCTGCAAGGATTGACCGCTGCCCAGCGAATGAATCCTGATTTAATGGTTATAGATGTGATGATGCCGAAATTGGATGGGTTTCGTGTCTGTCGCATGCTCAAATTTGACGAAAAATTTAAGAATATTCAGATTGTTCTATTATCTTCTCTTCGACGAGAGAACGATCGAATTTTGGGCAAAGAAGTGGGCGCGGATGCCTATCTTACGAAACCCTACAATGGCAAAGTTCTTCTGCAGACCATGAAGGAATTATTGTGGGATTGATTTCTCACGGGTCCATTTTATTCCCTCATTATCCCCAACACCCGGTGTTTGGGTGGTCGAATTTTTATAAATATCATAGCAAAAAGCCTTGAGAATTTCCCATGACTAAGAGATTGACCTACAAGGAACTACTAAACTATTATCAACTCTTTCAAGATTTCATGGATCATATCCCGGATGTGATTTATTTTAAAGATACCAAGGGCAGGCTTATTTTAGTCAATGCGGCTCACGCCAAAGGGTTAGGGTTAAAACCAAAAGAAGTGGTTGGCAAAACAGATTTTGATATCTTCCCTTCCCAACGTGCCGAAAGGATGAACAAAGACGATCAATATGTCTTGAAGACAGGAAAACCGATCATCGATAAGATTGAGCGGGGCACCCGTCCGGATGGTGTAGATAATTATGTTTCCACAACCAAAATTCCTCGATTTGATAAAAAAGGACGCGTGACGGGATTAGTGGGGGTCACCCGGGATGTGACCAAACGCATGCAATTGGAACGTCTGCGGGAAGAACGAAAGCAAATCGAGAAGAAGCTTCAGATGCTGGAAGATTTAAATAAACTGAAGTCAGAGTTTCTTTCTGCAGTTTCCCACGAATTAAGAACCCCTTTGGCCATCATCAAACAGCTGTTATTACTTATTTATGATGAAACCGTTGGGGAAATCAATGATAAGCAACGAGAAGTCTTGGTCAAAGCAAAGGAGAATATCGAACGGCTCAAAAGAATCATTGACCAATTGCTAGATATTTCTGCCATTGAAGGGAAACGGCTTAAATTGAATTATTCTTTGGTGAATTTTAATGAGTTATTTAAAGACTCCCAGGATTTTTTTAAAGAACAGGCTAAAAAGAAGAATATCAGATTGAAATATGACCTTCCCAAAAAGGAAATTAATATTTTTATTGATGTGGAGAGGGTGATCCAGGTCATTTCGAATCTCATTGAAAACGCCCTAAAGTATACTGAGGAAAATGGCCAGATTATCGTTGAAGTTGATATGTTAGAAACCAAAGTCAGGGTCGGCGTTCATGATACCGGCATCGGGATTCCTAAGGCCCATTTGCCAAAAATATTTGAGAAGTTTGTTCAAGTCGCAGAAAAAGACACCCCCGGGGCCAAGGGATTGGGTTTGGGATTAGCCATTGCCAAGGAAATCGTGGAGAAACATAGCGGAGAAATCTGGGCAGAATCCCAAGCGGGGGTGGGGAGCAAATTTTATTTTACTTTACCTCGATTTTTTACTGCTGATATCCTGGAGAAATCGATCAAAGATAAAATCAGGAATTTGTTAAATCAGGGAGCACCTGTCTATTTGATTAATCTATTGATTGTAAATTTTCAAGAATTTACCAGAAGAATTGGTATCGGATCTCAACAATTATCTAGGGATTTGAAATCGATCCTTGATTCCGGCTTTAAGAGGTTCCCTAAGCTCAAGCATAATCAGATATTCATCAGTGATATCAAACACGGGAAATATAGCATTATTTTTCCAGAATCTTCTGAAAAGCGAGTCGTCACTTTCTGTGAGTTGATTAGAAATAGAACCAAGAATTATTTTAACAAACATAAAATTGAAGATGTCTTCATTGCCTTAGGGATTTTATCTTACCCGGCAATGGCCAAAGGAGTTAAGGAAGAGTTTGACAGAAATTTAAACATCAAGGAAATCTATATTGGTTCAGAGGTGAGGCGTTTTAAGAGAATCAATTATAAAACCGATATACAAATTTCCCTCCCCAACGAGAAAGGGTATGTTTCTTCCACCATCGATCTTTCTTTGGGTGGGGTCTGTTTTTTGAGCCAAGAACTTTTAAAAACAGATGCCAAAATTAAAATGAAATTATTTCTTCTTAAGAAAAATACCCTCATTACGGCTTTAACCCGGGTCGCTTGGATTAGGAAAATGGATCTTTTACCCGGAGAAAATTTCCATCGATATAAGATAGGGCTTGAATTCATCAGAATGGATAGGCAAGATCGCAAATCCCTAGTGCAAGAGTTGAAATTATATTATGAATAAGAAAAGAATTCTTTTAGTTGATGATGAGAAGGATTTAGTCTATGCTGTGAAATTGCAGCTAGAGAAGAATTATTTTGAGGTTTTAACCGCTTATGATGGCCAAGAAGCCTTGGAAAAGGCCCGGGATGAAAATCCGGATATTATCATTTTGGATTTGATGTTGCCTAAGATCCACGGATACAAAGTATGCCGCATGTTAAAATTCGATGAAAAATACAAAGATATCCCCATTATCATTTTTACCGCCCGCGCGCAGGAAAGTGATAAAAAATTGTCGTTTGAGGTAGGGGCGGATGCCTATATCACCAAACCCTTTGAGCCACAGATGTTGTTGGATAAAATCAAGGACCTGTTGGATATACGCCCCTGAATAAAAGAATAAAAGGTGACAGTCCCGCCAAGGCGGGACTGTCATCTCAATCTGGGAGGCAAAATGGATAAAACCAGAGAAGTAGTTGATTTATTAATTAAGGAAGGATTAATAACAGATGAGAATTTACAGAAAGCCAGGGAGGAATCCAAACGCACTGGTCTGCCGGTGGATAAGGCATTGGAAAAATTAGGTTTTATCAGTGATAAAGAAATTTTAAGAGTCCGTGCCTCGACCTTAAGTCTTCCCTATATTGATTTAGCGGATTATATGATCGATAAAAGCCTTATTCCTTTGATCCCGGAACAAGTGGCAAAGAAATACAAGGCCGTTCCCCTTTTTCGGATCAATAATAGTTTAACGGTGGGGATGGTTGATCCGCAGGATGTGGCGGCCTTGGATCATATCCGCCGGGTAAGTCATATGGACATGATTGAACCGGTTTTGATTTCAGAGAAAGGAGTCCAGCTTGTCCTAGATACCTGTTATACCGCCGAAGAAACTTTTGAAGACATTGTCCGGTCCATAGACAAAGAAAAGATTCAGGAGTCCGATCGCAAAGGTTTGGTGGAAGTTGCGGAAGATGCCCCGGTTATCAAATTGGTGAATAACATCATCAGCCAGGCCATTAAAGATCGAGCCTCGGATATTCATATGGAACCAGAAGAGGACAGTGTTAGAATCCGTATCCGAATTGATGGTTTATTAAATGAAATGGCCGTTTTCCCCAAGAAACTCCAAAATGCCCTTGTCTCCCGAGTGAAGGTCTTAGCGAAAATGGATATTGCCGAGAGCCGAAAACCCCAAGATGGGAGAATCCGACTGAAGATGGAGAATAAAGATTTGGATATGCGGATTTCCACATTCCCGACCGTTCATGGAGAGAATGTGGTGATGAGATTATTGGATAAATCTTCGGTGGTGATGGGGTTGAAGGAATTGGGCTTATTGGAAGAAGACCTTCAGATGTTTAACAAATTAATCCGACGACCCCATGGGATTATCTTGGTGACCGGTCCCACGGGGAGTGGGAAAACAACGACCCTTTATACGGCCTTATCCACGATCAGTTCCATGGAAAAAAATATTGTCACCATCGAAGACCCGGTGGAGTATGAACTGCCGTTGATTCGCCAGACCCAGGTCAACACAAAAGCGGGAATTACCTTTGCCAATGGATTAAGAAGTCTTTTAAGACAGGATCCAGATGTCATGATGGTGGGGGAGATCCGTGATAAAGAAACCGCCGAAGTCGCTATTCAGGCTTCCTTAACCGGACATCTTGTTTTCGCTACTCTTCATACCAACGATGCCCCATCCTCCTTGACCAGACTGATTGATATGGAGATTGAATCCTTTCTCATTTCCAGCTCTATTGTGGGAATCATCGCGCAGCGGTTGGTCAGATTAATCTGCGATAAATGCAAAGAAAGATATGAGCCCACAGCAGAGGTGATAAAGGAATTGGGGATTACGGAAAAAATGGAATTTTCTCACGGAAAAGGATGTCATCATTGTAAAAAGACAGGATTTATAGGACGAAGTGGAATTTTTGAGATCCTTACCCTTAATGATGAGATAAGAAGGATGATTGACCAAAGAAGTTCCGCGGACGATATCAAAAAGAAAGCAATCACGTTAGGCATGAAAACATTAAGAAAGGATGGCCTTATCAAAGTCCAAAAAGGAATAACCGTTCCTGAGGAAGTATTGAGGGTAACGGAAATTGAATGATCTGAGCAGGCTTAAGTTTTAAACCTTTTTTAAGGTCAAGCATGACCACCTACCATTATAAAGCGCGGGATCAATTTTCCAAATCACTGGAAGGCATCATGGCCGCGGAATCAGAGAATGCCGTGGCCTTAAAGTTAAAACAGATGGGCTATATCCCCATTTCCATCATTCAGACTAGGGGAAAACAGAAATTTGATTCGATCTTTGACGGGTTAAGAGGGATTAAGTCTTCGGAGTTGAATATGTTTAGTCGACAACTATATGCCCTCCAAAAAGCAGGGCTCCCCCTTTTAGGTAGTCTCATGGCCCTGCGGGATCAGGCCGCCAACAGAACCTTTAAGAATGTTTTGGGACAAATAATAAGAGATATTGAAGGAGGGGTTAATTTATCATTGGCCCTCGAAAGTCATCCGCGGATTTTTGACAACATCTATGTTAATATGATCCGATCTGGAGAAGTCTCGGGACGATTGTCGGAGATTTTAGAAAGGCTTACCTCATTGGGAGAACGTGATGAAAAAATCCGCTTAAGGATTAAAACCGCTTTGCGTTACCCTATGATTGTTGTTTTGGCTATTACCATTGCCTTTATAATTCTGATTATAGTGGTGTTGCCTAAATTTGCCCAATTGTACAGCCAGTTTAAAACGCAACTTCCTCTGCCAACACGGATTCTTATAGGTTTAAATTTCTTCCTTACCCATTATTGGTGGTTAATAATCATTTTATTAATATTGGGGAGTATTGCTTTTATCGCTCTGATCAGAACCAAAAAGGGAAAATATTATTGGGATCAATTGAAATTGCGACTTCCTATTTTTGGGCCGTTGTTGTTAAAATTGGCCCTCTCCCGATTTGGACGAATCAACGGAACCCTTATGAAAAGTGGAGTGCCTTTGTTACAGATTTTGGATTTGGTTGCTGAAGGCGAAGGGAATGTGATCATTTCAAAAACTTACACCCAAGTCAAAAAGAGCGTCAATGAAGGCAAGGGGATGCTTGAGCCGATGAAGACCAGTGGATTATTCCCGCCGGTTGTAACCCAGATGGTGGCGGTGGGGGAGGAAACCGGAAAACTGGATGAGTTGTTATTGCATGTGTCCGATTATTATGATACTGAGATTGATTATACCATTAATAATCTGGTGACACTGATTGAACCCATCTTAACTTTTTTTTTAGCCATTGTTGTTCTTTTCATTGCTTTAGGGGTCTTCATGCCGATGTGGAATATGATCCATTTGTATAAGAGATAAAGGAAAAAGGGGACAGCGCCCTTTAAAGAAAGGGTGCTGTCCCCTTTTTCACGGAGCGGAATAGTTTTAAGCAAAATTGAAAGCGTTTTCTTAAATTTTCACTGATTTGAGAAATTTTTTGTCTCACCTTGACTTTAATTTTTTTAGATAGTATATTTATAACGTAAAAGATCAATTTGGTTTGATGAAAAAGGTAAACCATTCGTAAGAATGGGGCCCCCCGCGAAAAGCGGAGGCCCCCGCTGAACTTAAAGCGGGGGACAAAGCTAGAGGGTCCTGCTTCCGCGAAGCCTGACTGCGTCAGGCAGACGGCGGGATAGCCAGCTGCCATCAATGTGGATTTCAACTTAGAAACTAAAGGCCTATTCTACGAATGTGGAATAGGCCTTAAATATTTTGTGGGGAGCAAGAAAATTAAATTTAAACACCCCTTAAAAAGAAAAACGAAGTATAATAAATTTGAATTTGTAAAGCAAAAGGAGGAAAGAGATGAATAACAAAAGCGGGTTTACATTGATCGAGTTGATCATGATCATTGTGATCATTGGTATTTTGGCTATTGTTGCGATCCCACAGTATCGTGATCTATCGAATCAAGCCAATCAGGCTGCGGAAGATGGTGTCGTGGGGGCGGTGCGCTCAGGGATATTAGCGTCTTTCGCCCAGAATAGGGTATTCCCGGCTACTTTAGATACGGTTGCCGCTGGTGGCTCCTGTATTGCTGGTAGTCCTTGCTTTGACAATGTCCTGGCTCAGGGTGGCCTAAGTACAGGCGGTTGGACGAAGAATGCCGCTGGGAATTATGTGGCACCGGATGGGACGGTTTATGTGTATTCCGGACCCCCGAATGGGACATTTCAATAATAAAGTGATTTTTGCCTGAAATTTAATTCATTTTTATTATATTGATTCCCCTGCCTATTTGATGTTTAATAGGCAGGGGGATTTTCGTTTTTGAATAATGCATTTGTTAAATAGGGAAGATAAAGAGTGAATCCTTTCCAAAGACGTGGTTTCATTCTGTTAGCCTTCATTATCCTTCTTGTCTTTGCCTCCCTTGCCGTTTTGGGTGTAACGTTCTTAGTGACCCAACGGCTTTCCTTTGTCGTTACCCAACAGATTCAAGCCTCCTGCATTGATCTTGCCCATGCGGGAATCCATCAAGCTATCTATTTCTATCGCGAGAGGGATAGAACCGGAAACGGTTATTTTAGTCTGGGACAAACTAACATCGATGCTAATAATTTTTTCGTGCTGGGAGGGGGGGGATCTTTAGTCGATTTATTAATGGTGAATACCTCCCAAACAAGGATTCAAAACCGTTTTTTAAACCGTTTATATCTTCAGAATGCGACGAATTCCCAACCCATAACGATCGATAGCATGTTAGTTACTTGGACCAATCCCAATCCGCAGAGGAGACTCAACCGGATTCGGATTCGCCCCCGGCCAACCGGGGGATGGACTACGGTTTGGAGCAATGGGGGTCAGAATGGAGGGTTATTTTCACCCGTGAATGCTAATATTAGTGATTACAGTCTTAATACCACACCCAGTACTTATGAAGTGGAGTTAAGATTCAGCGGGAATTTACCTCCTGACACAACGATCATTGATATTCAATTTAGTATGACAGATGGGTCTACAAAAGCATTAAGGGTTTATAATGGGGGGGCCGCTCTCAATAATTTTAATTTCAATTTCACGGTTAGATCAACGGGAAGAACCAGCGGTTCCAATATCTATCGGACTATCTCAGCAGAGTATAATGCCTTAACTGGAAGGATCATCAGTTACAATGAGATTAATTAAGAAATCACATCATGATCGAATAGGGAAATGGACAAACGTCCTTGGATTGACTTTAGTTGAACTCATCATGACCATTGTGGTGGTGAGTATCCTTGCGATTCCTTTAGCCCTCCTTTTAAGGGAACATATTGAAGGGGCATTTCAATCCCAGGATGACACAACAGCACTCAATTTAGCGCGAAAGGAAATGGAAACAGTCAAGAATATGAGTTATGATAATATCCTCATTGGGAATTTTAATTTACCTCCTGAACAGGGTTTTGATAAAGAAAGACGTGTGAGATATGTTCAGGGATCCGGTTCAACACAAGAAAGACTGAAAGAAATTCGAGTGAACATAAGAAGATCAGGAGATCCCTCTGTCCTTTTTAGCTTGGTCACGTATCTGGCCAGGAATGTGAGTTATGGAATTTAAATACAAGAAAGGGTTTACATTTGTCGAAGGGCTGATGGTTATCGTGATCATCGCTATTTTAGCTGCCTCAGGAGCCGTGCTTTTGATCTCTTTTGTCCAAAATGAAGTCTTTGTCCCTAGTCAGCTTAAGAGTGGTATGGTCGCCGCGGAAGCGTTAGAGATTATGATTGAAGGAGACAATCAGGCTAAGGGATTGAGAACGAGCCGGATAGTGACCAATATCCAAGATTATCAAGTGACATTTATCAATCAAGACAACCAGACTGTCCGCTTTCGATTAGATACGGGTTCAAACAAATTGTATCGATC
Source organism: uncultured Planctomycetales bacterium (assembly GCA_964374105.1). Lineage (GTDB taxonomy): Bacteria > Omnitrophota > Gorgyraeia > Zapsychrales > JANLHA01 > CAYJXI01. Next base: position 59,856 of record CAYJXI010000007.1, read on the forward strand.
TATCAATGGGGGTCAGGAAACCCTAATTCCCTATTACGTCGCTCCCGCGATGAATATGCTGGTACAAAATAATCGTTTGTTTACTTATTTTGATGCCGCTGAGATTATAACAACTGATCCTGCCAATGTGCGAAGAATAGAGGTGACTCTTATAGCGAGAACTGGGAGCGGTTCGTATACCGATTGGGAAGGGCAGACCGAGTTGACGTCAGCGGTTGCGGTTAAAAAATTTCAATAAGCAGTAGGGGCGACCCCTGCCTGCCGGACAGGCAGGGGTCGCCCTTACGCCTAAACGCATGTTAGCAGCGAGAGATTTAGGAACTTCCCCTCGTGGTCAAAAACTTTTTTAACAAAACACTGAAAAAAACCAAATGAAACGATTAAACTTTCTTCCTTCCAAAGGACGAAGATTTTTAGCCATCGATTTTGGCCATTCCCGAGTGGTGATAACGCATGTGTCTTTGGTGTTTGATCGATATAAGCTCCTCCATTATGAAATCAAAGAGGTTGTGCCCAAAAGAGAAAATGAAAAGGAAGATATCCCCAATTTTATTATCGGTTTTATCAAAAAGAATTCCATCCGGCACAGGGATGTCATTTTAAGCATTTCTGATCTTGATTCGGTGGCGATTAAAACTTTAATTTTACCGGAATTGCCGGAAAGGGAAATTCCTAAGGCGGCCAAATGGCAGTTGAAAGAAGAAGTCCCGTTCGATCTGGAGGAGGCCTTGATCGAATGGCAGATCCTTGATCAATTTTTTGATAATGAGAATATCAAGAAAAGCAGGATTATTTTTATTGCGATTGAGAAACGAATCGCGGACCGATATTTATCCATTCTTGCCCAATGTCGACTTCGACCTTTAAGCATCGTGAGCGGGTTTTTCAATTTCGCTCATCTTTTAAAGACCTTTCCTAAAATCCTTGAGAATGTGGCTGTTCTGGATTTGGATGATAAAGATTCCAGCCTAGGCATTTACTGTCATAGCAAATTAAATTTCGTAAGAAGACTCCCTATCGCTATGGAGAAACTTACCGAATCATTAACCAATGTAGTCGTGACCGAAAAAGGAAAGATGGAATTGACTTTACAAGAGGCCAAAGAGATTGAAAATACGATCGGGATCCCTTTAGAAGAATCCCAAATCCTCAAAGATCAAATTGAAGCTTCCCATATCATTCCCCTGATTCGTCCCCACCTTGAGACCTTGGTTCGGGAGATCAAATCTTCTTTCTACTATTTTACTTCCAACTTTGGTATTGAACGCGCCAGCCAATTGTTCTTAACGGGTAAAGGTGCTTATTTAAAGAATCTTGATTCCTATTTATCCAAGGAGTTGGGAATTAAAGTCTCGCTGTTTCCCTGGCCACCGACATTGGAGAAAAGCGTCACAAAAAATAAAGGATTGCTGCTTCCAGATGAGCTGAAGATATCGAAATGTTTGGGGGCGACCTTAGGGTTAACCCAAGGGATCAATGTCCTACCATTGGATTTAAAGACAAAGAATGTTGAAATTTTTCAGAAGGCACTGGTGAGAATCATTTCGATTACATTAACGATCGTCTTATCGTTTCTTATTTTTATAACGGAATTTCAGATCAAGGATTACCAAAATCGGTTAAGCAATGCCCAAACCCAATTAACGATCATCAGCGGAATTAAGTATTTAAAAGTGGGAATCAAAGGCTACGAGGAACTCATTGATAAAATTCAATATCATGAGATCCCCACCCACGGGATTTTAAAGGTCCTTAGCAATACCATCCCCGAGGAGATAATCTTAGATGAATTTGTTTGGTATCGCGGCAATGCGCAAATGATCTTGAAAGGTAAGGTTTTAACCAAGGAAGATCAAAATCAATCTGTTTTAACGCATTTCATGGAGCGGCTGGAGAGATCACAGTTTATAACGGATGCGGTGCTTGTTTCTTCCAACAAAGGTGTGGGGATCCAGATTTTTGAAATCCGATGTGATCTCCTCCACAATTAAATATGGAAAGAGATCTTACCCCCTCTCAGAGAAAGATTTTTATATTGGCGATACTGCTGGGGGTTGTGTTTTTCCTGGTTTGGATATTCATTGTTATCCCTCGGCAGATAACTTTAAGTCGTATGAAAGAAGAGTTGAAATCTATTCAAAATCAAATTTTGGAAATCGAGTCGATCGTACCTAAAGATGCAAAAATTGATCAGGTCATACGGGCTTTTGATGAAGAGAAACAACGTCTCGTTTCCAAATTTCCCAATCGGGATGAAGAGGGAATCAAAATGCTTTCTGACTATGCGCGTAAGTTTAACATTGAAATCGTTTCTCTGCGATCGCAGACCAAGGTATTATTTTTTGACCGGGATCAAAAGAAAGTTGAGATTGAGGGAAAAAACTGTTATCAAGTTCTTGTATCGATCGAGTTGAAAAGTCAATTTAAGAATCTGGTTCAATATCTTCAGGATTTAAAAAAGACATTCCCCCGCTACATCACGTTAGAAAAAGTGAAAATCAATAAAGATTTTTCTTCTCCCAACTCGTTGTATGTAACCGTGGACCTTTATTTGTATCTTTTAACTTGAGATGAAAAGTAAGGAAAAAATTGAAGTTGGGGTAACCGTAATCTTAATTATCATATTCTGTTTTCTTTTCTTTTGGACTGTCTTTAAGAAAAATAATTCCCAACCTTTATTAAAGGGCATTCCATCTCCCCCTTTGAATCTCGTTATTTATAATCCTCAATCAGTTAAAAATTTATATAAAACCCTTGAAGAAGAGATTCTCAATCAAGAAATCCCTAGGGATCCTTTCTACAAAGTGCCGGTCATCGCAAGCGATGAGACCCCCAAATTGATCTTGTATGGCATTGCTTGGGATGAGAATAAACCAACGGCGATGATTAATAATGAAATTGTAGAAGAGGGAAGTACCATCCTTGGCTATAGTGTGGTGGCTATCAAAGAAGATCGCGTTATTCTTCTGGACAATGAAAATAAAATATTAGAATTGGTGATTGGGCCTTGAAGAGAGGTTAAGTGGTGGCGGCTTCTTCCTTAATCCGTAATATGATGCTTAATCACCTTTCCATCGACCATATAGATCACATCCTCGCAGATGTTGGTGGAATGATCCGCAACCCTTTCTAAGTTTTTGGCGACCAAGATCAAATCAATCACCCGTTCCACGGGCGATTGGTCTTCCGGCTTGGCCTTCAATATTTCCATGAAAATTTCATGATTGAGATCATCCACTTCGTCATCGCGTTTGCAGACTTCGTAAGCCAGCTTGGAATCTTTATTGACAAAGGCATTGAGGCTGTCTTTAAGCATCCCTTGGGCGGCCTGCGCCATTTTAGGAATGTTGAGTCGCAATTTGAGCGGAGGGACTTTTAATAAATCTAACGTTCTTTGCGCAATGTTGACCGCGAGATCCCCGATCCTTTCTAGGTCACTGTTGATCTTCAGGGTGGAGGTGATAAAGCGAAGATCTCCCGCTGTCGGTTGATACAAGGCAAGAAGTTTTAAACAAAGTTCATCGATCTCAATTTCCAGGAGATTGACGGCATCATCCGATTTGATCACCTTGTAAGACAATTCGGCATCTCGTTCCATCAAGGCCTTGATAGAGGAGCTGATGCTCTCTTCCACAAGTCCACTCATTCTTAAAAGTTTTTCTTTTAAGTTCCTTAAGGCCTCATCAAAATGACGTTGCATGGGTTACTCCTCTCGATTGTGTTTTATCCGAACCGTCCGGTAATGTAAGCATCGGTGCGTTGATCACGAGGATTTGTAAAAATATTTTTTGTTTTTCCAAACTCAATCAATTCTCCTAAAAGCATAACCCCGGTATCATCTGAGACACGGGCGGCCTGCTGCATATTGTGCGTGACAATAATGATGGTGTAATTCTCTTGAAGGACCCGCATCAATTCTTCAATCCGGTCGGTGGCGATGGGGTCCAGGGCCGAACAAGGCTCATCCATTAAAAGGATTTCTGGTTTTACTGGTAAAAGTCTAGCGATGCACAGACGCTGTTGTTGTTCCAGGGAAAGATTTAAAGCATTGGTATGCAGTTTGTCTTTAAGATCATCCCACAGTAAAACAGCCTTTAAAGATTCCTCCACAATTGTATCATAATCTTGTCTTTTCGCACTCTGATGGATTTTGGGTCCAAAGAGGATATTTTCATAAACACTTAAAGGGAAGGGATTGGGTCTCTGGAAGACCATTCCGACCTTTTTTCTTAAACCTACCAGATTTGTTTTTTCGTTTAAGATATTTTCCTCATCGATGAGGACTTCTCCGGTAATCTTGACCCCTTCAATAAGATCATTCATACGATTAAGGGTTCGTAAAAAAGTGGACTTGCCACAACCGGAAGGTCCGATGAGAGCGGTGATAGAGTTTTTCTCAACTTTGATATCGATGTCCTTTAAAGCATGAAAACCACTATAGAATAAATTAAGGTCTTTCGTTTTAACGATAGGTGTGGGCTTGAGGGAGGACTTCGCCCGGCTGTAGATGTTTGATTTTCTTTCCAACATATCATTATTCTTCATGATTAACCAAACCTCCCAGAGATATAATCATTCGTTCTTTGATCGGAAGGATTGGTAAATATTTTCTCCGTGCGATCAATTTCGATCAATTCTCCCATGAGAAAAAAGGCAGTTCGCTCGCTGACTCGGGCGGCCTGTTTGGTATTGTTGGTGACAAGGATCTGGGTGTATTTATTTTGAAACTTTACCATGGCTTCTTCAATCTTTGCCGTTGAAATAGGGTCTAAGCCAGAACAAGGTTCATCGTATAAAATGACCTCAGGATCAACAGCCAGCGTCCTGGCTAAACATAATCGTTGCTGTTGCCCACCGGATAATTTTAAGGCGGAGGAATTCAGCCGGTCTTTCACTTCCTCCCATAGATAGGCTGCTTTTAAAGATGTTGCAACAATCTTCTCTAGCTGTTTTTTATCATGTATCCCATGGCGTCGGGGTCCGTAAACAACATTTTCAAATATGGTTAATGGCAAGGGTACAGGTAAAGCAAACACCATTCCCATCCTTTTTCTTAACTGACCAATTTCGATATCTTTATAAATATCCAGGTTGTCCAAAGTAATTTTCCCTTGATATTTGAAATGGACATTGAGATCATTCAGGCGATTCAAAGAACGTAAAAGAGTACTTTTGCCACTGTTGGCAGGACCAATGACACTTAAGATCTCGTTCTCATAGACCTTAATGTTGATAGATTTTAAAGAATGAGCGAAGCCAAACCAGGCATTCAGATCGTCTGTCTTAATTTTAACTTTTTGTGTCACCATTTTTTCTTTTTTCTAAACTGGGCACGAACAAGGATCGCTAAAAAATTCATGGATAAAACCATGACTAATAAAACCAGCGCTGTTCCATAACGAACACGCTCCTCAACATTGGGGACCTGCGTTGAAATGACGAAGAGATGATAAGGCAAGGCCATGGCTTGATCAAAAATCGATTGCGGCAATTTGGGAAGATAAAATGCCGCTACGGTAAATAAAATAGGGGCCGTTTCTCCTGCCGCACGGCTGATCCCTAAGATCACACCGGTGAGAATCCCCGGCATGGCATGAGGGAGAACTGAATAACGAATTGTCTGCCATTTGCTGGCACCTAAGGAGAGACTGACCTCACGGAAAGATTGAGGCACGCTATCCAGTGCTTCTTTCGAAGTCGTAATGATAATAGGAAGAACCATAATCGCCAAGGTTAGAGAGCCCGCCAGGATGGAAGCCCCGAATTTAAGGAAAATCACAAAAATCCCTAAGCCAAAGAGACCGTAAACTACGGATGGGACCCCCGCCAAATTGATGATGGCGAGTTTTACCAACCGAGTTAATAGATTATCTTTGGCATATTCCGTCAAATAAATAGCTGAAAAAACCCCTAAGGGAAGAGCAAAAATGAGTGTTCCCAAGACTAGACAAAGTGTGCCAACGATGGCAGGGAAGATGCCGCCTTCCCGCATTCCCATTTTGGGCATTGTGGTTAAAAACTCTAGGGAAATTGCCGGGATTCCCTTCTTGATGATAATCAACAATATAAAAATGACCGGAAGGACAACCAGAACAGTCGCCAAGAAAAGGATAGAAAAGGCAATTCTTTCCGTAAAATAAGGATTATTTTTCATGTTTTGATTTGCAGAAAAGTGACAGTCACCAAAAGGTGACTGTCACTTTTCTTATAACTTCCGATGAATCGCTAAATCCGCAAAAAAGTTAATAATGAATGTGATCACAAAAAGGACAATCCCAATAGCAAACAGGGCATGATAATGATCACTTCCTTGGACCGTTTCTCCCATTTCGGCAGCGATCGTTGCCGTTAAGGTTCGGACCGGTTGAAAAAGGGAGGATGGAATTTTAACGGCATTCCCGGTGATCATCATAACCGCCATAGTTTCCCCTATGACTCGTCCAATTCCCAGCATGACCGCTGCTACTATTCCCGAGGAAGCAGCCCGTAATACAACCCGCCAAATAGCCTGCCAACGAGTGGCTCCCAAGGCTAAAGCCGCTTCTTTATATTTTTTGGGGACCGCGGTCAAGGCATCCTCGGCAATACTAACAATTGTCGGCATCGCCATAAAGGCCAGTATCAAAGAACCAGAAAAAGCTGTCAGGCCGGTGGGAAGATGAAAAAAATTTTTAACAAAAGGAACAAGGGTTGTCATTCCGATAAATCCTAAAACAACACTGGGGATCGCGGCCAAGATTTCAATTCCGGATTTGAGGATTTCTTTAATGCGTGGGGAGGCAACCTCGGCAATGTAAACCGCACTGGCCACCCCTATTGGAACAGAGAGGATCGTTGCGCCGAGGGTGACATAGAGGGACCCCAGGATTAAAGGTAAAATCCCAAATTTAGCCGGGTCAGAGATGGGATACCACTGTCGTCCTAAGAGAAAGTCAAAAAGAGAAATTTTTTGAAAAAGAGAAAGCCCCTCTTTAGCAAGGAAGGTAAATATCAACAAAACGACGACAATGGAGGTGATTCCACAGGCCAGGATGATTTTTTCAATAAGGAATTCTTTAAGATTTTTCAGGAGCATGATTATTGGACGGGAACAAAATCAATCTGACGAATAATCTGTTGCCCTTCTTTACTTAAAATAAAATCTATAAATTCTTTAACGATCCCTTGCGGTTCTCCATTGGTATACATAAGAAGGGGCCGAGAGATATAGTATTGACCGCTTTTTACATTTTCAATTGTAGGGAGGATAAAGGGGCTGTTTTTATCCTTGGCAATGGCAAGGATTTTTTGAGTGGAATTGGCATAACCCATCCCATAATAGCCAATGCCATTTGGGTTTTGATTGATTTCATCCGCAATGGCCTGGGAGGAAGGCATCAATAATGCCCCTTGTGCAAATTCTTCTTTGCGGGATTCATCTCCTCCTCTTAAAACATGCTCCTTAAAATAAACATGGGTCCCGGAATTAACTTCCCGGGATAAAAGAACGATGGGGGTGTCAACGCCTCCAACTTCTTTCCAATTCTTAATTTTCCCTGTGAAAATGTCAGCGACCTGATCGACCGTCAATTGAGTCACAGGATTTTGCGGGCTAACGACAACGGCCAACCCATCCAAGGCCACAGTTAATTCTTTGGGTTCAATCCCATTGGTTCGAGCTTGAACTAATTCCTTGTCTTTCATTTTACGGGAAGTAGCGGCAAGATCGCATGTCCCATTGAGCAGGGCGGCAATGCCGGTGCCGGATCCCCCTCCTGTCACGGCTACAAAAGCGTTTGGATTTTTTTTCATAAAACCTTCAGCCCAGGCTTGCCCCAGATTAACCATTGTATCGGATCCTTTGATCTGAATGGAATGGGCGGAATCAGAGGAATGGCCTGATCGTGAAGAATCATTCAATGATTCGCGGGTGGTATTTCGTTCGCAAGCAGAAAGCAATCCGATGCAGAGTAATAAAGATATCAATAAATTTTCAGAAATCTTCATCTTGACTCCTATTTGAAAGGTTTGTTAGTTGTTAATATACTTCTAAATTATTAAATAAGGATTAATGAATTGTAAAGATTAGGTTAAGAAAAGGCTCAAAGAAAGGATACTTTCTAACCTCTTCATGTTCAAATTATTAAAAAAATCAATCGGCTAGCGAGAATGTTGAATGGGGAGGAAGACGGAAAATAGTGAACCCTTCTGAAGTTCACTTTCGACAGAAACTTTACCTTTATGAACTTGCACCAGATGTTTGACTATGGCGAGACCCAGACCGGTACCCCCTAAGTCTCGGGATCGACCCTTGTCCACTCGATAAAACCGCTCAAAAATTCGATCGAGATGTTCAGATCCTATCCCAATTCCTGAATCTTGAACATTGATACGGATATATTCATTTTCTTTTACGGCTTTGATTGTGATGATCCCTCCCGGAGGGGTGAATTTAATAGCATTATCCAAGAGATTTAAGAAAACTTGTTCCATTTTAGGAGGATCAATAAAGACCGAAGGAAGACCTTCCGGGATATTGACAATGATTTTGTGTTGTCGGCTTTCTATTTGATCTTTGCATAAATGGATCACGGGTTCAATAATAGAATTGAGGGAGGTTTTTTCCAGGTTCAAGGTGATTTCCCTTGTTTCGATAGAGGACAAACTTAAAATATCATTGACTAAGTTCTCCAATCGATGAGTATGCCTTTGGATAATATCTAAGAATTTCTGCGCTTTCTCTTTATCTTTTAAGGCTCCATCCTTAAGTGTTTCCACAAATCCTTTAATAGAGGTTAAGGGTGTTTTTAACTCATGGGAAACATTGGCCACAAACTCGGATCTTAAGCGTGCCAATTTTTTCATTTCTGTGATGTCATGAAAGACGGCCACCACTGCCGACAAGTTCCCTGAATCGGATATGATGCAGGAGACTTGCATAGAAAATTGGCTTTCTTGCAGGGAGATAATCGTTATCTCCCTCCTTAATGATTTTTTTTCAGCCATGGCCTCTTTGAGTAAGGAATTGATTTCTTCATTCCGGATCACTTCCCAGTAGGGTTTACCAATGATATCTCGGGAGCGAAGGTCTAGCATCGTATAGACCGGAGAGTTCATCAGGATCACCCTTTCATCCTTCCCTATGACAATAACCCCCTCTACCATACTGGATAGAATAGCCTTGAGTTCATTTTTGTCTTGAGTGATTTCCTTGATTTTATTCTGCAAATCAATCGACATAAACTGAAGGTGTTGGGCGAGTTCTCCTAATTCATCTTTTCTTCCGAGAGAAATACGACCTTTAAATTCTCCTTGCCGTATTTGTTGGGCCGCATTTTGTATTTCAAGAAGGGGTTTTAAATAAACTCGAGTCATAATCCAGTCCAGGATCAGGGCCATGACCGCCCCGATGAAAATCACAATAACAAACTCAAGAGAAGAGAGTTCAAGGATCAATCCTAATATAAAAAGACAGACAAAGATGATGCAGGAATTAAAAAAAAATAATTTTTTTACACCCTTATTCATGATCCTGGTCTTCTAAATCCTTAAAACGATAACCCACGCCTCTCACTGTTTCTATCAAATGGGCAGCAGTTTTAAGTTTTTTCCTTAACCCACGGATATGCACATCTACCGCACGATCCACAATAAATTTACCTTCTTTCCAAACTTTATCCATGATCTGGTCACGGCTAAAGACGCGTCCGGGATAACGGGAAAGGAATTCTAAAATATTAAATTCGATCATGGTCAAAGTAATAGGTTTGCCTTGATAAGTGATTTTGTGTTTGGGAATATCGATCCTTATTCTGGCGATTTCCCGCATTTCCAGGGGAGTTTTATGATCGGTAAAGCGGCGTAAAATGGCCTTGACTCGCGCGATTAAAACTTTTGGGCTGAAGGGTTTGGTTACATAATCATCAGCTCCCAGTTGGAGACCCACCACCACATCTGATTCCTCACTTTTTGCGGTTAACATGAGGATGGGGATTGAGCTAGTTTTATTTTCTTGTTTGAGCAAACGGCAAGTTTCAAGACCGTCCATGCCGGGTAACATCAGATCAAGAATTATGAGATCAACGGATTGGTGCTGTAAAATCTTAACGGCTTCTTCACCGGTATTGACCGCAACAGTAGACAATCCTTCCCGTTCAAGATTGTATTGTACTAATTCCACAATATCTTTTTCATCTTCTACAATGAGAATCTTTGCCTTTTTCATGGGTTAATCTTCCTTGATGAAATAGTTCTTTTGATCAATGGGGATTATGAATTTGGGAAATCATTTATCTGTCTACGCATAAGACCCCCCGCCGTTTTGGTTCGCCTGTTGACAGGCAGGCAAAGCGAAGCAGCGCAGGATGAATACGAAAAAAATGCTTCAGAGGATTTCGCCCGAAGAGGCAAGCCCATGGGATTCCATTGGATAATATTATACTCGAAATTAGGATTCCTAAGACAAATTTTCCTTAAAGGTCACTTATCCGTGCGATATGTGAGGGGAGATATTTAAAGTTGAGGAAAGTTAAGATTGTGACGAGTTTATTCTGATTCATCAAAATTTAAAATTCATGTCGGTCTGCCAAAGATGTTCTACGGTGGCCTTTCGGGAATCGATTTCCTCTCCTCCAATAGGTGCACTGCGATAATAATCCAGATCTAGGCTGACATTTTTGCCTAAACTATAACTGAGAATAGCCTCGTGTCCCTGAACATGAGTCCTACCGCTGTAAAAATCCGAGTCAGGGAAAATGTCTAAAACCGCGTTTCTTTCCAGTCGTCGGTAATTATAGGAAAGTTGCCATTGGCGAGGGCCAGCGACTTTTTTATCACCTATCGTGATCCCTAAAAGAAATCCCTGATCATGTTCATCGGCATTTGGATTATTGATATATTCTCCAAAGAGGCTTAAGTGGGGGAGGGATTGAAGGCCAAAAGGATTAAAGAACATAATTTCCGACCCTACCGAAAAGGCATCGTAATCGTAAACATAAAGAGAACTGCTATTGACTGTATTGGTGCTACTTGAGTGGGCCAATTGAGAATAGTTTTTGATTGTTTCAAAGCCGTAGTAAGCCCCGGCCAATTTTAGTTGGGTTTGAGAGTTAGGCGAAAATGTGATACCGGGTTGTACCCCGTACATAAGGGGATCATAATTTTCGGTTGAGTTTTCATCTAAAATAAAAAATCCGGTGTTGAAAAAGGGTTCCCATTGATCATTGATTTTCTTTTTGAGGTTGGCCCCGGCCCCATCAAAGGTAATATCGGTATCAAAGATCAAATCCTTCGGGTTCCAAAAAGGCCTGGGAATTTTTCCTCCTGAGACAGCGGCCCAATCGGCAGGGGTGTATTGAGCATAGGCATAATCCAAGCGCACATCGGATTTCTCAAAAGAATTTTCCAGTGTCTCATTGGTGGCACGGGGATCGCCTGTTCCCGTGGCCAATCCCAGGGCGGCTTTCAGTTTGTCATTCACATTTGTTTCAACGCCAAATCTGAGGCGGATCCTTCCTCGATCTCTGGTATTAGTCGATTCCCTTTGTTCATGCTGATAACGAACACGTAAGTCTCCCTTAAATTTCATGTCTTGGACCCAAGAGGGGAGGCTGGTTTTAAGGCCTTCCTCCCGTAGTAATTTTTCATCCGTTGCAATTTCCTCTTTCAATTCCAACGCCTCTTGTTGGGTCAAGATTCCTTTTTCCACCAGTTTTCTAATCAAGGCATCAACTTGTGTGCTATCGGCCATACCAGTGTGGGGGAGTCCCAGTAACCCCAAAATCGTTAAACTTAAGAGAATAAGTTTTTTCATATTCCTTCCTCCTTCAATAGGGATTGTTAAAATAAAACTTCCTTGACCAACGAATATCTTCTTCTACACTTTTTAAACTGTCTTGAACGTAACCATCAATGGGATTCCCATTCTCAACATATTGAAGAATCTTAAGCAGAATTTTAATATTGGTATCCAAGACGTTGACTAGGAGATCTTCTTTGAGGATGAAATATCCTTGATTTTCATATTCCCTTTTCCATTTTCTGCCAGAAGTATAATGGACGAGATTAAAAATAGAATAAAGGTTCTGTTAATTTCGGGTTAAGTAGACAACAGCAATAGAGAAGAGAGAAATGTAGCTAAGCAAGATGATTAGGCCTGGGGTTTGCGCTTCCCCGACAAATTCCTTGACAAAAAAGACCTTTTTCTTTATATTAGAAAAGTTCTGAATAATGGAGAAGATCCTCAAATATTCGGATAGGCAATATGCCATTGGCGGCTGTATGAGTAGCCGCCTTTTTATTTTTTAAATTTTTTGTTTGAAGATAAGAAGCTTTGTATTAAACCACGGGTTGTAAGTTAACTGCGCAGGGGTTAGCGACTTAAGTAATGTCTTATTTTGCCAATAATAAAGAAATTAATCTCCTCCATCCGGAAGCTCAGAAAATTTTCCGTAATCTGATTGAATCGGTGAAAGCCGGAATCTATATGGCCGATTCTAAAGGGAAATTATTCTTTGTCAATCAGACCTTTGTGGATATTTTGGGTTATAACAATAAACAAGAGGTTTTAGGACTGGACTTAGTCCAGGTTTTATATACGGACTTAGAAAAACGAAATGTCTTTTTGAAAACGATGGAAAAGGTGGGTTTTGTACGTGATGATGGAGTTAAGATTATGCGAAAAGATGGATCGATGGTGAATGTGTCTACCACCAGCCATGTTATTCGAAATGAAAAGAATGAAGTGATTGGCTTTGAAGGGATCATTCAGGATATCACCGAAAAAAAAGAATTGGAAGATAATTTAAAAATCGAAAAATTCAAATTGGAACAAATCCTCTCTTTCGAGGAAAAAATCCGCTCGATTCATAAATTTGATGAATTGGTCAACTTTATTGTGGAGAAAACAACCCAGATTCTCAATGCGGCAAGATGTTCCCTTATGCTTGTGGAGGAGGGTACCCAAGAATTGTCGATTAAGGCGGCCATTGGTTTAGATAAGGAAGTGATGAAAAACACCCGAGTTAAATTAGGAGAGCCGATTGCCGGGCTGGTGGCCCAAGAGGAAGATCCTGTTTTGGTCAAGAATATTGAATACGATCAGCGTTTCAAAAGGGGTAATAAACCCTATTATCGAGGCCGATCTTTTATGAGTGCTGCTATCAGGCAGGATCATAAACTGATCGGAGTCGTCAATGTCTCGGATAAAAATCCCCAGAATTCTGATAATTTCAATGAACTTGATTTGAAAATTTTAAGTACCATTGTCCGTCAGGCGGCTGGGATCATTGAGAATGCCAAATTGTACAATGAATTGGAATATCTGTCTAAAATGGATCCTTTAACGGATCTTTATAATTATCGAAGTTTTGTTAAGAGTTTAGATCAGGAAATCAATCGTCTTAAACGCTATCCCGGCAGTTTAAGTTTACTGATGATAGACGTGGATGATTTTAAGACCTACAATGACACCCACGGACATCTGGAAGGAGATATCCTTCTAAAGAAACTGAGTGACGTTTTCAAACAGCATTTGCGTTCGGTTGATACCATCTGTCGCTATGGAGGAGATGAGTTTGCGGTGATCCTGCCCGGTACGGATAGCCAGCAGGCGAAGCTGGTTGCCGAAAAACTCAGGAAAAATGTGGAAGAGGTTCCCTTTAAAGATAAGATCACCTTAAGTATCGGGATTTCTGATTACCAGTCCCATTTAAGCCGGTTTGATTTAACCCGCCTGGCGGATAAAGCCCTTTATCAAGCTAAACGAGAGGGGAAAAACCGAATTGGGATTTATTAAATGCCTTCTTCATCTTCTTAAAAAAACCTTCCCACCTTTTCTAATCCAATACCCTCCCCAATTCATAAAAATTAATGAAACAATTAATCATCTTCTCCTTCTGTATGTTATATTTTAAAGAACATTATGAAACATGACTGTCCAAATTACCAAATTGTCATTCCTGTCCCGCATTAAATGCGGGATAAACTTGCTTCTGCTTTAAGCAGGGGGCAGGAATCCAGATGGGAAATCTGGATCCCCGACCTGTCTGCCGACAGGCAGGTTAAAACATTCGGGGGTGACAGAATCCATGTCTTAAATTAGCATTATCTTCGATAACTTATTACTATTTTGGACACGCATGATTATGAAAGGATAATAAAAACGAAAGTGAGAAATCTGTGTCGATAAATAAAAAGATAATTATGATTTGGTTGATGACGGGGTTTTTGGGCTTAGCCGTCTTTATTGGTTTTTATGACTTTACAAACCCCGAGGCCTCGGTTGATATTCGAGTGAGCCGAACAAAAGCCGAGGGAATTGCCGAGTCCTTCATTAAAGAGAGAGGACTTGATCTTAAGGGATTTGATAAAACAATTGTCTTTAGTGATTGCGGTGAGACCCCCATTGTTTATTTACAAAAAAGCCAAGGGCTTAAAAGGGCGAATGACCTGTTACGTTTTGAGATTCCGTGTTGGGCCTGGGAAATCCAATATTTCAAAGAACTCAACAAAGAAAGATTCTTTGTTCACGTGACTCCCTCAAATGGGAAAGTCACCTATTTTGATCATGCCCTTATGGAAGATGATCCCGGAGGGAGGTTAACCCAAGGGGAAGCCCGCAAGATTGCCGAGGATATACTGATACTGCAGGGAGAGATATTAGAGGAATATGAACTCAAATCATTTTCTACCGATGAACGGAAAAATCGTACCGACCATCATTTTGAATGGGAGAAAAAGGGTTACAAGATTGCGGATGGGACAATGCGAATTGCTGTCTCTATCGATGGAGATAAATTGGGATATTATGGTAAATACTTTCATATCCCTGAGCAGTTTGAAAGAGACTTCACGAAAGAGAAAACTCCGGGCTACATTCTAAGCTTTGTGTTTGGTTCTTTTATTTTTCTACTTGTTATTGCCGCTATCTTTATCTTGATTGTCCAGTATAAAAACAGTCGTATCCGATGGTCTTTGGCATTTTGGTTTAGTATCATTTTTATTCCTTTAAATCTTCTTTCGTTTTTTAACGATTTACCTATTCTTTGGAGTAACTATATTGATACGTTAAGTAAAAATGTTTTTTTGGGGATTAGTTTTGGTGGGGTGTTGGTGGGAACCTTGTTTGGGGGACTTCTGATTTTTCTCTTCTGTGCTTCTGGGGAATCCTTAAGTTATGATCTTAAACACAATTGCTTGCCCATCATCAATGCCTTCAAAGAAAGGACATTAAGGCTACAGGACCTTTCCTTAAGAATTATGATTGGATATTCTTTGGGATTGTTTGGATTAGGGTATGTGACCATTTTTTATTTGATCGCGGAGAATTATCTTCATGTCTGGAAACCTTTATCTCCGGATTATTCCAATATGTTGGGGACTTCTATGCCGTTTTTATATCCTTTAACGATTGCTTCCTTTGCTGCGATCAGCGAGGAATTTATGGATCGGATGTTTGCAATCTCCTTTTTCAAGAAATATTTTAAACGAACATGGCTAGCGATTCTCATCCCAGCGATCCTCTGGGGTTTTGCTCATTCGGGGTATGCCATTTACCCTATGTATGTCAGGGGAATTGAATTGACGATAGTAGGGATTATTTGGGGAATGATTTATCTAAAATACGGTGTGGAGACGGTGATCATTGCTCATTATGTCTATAATGCCGTTATGATCGGCTTGCCTTTGCTGCGTTCCCAAAATTATTATTATTTGATATCAGGGTTGATTGTGATTGTTTTATTGTTAATCCCTGTCTTAATTCTCCCTTTATTGATAAAGATTCCTAAAAAAGAATCAAGCTCGCCATTGTGAAAAAAGATGGACAAACTTTGTGCCCATTTTCCTTGAAGGTGTGGTAGGAAATAAAACCCGGGTTTTGAACTTTTATCTATTATGAATGGAACTTCTCTTGTATTAAGGATCATAAGGAAGTCAAAATGGAGTTTATTCTTTGGGATTATTTTGAATTTGAGCATGCTAGCAGCGTTATCTGCCAAGACATTTTGGCCTCCTCAGTTAGGCGAATCTTATCCGGATTTGATATTAATGGATAGTCATGGTCAAAAGATTCGCCTTTCCGATTTGACAGGTAAAGTTATTATTATTGAATATGTTGGCATGACCTGTCCTGCTTGCCAGGCCTTCAGTGGAGCACACATTTATGGCGCTTATCAAAACATCGAGCCGCAGCAGGGATTGGCCTCTTTTAAAGAATACTTTACGGAATATACAAAAGGTATCTCGTTAAAGGATGATCGCATCGTTTTTATTCAGATGATATTGTATAGTATGACTATGGGTGTTCCTTCTCTCGAAGATGTTCACCATTGGGCAAAGCATTTCCATTTGGACCAGCATAGCAATTTTCTTGTCTTGATGGGGACAAAAGAGATGTTAGGAGAAGACAGTTACAATCTTATTCCAGGCTTTCAATTGATTGATAAAAATTTTATTCTACGCTACGATAGTACTGGCCATCATCCTCGGCATAATCTTTTTACGGAACTGTTACCAATGGTCCCCAAAATTTTAGAAGAGTCATATCAATAATTAGGTTCATTAACCGTATGGATTTTTTTCTCATTATCTTAGGGTTTGTTTTATTGTTAGTAGGACGGAGGCTTTTTTGGCTTTTTGTAGGAGTTCTGGGTTTTATTTATGGGATGGAAAATGCAAAATTCATTTTTTCCCAAGAGTATCAGTGGGTGACGATCTTACTGGGATTGCTTTTGGGAATATTGGGGGCCCTCTTAGCGATTTTTCTTCAAAAAATTGCTATCGGTTTAGCGGGATTCATTTCGGGAGGATATCTTATCTTCCTTTTGGATGCCTTTCTAGGATTAAAGGATGTCATTTTCTGGCCGCTTTTTGTTTTTAGCGGATTGGTGGGTTGTGTTCTGGGATTGATTTTGCTGGATTGGGCTTTGATTATCTTTTCCTCTCTTTTGGGAGCCATTTTGATTGTTGAGAATATTCATTTTTTTCCTCTTCCTTTTGTTAGTGTGGTGTGTATCATTTTGATCGTTGTTGGTTTTACATTTCAGGCTAAAGGATTAGAAGGAAGACGATCAGTTGCATCAAAAAAGGAAAAAGAGGGTGGGGAGAAGAAATAAAGATATCAGAACTTAAGTTTCTACGAATCAAAGGAATGAAAAGATTATGGAGATAGGGATTGTTGGGTTACCCAATGTGGGGAAATCAACCCTTTTTAATGCTTTAACGGGAGCCTCAGCGGCGGCCGAAAATTTTCCATTTACAACAATTGAACCCAATATAGGGGTGGTTCCTCTTCCCGATTCTCGTTTGCTGAGGCTTGCCGAGGAATGGGGAAGTCAAAAGATTACTCCTGCGGGAATCCGTTTTGTTGATATTGCAGGATTGGTGAAAGGGGCTAGCCAAGGGGAGGGCCTGGGAAATAAATTCCTTTCTCACATACGGGAGGTTGATGCCGTTGCCCATGTGGTGAGATGTTTTAAAGATGATAATGTGGTCAATGTCTTAGGTGATCTCGATCCTATTAAGGCAGTGGAAACAATCGAAACGGAATTAATCTTATCCGACCTGCAACAGGCCCAGAAGGCTTTGGAGAGATTAAAGGGACCAGCCCAATCAGGTGACAAGAAGGCCAGAGAAAAAATGACCCTCCTGGAAGGGGTGATGAAGGCCTTCAATGAAGGGACTTCGGCTCGTCTTCAGAGATTACCTAAGGAAATGATTGAGGAATTTCAATTTTTAACCGCCAAACCCCTTCTTTATGTTGCCAATGTTCAAGAGGGTGAAACTAATTCTAAATTTATCGATCTTTTAAATGAATGTGCAAAGAAAGAAGAAGCTTTAGTGGTTGTCCTGTGTACGAAACTCGAGGCGGAAATTGTACAGTTGTCGGAAGAGGAACGCGCCCTTTATTATGAATCGGCCGGGATTACCACTCCCGGACTGGCGACCCTTGCCAAGGCCGGACAGCAGTTGTTGAATCTGGTATGTTTTTTTACTGCGGGTCCCAAAGAAACACGCGCCTGGTTGATCCCTTACGGAACAAAGGCCGTTAAGGCCGCTGGTAAAATCCATTCCGATATAGAGCGGGGCTTCATTCGGGCCGAAGTTTATAAATTTGCTGATCTAGAACGTTGGGGCACTTATCAGGCAATCCAAGAGAAAAATTTGATCTCTTTGGAAGGCAAAGATTACGAAATTCAAGAAGGGGATGTGGTATATTTCCGGTTCAGTGTATAAAAGTTATTTGAGAAATTAAAATGATATCGTATCCCTCCACCCAGGATCCCTGCGATATTAAAATCCGCATTGTAGAGGTAAGGAAATTTTTTTACTTGATCTTAAGCCTATGCCTCATATTAATTGACCTCAGCTTGGGTAAAGCAAATTTAGAGGAGAGAAAAGCTCAGTTAGAGATAAATGAACGTCATCCTGCGCATCCCGACAAGCATCAGCGGGCCAGGGACTATCCTGATGTGACCTCAGGGGAGGAAGAATCTCCCAGATCCTTCGCTAACGCCCAGGATGAGCCCTCGGGTAGTTTGAAAAACTCCTTGAGGGCTCAGATAAATTCTCTGATGAGGAAGATCAAAGAGCAGTATGGGATCGGTCTTTTCTATAAAGATTTCCCATCGCCCTCTTTACCGGATGTCCTTTATGAATTTGCTGTTCTTCAAGATGATGATCATTTGCTGAAGTTTCTTAAACTTTTTGAGTCAGAAATCCAAAAATACCCCAAAAATTTTTTTCAAAAAACCCAGTTTGGAGGTTTTTATCTGGTCAAAAAATTCTTTTATAAAAAAAGGCCAGCCGAAGGATATTATGACTATCAACGCAATGTCATTGTGCTGGATTTCTTAAGAAATCATAATAAATCCATTAATCAAAAGCATAACATCCATCATGAAATTTTTCATATGATGGATTTTAATCGACGAAAGGATCTCATGAAAGAACCCGATGAGGTGTGGATTCAGTTCAATGATCCGGGTTTTGTTTATGGCCAGAACAAGTTCAAAGATCAGATGACAAGAGAAGTCGATTGGCGCGGTCCCCCCTTGGCGGGATTTATGACGGAATATTCTCTCTTTTCCACTGAGGAAGATATGGCCGAGATCTATGCCTGTTTATTTGTGGAATCCCAGAATCAAATCATGCAGCGCTGGATGAAAGAAAGTGAGATCTTAAGAAAAAAGGTTAACTATATCAAAAAGTTGATTTATGATTATTCTAGGGAAATGGATGAGAAGTATTGGGTTAATCTTTTTGCCCCATAAAGGAACAAGAAAGACAGAACAGATTTAAGAATTTGGATATGTCATAAGATGGATTTGCAACAGATAATCAATAGAGAGATGGAGCCCCACGGCCAAGGCCGTGGTCCCTTCTTAATGACCCTTCTTCGCCCAAAAGCTTTCGCGCTGGGCCATGCTTCGCTTAAGCTTCACCTGGTCCGGCGTAGCTTTAAAGCGAAGACGGACTTCGCCGGTTTCATCCGCCTTCTTGGACGTGGGGCGGAATCCATCGGAGTGACATATCCTTTCGCATTCCTCCACCCCGCCATGGCGGGGTGGTCTCGAAGGCGGATGAATTCCCAATGCCAGATTTTTTTAGTTTTATCGCTTGCATTTTTAATCTTGAATTCCTCTGTTCAAGCCAAAGAAGAAATCCCTATTCCCAGTCTGTTTACGCGATATGCAGATTCGGTGGTGATGATCGTTGTATTGGATAAAAAAAACAGAGCTAC
>CAYJXI010000008.1:0-72169 GCA_964374105.1 uncultured Planctomycetales bacterium
ATGTGATCGATAAAGATGAGCATCTCATTGGGGTTTTGAATATGCGAGATATGCTACTGGCTTCAGAAAATGATGTTTTGGAAACGGTTATGCTTAAAGATGTGTTCACGGTTCACTGTTTTACGGATCGCGAAAAAGTTGCGATGGAATTATCCACGCACAATTATTTTGCGGTTCCTGTGGTTGATACTGAAAATAGATTGCTCGGGGTCGTACGAGCCGAACATTTGATTGATGATGTTCAGCAAGAGGCCACCGAAGATATCCAGCGGATGTTTGGGGTCGGGGGAGATGAACAGGCCTTTTCTTTGGATCCTGCCCAGTGTTCTAGCATTATTTTAACGACCATTACCGCTGTAATGGGATTTTTTGCTTTTCTGGGGTTTGCGGTTTTATTCCAGAATTATTTATTATAGGATACTGTCGGGAGCCATTATTTTTGTGATGGCACAGATTAAAATTAGATTACACTGATTGAACAGCGAGTGTATAATCTGCGTAATCTGTCTTTTCAATCTGTGCAATTAAAATAAAGATGCTTTTCAGACAGTATTTATAGGAAACAGGTTCAATGGAGGAGTGATGAAACTCATTTCTTGGAATGTTAACGGTATCCGAGCAGTTTTAAAGAAAGGATTTTTGGATTTTGTTAAAAAATTTGCCCCGGATGTTTTGTGTCTGCAGGAAATCAAAGCCCCAGGGAAAGAGTTTTCGCTTAACATTGAAGGGTATAATGAATACTGGAATAATGCTAAAAAGCCAGGCTATGCGGGAGTTTGTGTTTTGACAAAGACAAAACCGATCGAAGTTCAAAAGGGCATGGGGATTCCCAAACATGACGATGAGGGACGATTGATAACTTTGGAATTCCCGCAATTTTATTTGATCAACGTTTATGTCCCCAACTCTCAACGTGAATTGGAACGTCTTCCCTATCGGACGAAGGAATGGGATGTGGATTTTTTAAAGCACTTAAAGAATGTTGAGAAGAAAAAGCCGGTTATTTTTTGCGGGGATATGAATGTGGCCCATAAGGAGATTGATTTAACCTATCCCGAAGCCAATGTGAAAAATCATGGATTTACACCCCAAGAACGGGAAGGTTTTGATAGAATAATGAAGGCTGGATTTATCGATACCTTCCGGGAATTCCATAAAGAGGGGGGACATTACACGTGGTGGAGCCAGATGAATAACTGCCGAAAACGGAATATCGGATGGCGGATAGATTATTTTTGTATTTCCCAGCAGTTAAGAGCCAAACTTAAGGACAGCTTTATTCTTAAGGAAGTCTTGGGATCCGACCATTGTCCGGTTGGGGTCATTTTACAATAAGGATGAATACAAATTATTAAAGGGATAAACTGAAGAAAGATTAAATCTTAAGATATGGAACAGGTAAAAGAAAAGAGAGCCTTTGATCGATATCCTCATAAGTTCCCGGTCAGTGTCGAATTTGCTTACGACACCGAAACCAAAGTCAAGTACCAAGTCATCCAGGCTAGAGAAGAAAAAAATCCTGCCGCCAAAATCCCTGCCGTCAGTAAGAATATCTGTGCTAGTGGATTGTGCTTTACCTCAGATCATAAATTGAGAAAGGGACAAAGCTTGCACTTGGAAGTCTACTTGCCCGATGAGAAGAAACCCATTCATATGGATGGACAGGTCCGGTGGTCAAATAGAACTTCCACTAGGAGGAGAAGTCCCTGGAGATTCGATACAGGGGTTAAATTAAATAGAGTCGAAGGGAAGTCCGTAGAGAGTTCTGTCTATTTTGATAAGACTTATCATGTTTACTGGAGCAACGTTTTAGAATCGATTTTCGGCACTTTTAGAAAATTGCGACAGAAAAAAACAGGTCTTTAATGATTTTATGCGTCAATAAAGATTTTCTTAAGAAAGTCAACAAGATCTGCAATTAAAAACGGGTTTTCTCTATACAAGCAATTTTCCCTATGATATATTTGATCCAAATCCGTTAAACATTTGGGAATCTCTCAAGAGGTCAATATGATCCAAAGTCTACGAGAGCGTTACAACAGTCTTATGACCCCCGAAAAAAAGAAAAGCTGGGGTTTTGGGGGTGGGGGAAACCCTGTTGATCAAACCGGGCTTACCAGTCAGGTGGTGGATCTGATTATAGAACAAGCCATCCATGAAAGGGTCAGTGATATCCATCTGGAACCGGATGAGGAGAAATTACGAATTCGATATAGGATTGATGGAAGACTCTTTGAAGTCTTGTCCATCGAAAATAATTTAAATATCCCCGTTATCACCCGGATAGAAATTATGGCCGGTCTTCAGACCGATGCCATGATGAAACGAAAATCCCAAGATGGCCGATTTTCTCAGAATGTTGCCGGCAACAATTATGACTTCCGGGTCGCAACATTCCCAACCATCCGTGGCGAAAAAATGGCGATCCGTGTTCTTAATGAGAATTTTGGTCTTTTTGATTTAGGGCAAATTGGCTTAGACCTGTACGATCAAAAACGGATTGATAAACTTCTTAACCATCATCATGGATTGTTATTAGTTTCCGGGCCGACAGGCAGTGGGAAGACAACCACCCTCTATGCCATTCTCAATAAAATCAATTCTTCGGATATCAATATTATCACTTTAGAGGATCCCGTGGAATATAAGATCATGGGGATGAACCAATGTGATATTAGAACCCGTTCTGATTTTAAATTTTCCGATGGACTCAAAGCCGTATTAAGACAGGACCCAGATGTGATTCTGGTGGGAGAGGTCAGGGACAAAGAGACCGCGGATATCGCCATTCGGGCTGCCATCTCTGGACATTTGGTATTTAGCTCCATTCACGCTAATAGTTCTATTGGTACAGTCGTAAGACTTGTCAACATGGGGTTGGAGCCTTTTATGGTTTCTTATTCCATGATTGGAGCCATTGCCCAAAGGTTAGTCAGAAAAGTTTGCACCCAATGTAAGGTGGAAGAACCCGTCAATCAAGAATTGATTAGTCATTTAAAGAATCATTATGAAATTGATATTGATTCTTTACTTCTTAAGAGTTCAAAATTTTTAGAAGGCAAGAAAGAGGACTCGCGTTCAGAATTCTCTGCCAAGGGACAATCCCCTGTTTTTTATAAAGGTGCGGGCTGCCAATATTGTTTTGGGACAGGGTATATGGGCCGCGTGGGTATTTTTGAAATTGTATTGTTTGATGAAGAGTTAAGACATGGGATTCTCCGTGGAGCAAATTCTTGGGAATTGCAAGATATTGCTATTCGAAAGGGTGCTAAAACTTTAGCCTTGGATGCCCTCCATAAGGTAAGAAGTGGTCTGACAAGTTTGGAAGAAGTTTATTCTATACTGATTGAAGATTAAATAAATTAAATAGGGACAGATACCTATTTTTCAAAAAATAGGCATCTGTCCCCTTTTATGCTAATCAATGAAACAATTAGACATTTTATTTATCCACCCTAACGCCTCGCAAAAGATCTATCAAGATCTCAGTAAAGACTATTCTGCTATTGAACCCCCGATTTGGGCTGGAATGCTTTTATCGCACTGTCTTAAGGCTGGGTTTAGAGCGGAGATTCTAGATTGTGAAGCCTTGCATTTGTCCGATGAAGAGGCTTCCCAGAAAATCCAGAAATCAAATCCGCGTGTCGCCTGTTTTGTTATTTATGGCCAGCAGCCCAGTGCTAGTTCCCAGAATATGGAAGGAGCGGTCTCACTGGCCAAGACGATTAAAGGCTTAAATCCTCAAATCAAAATCCTGTTTGTGGGGGGGCATGTCAGTGCCTTACCACGGGAGGTGATGGAGAAACATCTCTGTGTGGATATGGTTTGTCAGAATGAAGGGGTTTATACGATATCCACTCTGTTAAAAACGAATTTGAAAGATAACTTAAAGGAGGTCAATGGCCTAGGCTTTAGGAGCAACGGTATGACCATCTTAAATAAACCCTCCCCTATTGTCGCAAAGGAGGATCTTTCCCAGCAATTACCGGGCAGTGTCTGGGATAAATTGCCGATGAAACAGTATCGAACCGCTCTCTGGCATGCCTTGCCTAATGATTGTGTCCGCCAACCTTTTGCCGCATTATACACAAGTTTAGGATGTCCTTTTCGATGTAGTTTTTGTATGATCAACATCATTAATCGGCAAGAGAATGAGTATGCGGATGGAAGCAACGTCTTTCGGTATTGGGATCCGGAATTCATCATTGAAGAATTTGATAAATTGGCTCGGATGGAGATAAAAAATATTAAGATCGCTGATGAGATGTTTGTTCTTAATCCCAATCATTTTATGAAATTATGCCAATTGATTATTGAGAGAGGGTACCAGTTCAATCTCTGGTGCTATGCCAGGATTGATACCGTCAAAGAACAATATCTGGAAACTTTAAAGAAAGCCGGTGTGAATTTCTTAGCTTTAGGGATTGAGAGCGGGGATAAAAAGGTCAGAAGCGATGTCGTTAAGGGCAAGTTTGAGGAGATCGATATCCGTGATATTGTCAAAAAAATCCGATCCCATGGGATTTATGTTGCTGCCAATTACATCTTTGGTCTTCCGGAAGATAATTTGGAGACAATGCAACGGACCCTGGATTTAGCCTTGGAATTAAATACCGAAATGGCTAATTTTTACAGTGCCATGGCTTATCCGGGAAGTCCTTTGTATGGAATCGCCCAAAAAGAAGGGTGGAGACTTCCCGAGACATACGCTGCATATTCTCAGCATTCTTATTATACTCAGCCATTACCCACAAAATATCTCACTCCCCAGCAAGTTCTGGCCTTTCGCGATGAGGCGTGGATGAAGTACCATACCAACCCTCGATTTTTGAATTTATTGAGAGAAAAATTTGGACAGATGGCTGTTGAGGAAACCGTAAGATCAACCAAGATCAAGTTAAGAAGAAAAATTTTAGAAGAGGTCACGACCGTATGATTATCAGCCGCACTCCTTTCCGTGTTTCATTTTTTGGAGGTGGAACAGATTACCCGAAATGGTTTAAGGACTATAAGGGTGCAGTTGTGGCAACAACCATTGATAAGTATTGTTATATTACCTGCCGTTATCTTCCTCCTTTTTTTGAACATAGATCAAGAATCATTTATTCTAAGATGGAACATGTCCGAAAAGTCAACGAGATTGATCACCCCGCTGTTCGAGAGGTTCTAAAATTCCTTAAAATTCGTCAAGGGATAGAAATTCATCATGATGGGGACCTGCCGGCCAGAACTGGTTTAGGGTCCAGTTCGTCATTTACTGTTGGACTTCTAAATAGTTTATATGCTTTGAAAGGAATCATGCCTACCAAAGAGCGTTTGTCCCAAGAGGCCATTTACGTTGAACAGGTGATGTGTCGCGACAATGTGGGTTGTCAGGATCAGACCTTGGCGGCCTATGGCGGGTTCAATTATATTGAGTTTGGCGGGAGTAATTATTTAAAGGTAAGTCATATAACTCTGACCGAAGAGAAATTGAAATATTTACAGAAATGCCTAATGCTTTACTTTACCGGTTTTTCTCGGATGGCCTCAGAGATTGCTGCCCATCAGATCAAAAATATTCCCAATAGAACAAAAGAACTTAAGGCCATGTATGAGATGACCAAAGAGGCTATTCGAATTCTCAATGGGAAGGACTTACTTGCCTTTGGGAAACTCCTGCATGAAAGTTGGATGCTCAAGAGGACGTTATCAGATAGGATTTCTACACATTTTATTGATGAGATTTATGAAACTGCCAAACGGGCTGGAGCCGTGGGGGGGAAACTTTTAGGAGCGGGGGGGGGTGGTTTTATCCTCCTGTTTGTCCCTCCCGAGAAGCAGAAGAAGATTAAAGAAAAACTTAAAAAATTACTTATGATTCCTTTTAAATTTGAGAATCTTGGTAGCCAAATTATATTCTATCAGCCCAATAGCGGGAAGGTGATTTAAATTTTAAGTAAAAAGCTATCAGCTGTCAGCTTTCAGTTCAAAGATTCATTTTCATTAAATATTTCTGATAGCTGAAGGCTGATAGCTAATAAGATATTCATTGTGAATCCATTAAATGAAATCGATGTTGTTATTTTATGTGGAGGATTAGGGAAAAGATTGCGGTCAGAGATTGGGCGTTCCCAAAAAACGATGGCCGCAATAAGAGGAGAGCCTTTCTTAAATATTTGGATCAGGGATCTCAGCAAGCAGGGATTTAGGCGGATCATTTTATGCACTGGCTATCGGGCCGAAAGTGTCCATCGTTACTATCGGAAGAATAATTTTGGGGTTGAGATTGTTTACAGTCGAGAAAAGAACCCTTTAGGGACGGGTGGGGCCCTTGGACATTCCGGGCCCATGATTCACAGTGATCCATTTTTTGTTTTAAATGGTGATTCGTATTGTGCTGTCAGTTTTAAGAAGCTCCTTTCTTATCACCATTTAAAGAAATCTCTTGTGACCATCGTTATTTCCAAGGTCAAAAATCAAAAAGATTACGGCTCGGTTAGTTTCCATAAAGATAAGAGGATTACGGGTTTTAAGGAGAAGGTCGACTCTTCCTTAAAGAGGAGTCACGCTAGCACAGATTTTTATGCGAATGCTGGTATTTATTGTTTCCGAAAAAATATCTTTCAATTGATGCCCAAAGTCGCAATATTTTCTTTAGAAAAGGATTTTTTCCCAAGGTTGCTTCGGAAACCTGTTTTTGCCTTTAAAGTTAATACTCCGTTTTGGGATATAGGAACACCCTATCGTTATCAATATGCGCAAAGCGTTTTAAAAAGATAAATCTTACTTTCCTCCTTGGATTGCGAACTGATTCCATATAAAATCGGAAAGTGTGATCAAAAATCCTCTATATCAACAGAAAGGTTAAAAAAGGTGACAACTCAGAAGGTCTTAAGTACAGAAGCCAAAACACAATATCGTGTTTCATTTGGGACAGTGTCCATAACCGAGGAAGCCCGTCATTTGATTGATAAGGCCCTTTCCAAAAAGCTTGTCACTCGGGGGAAATATGTTGAGGAATTTGAAAAACAATTTGCGAAATTATTTGGAACCAAAGAAGCCGTGGCCGTTAGCAGCGGCACTGACGCGGATGCCCTTTCGTTAGCGGTCCTTTATGATCATGGTGCAAAGCGGGGCGATGAGGTGATTATCCCGGCCTTGACCTTTATTGCCACGGGTAATAGTGTTTTTCAGGCAGGATTTAAACCGGTTTTTGTTGATATTAAAAAAGATAATTTGAATATCAATGTCGATCAAATTGAAAAAGCCATAACCCCAAAAACCCGTGCCATTATGCCGGTCCATTTGATGGGGAAACCTTGCCCAATGGATCGCATCCTAGAAATCGCCAAGAAGTATAAGTTGTTTGTTATTGAAGATGCTGCCGAGGCGCATGGGGCGGAATATAAAGGCAAAAAAATCGGAACGTTTGGGAACATGGCCGCGTTTAGTTTATATGCGGCGCATATTATTACAACGATTGAAGGTGGGATGGTGATTACCGATGACCCCCAAATGGCGGACGCCTTAAGGTCATTGAGGAATCATGGGATCGTCAATAAATTTGAATTCCAAAGAATCGGGTTTTCGGCCAAGATGAATGAAATCGAGGCCGCGATCGGGCTGGGGAATATTAAGATATTTTCCACCATTCTAGAACGCCGAAGAAGAAATCTCCTGTATCTTATAGATCAATTTAAGAAATTCGAGCATCTTTTTATTACCATCAAAGAAGAAAAAAATGAAAAGATTGGGCCGCATGCCTTCTCCATCATTTTAAGAGAAGGTTTAAAGTTTACCAAAGATGAGTTTGTTGATTACTTGGACCAGGAGGGAATTGATTCAAGAAATTTGTTTTACTCTCTTCCCACCCAAACACCCAGTTATCGGTTTTTAGGATACCATTTAGGAGATTTCCCTGAGGCAGAGTATTGTGGGGATCATGGATTTCATATTGGTATCCATCAGGATCTTGAGTTAGAGCAACTCGACTATGTTGTTGAGACCATCGAAAAATTCTTAAAATTAAAAGGAAGGAAATAAGGGAAAAAGGATTTGAGGATCAGAGGATTTAAGGAATAAATGACCAAAGAAACATTCCCTTTTGGATAACCAAATATTTTAACCCTTGAATCCTCAAATTCTAAAATTCCTAAATCCTCTACTATATTATGCGTATTGCTATCAATTGCCGATCATTTCTTAACCGACAATATACCGGTATTGGGCGGTATGCTTATAACCTGGTGAAATCTTTGAGTGAAATTGACCATGACAATGAATACTGGCTTTATGCCCAAAAAAAATATTTTGATTTCAAAAGACAAGTTCCGCGCATCTCGGCTAAAAATTTTTTTGTTAAAATCGATTGGTTAGGACGGGGGATTGATCGGACTCTTCATCCCGCTGATATCTATCATTCTCCCAGCCCAGACTATATTAATATCAGTCAGGCTAAGATCATTGTTACGGTTCACGATTTAGTCTACAAGACTTATCCCGAAGGACATACCCCGCAAACCATCGAGACAACCGACAAACAGCTAAAGATGATTGTGGAGAAAGCCGACAAGATCATCTGTTGTTCTAAGAGTACAATCAAAGACCTCTTGTATTTTTTTAAAGTGGATCCTCAAAAGGTATGCCTCGTTTATCAGGGGGTGGATAAAGCAATCTTTTATCCTATCAATGACATCGAAAGGAGAAAAGCCCAAAGCATCATCAAAAGAAAAGGGCTCATTCGTCCCTTTATTCTTTTTGTGGGAACGATTGAACCAAGAAAGAATCTTATGAATTTGTTGAAAGCCTTTTCCATCTTAAAAGAAAAAAAAAGATTCAATGGACAATTGGTTGTCATCGGAATGAAGGGATGGATGATTGAAGGTCTCGAGCAGGTGACTCAAAAATTTAAGATTCAGAACTCGGTTCTGTTCCCAGGATATGTGACCGATGAACTCTTGCGCTATTTTTATAACCTGACCGAGGTCTTTGTTTTTCCTTCTTTTTATGAAGGTTTTGGTTTCCCAATCGTGGAAGCCTTCAGTTGTGGAACCACGGTCATTACCTCTAATGTCTCTTCTTGTCCAGAAATTGCTTGTGAGGGGGCCAACCTTATCAACCCACACAGTCCTGAGGAAATCGCCAATGCTATTGGGCAGGTGATAGAAGATGAAAAACTACGTCTCAGTCTTAAAGAGAAAGCCCTCAAACGGGCGGAAGAGTTTTCCTTTTTAAAAACTGCTCAACAGACATTTAAGATTTACCAAGAAGTCTATGATTCAAGTGACAATGGGTAGATGATGAATCGATGCTGGGGTGAGGAGTTTTTAAACAATGATGATCAGTGGATTTACGATTATCCGTAATGCAACGAAATTCAGTTATCCTGCGGAGGAATCCATTCTTTCTATCTTGCCCATCTGCGATGAATTTATTATTAATGTGGGGGATTCTGATGATAAGACTCTCGAAATGATGCAGTCTCTTCAACGTTCTTATCCTGACAAAATTCGTATCATTGAAAATAAATGGGATTTATCCGAAGGTAAAACGGTTTTATCTAAACAAACCAATATGGCCTTAAAAGAATGTAAAGGGGATTGGGCTTTTTATCTGCAGTCCGATGAGGTGATCCATGAAAAAGACCTTGTCCATTTAAGAAAGATCATGCACAGGTATTTAAAAGATGAAAATATTGATACCTTTCGATTCCCATGGTTGCATTTTTATGGGAGCTATTATCGTTACCGTATTGACAGCGGTTGGTATCAGAAACAAGATAGGATTATCCGCAATAACGGTGAGATTGAGTCTTTTGGGGATGCTTATGGTTTTCAATGTAAAGACGGGCAGTCCCTCAAACGAAAGAATACAAATTGCTTCCTTTATCATTACGGATGGGTCCATTCTGAGCCTGTGATGACCCAGAGAAGGATCAATGCTGAGAAAATTGGATTTACCACATTACAACAGAATGAGCGCGAGCGCGAGTACTCTTTTGGAGATTTGAACCGATTCCCGATATATTTTGGGAGCCATCCAGCGGTTATGAAAGAAAGGATCGCGGCTCATCATTTGAGTCAGAGAGATTCGGCGAAAATTCACAGGCGATATTGGTGGCATCCGTTTAAAATTTTCAAGATTAGATATAAGACTCCCTTTCGGCTGAAAACCCGTATTGCTTAATATGAAATCCTTTAAAAAGAATATTTATGCCGTGATTTTGGCGGGTGGAACAGGGACACGATTTTGGCCGATGAGTCGAAATAAAAAGCCAAAACAGTTTCTTAACCTTTTTGGGAAAAGATCATTGTTTAAGGAAACCCTCCTTCGGATCAAATCTTTAATCCCTTCTTCTCATGTGTTGATTGTCACAAATTCACATTTTAGAAAGATTATTAATGACGAAATAAGACCTTTCCAGATTCCTAGGGCTAATATCTTGTGCGAACCCGAAGGAAAAAATACCGCCCCGGCTATCTGTTGGGCAGCCAGATACATTTTAAGGAAGAATAAAGAAGGGGTGATGGTGGTGTTGCCTTCGGATCATTTGATCCTCAATCAAAAGGCCTTTTTAAAAAATATAAAAAAGGCCATTGGACTGGCCGAAAAAGATTATCTTGTGACCTTAGGGATTGTCCCTACGCGACCGGAAACAGGTTACGGGTATCTTAAATTTAAAGTGTTCCGAGATGGTAATAAAAGTTTATTTAAAGTTGAAAAATTCACAGAGAAACCAACACGATCTTTAGCGCAAAAGTTTATTAGGCAAAAAAGGTATTTGTGGAACAGTGGGATGTTCGTCTTCAAGTGTTCGGTGATTCTTCGGCAATTCCAGCGCTATCTTCCTTCTATTTATTCCATTTTCCAAAAGGAAAAAACCGTCACCAGGAGATTGTGGATCAAATTACCGCAGATCTCTATAGATTATGGAATTTTAGAAAAGGCAAAAAATGTGGTGACGATCCCTGCCTATGACATGCGCTGGTCGGATTTGGGAAGCTTTGAATCACTCTTTGAGGTCATGAAAACCGACAGCCAAGGAAATATCATTAAGGGTAAGGCTATTGCTTTGGAATGCCGAGATTCCTTGATCCTTGGGAAGAATCGTCTGATTGCGGCTGTAGGATTGAAAGATTATCTGATTGTTGATAGCGATGATGCTGTCCTTATCTGTAGTAAAGATAACTCACAGAAGATCCGAGAAGTCGTAGCGCTATTAAAAAGTTCAAGACAAGAAAGTTTAACCTAATTTGACGGCTCGGGGAGTTTCTCGAGCCGTCATGACCTCTTGGGTAAGGTAGCCCCTGACTGCCGTCAGGCAGGTAAAATTCCCCGAGGGCTCAATTGAGTTTCTCCCAAAGGAGTGTGAAGGATTGTCTTATAAAAAAGTCCTCATTATTAATATTTTTGGTATTGGCGATGTGCTTTTTACCATCCCTTTGATGAATAATCTTAAAACCAATCTTCCGGATATCAGAATTGGCTATGTTGCTAATAGTCGAACAGCGGGACTGCTTAAGTCTGTTCCCTATATTAATCAAGTTTTTATTTATGATCGGGATGAATATCATTCTCTTTATCAAAAGTCCAAAATTCAATTTATGAAAAAGTTTCTTCATGACCTTAAAGCCATTAAAAAGGAGGGATATGATCTTGTTTTTGATTTATCGCTCAATCCTTATGCGGGTTTGTTGATGGGACTTATTGGAATTCGCTATCGGATTGGATTTAATTATAAAAATCGGACTCCCTTTTTAACAAAAAGAGTCCCCTTAGAGGGATATGAAGGTCGCCATGTGATTGAATATTATCTTGATTTATTGAGAGCCTTGGGACTGAAGGTCACATCTAACCATTGGGAACTCCCTTTAGACCGCCAAGATGTGGAGTGGGTTAAAAATTTTTTGACTCAACACCGGATCGATCAGAAAGATTTAGTCATTGGGCTTTTCCCGGGAGGAGGGGCCAGCTGGGGGAAGGAGGCTCACCTGAAGCGCTGGCCAGCGGATCGATTTTCACAATTAGCTGATAAAATTATTGAAAATTTTGCTTGCTCCCTTATACTGTTGGGAGACAAGAATGAGAGAAAACTTTGTGAGGAAGTAGCTTCCTTGATGAATCATAAAGCCTCTGTGGCTTGTGGCCAATTGACCTTAGGTCAACTGGCAGCAATGTTGTCCCAATGTTCCTTAGCCATAATGAATGATGGAGGGCCTTTGCATCTGGCGGTGGCGGTTGGGACAAAGACAGTCTCAATCTTTGGTCCGGTGGATGAAGAAGTTTATGGCCCTTACCCATTGGGGTCGCATAGTGTCGTAACTCACCCTATTGCCTGTCGACCTTGTTATCGGCAATTTCGTCGGGCAAGCTGTGAACATATCAGTTGTCTTTCTCAACTGAAAGTTGAGGGTGTTTTTGATAAAGTGAGGAAAATTATTGAAATGACTACTCTAAAGACTTAAAGAAAATTATCTAAAAATTATACTGATATTTTTTTCAAAGAAAGGTTATTGTTCTTCATGCAAGTCCAATTCATTGATTTTAGAAAGCAGTATGAGGCGATCAAAGACGAAATTGATGTAGGCCTTAAGAAGGTTTTTGAGAAAGGGGATTTTATTTTAGGTAAAGAAGCCCAAGATTTTGAGGAAGAATTTGCTCAATATTGTGAGGCTCAGTATGCGGTGGGAGTTAATTCTGGAACGGATGCCTTGTATCTGGCCCTGGCAGCCTTAGACGTTAAAGTGGGAGATGAGGTCATTTTACCTGCTTTTACTTTTATTGCCACCGCTCTGTGTATCTCCTACGCTGGGGCCAAACCCGTATTTGTTGATATAGAACCGGAAACTTATAATCTTGATCCTAAAAAATTAAAAAAGGCTATCACTAAGAAAACAAAGGCCATTATCCCGGTCCACATTTATGGTCAGGCGGCGGATATGAATGAAATCCTTGCTATTGCAAAGGAAAATAAACTCAAAGTCGTTGAGGACGCCGCTCAGGCCCATGGTGCGAAGTATGAGGGAAGGAAGATCGGTTCTTTAGGGGAGGTAGCGTGTTTTAGTTTTTATCCCACCAAAGGGTTAGGGGCGTTCGGAGATGCAGGGATGATTGTCACTAAAGATAAATCCATCTATGAAAAAGCCAAAATGTTAAGGGATTATGGCCGAATCGGCCGCTATGAACATAAAGTTAAAGGATATAATTCTCGCCTGGATACTATTCAAGCTGTTATTTTATCCGCTAAATTAAAATACTTGGATGAATGGAATGCCATGCGTGATGAAAAAGCCGCGTACTATTGTCAGCTTTTAAAAAGCAGTGATGGGGTGAAGACTCCTACGATAAAGCCTAACCGAACACACGTATTTCAGACATTTGCTATCCGAATTAAAAATCGAAATAAGATATGTGAAGCATTAAACCAAAGAGGAATTGGCACTCTCATTCATTACCCAATTCCTTTGCATCTGCAGGAGGCCTACAAAGAATTGGGTCACAAACGGGGTGACTTTCCTATTTCAGAATTAATAGCGGATGAAATCCTTTCCCTTCCTATGTTCCCGCATATCTCAAAAAAGCAGATAGAATTTGTTTGCGATCAATTGAAGGAAGTCATCTAAGCTTTTCCTAAAAACAAAGGATAAAGTTTTCCTAAAGGATATCTTTAAAGAATAACTAAATTGCTCAAACACCTTAAAGAAAATATTTTCCTTGGTTATTGTTCCAAACTTTAACATCAAGTATACTAAGAAAGTTATTAAATCATGAAGAAGGTCAATCTCTCGGTTGTTATTCTTACAAAAAACGAAGAAAATAATATTGAAAGTTGCCTGTCGAGTGTTCATGACTGGGCAGATGAGATTATTGTTGTTGATGATGAAAGTACCGATCAAACTTTAACGATTGCGGAAAATTATGCTGATCAGATACTTAAACGCAAGATGGAGAATGAAGGAAGCCATCGAAACTGGGCTTATCAAAAGGCAAAGCATGAGTGGGTCCTCAGCCTTGATGCCGATGAAATGGTGACTGAGGAATTACAACGGGAGATTGAGGACAATTTAAAGGATAACGACTGTGCCGCCTTTGCTATACCTTTAAGGACTTACATCGGTGATTACTGGGTCAAATATGGGGGATGGTATCCGGCTAGCAAGATCCGTTTGTTTAAGAAAACCAAATTCCGTTACGAAGAGGTCGAAGTCCATCCCCGGGCCTTTGTGGATGGGAAAGCGGGAAGTTTAACGAAAGATATTATCCATAAAGGGTATCCCGATTTCGAACATTTCTTAGCGAGTCTCAATCGCCAGACAACTTTAGAGGCCCAAAAATGGATTCGAACGGGACAAAGAATCACAACCGGACGGATTGTCCGTCGATCGGTTGACCGATTCTTCCGAACCCTCATCCGTAAAAGGAGTTTCAAAGACGGTTTTATGGGATTTATGATTGCGTATTTTGCCTCTTTGTACCAAGTGATGAGTTTTGCAAAATACTGGGAAATGAAAAGAAAGCTATCAGCTCACAGCCTTCAGAAACCAGATGAAAAACTGAATACTGAAGGCTTAAGGTCTGAAAGCTCTAACGGAGTATAAAAGATGAAAGTGGTCTTTCTCGATCGGGATGGCGTGATCAATGAGTTCCCAGGTAACGGGAGTTATGTCACGAAGGTTAAGGATTTTCGCTTTATCCCAAGATCGCTAGAAGCCTTGAGGATGTTGACGCAATCAGGATACACCATTTTTGTTGTTTCCAATCAGGCGGGTGTGGGCAAGGGAATTTATAGTCGAGATAAATTAAAAAGTATCACCCGCTTTATGCACAAGGAAGCCCATAAGATGGGAGGAAAGATTAAAAGAGTCTTTTATTGCACGCATACTCCTCAAGCTGGTTGTGGTTGTCGCAAGCCTGACATTGGTTCCATTCGTAAGGCCTTGGGTTCACTGAAGAAATCGATGCGGTCAGCAAGGAAAGCCTTTTTTGTAGGAGATACCGGGGTGGACATTGAGACGGGGTACAATGCCGGCTGCAAGACGATCTTTGTTCTCTCAGGACGGGAAGATCGTGGATATATGAGGAAATGGAGTGTACGTCCGGATTATATTGTTAAAGATCTTTATGAGGCCGCAAAGATTATCCTTAAGTTAAGATAAGGTGTCCACTTTTTTGGTTAGCCATTCTCATTTTTTAGACCAATTGATGGGCCTAGATAATCATGAAAATCCTTGTCATTTACGCCACTGCCGGTGCCGGTCACAGAAGAGCCGCCGAAGCCATCTATCAAGGTCTTAAGTCTTCCCCTCAATTTCAAGTTACCCTGGCGGATGTTTTGGATCATACCAATCGTTTTTACAAAATTCTTTACAGTGGGACCTATACATTTTTTATCTCAAAGATTCCTCCGGTTTGGGGGATTTTATTTCAAATTTTAGATTGTCGCTCTTTATTACCGATAATCAATTTATTCCGTCGCACCTTTAATGCGATCAATGCGAGGAGATTTCATCACTTTCTCGTGAAAGAAAATTTTGATTATATCCTTTCAACCCATTTTTTCCCAAACGAGGTGGCCGCTTATCTGAAACGAAAGGGTTTGATCCGTTCTCAAATTATTTCCGTTATCACGGATTATGATGTCCATCAAATTTGGCTGGCCGAAGGAATTGATTATTATTGTGTCGCTTGCGAACTCACGAAAAGAAAATTGTTACAATTGGGAATCAAAGAAAATTACGTTGTCATAACCGGTATTCCGGTAGATGAAAAGTTTATTCAGCCATGGAATAAAGCGGAATTGAGAAAGAAACTTGGTCTTAAGGAGAATATTTTCACCGTGTTGGTGGCCACCGGATCCTTTGGGATCGGCCCGATTGAGGAGATCATCAATCTTTCTCTGCCTTTGGGTTTTCAGGTTATTGTTGTGTGCGGTCACAATAAGGTCCTTTATGATCGCCTGAGTCGGTCGGTGAGAGTGGGAGGGAAAATATACGGTTTGGTGAAAAACATGGATGAATTGATGGCGGTGAGTGATATGATGATCACCAAACCGGGAGGGTTATCGATCACCGAGGCCCTCGTTACTGGCCTTCCGTTGATTTTTTTTAGTGCCATACCTGGACAAGAGACAAATAATATTAAAATTCTATCTCAATATGGTGTTGGCCGTAGCGGTTCCTTGGAAGGGATAGGAAATGTTCTTAAGTCGTTGGGAGATTCACCATCGGAATATCAAAATCTTAAAGAGAAAATTAAGGCCATCGCCAGACCGCATGCTGTCAAAGATATCATCGCCCTGATTCAATAAATTCTCTCATTTTCGAATTTCATGAAGAAAAAGATTGCCCAAGTTGTTTTTGGCCTTCCTCTGGAAGGTCCCTTTGATTATTTAATCCCAGAAGATGGGCAGGCAAAAATCAGTCTAGGGCAACGAGTCTATGTCTCATTTCAAAATCGATATAAAGTTGGTTATGTGGTAGGATTTCGAAAACAAAGTCCTTACCCAAAGTTGAAAACAATCCTCACTCCATTGGACAATGGCCCGGTCTTAAACGCAAAGGCATTGAAGTTAACAAAGACCTTTTCTGACTATTATGGGTGTTCTTGGGGGGAGGCCATTGAAACGAGCTTGCCCCTTGCCTTACGTCGAAAACAGCCTATGCCATTTTCATTGCCTCCTCAACAAAAGAACAGTTTTGTTACCAAGGCAGAGATTGTTTTATGCCACGATCAGGGGCTAACGGGCCGATGGCCATTTTTAATCCAACAAATAAAAGAAAATTTAGGGCATCACAAAGGTGTTATTTTTCTTGTCCCGATAGTCTCGCTTATCAAAAAGATTCAAAAGATCCTGCAAGATAAACTAGACTTTTCCATAACAGTATTGGATCGGCAATTAACAAATAAAGAAGAAAGAGACCAATGGAGAAACATCTTAGAAGGAAAGGTTAAGATGGTTATAGGGACTCGTTCCGCGATTTTTACCCCGGTTGCCGATTTAGGACTCATCATTGTTTATGAAGAAGAACACACCTCTTATAAACAGGAACAATCCCCTTTTTATCACGTGCGCGAGGTCGCTTTGATGCGAAGAAAGATTGAAGACTGTTCTTTGATCTTCGTGAGTTCTTATCCCAGTACCGAAGTCTGGTGGCAGGCTAAAAAGAAAAAGATTAATTTAAGGTCATTCCCTTCAGAATATTTAAGTCCCATACAATGGCTAGATCTTTCTAATTATAAACCTCGCAGGAGATCCACCATCTCCTTTCCTCTGCAAAACAGCATTCAAACAACACTTGATCAACAGGGGAAAAGCCTGTTGTATTATAATCGTCGAGGATTTAGTACCATCACCCTTTGTCATCAGTGTGGATTTATCGTCACCTGTCCACGTTGCCAGGTGAATTTAAGTTATTTGTATTCTCAAAAAAAGTTGATATGTCATTTGTGTCAAAAATCGATAGAGGTGCCTAAGGTTTGTCCAAATTGTCAGGGAAGTTACTTGCATCATCTGGGGAGGGGAATTGAAAAGGTGGCCAGTGAGGTGTCCCTTTATTTTCCCCAAGCGCGGGTGGCTAAATATGACCGAGAGACACAGAAAATCCCTTTAGATTTCGATATCTTGGTGGCAACTCAAGCCGTTTTTAAAGATCTTGATCATCTTTCCATTGATCTTGTGGGGGTTTTGGAAATCGATTCCCAATTTAATCGCCTGGATTTTCGTAGTGCGCAGAAGGTCTTTGCCCTTTTGTATCAATTCCGACAGTATGCAAAGGAAAAGATAGTGGTACAAACCTTTTTAAAAGATAACTATTGTTTGCAGGCCGTTGCAACAGCAGATTTCGGGAAATTTTATCAAAAGGAATTGGAATTTTTAAAAGAATTGGGATTCCCTCCTTTTCAACATCTCATTCACATCGGATTTCGTGGACCTAAAGAAGAAATCGTCTTACAGCAGGCAAAGGATTTTTATGAAAGACTTATTGAAAAGAATTGGAAAGATGCCGAGTTAACCACTCCCCAGGCCGATCTTGTTAAGAAATTGCGTGATCAATATCGTTTTATTATCGTGTTAAAATGTTCCAAGGTGATTCCGGCTATTTCCTCAATCAAATCGGTGATCAAGACTTTTAGAAGAAAACGGGGTGTGATTGTAACCATTAATGTGGATCCATAAACCGTGGCCAGTGACCAGTGACCCGTGACTCGGATCACCGGTCACGGGTCACTGTAAAGAGGTCATGCATGAAAATTATCTTTTTTGGGAGTGATGATTTTGCTGCATTTCACTTAAATCAACTCCTATCTTCAGAACACGAAGTGGTGGCTTGTGTCACCCATCCGGATGTCCTCAAAGGGAGGGGATTAAAAATGATCTCTTCCCCAGTTAAAGAGGTAGCGATCCAAGAGAAGATTCCACTTTATCAACCTCTTCATCTGAAAGAAGACTCATTTCTCCATCCCTTAAAAGATTTGCGATGTGATCTTTTTGTGGTTGTCAGTTTTGGGAAAATTTTACCTCCCAGCCTTCTTTTTATCCCTTATGTTTGCGCCATCAATGTCCATGGATCCTTACTCCCGAAATATCGAGGGGCCGCGCCGATCAATTGGGCTATTATCAAGGGGGAGGAAGAAACCGGTGTCTCTATTATTAAGATGAATGCCCAGCTAGATCAAGGAGATATCTTCGCTCAAGAAAAAATCAAAATAGCGGGTGATGATACAGCTGTAACATTAAGATCCCAAATGGCTGTCTTGGGGGCAGAACTTCTTCTTAGAACCATTAATTCTTTGGAAAACAATTCTTATTCTCTAGCAGTACAGGATCAGCAGAAGGCTACTTACGCCCCCAAACTCGCTAAACAACTTGGGAAAATCGATTGGAAGAAATCTTCTTTAGAGATTCACAATCTGGTTCGGGGTCTTCTTCCGTGGCCAACGGCTTTTACCTATTGTCGAGGTCAATTGCTTAAGATTTTAGAGACAAAAGTAGTGGATATCAAAAAGTCAACTTCTGCTTGCGGGACGGTGGTGGGAATCACGCAAGAAGGATTCCACGTTGAGACTGGGAAGGGACAATTGCTTATCAAAAAGGTCCATCCTGAGTCCTCCAAAGTCATGGAGGCGCGCAGTTTCATGGTGGGATATAAAATTCAAGAAGGGCTTTTATTGGGCTAAATTAGTGTCAGAAAGGGGACGGTTCTATTTACAAAGGATTGGGTAAGAAAAAAAATAGGACCGTCCCCATATCTATTATGATATAATTCT
Source organism: uncultured Planctomycetales bacterium (assembly GCA_964374105.1). Classification (GTDB taxonomy): domain Bacteria; phylum Omnitrophota; class Gorgyraeia; order Zapsychrales; family JANLHA01; genus CAYJXI01. The sequence continues at coordinate 19,249 of CAYJXI010000008.1, forward strand.
ACGACTCAAACTTGCATGTCGCTGATTGTTTTTAAAGAGTCTTCAATTTAAAGAATAATTTATCTTTTAATTTACAATCTCCCTATGCCTGAATTACGCAAAGATCCAGTGGTTGGTCGGTGGGTCATTATTGCCACCGAACGGGCAAGGCGACCGGGTTCCTTTATCGGCCAGCAAGATAACAATTTTGATCCGAATCAAAAATGCCAATTCTGTAATAATCAAGATCCAGAAATTTACGCCATTAAAGCTCAAGGATTTCAGGGGAATGGGGCTTGGCAGATCCGGGTTGTTCCCAGTGGAACGCCTTTATTGAAAATGGACACTTCGTTTAAACGACGGGGACATGGACTTTATGATGTGGTCAACGGATATGGTGTCCATGAAGTTGTTATAGAAACCCCCCAGCACATTGCCAATATGGCGGATTTGGATTTTAAACAGATTCAGCTGGTTCTTGAGACGTATGTCGTACGATTCAATGAATTGGAAAAGAATCCGAATTTTCAATATGTGATTGCCTACAAAAATTATGGCTGGGCAGCGGGAAGTCGAAGAATTGGCCATTCCCGCTCTCAGATTATCGCCACCCCCGTCAATCCCTTAAGAGTCAAAGAAAAATTGATTGGGGCGAAACGCTATTTTGATCTCCATGATCGCTGTCTTTATTGTGATCTGATCCTCCAGGAAAGGGAAATAAAAAAGAGGGTGGTGGTGGAATCAGAACATTTTTTAGCGGTTACACCTTTTGCTCCGCGTTTTGCTTTTGAGATCTGGATTCTCCCTAAGAAACATCATTGTGATTTTGCTAAAGGGATCATCGGTCAACAAGAGGATCTGGCCAAGGTTTTAAAGGAAATTTTATTAAGACTTAAAGTAGGGATTGATGATCCATCTTACAATTATGTGATTCATACGGCTCCTTTCCGTCATGGCGAAAAGGGACAGCGTTGGAAAACGATCGAGGAAGATTATCACTGGCACATTGAGGTTATGCCCAGATTAACCCGAGCGGCTGGATTTGAGAAGGGGACAGGGTTTTATATCTGTTCTATTCCCCCCGAAAATACGGCTGAGTATTTGCGCGAGGTACAGATTTAATGGGAGAATTAAGACGTGATCCAATCATAGGTCGATGGGTGATTGTAGAGAATGACAACGATTCTTATTCACCGCAAGACTATGGAGTTGAGGAAAGGATCCCAAAGCAGAAAGCCATTTGTCAATTCTGCAGTGGGAAAGAGAATCTTACTCCACCCGAGGTGGATGCTATTCGGGTTGGGGGCTCTTCTCCCAATACCCCTGGGTGGTTAGCCAGAGTGGTTTCCAATAAGTTCCCCGCACTTAAAATCGAGGGTGAACTCGATAAACGAGGAACGGGAATTTATGACATCTCTAACGGGGTGGGGGCCCATGAGGTTCTTATTGAAACCCCCGAACATTATTTGAACCTTGCCGACCTTAAGGTGGAAGATTTTGTCAATGCGATCAAGCTTTATCAGAATCGTTCTTTGAGCCTAGCCCGAGACAAACGTTTTAAGTATATTATGATCTTTAAAAACTACGGGGAGTCAGCCGGGGCCTCGGTGGAACATGCGCATAGCCAGATCATCGCGCTTCCCATGGTCCCCAAATATGTCTTAGAAGAATTGGAAGGGGCGGTCTCTTACTTTAACTTTCGGGGAAGATGTATTTATTGTGATATCATTGAATTAGAATATGCAGACAAAGACAGGGTTGTAACCGAAAACGATACTTTTATCTGTTTTTGTCCCTACGTGCCCAGGTATCCTTTTGAATGCTGGATTTTACCTAAAGAACATCATTCTGATTTTTGTTCGCTTTCTGATAGAGAATGTTTTCAGTTAGCCAGTTTATTGAAAGAGATGCTATGTCGTATTAAGATTTGCTTATCCGATCCTTCTTACAATTATTATTTGCATGTGACTCCCGTGAATTATGAGAGAGAAGAAAGTTATCACTGGCATATTGAGATTGTTCCCCAGCTGACCCGTGAGGCCGGCTTCGAATGGGGAACGGGATTTTATATGGTGAGAACCTCGCCTTCGGTGGCGGCAGAATATTTAAGAAAAGTGCGGCTTTAATTCATCATGGGGACAGCGCCCTTTATCAAATAATTATGTCTGGAATAAAAAAAGGGCGCTGTCCCTTAAAATCAAATAGGAGGAACAAAGAATGGCAGTGAAAATAGGGATCAATGGTTTTGGTCGTATAGGACGATTAGTCTTTCGTGCGGCCATGCAAAACAAAAACGTCGAAGTTGTTGGGATTAATGACCTCTTTGAGGCCGATTATTTGGCTTATATGCTTAAATTTGATTCAACGCATCGGGCCTTTGATGGCACAATCGAGGTCCAAGGCAATACCTTGATTGTCAAGGGTAAAAAAATCCGGGTGACAGCGGAAAAAGATCCGGCCAATCTCCAATGGTCAGAAATTGGGGCCGATTATGTTGTGGAATCAACCGGATTATTTACCACGGTCGATACCGCTAAGGGTCATCTGACGGCAGGGGCCAAAAAGGTAATTATTTCCGCACCCTCCAATGATGCCCCAACATTTGTTATGGGAGTTAATTATAAAAGTTATAAAAAAGATATGAATATTATTTCCAATGCGTCCTGTACGACCAATTGTTTGGCACCGATTGCCAAGGTTCTCCATGACAATTGGGGTATAGAGGAGGGATTGATGACAACGTGTCATGCTGTCACCGCCACTCAGAAAACAGTAGATGGCCCATCCAAAAAAGATTGGCGGGGTGGTCGGGGAGCATTTCAGAATATCATCCCATCTTCCACGGGAGCAGCGAAGGCTGTGGGCAAGGTCATTCCCGAATTAAATGGGAAATTAACGGGAATGGCTTTCCGTGTTCCGGTTTCGGATGTCTCAGTGGTGGATCTGACCTGCCGGCTAGCCAAACCCGCCAAATGGGAGGATGTCAAAAAGGCCATGAAAAAGGCATCCGAGGGTGAGTTGAAAGGCATCTTAGGTTATACAGAAGAACAGGTTGTTTCGAATGATTTTCTAGGGGATCCAAGAACATCTATCTTTGATGCCGATGCGGGGATCGCCTTGAATGATCATTTTGTTAAAGTCATTGCTTGGTACGATAACGAGTGGGGGTATTCTTGCAAGTTGGTTGACTTGATTGTTTATATTCATAGTGTTGAGAGTGGGGTACAACAATCAAAGGAAAAAACAGTGTCGGCAAAAGTTTAAAAACAGCATATTTTTTTCATCTGCCCCATTTTGGGTTGGGAGTTAAAGGCCGGTTACTTAAGCGTAACTGGCCTTTATTCTTATAATAAATCTTAGAAGAAACTTTTTGCTTTGACTTGGGAGGGTTATATTGCTATGATTACGCCACTTAAGCTTGTCATACTTAAAACAGTACGGTTCTTGCTAAAGGCCCTGTCCCTACAGGGTGTGTCTGATGGTTATGAAATATCACTTCTTGACCCCGCTTATTATTTTTCTCTGTGTCGCCGTGATTTTTAGCCTTCCTGTTTTCCACAACTTTCACCATTGGGGGCAGATGGAATGGGATCAGTTTACCTTCTGGAACGCTGTCCCCCGAGAAACAATATTAACATATCAGCAATTTCCCTTGTGGAATCCCTACGCGAATGGCGGCAACGTCTTATTAGCCCATCCGCATTCTTCCTTTCTTTCCCCCTTCTATATTTTCGTATTGATTTTTGGGCCGGTCATTGGCTTAAAATTAGAGATCATCATCCATTTGATCATTGGGTTAGGAGGAATGTTTTTTCTTTCGCAATATTTATCGCTGAATAAGATATCTTCCTATTGCGCCTCTTTTGTCTTTATGCTAAGTTCCCTCTACGCGTTACATTTAACCGAAGGCCACACAGAGTGGTTAACCATGGCCTTTGTCCCATGGATGTTTTTGTTTTATTTAAAAAGCTTCAAGGAAACGAGACACGTGCTGGGGGCAATTGTATTCTTTGGATTAATGCTTTTGGGAGGAAGCGTTGATGTTGTGACTGTAACAACAGTTTTTTTTTCGATTTATGCTCTTTTAAAATTATTTGAGCTGAGACAAATAACGCCTCTCATAACTTTATGTTTGATTTTTGGTGGGACATTCTTACTGTGTGCCGTTAAGTTATTGCCCATGCTTGAATTTCTTGATGAATGTTCCCGACTAACAAGGGAAACAAGCCGAATAGATTTGGGTGTACTGCGCGATATGTTTTTTAGCAGAGAGCAAGCCCATTTGGATTCCTTGGATTGGGATACAACTCAAAATATGGGGTTGGCCTATGGATGGCATGAATATGGAGCTTATATCGGTGTCGTTCCCTTTTCATTATACGTGTACGGTTCCTTAAGAGGTTTTAAAAAAAATTGGCCCTTGGTATTAACAGGGATAATATCTCTGTTGATTGCGATGGGGAATCAATCCCCGGTTGATTTATGGAAAATTTTACATAACTTACCCTTTTATGATTCGCTGAGAGTCCCCACGAGATTTGTTTTAGGTTTTGTTTTTTCTGTGGCCATATTGTCAGGGGTGGGGTTGGCTTACTTAGAAAAGGACGTATTGGCCAAGACTCCCAGCATACAGGCCGCACCCTTAAGCAGCTATCTTGTATTGATCGTTTTATTTGTGATTTTCGATTTATGGCAGGTGGATTCTCCAATCTTTAGGAGCGCCTTTCGGATCGCGCCTTTAGCTGTTGAGCGAAATTCTGTTTTTCTTCAAAGGTATGAATACCTCAACCTTCATGAAGAGAATAAATTTGAAAATATTATCGGCGAAAAGATGAGCAACAGTTCGATGTATCCGGTTTTTTTAAGCAACAGTGGCATCTTAGAAGGGAATGAGGTGATTCATGTCCCTAAGGGAGAGGTCAAGGCCATCTTTGATGAGGAATATCAAGGGGAAGTTTATTTGGCTGAATCTCAAGGCCAGGCGTCGTTTAAGTATTTTTCTCCTAATAAAATAACGGTAGATATCAAGGTGCATAAACCAGACACGCTCGTGGTAAATCAAAATTATTATGAGGGATGGAAGGTCAACAAGAGCAATCAAACAGAACATGCTGTCTCTTTTCAAGGATTAATCGCCACACCCGTTATGCCCGGCGATCATACGGTTACTTTTTATTATCGGCCCTTGAGTTTTTTGGCGGGTTTGTCCGTAACGATTAGTTTTGTTTTACTTGTTTCCTTGTTTTATATGAAAAGGTTAAAATTTCATTCTTAAATGGAGTCCCGGAGCTTCTCTAGTAGAGAGGAATCCATCTGTGAAGATTAACGGCAAGTTTTTACGGTTCATGGTTGCCCTCAGCATAACCGTTGGTATTTTCGTCTTCCTGCTTTCAACGATAGATTTTTCCAGGGTCATGGCTGCCCTACAAGAAGCGAATATTTCTCTCATAATTTTTGTATTCTTTATTTTAATCTTTGGTAATTCCCTACTGGATGTCTGTAGATGGAAAGTTATATTGCATTATCTCCATTATCCTATTTCTTTTAAAGAAGCCTTGTTGATCAAAGTAGCGGCTAATTTGTTGATCACGGTATTGCCGTTTAGGAGCGGAGAACTGTCCCGCCTTGTGTATCTCAAACGTTTGAAAAATATTCCTTATACCAAAACCACACTTTCCATTGCGGTGGAATACGGTCATAAAATTTTCATCCTGCTGCTTTATCTGTGCATAGGCATGGGCTTGTACTATTTTGAAAATCATAAGCAAAATACGGGTTATGATTTTAACCGTTTTTCCTTAACTTTGATGCCCTTATGTTTTATTAAGCTCGACATCTATAGGGTGATCATGGCAAAATGGGGGGAGAAATACCTCTCTGTCTTCCAGCTTCATTTTAACGAGTTAAAGGATCTTCTTAAGAATAAAAAGATATTTTTTTTTAATTTTTTGTACACCAGTACGGATTTTATCAATTTCTATTTGCTATCCAAATCGTTGTCGATGGACATCCCTGTTTCTGCAATATTGTTTTTTCTCCCTCTCATTTTATTTATCAGCTGTCTGCCGTTCACTATAGCAGGACTGGGGTCGAGGGAGTTATCTATCCTATTTTTCTTTCAGAAATACGCCTCTTCTGAGGTGCTGTTGTCATTAGGCATATTGTATTCTTTGGTGGAGTTTGTATTACCTTTTTTGGTAGGGGTATTGGTTATGGCCTTTTTCTTTAGACAAAATCCTAAATTTGAGTGTTGGCCGTGAATCAAATCCAGAGACATCGTATGAATGACGGTAGGCATCGAAATCAAAAAATTGTCATCGCAATTATCGTTTTGGCGGGCAGCTTATTTTTCTTGTTTTTTAACCTTGGGCACTATGCGCTCTGGGATGATGAAGCTACAACAGCCCTTTATGCCCAATCCGTCTGGCGTACCGGGGATACCTACGCCTTGTTAGATCATCATTTGATTGCTTATGATTCGGGGATTGACTTAAAAGGTCTTTACAGCCGATATATGCCCCCGTTGCCATTTTATCTAGCCGCTGTGTTTGTCGCCAACTTTCCTGGATCAGCTTTTGCGGCACGGTTACCTTTTGCCATTTGCGGATTGTTAGCGGTAGGGATGATGCTTTTATGGTTATGGCGATCCGGGGCTTCTCTTAAGACATGGGGCCTTACCGCGATAGGCATTCTTTGTAACGTTTCGCTCATGTTATTTAGCCGGCAATGCCGTTATTACTCGATATCCATCCTCATGGCAATACTTTTAGCCTTTCTCTATTTTTACCGAGATGAGCGAATAAAGACCTCAGCAGCAATAACGGTGACCTCACTTTTACTTTTTTCCTCCAATTATTTGAGCTATGCCGCTGTTTATGCCTGTCTGATCGTTGATTATCTTTTCTGGGGTCGAAAAACCCGCCCTATTCCCTATCCTCAACTTGCCATAATTTTTGTTCCCCAATTTCTGATCGGTGGATTGATTTTTAATATATTCAACCCCCTGGGCAAGGACCTGTGGGAGCATTATACGTACGCACAGTTTTGGAGGGGAAAGGCCGCATTATTACTGGAAAGCTTTTACAGTCTTAATGCGTGTGAGTTAGGTGTGGGAATACTTATTCTCCTAGCGCCGATCCTGTATTTGTTCACGAGAGACAATCTCTTGCGTTGTTTTGTGGCTAGCGGCATTTATTTACTTGTGGTTGGATTGCTTTCTCCGCCCTTAAGTAAAATAGGGACAACGGTCAGATACCTTGCCCCGTTGATTCCTCTGTGCATTTTGACGACGGCCTTAAGCATACAGGCATTAACCATTCGTCTGAAGTGGTTATCCATTCCGCTGGCGGTGTTTGCCTTCGGGACAAATGTATTGCACGGCGGACCATGGGGCCTCACTGATAACAAAACGAAGTTTAGCCGAGTTCTGGCTCAAGATCGATTCAGGTCTACGGTTATAGAATTTACGAAGGAATTGATTTCGCCGCCTCCGAGCGCTTATCGGGTGACGTCCGCATGGATTAATCAAAATTTAACAGAGGGGGACACTCTTTGGGTCATGCCTTCTTATGCCGCGTATCCTCTTATGTACCATGCACCGAAGCCGACCTATGCCTGGCAATTGAAGGGAGTCTCAGAGTCGTTTAAGGGTTTATCGGCGATTCATTTTATGTATCAAATCCCGCCCGATTATGTTATTGCTTTCGGCCCTTATGTCGGTATTGTTCAGGATGAACTGGTGGCATTAGAAAAAAGGGGAGTCCATTATGTTCAAATCCAACAGATCGACCAATATTGGTATGATTTGACAAGACCGGAATTGTTTTGGCATTCATTCCGTAAAATAGAGAATTATTCATCAACGTCAGAGGCAGTTTACATCTTTAAACGCATTTAACGAAATCTTTATGAAATTGAGCTTATTCGATTTTGAATTACCCCTAAATAAAAGGAATTTGTTATTCATAACAATCGGCAGTTGGCTTTGTTTAGGCATCCTGATATGGATGATTCAGAAGATTTCCATTAATGGCCCGGATCTATTTAACGAGACCGAAACATATCTTTTTAGTCACTATCTTCAAGAAATTGGTATTTATTTATTGGCTAGTTTTATTATCTTTATACTGCCCGGGTTGATATGGATTAACGTTTTTTTCAACAGGAAATATACGACCTTAGAATTATTAGCGGTTTCTTTCATCGCCAGTTTAACCGGGTTAATCGTTATGACTACCATGTTTAAGATGGCTACCTCTAAAGAGTTGCAATTCTTGAATTTTCTTTCTATGCTCCTGACATTGACTTTTACAGGACTAATGATGTGCCTCAAAAAGGATATTCTTATAAATACGATCAAAATTTCTTTAGCGCATATCCTTTTATGTTTCCTTTTGATATTCCTCATTGTTATGGTAGGGTGGGTTTTTCAAGAAGAAATATTACGAGTTGATTATGATAGAAATTTCTCACCGGAACGAATTTTAGACATACCGTTAGGAATGCAGGATGACGTCTTAGAAAGTTTTGGTTTAATGAATAGTCTCAAGACTTATTTACTGCCGTATTGGGATCTAGAATATGCGGATCGTTTCGGCTACTCTATTATTGATCCGCCTTTAAGGATTTTTATTTCTCTATTTTTAATGCTTTTTTTGGGTGAGTCTTTTGCGGTCCAGAGTTTGAATACTTTATTAGTGCTGCTGTTGAGTTTTTGGCTAGTTGTCCATTTATCAACTTTAGAAATGAAAAGAACAAATCGTTTCTTTTTTGTTCTTGTGATTCCCTTTTTGTTTCTGGACTATCTTTTTGTTTTTTTAGAGCATCACGAATCTTCCCTGGTTTTGATTGACCATATCCATTTTATGAGTCTATTCGTTATGGCCCAATTTTATTTTCTATTAATGGGGAAACACAATCTGTTTCTTATCTTTGCTTTGTTAGCGTTTTTAACTAAATTTGAAGCAGTTTTGTTCACTCTTCTGGGCCTTTGGTTTTATCAAAAAATATGCAAACCTCAGCCTCAAACCATCTCTGATCTCTTCAGGAAATATTTAATGCTTATTTCGCCTTATATTTTGCTGATGATCATGATCGGTATGCTTCGAAGAGATTTGGGCGCCTATCTAGAAGCTTTCTTTTTGGAAAGATTTGTACGGATGGATCATTTTCATCTTTTCGATAAGGTCTTCCCGCATGAATCAACGGCGCCCTGGGGTTCTTTTTCTGTGAAAGCAACATGGGAATTCTTTAAGCAATTCATGCTGGGTTCAAGTTTTCTGGGTATTGTCATATTCTTTCCTCAAAAGGACAAAATCTCCTGTTTTTTTAACCGAATGACTATCTTTTATTTTATTTTAGTTATGATCAGCCGGGAAAAGAGGGTACATTATATTTCACCGTTAGTCTTAATGTCTTCCATAGTCGCTTTACGGATGTTGTTTTTAACTAAATGGAAAGAGCATTTTCTTCCTTACGTATATCGTTTAGCAGAGAGGATGGGAGCATTTCCTCAAAAACTAAAAAAAATGATACACGAAGAAAAGAATATGAGAGAATAGAGAAGAAAGAAATAGAAAATGCGTTCTACTGCTTTTGATTAGTAATTGCCATTTAACTGGCCGTATGTTATATTTTTCTCGAGGTATATCAAACCTTTATTTCGCAAGGAATTATGAAGTTAGCTTTAATTTACCCCCCATTTTTTCATAAGAAGTTTAATGAAAACCTCCCGACGGTTGATGATGAATTCGGCTTATTCCCTCACATCGGTTTTGGTTGGGTAGCGGCTGCTACTAAACAGGCCGGCCATGAGCTCAAGCTATTTGATGCCGCGGTGTCCAAATGCCGGTACGAAACCGTTTTGAAAGAGGTCCGGGATTACAGTCCCGATATATTAGGTTTTGCCGCTCATGCGATCCAGACGTATCGCGACATGCTGGTATGGGCCAAGAAATTCAAAAAGGATACCGGCCTGCCTATTTTGGTCGGCGGGTATGAGGCAAAAATTTATCCTTTAGAGATTATGGAACATTCATGCTTTGACTATTTGTGTGCCGGTGAAGCGGTGACGTTCATGGGGCCTTTCTTAGAAGCATTTAAGAGAGGATATGATTATGATAAAGTTCCGGACCTTTTTTATCGTAAGAATTGGCAAGTGAGAAGAACCCAAGATGCCCCGCATATTCCCTTCAGTCAGCATCCTCATCCTGATCGGTCCATTTTCCCTAATGAGCTTTATTACTCCCATGTGTCTTCTCGAAGGAATTTTACCATTGGCATGTCCGAAGTCGGCTGTCCCTACCCATGTACGTTTTGTTCGATGAGGCACACGGGCTTTGATGCCAGGACCCCAAAGCAGGTAGCCGATGAAATGCAGGAATGTGTTGAGCGTTACAACATCCATGAAATCGATTGGTTTGATCCCATCATGCTGTATGACCGAAATCGGATGATGAATTTAGCCGAGGAATTAAAGCGCCGCAAACTGGATATGATTTGGTCCACCAGAACGCGAGTCGATTGTCTTTCTTTCAGACGTCCTGATGGCAATGTTGATGAGGAGCTTATTCAAGCCCTTACCGAGTCTGGCTGTAAACGTCTTTTTTTCGGCATAGAGTCGGGAGATGACGAGGTTTTAAAAAATATCAGAAAGGCCAGCCGGACTGACAATATGCGCAAGGTATTGGAAGCCGTCGCAGCTCATGGCATTCGCCCTTTAGGTTTTTTTATGATCGGCAATCCCGGAGAAACCAAGGAGTCGGTTTATAAAACCATCACCTACGCTAAATCCCTGCCGTTGGATTATGCGCAATTTACCATTACCATCATGAAGCCCCACTCTGAATTGGAGAAAGATAACTTTAAGGCTTTAGAAACAATCAACTATTGGCGTGAATACATTCGCGGAACCGTGGAAGAGCGCGTTCTGCCTACTCCCTGGACTAACCTCACTCGCGCTGAAATAGAGGTCTTGACGCGAATGGCGTATCTGCATTTCTACGCCAGACCCCGATACATTTTAAGAATGATCAGACGGTTACAATCCAGGGAAGAATTGATGCGTTATGTGCGGGTATTTTTTCAGCTTTTATTGCGGCCGGTACGGCCTCAACAAGGGAAGAAAATACCTTTCATCGTTAAGGTCATAAGGTGCGTGTTGGCATTCTTGGAAGGGCTTATTGCTGTTATTAACAAGGGTGCCAGACATCCTGTTGCGGCCTATGGAGGAGGAGTGCGAGGGGCCTGGCAGTTGGCGAAACGTGAATGGAAACGGTCAACAACCCTCGAAGATTTACCGGCTCCTGGTAATATGGACGAAGATCTTCTAATGATAGGTTCTGATAAACAATCTGACCAACGGGAGCAATTTGACCAACCCACCCGCTATATCCCTGTTTCCTCTGGTTCCCTAGGTTCTAGGCGCTAACAAGGACCGTCATCTACAAAATGAATTTAACGAGAAAAATAAAAATAGCCCAGAAAGTTCTCTCTGCTAAAATTTCTAAGAAATATTGTCCTCTGACAGTTAGTTGGGCTATTACAAGGCGTTGCCGCCAGAGGTGTTCCTATTGTGGGGTTGTGGTCCCCAAAGAAGAATTATCCACAGAAGAAATTTTTACGATCATTGACAAATTGAGTCGTTTTGGAACGGAAAGGATTTCGTTTACCGGTGGAGAGCCGTTATTAAGGGAAGATTTAGGGCGTATTATCGATTACGCTAAAGGTAAAGATATTGTTTCCGTTGTTAATACGAATGGAGATTTGTTAAAGCAGGCAATACAAAAGTTATCGAATGTCGAGAGAATTACGATGAGTTTTGACGGACCGGATGAGGTCCACAGGGAATTGAGGCGCGGCAATTCCCATCATCTTGAGGCGATAAAATTATGCCGGTCAGAAGGTATTCCGATCGTCTTAACCACTGTCTTATCCAAACTCAATCTTGATTATATAGATTACATTTTGGATATAGCAGAGAAGTTCAATATCAAGGTGTTATTTCAGCCAGCCCAGCTTAATTTGTTGGGTCAAGACAAGACAAATCCATTAGCTTTAGAAAAACAACAGTTGCAAGACCAGATTGAAAGATTAATCAAGAAGAAATCACAAGGGAATAGTCATATCTATAACTCACTATCCGGATTGAGACATCTAAAGCATTGGCCTGAGGCCGCGATAATCCCCTGCTGGGCGGCTAAATTGCATTGTCGAATCGATAGCGATGGTTATATATACCCTTGCGGGCACACAACAGCCGCTTATAAAGAGCGATCAATCTTTTACAAGGATTTAAATGATTATAATGAACTTTATGATTTGGTACCTGTTGGTTGCCGTCACTGTTGGTGTGCATCGATCGTTGAATACAATTTAGCCCTTTCTTTCCATATGGATTCTCTTTGGAATATTGCTAATAATGAAAATCATTTTTTCAATTAATGAATGAAATTTTTGGGTATGTCAATTGCGGTTTTTAAGGGAAGGCGTTTTTAGAAATATCGCGTGATTTTATTTAATGTTTCAACGAGAAGTTTCGCCTCATCTTTTGTATTATAGAGATATAAAGACACCCTCAAACTCGGAGGCAATTTATATTTTTTATACCAGGCATGACAACAGTGAACCCCGCTTCGTGTCATAATATTGTAAGTCTCATCGAGAATAATCGACAATTCTCCGGAATCCATGCCATCAATGGTTAAGTTTATTATACCAGCTCTTAATTTCGCATCTTGTGGCCCGAGCAGTTTAATTCTGGGAAGACCTTTGATTTCACTGCTAATGAACTCATTGAGTTCAGTTGAATGTTGCAGGATGTTTTGCATTCCAATGTTTTTTAAGTACTGGATGGCCGCCGTTACCCCCAATGCCCCGGAATAATTCTGTAAACCAGCCTCGAATCGATCAGGTATTTTGGAAAGAATAAACGAACGATAGTCTACATCGTCAACAGTTTCCCCACCTATAAGAAAAGGAGTCATTTCTTCAAGGAGATGTTTTTTAGCATAGAGACACCCCATGCCGGAGGGTCCCAGCATTTTATGAAATGAAAAAACAAGGAAATCAACATCGAGTTTCTGAACATCTAGCGATTGATGCGCAATGCTTTGTGCAGCATCAAGGAGGACCAAAGCCCCGTGTTCATGGGAGCAGTTGATGATTTCTTCAATAGGGAGAGTGTATCCCGTAACGTGGGATGTGTGAAAAACACTGACGAGCCTCACTCCCGAACTCAATGCTGTTTTAAATTTTTGCATGTCAAAAGTAAAATCCGGTGAAAGTGTAAATGTTTTGTACTGCACTCCTATTCTTCTGGTTAATATTTGCCATGGCAAATTGTTGGAATTGTGTTCCATATCGGTGGTGAGAATGCAATCGCCGTTCTTAAAGGGAAAACTATGAGCAACAATATTAATGGAATCTGTTGCGTTTTTTGTGAAAACGATCTCCTGGGCATCCTTGGCGTGGATAAATTGACGTACCATCTCTTTTGCCTTGAGGTAAGCATCGGTTGTCAGCTTGCCGAATTTATGTATGGCCCGTTTGTGGCAACTGGGATGCGCCGTATAATATCTGTTCATTGCTTCGATGACCTGCTGCGGTCTTAAAGTCACACAGGCATTATCAAAATATATCGGTCTTTTCCCATTGATCGATTGATATAAGGATGGGAAATCGTTTCTTATTTGTTCGATACTCACAGGCATTAGTTCGATACTAATAGGCATGTGAAGTTTAAGATAGCAACAAACAGATTGGAAGTAGAAAGACTGCCCACAAAAAGAGTAAGAATAAGAAATTAAAATTTTTGTAAGCGACCCCGGAAATTCTTGCGAAATACGGCAACAGGTAGCCGGCGACCTTGCACCGAATTTTAGGAACAATCGGCGTCATGTGGATCAGACGCAAATTGATCCGAACAATTAACTTAATGAGTTCACAGATTTTTTTTAGCGGCTTGATTATTTTGCTTAAGGGGATCAAGATAAAAAGAAACAGACTGCCTATGATGATCATAGGCATGGAGAGTGTTATCAGTCCAACCAAATTGGGTTCATTTTCTTTGAAATGGTAACCACAACAACCGGTCTCAAAAGACATCTCTTTACCTTTCGATCAGTTTATAAAAACGGCTATGCTTTCTTTTTTGCACATAATCCTCTAAAGTATTTGTCAGATGAGATATTTTATCTTTGTAAAGTTTAACATTGGCCTTAACATATTCCTCATAAGAGTGATCGTATAAATAATACCACTTAATAAATATATTAAACAGAATAAACTGAAAACAACGAGGCTGCATTCTACGGTCTAATTCAGTTCCTTTAACATTTTCAGACGGCATCAGGCCAAGTTCATGCAATTGACAACCCGTCGTCCTCGCTTTTGTTTTCATGCTTGGTTTTTGAGGATCCTTTTCCTTTAAGATTGATTCTAAATGAAAACGATCAGCAAAGCCGATATTCTTGGGCGGGTCATAGTTGAAGACAGGGTTGTTATAGTTAATACCAAATTTGGCATACAATTTTTTTAGTTCATCAATGACGGTTGATATTTGTTCTGGGAATAAATACATGCCTTGGTTAGCCCCATCGGACACATTGCCGATATTATGATCCAAACAGAATATCAAAGTTCGGATATGCATGGCCAGTTTGCATAATCCGCAAATAGAGAGTAAGAAAAAGCCGTGATGTCGCAAGTTATAAAGGTAACGTTCATAAAAAACATATTCGGTGAGTTTATCTATTATGACAATGTGGGAGATAAACTTATCTTCACCGAATTTATCTTTCAATTTTTGGACGTTGAGTTGGCTGTTATTGACAGAAAATAATCCGAAACGCTTATATGTGAGAAGATGGACTTTGTCAAACTTTTTGGCTTCCAATGCCGCGGCTAAGGTTGAGTCCGTGCCTCCCGAAAACATCACAACTGTTTCATTATTGTTCATGATATTAATTTTCTAGTTGTGTTTTTTGTGCCTTTTGAAGTTCATTAATAATGAATTTTAGAAGGACAATATAGCTCAAATAGAAAAATTGCGTGATCCAGCCTAACAGCTCAATATAAAGACATCGCAAGCGCCAGGGCAATATAAGACCGAGGCTCAAGAGGAAGAAGGCCATTATTTTTTTAAACATAATTTGTCACTTGTTGAAAATATGCTTTTGTTTAACAGTTTTTTGAACCGAAATGGTTAGGAGATTT
Source organism: uncultured Planctomycetales bacterium (assembly GCA_964374105.1). GTDB lineage: Bacteria > Omnitrophota > Gorgyraeia > Zapsychrales > JANLHA01 > CAYJXI01. Next base: position 34,441 of record CAYJXI010000008.1, read on the forward strand.
CAGGATGTTTTTCCTAGGCTTAAGTTCTTTCCATTCCCATCCCTCTGTAAATTTTGTATCAAATAAGCTTGTAACATCAATCCTGCAGCATTCAAAATATTCTTCAGATAATTGAATTTACTGGGATATTTCCAAAATCCTCTCATCATTCTTTTGGGGTTTAAATAAAATTTGCTTTGGGCCTTAAAGATTATTTTATTAAGTTCACCAGAAGAGACTTTGGCCATAGAACGTTTCACGGAATAGTAGCTTATGTCTTGAAAATCCAAATTTAACGCCCCACCTTTTTTATCCCCGTTTAATTTGTTTTGGTAAATATCAAGAATGTCATTGTATTCTGTAGCTTTAAAAAAGGAGGCAATATCTAGATCAGAGTCAACGGCGAAATCAATGGTTTGGTTCATTTCTTCCTCGGTCTCTGTGGCAAAGCCCAGCATAAAATAGCCTCCTGTCAGGATGCCTGTCTTTGCCGTTTTGCGAATGACTTCCCTGACAAGGGGGAGGTTAAGATTTTTCTTGATCAACTTTTGGATGCGCGGGGATCCGGATTCAACGCCATAGACCAATTTGTAAGTTCCCGCCTCCTTTAACAAGCGTATCAAATCATCGGTCATGATGTCCGCACGGATACCGTGTGGAAAGGCAAGACTGATTTTGATATCGGAATCTATGATGGCCTGACAGATATCTTTTGCGCGTTGATTATGATAATTAAAGACTGCATCAAAGATATGAATTTCTTTAGCCTTATATTTATCCTGCAGGAACTTGATTTCCGCTATGACATTTTGCGGTGATCGAGCCCGGAATTGTTTGTCATATGTCTCCAGACAAAATGTGCATGGGAAAGGGCAGCCTCGGGAGGTCAGAAGGGGAAGATAAAAACTTTCTTTGAGGGCCCCGTTCCAATTTGCGTATCGGGCGTATGCTTTAACATCGATCAAATCCCAGCTTGACGATGAAATAGAGATATCATCCAAATCGTTGGGTAAAATACGTTCTTTCGTTGTTATCATTGTTTCATCAATTTTATAGATAAGGCCATTGACCTTAGAGCAATCTAATTGATTTTCTAATGAGGATAAAAGTTCTTTAACGGTTAATTCCGGCTCTCCTATAATGACAAAATCAATATTCGTATCCGTTGCCAAATATGTTTTGGCTAAAGTGGCCAGCTGCCCAAAGACAATAACTTTTGTATCTTCGTTATAATCTTTTGCTAGGGAAGCAATTGTGTGCACAGGCTCCGCCTCCCAAGCCATGGCATACAGTAATATAAATTTCGGATTTAACGATTCAATTTCCTGCTTAATATCCAATTCCGAGAGGTTCCCGATTCCCATATCGGTAATTTTAAGGGAATAGTAATCCCCAAATTCCTTTTCAATTTGGGATGCGACATAAAGCAGTTCCAGCGGGGGAATCGGTCCACCGATGCCAACAGGTATATATGTTCTAACTAATAAAATGTTGTTATCCATCGTTATTCATGCTCAATTAAAATAAAGCATAAATGGCCGGCAGAATCGACTGACTGCCGCTTAAATTAACAAACAAACTCAAGAAAGCAAGTAGGATGAGTAAGGGAAGGAGCCACCATTTTTTGCTCTGCATAATAAGAATGAATAGATAAGTCAATACTTCCCAATTGCTCTTGATCCGACTTTTTTTGGACTTAGTCGGATTTTTATTTTTTTGAGCATCCGCTTCATCCGCTTTCATAGGTTAACGGCCCTTTCTTTAACTAGGACTTTATAAATGTCATCTGCCATAATACGATGGCCCTCTTTAGTGCAATGGTCGAAGTCTGAGAAGAATTTATCTTTTTCTTGCGGAGGGAATTTATTAAATACCGCATAATTATCAACAAAGGACACGCCATTTTTATTGGCAACATTCTCTAAAACTTTATTGGCTGAGTGATAGGCATAAGGGTAGTTCTGGATGATTAAATTGATATTATTCATTCTGCACAACTGCACTATTCTTTCTAAATCATTTTCTAGCCAGGCATCAATTTCTTTTTCCATTTGTACTCTATTTTTAAAAAAGAAAACATAATTTCGAAACTCCTCGTTTTCTCTAAGGGTTGGATTTTCTTTTTCCAGCTTGGAAAAGAATGCCATAATATCATCGGCATCATACTGGCTTTGAAATTCATAGGCTTTGAGCAGGGCATAATAATTATCGAACTCGCCTGGATACAAACCGATAACATTTATGAACATCCCGACAGCTTCATCAAATTGACCTAATTGCATATAAATCCAGGCTAATTCGGTATAGGTATACGGTTTTGGATTCAATTCCAGTGACTTTTTGTACCATGTGGCTGCCTCCTTGTATCGGCCGAGTTTCTCATTGTAGCTGGCCATAGCATCATAAATAAGGTCTTGAGCCGTATTGAATTCGAGTGCCTTTTTGAATAATTTTTCCGCCTCTTCAAATCTCTCCCGCATGATATAGGATTTGGCTAATCTTACATAAGCCCAGATACGATAAGGCTGATCGGTAATTAATTTGTGATATAAGTCTTCCGCATCATTGTATCTTCCTTGTTTTTGGTAGTTTTCTCCTAAAGCCATATATGCATTTTCAGTTCCTATGTTATTGGTGATCATCTTGTTATACAATGATTCCGCCTCTTCATATTTACCCTGTTCGTTATAACATTCTGCCAGTTGATAATATGTTTCAATCCTGTCGGGGTTTGAAATTATTTCTTTTTGATATTTTTCTTCTAAATTTTTATCACAAAAATCCACCTTCCCTGTGAAATCTCCCGTTTTATTGTAAGCATAATCATATTTTGCTTTAAGCCGTTCTTTGGCGCTCTTTTGGGCTTGTTTTTGGAGTATTCTTCCCTTTAAATTGACCATAAGAATGCTAGCAACTTTAAATAAGCGTAAATGAGAGAGGATATTCCCTCCCTTATTTTGATGATAACCGGCTGGGTTGAATCGGTTAGCCGATCCCACCAGAAGTATAACCGTATCTACACTGTAAGTCTTAATCAGTTTAGATAAATAGGAGAGGGCTTGTGTGGAATTGGCCTCACAAATGCCACCGTTAATAACGGTGTATTCTTGTGGATAATTTTTTGAAAACAATTTCTGTAATTGACTGGGATAATTTTCCTCCCATTTCCCGCTTCCTCCCACCGTATAGGAGTCTCCTAAAGTTAAGATTGTGTTTGGGGTGTTATCGGTTAATTTATTTTGACCTTCGGAAAGCAATTGATGTAAATAAACATATCCCCCGAGCCTCAACCCGCCTTCTAACAATATGAGAAAAAAGAAGAGGCTAGCCAAACTGATACACAAGCGTGTTTTTAAATTGAGTTTATTCATCTTCCAATTTGGATTTTGCCAATTGTATTCCATCGATAAGGCCGTTGCCGATAAGGGCCTTATATATCTCTTGGCTGATAATGGTATGCCCTAAGGGGTTGGGATGTATAGTATCATGCTGAGAGTCTAAGAAAAGCGATTTATTATTCTCTTTTGCATATTGATTAAAAGCAGAAACCATATCAACCATTACTACTTGTTCTTCTTTGGCAACCCTTTCCATAATTTCGTTGTAATCTTTACCAAGATATCCGCACTCATAGAGTTCCATCTTTATGGCTTGCTTAAAATTATCATGGGCCTGTTTACCGTCACCGATCTGCTCATAGTATTTTCCTAACAAATAATATGCTTTACTTGAAAAGGGATCCAGAACGATCGCATCTTTAAGTTTTTCGATGGCTTTCCCAAATTTTTTTTCTTTGGCCAGGGCAAGGGCATCGGCCAGATAGCTGTCTAGTTTTGAATGCGAAGACTCAGAGACATTTTTTTTAGAGGGCAAATTGACTGGCATTTTAAGAAAAACGACTTTAATCCCATTTTGTCTTGCTATATGAATAATCGATTTTAGGTTCTCTTTGTAATCGTCGATGGGGACTCTTCTTGTCTCTATGTATTGATATTTACCAATCGTACCAAAATATTGTACGGCTGCCGACTGGAATTGAGTCACGGTTTTTCTTAAAAGATTGACCAGATGGCTTCTATCCAATAAGTTTTCGATATTTGTTAATATTTTGCTTTTTGATTTCAATTCTTTATCAGTTTTTCCATCACTTCTAAAAAAACGATGTTTATCCACATCATTAATGACATAGGGGACGGTGATAATATCTGGAGAAAGTCTTAGGATTTTATTCTTAAGAAACTGCAACCCTTGATGGGAACTGTACCCTATGACACCGGCATTAATGACTTCGACATCTTTTGACTGGGGAGCATTTTTCTTAAGGAGTTGATCCAATTGATAGGCATAGGTCTGTTCTTCTTTGACTCCCCAGCCAAATGTCGGTGATGCGCCAAGACAAACGATCCTCGTTGTATTTTCATTCGTTTTGCGTGGGATTGCTTTGTTACGCAATCCAAGGCTGTTTGTTCTGACCCTGGCTCCTTCAAAGACGGTATTTAAATCTGCCCTTTGTTTCCATAGGAGGTCTGCGTCCTGTTCTAGCATAGCCAATATACGTTCGAGTCGATTGGGGGGAGGGGAGAATAACCTTGCTAATCCCTCTATTGACAGCAATAGAAAACAGAGAAAAGTCAGGGCTGCTATTTGTCCACAATATTCTTTTACTTTTACGTTCGCCATGTCTTTATCACAATGACCGGTATTTCTGATTCCGTAAGATTGATTCGCTTTTGATCTGGCCTTCTTGAGAAGTCAGGATTTTATAAAGCGCGACAATGACCCCTGTTCTGACATCTACGCTGGTATCGTAGAGTCCTTTTTCAAGATAAGGGAGAGCCACTTTGTCTTTTCTTTCCCCCAAAGCCCAAGCGGCTATTTCTCTGACCGTGCTGTTCTCGTCGTTAAGCAGCACCTCTCCCAAAATCGATACCAGGGGGAACTCCTTAAAGTTGTTCAAATCTTCAATGGCGCTCTCTCTGATCTCCCAATTTTTTTCTTTTAAAAAATTCAGTAAAAAGGGATAAACGTACTCGAGCTCGTCTAAATGGCACAAGGCTTTAGCGGCCTCGGATTTGAGTTCTATCTCATTGCCATTAGCTACAACATTTTTTAAATATAAAAGGCTGTCCTTATCCTCATTTTTAGCAAGTAGGCAGGCAAGCCAGACTTTAACATAGGGGTCCATCTCGTTTTTCATAACCTGTTTGAGGGTTAAATTATCTAAGGCGATATTGAAAATGTGCAATAGATTTACTAAATGATACCTGGCTTCGGGGTTAGCATCTTTTAACAAGGAGTCGTTAATAAATTCCAGCTTTTTTTTATCGCCTAATTTTGCCATAGCAGCGGCGATTGTGATTTTATTGAGCTTATCTTTCTCCTGAAAAAATGCGTTTCCCAGTTCCGGGGTTGTTGATTCATCTCCCAGTTCACCACAACCAAAAGCGGCTTTTCTTCTGATCAAGGTGTCTTCATCGTTTAATAGCTTAAGCAGGTAAGGAACAGAGGATTTATTTTGAGTGAGTAGCATCCCTTCAACGGCTCCGAGTCTTACCACAGGTGTTTTTTCCTCAATAATGACCTTCCAGAGCTTCTTTAGAATCACGGGATCACCCAATTCCCCCATGGCTTCAGCGATATTGAATCTGGGCATCACGTCATGATGATTCAGTTGCATCAATAGAATTTTTCTAAGAAGGTCTGGCTGATGCGTTTTGTATTGATTAAGCAAATCGCGGTATTTAAAAACAGCCTCATCTTGATCATAAGTACGATTCTCAGCTGCGTGTATGGGACAAATTAACAAGAAAACAATGTTAAAAAATAGAAACGATAATAAAGAGATGGTTTTGCCTTTTTTGAAGTCAAGTGTTGTCATGTCAAACCTGAACTTAGATATTCAATAGAGGTCCCTTGCAGTAGAATTCGAGAAGAGGCGTGTCAGTACCAATGAGATAAATATTTTTTCATTAACGAGGCCAGCGTGAAGTATTCCGATTGACAGTATTTTAGTATAAGTTAAAATAAGTCACAAGATAAAAATTAACCTACTGAATTAATATGTATAGAAATATTCATTATTAGATTCCCCCGCCTTCACAGGCGGGGAACTTACTGTCTCAAGCGCTGTTGGCGCTAATCGTTGTCCAGAAATTTCATTTCTGGAATTTGCTCTCATCCCCGCCTTAAATAAAGGCGGGGAATTCTCGCTGAGATTAAAGTGCTCAAAGCATTTTTAAAAAACGTAAGAGAAGGACCCACCCAACTAGTTTTGGGAATAATTATTTTTTTTATTTTTATCCGATTCCTCATTATTCTCTTTGGGTCTTCACACTTTTTTTGTGAATCTGAGCTTTATCGAGGGACGATTGCTCGCGAGATATTAACTAATTGGGGATGGCCAATTTGGGCTTACCAGAATGAGGCACATACCGGCGGTTCGCTTATGATGAGCCTCAGCATTATCCCTTTCTTTGCCGTGTTCCCACAAAATTTAATTACGATCAAAATCATTGCGCTCATTTTTTCCTTATTGACTTTGCAATGCGTTTATTATTTCACCTATCGCTGCCTGAATAACCCGAAGGCCGCGCTTTTAACTCTTCTCTGGTTTGTTTTTGCTCCTCCTTTGTATCTGATCTATTCAACAGTACTGATGGGCGAACACTATGAATCTCAACTTTTCAGCTTCTTATCTTTCATTCTCTTTTATAAAATGACTGATCCTCAGATATCCTCCCAAAAGAGACTTATCTTTACAGCACTTTTCGGTTTAACCTGCGGTTTTTCTCTGTATTTTAGCTTTACTTTTTTAATAACTTTAATTACCTGCTTGTTGGGCTGGTTCTTTATTGACAGAATTTTCTTCTTGCGTATGAATTTCGTGGCTTTTATTATCTGTGCGACCATAGGTTTTATTCCGCATCTTCTGTATAATTCTACTCTTAAACTTTATCCTTGGACGATTCACGGGCAGTCAATTCTGAATCATATCAATGTCGGTTATTCTACACTGGCAGAACGATTTCATTTTCTTTTGACATTTTATTGGCCGCACGGCCTTTGGTTGGGAGATCTGGGGAATGTAGAAACATTTCCATTGTTAGGATCACTTTTAGGCATCTTGTTTATTATTGCTTATTTCGTTGTTGGCATTGAAAAGACAAGAACCATCACAGCTAACCATCAGTGGGTGGATAATCGGGCGTGGTTTCTTGTGCTTTTTTATCCGATTGTCTTTATCGCATTAAATATATTGACTGATTTTTATGATGAATTTTTAAGGTTCCCTCTTGAGGCGTATGCATGGATTGATGATTATACGGAATTCAAATATGTTTTTGTATTATTCCCATTTGTTTTTATCATCATTTCCTTTTTTCTAGTTCATATAAATCAAGGGAGCCGAAAGAATCCCTTGATAAAATTTGTTATGCCGATCTTGATTTGCGTTTTCTTCTGGTCAATGTCCATGTTAGATGTGACAAGATTGACGGCCATAGGCAACTTTGACTTGCATGTTCAAAGGTGGCGTTCAAATTCCTATCATTTGCTGGGGGAGCATGTCTTCCGTTCTTTTTCGCAAAGCACCTTAGAGCAAAAGAATGAATATATCGAAAAAATAAAGATGCCTTATCGTAAGTTTGCTTATATCGGATTCGGGTATCAGATTGCCGATGAAGATGTTAGTCATGAACTGTTAACAGAAGCTCTTAGTTTGGTAAAACAGGAATGTAAAAGGTATTTCATAGTCGGATTAGGGGCCGCTTGTGCAGAACATATCCTTCAGGAAAAAGCCTCCTTGGAAGATGCCTGCCCATTTGCAAAGGATATCCCAACAGATTTTCACCGAGATTTTATTGAGGGTTTAGGGGTAGGAATGGGTGCGGATATTCACGGAATCCCTGATATGAATTTACCTGATCAAGACATGCCAGCTTATTATCAGGGGTTTGCCATAGGCAAATTGCGTCTCTTCCGCTATGATTTGGACAGGATTTTCGAGGAAATGGAAGATATTCCTTTACTATACCGGAATGACTTCTACACGGGGTTAAATAAATATTCGGATTACCTTATTGACTTTGAAATTGATCGACAGAAATTAAATGGGTTTCTAACAAGACTTTGAGGCGAGTTTATGTTCCTGCAATAAATCTTCATAGGGGATCGGTACTTTTTTAGAATTAAGTTTTTCTTTCATAACTTCATTATAGCCTTTATTGGTCGAAGGGATGCACATTTCGTTGTGATCGCTGATGAAGGGGTAGGTTAACATGCGTTTGCGGATGTCACTGAGTTTCTCTTTCCTGATGTTGCCAAAGCTAATCGGCACAAATGTGCATGGCATGACATCACCATAGGCCGTTATATGCAACTTTTCCACACCCGATCTACAGCGCGTTGAGAAATAGGAGGACATTTCGCAGGCTCTCACAGATTTTCCTCGGTAGAACTTCCTGACCAGTTCCTTGTCTTCCTCATTGAGAAATAAATCGTCTCTTCCTTTCCACATACCGTACAAGGCAGGCAGATTCGTATGAAGCAGCATTTTTCGTTCTCCACAGAAGTTCCCTAATTTTTCCATGCTCCCATCGCGGATATTTTGTTTTGTTAGGACGGTGCTGATGTAGACTTTAAGTTTTACTTTAAAGCAGCTTTCCAGGGCCTTTATGGCTTTTTTATATGCGCCTTTTCCGCGAATTTGATCATGTTCCTTTTCATCAAGAGAGTCTAAACTGAGCAAGACCACATCCAGCCCGTTTTTTTTGAGTTTGCGCGCGAACTCTTCATCGATCATAGACCCATTTGTAGCTAAGCTACTAATCGCTGGTTTTCTATTGATGTAATCGAGGAGTTTAAACAAATCTTTGTGTAACGTGGGTTCGCCACCGATAATATTGAAATGAAGAGCCCCTTCCGCACAACATCTGTCAACAGTCTCAAATATTTCAGAAAGAGATAGCGCTGGTTTCTCATGATCCTCAAAATCAGAGGCATAGCAGTGAGAACATTTGTAATTGCAGCGGTATTCAAAAACCAAATCAACTGTCCGGAGGGTGTTTTTTCTTAAAATACCTTTACAGAAGTAATTCCAAATGACCCGTGGTAGAACAGCAGGTTTATTGAATACGAAGCTCGAATTTTGTATGAGTCGGTCAATAAGTTTCATGTTCAATTATCTCCCAGTTTTCATTATTGTTTGATCGGACAATTTTTTAAAAATTATTCGGAGTCCAAGTAGTCTAGTAATATATAAAGACACATATTAAAACTAACACGATTACGGAAAAAGCTATTCTAGGATAAACCGCAAAGGGTTTCGGAGATAATGTTAGCATTAACGTTAAATGTCTCCATCCATCTCTAAAGGTTTTTAAGTGAGGTATCCGTCCAGAGAAGCTCGGGAAAAAATTGATGGGTATTTCCTCGATACTTAATTTCTTTATAGTTGCTTGAATGATCATTTCTGATGCAAATTCCATGCCTTTACATTGCAAATTAAGTCTTTCAATGGCTTCTTTTTTAAAAGCCCTCATGCCACAATTCACATCCGATATTTTTGAACCATAAAATAATCTTAAGACCCATGTCAAGACAGGGGTACCTAAGTAGCGATGTAGCTGTGGCATAGCATTTTTGTGAATTTTTCCGCCGAGACGATTTCCTATAACAAGATCTGCGCCATTTCGCAATAAGCTAACAAAATCCTTCAATTCCAAAAAATTATATGTATCGTCCCCATCTCCCATAATAACCATCTGACCAACTGCTTCTTTAATCCCTGTCCTTACCGCACTGCCATACCCCTTTTCTTTCTCAAATACAATTCTGGCACCGGCGTCTTTAGCTCGTTGCCGCGATTGATCTGTTGATCCATTATCAACAACAACAACCTCTCCCGAGAGGCCTTCTTGTTTCAAGGCTGCAAAGGCCTTTTTCACACAAAGACCAATGGTTTTCTCTTCATTCAAACAGGGAATAACGACACTTATGTCCATTTAAAATTTCTTTTTGTAGTCGCCATCCAGCCTAAAAATCGGCACATTTTAAGGACTTGACGTAAAGGGTACTCTTTGATGATATTGTTCAAAATATAGGATGGGCGGTAATAGAATTTTCTAAAGGCTTTTTCACGAAAATACACAACTTCTTGAGAGGAAAGGGTCCCGTTATTGACAATCGAATATCCCCCAAAATCGTATTGTGACCACCGGTCGGCCTCAATCCACCTGTTCTCACGGGCCATTTCTCCAAACTCGGTTTTAGGGTAAGGAACGGCACAGTAGCTTTGGATAAAATCTAATTTAAGTTCAAGCATGAAATCAATGGTTTGATTGGCCGTTTCCTTTGTTTCTCCCGGCAATCCAAAAATAAAATGCCCCATTGTTTTAATGCCGGCTTTTTTAACTAATTTGACACAACGTCTCACATCATCCAGGGTCTGCTCCTTCTTTGAATTATCTAAAATTTTCTGATTCCCACTTTCTATCCCTAACCCTAACAAATAACAGCCGGCTTCTTTCATTTTTATAATAAGATCATATTCTACAAGATCTACACGTGTTGTAGCCGCCCATTTGATGTTTAAATTATGATCAATAATGGCATTGCATATTTCAAAGGCGAACTCCTTATCTATTGTGAAAACTTCATCCCAGAATAAGAATTCTTTTATACCGTATTGGAACTTACACTCTTTAATTTCGTTAATTATATATTCTACGGAATGTTTGCGTGTTTTTTTCCCGGAGTAAGGGGCGACAATACAGTATGTGCATGAGTATGGACAACCTCGAGCTAGGTTAATAAGTGTAAATGTATTGCCATTATGGGGAAGCCGGTAGCGGCCATTTTTAAATAAATCACGAGCTGGGAAAGGAAGAGTATCCAGATTTTGTTGTAAAGGGCGTTTGGGATTGATTTGGAGTACCTCGTCCTTTCTAACAATAAGACCTTGAATTTGATCAAAGTTGTTTTTTCCCGCATTTAATGTGGTTAGCAATTCCCTAAAAGTGTCTTCGGGCTCGCCATAAATACAAAAGTCTAAGTAGGGGTGTTGGCGAAGCGCTTCCTTTTCAAGCAGAGTAAAATAAACTCCAAAAGCGGCTAGTTTGATATCGGGGAATGATTTTTTAACTGATTCAGCAACCGACATATCCATATCAATCGATGGGAACCCAGTATTAAACAGAATGAGGTTTGGATTAAATGTTCTGATATCATTCAGTAAATCTTGTAACGTCCAATTTTCAACATTGCCATCAAAAAAGCGAACCCTACCATACGATTTAGCGATTTGTGTCAGTATACCCAGTGTAATCGGAGGCCAAGCTGTCGCCCATGAGGATGCTTTTTGCATACAACGCCCTTCACGTATGTACGCACTGTTTTTATCAACGGTTGGATTTAATAGGTATGTTTTCACTTTTTAAGATGAGAGTATTATTATGGTAGAAAACTATGGTTAGTATAACATAATCTAAATTAAATTTAAAATCTAAAATGTTTGGATTAGATTAAAACTTCTACTGATTCACGGCAATTGACACAAGTTAATCTATTAAAGTAAAAGTAAACTCATTTTATTTTAAGCGAAAGATCTGAATAGTGCCAAACCTTTTGAACGATGAAGTTTGCTTAGAAATGTTTTCAGGTAATGGATAGTATGGATCCTCCCGATGGAAATAAAATTTAACAGTGTTATGATCTGATAAAGGGAGTTCGATATAATTAAAAGCGAAATGTTCGATTCCTTTGGGATGTTTCGGTAATGCCTTATAATGATATTTTGCTAACATATATAAAGCATTTAAGTCTGAGGGGTCCATTTCGGAAACAACCTGATAATTATTATTTGATTCTGATTGCATGTAGCTTATGGCATTCAAGTAATCTTTTGTTGTGCCAAAAGCGTTGTCCTTAACAAAACAAAGATATTTTGAAAATTCTGAAATGGAGGTAATAAAAAATATAACTGCTAAGCCGTACAAAATCATTTTTTTTATGCCAGTTTTATATTCGTGATGTAGATATTCAACCCCCATGGTTTTAAGAATAGCAATAAGCGGGATAATTGTATAAAGATACCTTGCATGACAATCTGCCATACGTAGCAGATTTACGGTGATGACTGAGGCTACGCATATCAGAATAAACGAAAGAGCAGTGGGTTTTTTGAATAAAGTTTTCTTATCATTTTTTAGAAACTTCATGATGGGGTAGACGAATGCGATCAGTCCAAATCCCACTGAAAGTCCTAGTAGCATAAATCTAAATATATCTGTCTCATAAAAGTTTTTTCCAAGAAGAAACATATATTCCTCAAAAGGTATGGGTACTGCGAACAAAAATGTCCATAAAAAGGCCTTCAAGGCATTTTGCGGGTGGTCAAAAAATAAATCGGAACGAATATTCATTAGAATATCCCTAATATCCTGAAAATTGTGTTGAAAAAGATAAAGAATATAGGGTGTGTATAACAAAAAACAGATCAGCAGTCCTAGGAGCTGATACTGCAATGAGGGTTTTATCCGGAAGAAAATAAAACAACAAAGCATAGCCAATCCTAAAGCCAAATGGGCGAGGTCAATTTGTGAAGTCAGCGCAAATAAAGGAAGTAGAAATATCTGGCTTGCGCTTTGAGGTTTCTGCACAGCTCGATACAGGACCCAAAAAAATAGGGCTCCAAACAATAGGACATAATTGGGAGCAAATACTTCTCGGCTGAAAATGTTAACATTAAGATTTACAGTCATAAAAAGACAGGGTAGTACTCCTCCCATAAACAGTAGATTCATTTCTCTTGTCATAAAAAAAACGACTAGAATTGTTAATGAGGAAAGAAGACCTAAGAATATAACGGCAGCATAAGGATGATCAGTAAAAAGGTGGGGAATACTCATGAGAAGATAAACAAACCCGCCGGGTGTGCGTACTGTTTTTTTAAGGTAATTAATCTCTATCCCAGAAATGGGGAAATACTCACCGTTTGAAGTTTGTACCGCCCTTTCATAATCCCTTGGGTTATCAGGGCCTTCCATATTTGAAATGCCGATATTCTGCCAATGCATAAACAGTGAAAAAAGAAATATATAAGTCAGGGGATGTTTAAAGAGTTTCATAAAAGTTATTTTCTTTTAAATAGATAAAAATCATCCTCTATCGCTAAAGTTTCCCACGCATTGTTATTTAATAACTCAGTAAGCTCTTCCTTGATCTTTTCGTCATTCCAGAAATATTGCCCTGCTCCCATGTACATATTTTTATTGTGGATCAAGATATAATCAACAGCATAATAATCATATTGATTATCTAAGAATTCTATGATCTTTTTTCGTGAGGATAAAGGAGGGAGTAAATCTCCTGTCGCTGCCACGGAAATAAGTGGATCCTTGGGGATCATATTCACCATACGCCAAGCTATTCTGTCGGCCTTATCCATCTGGTAGAACCTTGGGTCATAAATGTTTGTAATGTTTATAAACCGGTCGTCCGCTATCCTATAAACGTCAGCTCGATGTGGTCCTCCAATGATATTAGGGGCGAAATTCGATAGGAAACAGCCGAGAAACACCAACAAAGACAATATGGTAGGGCAATGTTTCTTAAAGATATTTATTAATTTTCTATCATGACATCCTTCTTCGGTGGGGTAAGCAGCAGAAATCTTTTTAATGAAAAATATCGTTCCAATAAAAATAAAAGGCACAAGGTTAGAAATATAATGAGCTCGTTGAAAAAGAAAATCTTCCGTATTGACTATAAGGAAGATACTGGGCAATCCCAGCAGTATTTCCGGTGTAAACAAGGGGAAGAGTAAGACCGGCAGAAACAGCTTAAAGAAACATTCGATTTTTATATGAGAGAAATAAGAGGATAAGGGAAGAGGATTTAGGGATGTAAGGGAACTTGCGATGTCTGAAATCACTGTACAAGATTCACAAATGGGCTCTTTACCAAATTTGTTGGAAAGGATCACATAGCCCACCAGAAAGAAGATGGAAAGCAAACCCATGAAGAGATATACCCTGCTATCAATTTTGTTGAAATCTCTTCTTTTAATAAAAAGATATGTTGCGAGCAAGGTCATGTAAGATGGTGTTTCCGTTTTGCATAGCATGACTAAAATTGAGCATACATTAAACTGGTTTTTTTTCCCAACCAGAGTTGCATAAAAAGTGAATAAGAGAAGGGGAATAGTATAGATTGAGGTGTCTCCATCTAAAAAGTTAAGTGAATTTTTGGGAGCATACAACAGATAGGCAATTGCTAATAATACAGCCGCTTGCTTATTTTTAAGGAAGTTCTCTGCGATAACATAAATAGCTATGGCCGCAATAGCTAAACTGGTAGTGACAACGAAAAAAAGTGTATAAATGTATGGCACACAAAAATAGAAGGCCGAAATAAGGATGACAAATGGTGGAATCTGCAGACGATCGTGCTTATAAAAGTTGAAATAATGACTCATATGCCCTTGGGATAAGTTCCAACATAAATGATTGGCGGCAGCCAAATCCTCCCATTCGTAGCTAAAAAAAGCTTTATAGCGTAATACGCTAAGTGTGAAAAATATGGCTACATAGACAATGATGCAGAAAATAACGCAGATAAATGCCCTGTCAATTTTACAAATTATTTTTTTCAATTATATTTAAGATTAAGATAGATCTTTTGGAAAAATATTAATGAAAACAGAAAATGGCTTTCATGAAGACGAGGGTATGTTGGTATATTCTTAAAATATGGTATTTGATTCTGATAACGAGATCAGGATTCTTATTGGTATATTTGCAACTTCTTGCGCCTCCCCTATCAGAATAAGCAAAGCCGACAAAATAATCAAAATGCCTTAATACCGCTAACGTCTTAAAGAAATCCCGCCAGCCTTCTCCCGGAAAGCCAACCATGGCATGTGTAGAAATGAAAGTTTTGGGAGATATTTTCTTAATATGTTTAATAACATTCATCACTTCACGGATATCATAATTTCGATTCATCTCGCTCAGGACTCTGTTAGAACCGCTTTGGATGGGGATGTAGACAGAATTAAGATCAATATTTCTGAAGGCATCTAGAAGTTCATCTCGGTACCGTAAAATCCAAAAGGGGTTTGTTTCTCCAAGATCAATTTTCCGGTTCCCGAATCTATTCGATATGGTTTTCAGCAGTCTGGGCAAGTTTAGGCCTATGTCCAGGCCATAAGGTCCGCAGTCATCCGACACGAGGTGGATCGTTTTGGCAAAATCACTGTTATTTTCTATGTCCTGAATGATGTGTTCCGGATTTCTGGATTTGACTTTTCCGATCGCTTTTTTGATAACACAGAAATTGCAGTTTGACGCGCAGCCGGTATTGATTTGTATATCGAATTTGTTTTTGAAGTAAACTTGGTCAAATAGTTTCCGGAAGTATGATTTTTTCCCAAATACTCTTAAGAAGATTTTGCATACGATAAAATTATAGAATTTAGAGAAACCGCTGTCCTGAATTTTGTAATAATCCTGAAATTCATCATGCATGCAGTATTCAGTCACATCATCGAACCTCACCTGGTTAAAGAATATTGGGTCAAGTTCCTTAAGCTCGTTTATTAGCAAAATGTTTCCTGGGATGCTTGTTATAGCTTGTCCGTTTATTTTATTTAAGCAGCCGATCGAAATCACCTTAGATTTGTTTCTACTATAGAATTGAAACAGATTAACTGTTGCCATTTCAAATTCTTTCATGAACCCGCAGGTGTTGACGATTACATAATCGGCATGGCTGAAATTGCTTACAAAAGTATGCCCGTTTCGTTTTAGATAAGAATACACCTTGCTTAAGGTGATTGTATTCGGTTTGCACGCTTTGTTGGAACTGTCTAAATAGATTTTAAATTTTGCCATGGGTGTCATCTTTATTTCGTATTACAGTGAACTCATTTTGGCATTCACGAATCTTTTTCGTTTGCTTATGAGAATCGGCTGATATTTGCTTCTCTTATCCAATGAAAATAAAATACCACCTATAAATGACAAGAACATAACAATATGTGTTGTGAGAAAGACAAAGGGGAGGACCCCGAATACAACGGGATGCTTTTTAAGATATTTCCATGAAAATCCAATTGCTAAGGAAAGATAGGATATTCCTGCAATACATAATGTAGTATGTAAATGCTGAGGGAAGAGCAGACCTATTCCTGATAGGATCCCGAAAACGACGATGGCCAGTTTTATAAATGGCATTTTCCCATAGATTTCGTTGAATAAGACAGCGTTAATCCCTGTGTTAAAACGGGTAATCATTTTCTTTTTCAAATAACCAACAGGAAATGGCTCTACAATATGGTGGACATTTAACTCAGGGATGACGAAGAAAGAATATCCCAAATACGAAGCAATATAAAAAAATTCAATGTCATCGATGTAATAAGAAGAAGTCTCGTTAAACCCTCCCACGGCTTCCCATACGCTTCTTTTGATAAGACAGTTGCATAAGGGCATGTTATAAAAATTCACTTTTCTGACGTTTTCGGCATGGGTGTCTTCAAATCCTTCCAGAAAGAAAGAATCATTAGCCGCGCCTGCTAACTGATAAGGTAATGAGGCTTTTTCATCAAAATGAGAGAGGGGACCGCAAACGCCATCGCACGGATGATCATGTAAACTTTTTATGGCCTGGTCAACCCAATTACGGGCCACAATAATATCGTCATCGAGAAATGCAACGAGTTCTGCCTGTGTGTGCTTTACACCTCTATTCCTGCGCATGCTTGGATGGAGAGTGTTTTCTATCAGGTGGGTGATTTTAACATCTGTTGGGGGCAGATCGATTATGTAGTCGTCTGCCATCACCAAGATGATTTCAAATTGGTTATGATCGTATGTTTGGTGAATTAATTGTTTCAGGCAGTGAGATAATCTCTGCGGTCTTGTGACAGGTATGATGATCCCCAGTTTCATTGTCCATTCTTTGAATCAGCAGGAACCCATTTTAACTTTAACCATAGATTGCAAATGATATCCCTCAAGATAAGCGGATTACCTATTTTGTTCGGAGAATAGAGTCGCAGACTTTTCACAATGCGAAAGACCCTGATAGGGTTTGAATACCACTTGCGGTAAAAACTTTTTATCGCTCTGCTGGCTTCATCATTGCTATTATAAATAATATTTTGGTAGGAGCGGTCCTCAAAAACGGCTTCATTATCTTCATTTAAAGATTGATCTTTATACAATCCTGTTGTCGGTAAGGCTATATATTTTGACAAAGTTACGAAATCCGTATCTAATTCAAAGGCCAAATCGAGTGTTTTTTTGTAGTCTTCTTTATTTTCCCAAGGGAAACCTATCAGAAGAAATATTTCCGTGGCGACTCCATGCTTTTTAGCCAACGCAACGCCTTTTTTGACATCATCGAGCGAAAGGTCTTTTTTGAGCCGTTCAATCGTTTTGGGGCTGCCTGATTCGGGCGCAAAATTAACCACCCACAAGCCGGCTTCTTTTAGCTTCCGCATTGTTTCTTCATCAATAAAATCTGCTCTGATACCGCTCGTAAAATGCAGCTTTACCTTTATGCCCCTTCGTATAATTTCATCGCAAATTTCTATGACCCTATTTTTATTCAACGTAAAATTCTCATCAACAATGCCGATATCCTTGATGCCAAATTTTGTTACTTGCCATTCTATCTCGTCAACCACATTGTTGGGAGATCGTGTTCTAAAATTCCTTCCCATATTATGATAACAAAATGTGCACTCATAAGGACATCCCCGCGATGTGATGATGTAAGAAGACGGCCATTCTCTGGAAAACATGATGTGATACTTTTTTATGTCAATTTTGTCTAAAGCTGGGAATGGCAAGGGGTCGAGGTCCTGCATCCAATCCCTTGTTCCGGTGAAATTCAGCCGATCATTTTCTCGATAATATAATCCTTTAATTTCTGGCTGTGGTTTTCTGGAAAGATACTCATAAAATGTTTGCTCGGCCTCACCGACTACGACCACATCAATATATTTTTCTCGCATGAGGATCTTGGGGTAAGCGCTGGCAAACGGGCCTCCAAAGATTATTCTCGTGTCAGGTTTCTTTTGCTTTATGGAGAGCGCTGTGGTCAGACTTTTTTTAATATTATTAATGGTCACGCTAAAACCAATGGTGTCATATTTTGTGTAGTCAACATGTTTTGAGTGATCAACATTGCGATCAAGGAAATCACCAGGTATTCCCCTGTGTTCCAGAAATGACAAGATATACAGAGGTCCTAGGTGGATGGCCGTTCCCAAATATTCCGGTTTAGCAGGGGATTCAACAACTAAGAGTAATTTAGTTTGAGTAGCTGTCCCCCTAGGCCTATTACCCTTTTCTAATAAAACATTTTCATGCTGCATTGAACAGGCTTTCAAGGTTATTTCTCCCTGATGGGTAATCCTAATTTCATCCACGAATTAACCATCATAATTTTGAACATATTGGGGTTAAATAATTTGTTGGGTGAATAAAGATTCAATATTCTTGCCAAACGCATCACCCTGCGTGGATCTGCATACCATCTACGATAAAAGTCTTTTACCATTTTAGAGGCTTCATCGTCTCCTTGGTAGGCGTAATTATTGTACAATCGATCGCTAAAGAGGTTGATTTTATCTTCTTGTGTCAATTCACTTGGTTGCAGTTGTGTGCCTGGAAAGGGGATATATCTGTTCAATGAGACAAAATCAACATCTAATTCATACGGCACGGCAAGGGTTTGTCTATAATCTTCCTTGGATTCCCAAGGCAGGCCTAACAAGAGGAATATTTCCGTTGCAACGCCATATTTTTTGGCTATCCCTATTGCCTTTTGCATATCGTTGCTTTTAAATCCCTTTTTCAATCGCTCGATTGTCTGAGGGCTACCTGATTCTGGCGCAAAATTAATAACCCATAAGCCGGCGTCCCGTAATTTCCTCATCATTTCATCATCGACGAAGTCTGCTCTTACACCATTGGAGAACTGCAATTTTACTTTAATCTTCCTTTGGATGATCTCATCGCAAATTTCAATGACTCTTTTGCGGTCAAGGGTAAAATTGTCATCAACAATCCCGATCTCTTTGACACCTAAAGAATTGATTTGCCATTCGATTTCATCGACAACATTCTGGGGGGATCGTACCCGCCATTTTTTCCCCATATTATGAAAACAAAATGTGCAAGGATAGGGGCAACCCCGGGTTGTCATAATATAGGAAATAGGAGAGGCCTTTGCAAAAAAGCTATGGTATTTTTTAATGTTGGTTTTATATAGCGCGGGGAAGGGGAGAGCATCGAGATCTTTGATCCACGGCCTGTTTCCCGTAAAGTGGACATTCCCATTTTCCCGAAAGTATAAGCCCAGAATATCTTTTTTATTTTTCCGGATGACGCATTCATAAAATGTCTCTTCGCCTTCTCCAATGACAACAGCATCAATATACTCTTCCTGCATGAGAAGCTGCGGATAGGAGCTGGCGAAGGGCCCTCCAAAAATGATTTGAGTTTCGGGTTTATTACGTTTAATGGATTGTGCCGTGAAGAGGCTCCCTTTTATGTTATTGACGTTTGTGCTGAAGCCCACTATCTCATAGTTGGCGAGATCAATAATTTTAGTAGGATCAACCGTTCGGTCTAAAAAGTCTCCGTTGATTCCTTTTTGTTCAAGATAGGAAAGAAGATACAAGGGTCCTAACCAAAGCTGATTTTCCTGACAGTAGGGTAGCGTGCTCCTTTCCACAACAATCAATATCTTAGGCGCAGCATTTTTAATCACGGCATTTATCCTTTCACATAGTTGCGATATAGATTACTCTGCCAAGGCAGTGAGCCTAATTTCAGCCACGAATTTTCCATGATATTTTTTAACATATCAGGGTTAAATAGTTTTTTGGGGGAATAAAGATTCAACATCTTGGCTATGCGTAGAACTCGTCGCGGGCTAGAATACCATTTGCCATAAAAGGCTCGCATCATTTGCGACACTTCATCCTTTCTATCATAGGCGAAACTATTGTATAATCGGTCGTTAAAAAGGTTTTCTTTATCTTCTTGCGTCAATTCGTTTGGCTGAAGGGGTGTGCCTGGAAATGGAATGTATCTGTGTAATCCAACAAAATCCACATCTAATTCATACGGTAAGGCAAGGGTTTGTTGATAATCTTCTTTGGTTTCCCAAGGGAAGCCTAGCATGAGAAATATTTCCGTGGCGACACCATATTTTTTGGCGATAGCTACTGCCTTTTGCATATCATCTTCTTTAAATCCTTTTTTCAAACGTTCAATCGTCTGAGGGCTTCCTGATTCAGGAGCAAAATTGATCACCCATAAACCAGCATCGCTTAATTTTTTCATCATTTCATCATCAACAAAATCAGCTCTAACCCCATTGGTGAACTGTAATTTGACGTTAATCTTCCTTCGAATGATCTCATCGCAAACGTCGATCACTCTTTTGCGGTCAAGGGTGAAGTTGTCATCAATAATGCCGATTTCTTTGATACTTAAGGAATTGACCTGCCATTCGATTTCATCAACGACGTTTTGAGGGGAACGTGCACGCCATTTTTTTCCCATGTTGTGAAAGCAAAATGTACAAGGGTAAGGGCAACCCCGGGTTGTGATAAGGTAGGAAATAGGTGAGGTTTTTGCAGAAAGGTTTTGGTATTTTTGAATTTTGGTCTTATGTAATGCCGGGAAGGGAAGAGAATCAAGGTTTTTGATCCAAGGCCTGGGACCCGTAAAATGGACACGGCCACATCCCCGATAATATAAGCCTTGAATCTCACTTTCTTTCTTCCCGCAGACAAATTCATAAAAACTTTCTTCGCCTTCGCCCACCACAGCCGCATCGATATATTCTTCTCCCATAAGAAGCTGTGGATAGGAACTGGCAAACGGTCCTCCAAAGACGACTTTAATATCAGGTTTAATACGTTTGATTTTTTGCGCTGTTGCAAGGCTTAATTTTATGTTATTGACATTCGCGCTGAAACCCACAACATCGTATGATGAATAGTCAATAACTCTTAATGGCTCAACGCTTCGATCAACAAAATCCCCGCTGATTCCTTTTTGTTCGAGATAAGAGAGGATATACAAAGGGCCTAGCCAAAACTGAGATCCTTGATAGGATGGTGCCGTACTTCTCTCAACGATAATCAATATTTTAGGCTGAGAATGGTCAATCATGGGGTTTATCCTTTTGCATAAAAGACTTCCAGGCCGTACTTAACAAATCTCAAGAATGATTTTATACCAATTTTATTAATGATTTCCATTATCTTGAGAGGTCTTGAATAGAAGCGGTAGTAGGCATTTCTGTATATCCTTTCGAGAAAATCATCACTTTGTTTGTCATAGTAAGTGGTCATGGATTCCTGGATCCGGCCGCTTAAGGCAGGATTTTTCTCGTAAACTTCGGTTCCTTTAAAGGGTACAAGTTTGCTTAAATCCATCATGAGCGGGTCAAGCTCAAAGGCAAATTCGACCGTCTTTTTCATATCTTCCTCTGTCTGAAAGGGGAGCCCGATAAGGAAAAATCCATAGAAGACAATATCCAATTCCTTACACCATTTTGCCGCGTGACGGAACTGGTCTATTTTTGCCGCCTTCTTGATTTTTTTGAGGCTTTCGGCATCACCGACTTCCGGGGCAATGGCGATCTTCCAGCATCCGGCTTCTTTCATGGCCTGAAGCAGTTCTTTGGTCATTTTGTTGACGGTGATACCGTTGGCCAGTTGCCAGTCAAGTTTGATCCCTTTTTTTCTTTTCAATTCACATATTTGATAAACACGGTCGATGTCATAAGTGAAATTATCGTCTTCAATAGAAATTTCCTTGACACCAATTTCTTTTTCAAGCCATTCCATTTCCGCCACAATATTTTCCGGTGAGCGTGAACGCCATTTTCTGCCTGTTACTTTTTGGCTGCAGAAGATGCAGTGCGAAGGGCACCCGCGGGAGGTGACCATGGAGACCAGCGGTCTTTTTTTGTAAGAATTGATGTAATATTTGTCAACGCTGATCATGTCATAGGCCGGGAAAGGCAGGGTGTCCAACTCCCAGACGGGATCATATTTGTTGATAATTTTAGAGATTTTTGTTTCGTTTTGCCTGAATTCTTCCATGGGGCCGTTTTTGGCCGTTAAGAAATCCAGGATCACTTTTTCTGCCTCATACTGGATAATGTAATCGATAGAAGCCTGGTCATACTCCGCGGGCTCGATGGTAGGGTGAGGGCCGCCGACAAGGGTAACGACATCTTTGTCAAGCTCTTTGATAGCCGAGGCCAATTTAATAGTCATATTCCGGTTTGAAAAATTTGAAGACAACCCAACGGTGGTCGGTTTGTATTCATTCACAATTGAGGCTAAATCTTTTTCCCAATTCCTGCTTATATTTAAATCCACAACCTTGACATTGACACCATGTTGTCTTAGGTAGGAGGCGATGTATAAAATACCCAGCGGGGGTTGGATGGAAATATAATATAGCTTATCCGAAGGGGGATTGATTAATAAAACCTTTTCATTTTTATCCATAGAAGCTCCGATAATTTATTAAATTGACGTTCAATTGATGGATTAAATGGAAAATTTCTGGATTGGTTAAGGCCTCGCGTTCCGTCTGCCACCCGTAATTCCAGTGTTGATAGGGGCCCGCCAAGAGTTTGTTCCCTGGATGACACATCAATTCGGTCACTCCCTGGTTTAGATATGATAAATATTTGTTTAAATTTTTCTCATTCATTTTTCCGGAAGCACCAAGTCCTAAAAAATAATCTGCACGCTTCCCATCAAGATTATTTTTTTCTATAGGAATGAAATTTAAAAGACTCCTTATACAGAGCCATTTCAGGAAATGGCTAAAAGAAGCACATCCGGCGATGTTTTCTTCAAGAGGATAACGGACAAAATGAATGCGGTATTGTTGGCATACCCGTTTCACGATACTCCATAGGCTTGGGAATATATGGATGTGCTGATGGCTATCGAGATGCGTTGGAAGTAAACCAGCATCCAGAACTTTTTTGATTTGGGCTTCCCACTCATGCTCAATCTCAGCAAGGCAGATCTTCCTTGTAAGCAGTCTCAAGATAACCTCCCAGCAGTTCTCATAAAATCGATTTGCCCGATTCAGAAGAGTTGGGATATATCGCTGTGGTAAAACGGGGGAAGTATGTGTTAAAGCCAAATGGACTCCCACCCCCAAACCAATATTTTCCTTGATGAGCTTCAGCGCATGATCAAAGGCCTCACCGGTCGCAAGGAGGGAGACACTGGTGACAATGCCTTTTTGGTGCGATTCAATAATGCCATTATTAATTTCTTCGGTTAAACCGAAATCATCGGCATTAACAATGAGATATTTTTTCGTTTGTTTTATCGAGTCAAGAGTCATCAATAGCTATAAATCTAATAATAGAGCGATCTGATTTCGGGATAATATTTTATTATTTCGTATATGGTTCTCGAAATGTTACTGAGAGACGCAAGATGTGATCGTCCATATTTTCGTTGGTTAAAGGTGACCGGTATATTGATGACTTTAAAACCATTGTAATAACTTTTTAGTAAAAATTCAGCGCTGATAAATGATCCGTTAGCGGAAAGGGAGATTTTATCTAACACGTCTCGCTTAAATATCGTCATCGCAAAATTGATGTCATTTGTTTTATAACCAAAGATAATCCTTATGAGGAAATTATAAGTGCGAGAATACACCGTACGCAAAAAAGATTCTCTCTTCCCAACTCTATATCCATGGACAACATCTGTTTCCTCAAGTAGCGTAACGGCATCTTTTAATATGGAAAAATCAAAAGGCATATCGACATCGGTATAGACGATAGTGTTTTTCTTCGCCTTATTAAATCCTGTTTTCAATGCCGCCCCCAAGCCTTTATTTTTGTCATGTTGAAAAACTTTTATTCGAGAATCCCCAGCCGCAAGCTTGAGTGCAATGGTTTCTGATCCATCAAAGCTGGCATCATTGACGAGAATGATTTCATAGTCGGCCTCCAGGGAATTCAACACATTTTGGGCTTTGGCTATGGTCATTTGTAAATATTCAATTTCATTATAGAAGGGCATAACCAGAGAAAGGGATGTTTTCATTTTATCTTCCATTTGGGAAAAATTCATAATAAACGAACAGGATGAAAACTTTTCTAAATGACTAATTTCTTGCTAATAGGTATTCATAGATTCGCTTAAAAATAAAATAAATCTGATAAGGCGATTTGATCTTACGTAATAGCTTAATAAGGATATGCCATCGCAAATAAAACCGCAGGTAGGCTCGTCTGACTATCGTTCGCTGGATATTTTTTTCTTTATTGTCTTGAAATCGATTGGTGATGTGAGCGGGAGAGGAAAGCCGTTCGTAATTGAGCTGATTTACGGCATCCTGACCATAGACGCGATTGATCACAGATCCCCCCGGGAGCGGCAGAAAATTGCTAAAATCAGCTACGTCTAACGGTAAGGAGCGAGCAAATTGTATTGTCTTATTCATATCGGCTTCTGTCTCACCGGGAAACCCCAGTATAAAAAACCCAGTGACATCAAAATCGAATTTTTTAATGATCTCCATTTTGGAAACGATCTCTTTAAGGCGCAATCCTTTTCTCATTCTATTTAAGGTTTCTTGGGAACCAGATTCTATGGCGACAAATAATGAATAACATCCGGCTTGTCTCATTTTTTCTAGCAAAGGTTCATTCAGGCTGTCAATCCGAACACCATTGGGACAACTCCAGGCAATGTTTACCTTTTGATCTAAAAGCACATTACAAAACGATGTAACAAATTCATTATCTTCGGTGAAATCATCATCCAAAAAATGGAACTCTTCAATGTTATATTCTTTTTTAAGATGAAGGATCTCCTGGATAATATGGGGGATGCTTCTTTTCCTGATTTTTCTCCCCGTCACGGTATGGGCAGCACAAAAGGAACAATAATGAGGACATCCCCTCGTTGCAAAGAGAGGGGCAAACCGGCTTTTTTTATAAAAAACCCCTTGGCAGGTTTTAAAATATTTTTTAGGGTCAACCACATCCCAGGCTGGGAATCCAAAAGAATCGAGATTATCTTCAAACGATTGGGGGTTGATGCGTACTTGGTGGTCGTCACGATAAATAAGCCCGGGGATATGTCTTAATCTGTCTGGACGATAGGTCCCATTCGTTTTAACCGATTCTAAAAGTTGAGGGAAGCCGATTTCCGCTTCCCCTTTGAAGGCAAAGTCCACGTTATCCAAAAATTGCATTGTATGTTCCGCAGCAGCGGAAGAGTGTGGTCCTCCTACCACGGTCAATATATCTTTTGAAACTCCTTTTTTTATTGCCTCGGTGACACGTTTGACCATAGGCACATCATGCGATAACATGCTTAGTCCAATAACATTCGGTTTTTTTTCCTTAATGATTGTTATAAGCTCAGCCAAGGAAAAATTGTCGCAAACACAATCCAAGATTTGGGTTTTTTCACAATGATTTTTGATGGATGTAGCCAGGTAACCTAACCCAAGGGGAGGCATGATATGAAAGACAGCCTGTTGAGGTTGAGGGGGTTTAACTAACAGTACTTTCATTTCATTAAGGCAGATGTGTATAGACAAAAAATTAGGACATTCGGATAAAAGTGTTTAACAACGCAACCGACTCGTCTTAAAACTTAATATGAATATAACTTAAAACTAATTCTAATTCAAGGGAAAAAGCGGCGTTCAATTGATCAGATTAATGTTGGATTGTCGATAGAATCTCATTTGCGCGGCCGACTAACATCTTGTCGTTTGTTTTGGATAAGACCCAATAGCATCTATCAATAGCCCAATCATATTCGCCGGCCAGCCGGTAGATCTCAGCTTTGTTTAAATAGTAAACATACAACTCTTTTTTAGGAAGTGCAAATTGACTTTCCGGTAAATTGATAAAATAAATGGAATGGAGAAGAAAATAAATCATCAAACCCGTTATAACGAATTTAAAGAAACGGTGCTTTTGTAAAATATCGTTGAGCATATAAGAAAATAAGATAACACCCGGAAACAGGGTCATCCCTGCCCACCAATGATCATCCAGTAAGGAATAAGATCCCGCAATAAAGCTGGTTATCGTAAACACAAAGCCAAACATAAATAGAGAAAATTTTATTAACTCAGTTTTATTTTTTTGTTTAAAACAATAAAAAAATCCCCAAAAAATTAATACCCCTAAAGGCCAATGAATCACAGGCAATTCATTGCTAAGCGCGCTTAAGAATATTAATTTGCCATCAGGTGCGATAAAAGAGATTGAATCGATATTTGAATCCCAAATAAACAAATGAAAATGTTCATTGAGAATAGGAAGCAACTCAGCAAAATATAAATAAAATGATCTGAGGCTAACCCCCAAATCGAAGAAATGTTCACTGCTAATTTTGCTGAATTTATTCTCGTAACTCCAAAGCAAATGGGGTGAGAAAATGAGGAACATGATCAAAAGCGAAAAATAAAATTCCTTACGTCTCAGCCAAAACCTGTGGTTTCTATTGACTATTAAATAAAAAAGGAGGGTTGAGGCAAATAAGACCATCCCCTCGTAAGCCAAACAACCAAACCCAATGAAAATAGCCGTAAACATCACATATTTTGCCTTCTGTGTATGCAGTCCTCGAAAAAAAGTATACAAAGCCAAAGGCATAAAAAAGAAAAATAAAGTCCCTTCATACGCAAAGCGTGTTACCCCGATATGATATTGGCTAAATGAGAGGAAATAAAGGGTCAAAAAAGCTGTTTTAGTTTTCAGATTTTCTTCTACGAGCTTGAATATAAAAAAAAGGCCCAAGGTCCCTAAGGCAACAAATAGCAGACGAATTTCTAGCTGACCTGTACCGAAGAGAGCAACGCCTAGTTTAATGATATAAGTAGAGAGTATAGGGTTTTGTAAATCCTTATCCCCAATAGGGAGTTTCCAATGATCTCGAGCCAATGAGATATTTTTAATAAAATCGATGAGTTCTTGTTCATCAGGGATAAAAGGAACGAGACAGGATGTATAAAGCCGAAAAAGGCCGGCTATAATTAAGAGAAGGGATATTAGAAAAAACCGGGGCTTTCTTCTCAACTTTTAAACTCTTTAAATTTATTCATAGCAAAACTCATCGGAATTTTTTTGGAAAAAATAATAGAAGGATGGAGTCTTAACACTCAGAATGTCTGTAATTAATAGCTTAAAGTTCGGGGAAGGAGAAACTGTCTTTTCCAAAATCAGATTATCAAAGAAACAGTATGAAGCCAAGAGAAAAATTTATTCTTATTACAAAAGGTTAATACTAAACATCTAAAAATATGTTATTATAAAAACGCTTTTAGGCTAAGAACAACCTTTATTTCTGTTTGAATAATCATTTAAAATATTAGATACTTTTAATAGAAAAATGTATTAAGCCCGCCGTTAGTCAAGGGATTTTTAAGTGAGAGCCGGCTTATTGATGAAAATTTTTCAGACGAAGCCCTTAAACTCAACACATTATAGAAATGAAAAGAAAGATTAGCTGTGTCCTGTTGCTTAGACTAAGTTCTGCTATCCTTAAGGAGGACAAACATCCCCGAGGTAGCCGCTTCCCGTATATGTTGAAGTATATGGAAGCGCTTCTTAAAAAGAATCCGGACTGCAACGTTAAACTGATGGATTTAATGATTACACCGATGGAATCGAGGGCGTTGTTGAGTAGGGTACAGGATTGGACGCCGGATCTGATTGTCATTTATTCAACCACCCGTGATCATTCGGCGGTTTTGGAGTTCTCTTCGTCTGTCAAGAAAGTTTGTCATCCAATTATTGTGAGCGTAGGGCAGGATCCTACCGCCAGACCCCTCCAATATCTCTTTGAAAACTCTCCAATTGATATTGTATTACCTGGTGACTCGGAATTAGAATTGTTAAAGGTCATTAAGGAGCTTAACAATGGAGCTGATCTTAAAAATTTTAAGCAATTTTACCTTAAACAAAAGACACTTATGATCTCTGAACTGGATGATCTTCCTTTCCCTGATGTCACTGGGGAGGAATTGAAAGCTTATTATCACATCTACCCTATTGCTCTCAATCAGCGGTTGATCTGGGGACATATCCTAAGTTCTCGGGGATGTCCTTATCCCTGTATGTTTTGTACCGAGATGATCCGGGAGACCACCGGGGATAAGCCGCGATTCCGCAGCGCCGGTAATGTGGTCGATGAAATAGAATATTTGGCGGGAAAGGGCGTTAATATTATTATTTTTGACGATGACAATTTCACGACTTCGAAAAGTCACGTTCAAAATATCTGTGCCGAGATGAGGAAAAGGGATTTAAGGATGCCTTGGGTGGCACATGCCAGGGTTGATAACCTTACCCATGATCTTTTGGAAGTCATGAAGGAAACGGGTTGCCTATTACTGCGGTTTGGCATTGAGTCAGGATCCCATCGGATCATTAAACTATTGGAAAAGACAACGAGGGAGGATTGGGCACCGCAGACAAAAAAAGTATTTCGTTCCTGTCAAGAGTTAGGCATAGCAACAGCGGCCCTTTTTATGGTGGGATCGCCAACCGAAACAAAGGAGGAAATCGAAGAGAGTATCCGATTTGCCAAGGAACTCGATCCGGATGTCATTCAAGTATCATTTTTTACCTTTTATCCGGATACAAAAGCTTTCAAACGTCTGGAAAATTACGATAACGGTTATGATTTTGCCAAAATGTACCATTTTTCTACCTCGGATCCCGATTTCAATTTTAGCGAAGTGGATAACGATACCTTACAAAAACTACAAAATATTTTTTACAAAACGATATTGCTGAATCCGAGGTATATTATCAGACATCTTACAAAATACGGTCTTTTTTATTTATACAACCCTATGACTTTCCGTTCTCTGGCCCGGATCGGTAGCTATCTAGGGAGCAAAAAGGAGATTCGTTCGGGAGCTCAACTTTGCCATAGCGGTGCTCACTAATATAAGGAATAACATGTTTGCCAAGAAAGCCTACCCGCGTCATACAATCAACGGAAGTATAAAGTTGTTTGGACTGGCGTGTCAGATGATCTTTAAGGGGAGGGCTCAGGCAGGAGATCATATCCAGCGTTTTGAACAGAAATTTGCTGAGTTTATCGGCACTCAATACGCCATCGGAGTGGAATCAGCAAGAAAAGGGCTTTATTTAATACTCAAAAGCCAGCGTTTTGATAGAGGCGATGAAGTGATCATGCCGGACTATACCTTCAAGGCGTTACCGGTTGCGGTTATTGCCTGTGGTCTAAAACCCGTGTTTGTAGATGTCGATCGGTATACATATAATATCAACCCTACCTTGATTGAAGAGAAAATCACCAAGCGCACAAAGGCGCTCATTATTACGCATATGTTTGGTCAGCCCGTTGATATGGCTGCTATCTTGGCGTTAGCGCGGAAACATCAACTCTGCGTTATTGAAGATTGTGCTCATGCGTGCGGTGGAAAATATCAAAATCAGCGGCTGGGTTCTTTAGCGGATGCGGCGGTTTTCAGCTTTAAAATGGGAAAAAATCTTCCTTGTTTTGGCGGAGGGATGATCACCACAAACGATACGCGCCTCTATACAAACCTTAAAGAAATGATTGCAAAATTTCCCTATCCCCAAAAGTGGGATTTGATAAAAGATGTTGCGAGTACTTTTATATTTTACTTAAGCACGCATAAAAATATCTTCCCTTTGGTCACTTATCCGATCCTTCGTCTTTTAGATTGGGTGGGGTCCGACTTCAGTGATAGTCACATCGAGGAATCCGTAGATATAGAGAAGAGCATTAACTCTCTCCAAAACCAAACCCGGTTGGCCAATCTTCAGGCGGCGGTGGGCCTTGAGCAATTGTTGCGATTGGATGACCTCAATTGTAAGCTAAAAGTGAACGCCCAACAGCTTATTAAGGAATTGCGCAATGTTAAGAATATTTCTGTCCTGGTTGAAAATGCAGAAAACCTCCCGACCTATTTATATTTTCGAATTCAGGTCCCTCAGGTGAGGCCTTTTCGCAAAAAGTTGCTCTCTAAAGGGGTGGATACCAAACGGGATGATATGAGTGCGTGTTCCAATCTCAAGGTTTTTTCAGAATACCGACAGTCATGTCCTGTCGCAGAAAGACTGAATGTGAGGAGTATCGAAATCCCCAACAACCCCTTTCTCAACGAAGATGACATTGGATACATCGCGCAGCAGGTTATGCATACTGCCGATGAAATTTATGGACCGTGAAGATATGTCAGGGGTCGGGGAGTTTTTTCCCTCCCTTGGTAGCACTGCAGGCAGGCTCTCCCATCGAGGGGAAGGAAAAGATAGATTATGAAAATACTATTATGCAAACCCTATTGGCCTTACCCCTATGGCAGAGGCGAACATACGTACAACCGTATTTGGCCGCCGTTATGCTTGGCTAATTGTGCCGCTCTATTGGAAAGACAGAACCATGTTGTCAAAATTTTAGACGCGCATGCTTTGCGTATTAAACCGCAGAAAATCAAATTCTTTATTCAGAATTTTGATAAGATTTTTATTACTTCATCGTCTCTGGATCGATGGCAATGTCCCAATATTGACATTGCCATGTTTCTTCAGACTGTTAGATATATCAGAGAAGTGACCAACGAAATCTATATTATGGGTTACCACGGAACCATCGATCCCGCAAATATTCTTGTCCAAACAAAAGCCAAAGCGGTTATCAGAGGGGAAGCGGAATACACGATTGAAGAGATCTGTCAAAATCAAAATTTAAGCGATATCAAAGGTATTACCTATCAAACTAACGGTAAAATCATTTCCACCTCGGATAGAGAAAATGCTGATTTAAAAAAACTTCCTGTCCCTGCCTTTCATTTATTAGATACGAGCAAATATGCTTATGAAATACTGGGAAAAAATTTTACCTTGTTTGAAATCAGCCGGGGATGTAAATGGGGGTGTAAATTTTGCAATAAACTTATGTATGAGCCAAACTTAAGAGTTAAATCCGCCAACCAGGTTATAGAGGAAATTAAGGTTGCCATCGAAGATAATGGCATCAAAACAGGTTATTTTATTGATTTGGAATTCCTCTCAAACAAAAAAACAGTTTCCGAAATCTGTGATTTTCTTACAACGAGCCAATATGATTTTCGATGGTGTTGCCAAACGCGCGCCGATTCTCTAGATGAGGAAATTGTTAGGAAGATGAAAAAAGCCGGCTGTGAACTCATTCATGTGGGAGTTGAAAGCGGGATTCAGAAATTTCTTGATTTATCCGGCAAACACACCACAGAAGATAAACTAAAAAAGGGAGTACAGATGTGTGAAAAAGCAGGTATCAAAACGCTTGCCTTTTTTATGTTTGGATTTCGCGGAGAAACAGCTAAAGACAGGGAAGAAATATTTCAATTTGCCCGGAAATTAAATACCAATTTTGTTTCATTTCATAAAGTGTATCCTTATAGGAAGAGCGATATTTATTTATCCGATATCCATTCCAATAAAGAAATAGACAATCATATTCTTAAAGTATATCTGAAATATTATTTAAGGATCGCCTATTTGAAGAAATCCGATATCATGACGTTGATCCGAAGTTTTAAATTATTCTTAGGGCGGCTAGGCACTTTGACATGAGCGCCAAACAGATTAAGCGAAGGGAAAGGATGAGATGAATATTCACGCCGTGAGGCGAATCGATTTTTGGGTTGGAGTACCGCTATGCTTCTTGTTGACCTTGGTGGATAAAACTTTGCGGTTATTCTCCTTTAAGGGGGATGGAAAAGATATCCCCAACAACATACTGTTTATTAAGCCCTCAGAGATGGGGGGGATTATTCTGTCCCTTCCATTACTGCGCCGGATACAAAAAGATTATCCGGAAGCGCAAATGTTTTTTCTTACCTTTGAAAGCAATAAAGGTCTTTTTGATGTCCTGGATGTGATCCCTGTTAAGAATGTCTTCACCATCCGTGATGATTCGGTCTTGGCGACTCTCTTAGATACCATAAAGGTGCTTTTAAAGATACGTAAGATAAAGGCTGATGTGGTGTTTGACTTGGAATTTTTTTCCCGTTTTACCGCGATTATTTCTTACCTCACGGGTGCGGCGAAAAGAGTAGGATTTTATCGATATACCCTGGAAGGATTATATCGAGGGAATCTTCTGACCCATAATATTCACTATAATTCCCACTTGCACATCAGTAAAACGTTCCTTTCCATGGGGCAAGTTATAGGTCAGCAAAGAAAGACGACACCGGAACTCCTGCACAACTTCACAGATGAGAAAATCGTTCTGCCACAATTTATCCCGACCGTTGAAGAAAAAGAAACGATGAAGGATCGGTTGATCAGACTCGGCGTTGTTGCCAAGACCCGATTGTTTCTCGTAAACCCCGGTGAAGGGCGGATCCCTTTGAGAGAATGGCCGTTAGATAACTTCATCATTTTGGCCCGCAAACTCCTAGAAGATGAAAATAGTTTCATTATTATTGCCGGGGCTTCTGATGATGCTAAAAAGTCAGAAAAATTTTATCATGAGGTGGGGAATAAACGGTGTATTCATTTAAGCGGTAAGACTACTTTAAGAGAATTGTTGACACTTTCAACGATGGCCGAAGCGTTAATTACCAATGATTCAGGACTCGCTCATCTGGCCTCATTTACACCCATTAATCAATTTGTCTTCTTTGGTCCGGAGAGCCCGTGTGTTTTTTCCTCTTTGGGTGACAATACACATGTGTTCTATTCAAATTGGCCGTGTTCGCCCTGTCTATCCGCATATAATCACCGCAATTCTGCCTGTAATGACAATAGATGTTTAAAGGCCATCGACCCGCAAGAAGTATATAAAGTCATTTCAGAAAAGATATGTCCTACTTCGCTTAAAAAGTTTTCACGTTTGAGTCTGCCTTCGTCAAAAACTTTTCGTGTTTGACTTCGGCGGGATCCTAAAGTAGTTCGAGCACGGAAGTATTCTAAGCGAAGCAGGACTACGTAAGGACAATCCGCCGAAGTTCAACCTGCCTGACGGTAGGCAGGCGTGAAAGCATTGAACGAAGGCGGATGTCCTATGCCTTTGTAAAATACTTTCAAAATGGACGTCAATAAAAACATCTCAAAAATGTTGATTTCCATTTTTGGTTATGTTATATTTCTTTTATTCTCAACAGCAAGCAAGGGGGAGTGTACAGAAATGGAAAAAAGAGTGATTATTTTTTGTATTATAGGCAACATCATCATTATCTTACTTGCTTGGAGTTTATGGCTGGGTAAATTAAAGGAGGCACAAGCCCAAGCCTGTAATGCTTTTCGGCTTGTGAGTTGCAACACAGGACCGACTTGCAATCCCGGCTGCCCTGGTGGATGGACACCGATAAATCCTATTGTTCAAACTGATGGAAATTTTAGAATGCGTATTTGTGCCCAATGAAACATCTCCCAAATGTTGATTTCCATCAATTGATGAGTGAAATTTTAAACCATATCTAAACGCTCTAGGGTGATATGATAACAAGAAAAAGATTGATTGGCTATATTGTCATAGGCAATGTCATATTGAATTTACTTGCTTGGTTTTTCTGGCCGGTTAAGACAAAGGAGGCACAAGCCCAAGCATGTATTACTTTTAGTCTTGCCAGCTGTACAGCTCCCGGTGGTTGTACGCCTAATTGCGGTGCCAGGACACCGATACCACCGGCTGTGCAATCTGGAATCGGCGGTGGAGGATATGGCCTGGACCCTTATTTTGTAATCATGTGCTACCAGTAATAATTCATAACAGATAAAGAAATACACAAGAGATGCGGCATTTTAAAGAAAACAAAGTTATGTTCCCTTCCTAGAAAGTTATCATTCGCATTCTACATTAAAAATATTCCCAAAATTATTGCTCACCGTCATTTAAAAACAAAAATAAACTCTTTATTCTTCCCTGGTTATTGTTCTGTATATTTTTTTCACCAGTAGCATCCTATGTTCATTTAGAAATATTTTTAGAAAAGGCCTCATAACCTCTCAATCTCCTATCTCTGATGTCACTCCTGCGAAAGCTGTCCCGCCTGGGCGGGACCGATTGAGACGTTCCTGCCTGCCGGCAGGCAGGCGGGAATGACAAAATGAGGTTAAGAAACCACTTTTAAAAGATTATCTTAAATGAGATCAATGACAAATTCCAAAATGGAAATGGCACGAACTGGAATAGCTATTTTTGTAGTCTTGGCCTGTGCCTTGTTCTTGCGGCTTTACAATCTCAATCAGTATGATTTGTGGTTTGATGAGCTGGGAACGGATATGTTTTCATCTGCCAACCTCACCAAAATGGCAGAATTATCGAAAGAGCCGGTGTCTTCTTTAATGATTGATAGAATGAAAAACGATCCTCACTCACCCCTTTATTATGTGTTGGTTTACGCCTATAGCATTTTTTTCGCAGATGTAAAGTCTCTTAGGGTGATTTCTGTCGTATTCAGTATGCTTTCCTTAGCGGTGTTCTATAAATTATCGCGCCTCATTTTTGACCGTCAGACATCTTTTTATGCCCTTCTTCTGATGGCCTTTAATCCCTTTCATCTTTGGTATGCTCAGGAAGCGCGTGTGTATGCCATGTCCTGTTTTTTCTCGCTTTTAACAATTTATGTTTATTGGAAGGCTTTAAAAACAGATCAAAAGATTTATTGGTTTTATTTTCCTGTTATTAGCATCCTGGCCGTATATTCAAGTTATTATTTTTTCTTTTTATTCCTTGCCCTGGGGATAATGTTATTCTGCAAAATTCATCGGCATGCCGCCCAGAAATGGTTTTTATCCCTCCTTATTGTTTTAATATCTTTGATGCTCTTACGTTCCCTTTTAGCAAATCACTTGCATTTTGTAAAAAATGATTTTTGGTTGCCGGCACCAACGATATATATGATGTTATTTAGCTGGAACATTTTTGCTCTTGGATATTCGGCCACCGGTATTCAATACTGGCTAGGTTTCGTGTTGTTTTCCTCTTTATTTGTTTACGGGGTATTTTCTTGCTATCGAACCAAGAGAGTGGATGCTCTTCTTTTTTTGCCGATTCTGTTTTTCCCGATCCTTTCCATCTACCTTCTTTCCAAATTTTTCATGCCGGTCTATATGCACCGGCAACTCATTATCTTTTCTCCTATTTACTATCTTTTCATCGCCAAGGGGATCGCCAGCATTAGTAAAACCAATGTTCGGATTCTGGCTGTTGTGTGTTCTGCTCTATTAGTAACTCTATCGCTTTTGAACTATCATCGCGGTTTTATGTTTTATCATCCAGGGCAGTTAAAGCTTTTTACCGGTGCTCTTCCCAAGAAAAATTATAATGATTTATTGACCTATTTGAGCAAGGAATTTAAAGAAGGGGACCTGATCGGGGTAGCGGACCTTCAGTCATATTTGATTGTTTTTTCGCATATCCTTAAACAACCTGGCCTGCCTCATCGTATCCCCCTTCAACGATTCCGTTTTTTTTCTTATCCTAAAGATTTGCTTTCCTTTGAAAAGCGGTTTTTGCATATAGTTAGACTCATAGAAGTTATCTCTGAAGAAGACAGGGAAAAACTTCACTCCTTTCAACCTTTTTACAACGGTACATTAGAATTAGAGGAACTAGGAATCGATAAGAATAAATTTAGCCGGATTTGGTTGATGTCGGCCAGTTGGTACAAACCTGGCCCTCTAGAGCAGAATTCTTACAATGTACACTATTATATGACTACAAATTTTGAAAGAGTGTTATTAGAAGAAAAGGATGGAATTAACTTGGAGCTTTTTGTCAAGGAAGGGTTTTAATTCATTGCGTCACTTTTCATCACAGGAAATGCCTTGTATGACTCTGATTAATAGGCGGCGCATCTTGTCACCCCACAAGCTCCGCGTACGCAACGTCCTGGTGGACATGCACCCTGCAGAGCAATTCCAGAGCCAAGATTAAGAATACAATTATTGGCGCCGGGATTTCTGATATGGCAGCCCCGGCAAAAGGCCTCACACTTTCTTGCGGTACAATTAACTAAATCGGTCCGGTGCACCGTGATCATACTGTTAGGCAGATCGATTGTATCATTAGGACACCAGGCCGCATCGGAATCAAAAAATCCAACACATTGAAAAATGCAATCCGGATCCGCTATACATCCACCATACTGGGGAAAATTTGCCTCCCCACAAAACCTTCTCCTCTCAACCTGGCCATCCGGACATCTTCCCCCCGGGGCATCAACCGCATTCACCCCGCAGCATTTCCCCAACAATGGTCCTGGGCCGTCCGGATCTCGCGGCCCGCCTTGACAATTCATATAGACCGCCCAATCTTCGCAGCACCAGTCATCGGGCGGTGGTCTGAATGGGGCTGTATTAGGCCGGCATTCAAACATCGGCAGATTGATCCCAAACCTGATCAGATCGACTTGACAACCTATCGGAGTACAGTCCCTTTTCCAGTGTTCTTCCCGCCTTGCACAGGGGCTGCCGCCACCACAGCCGCGTGTAACTCGGGGATCAGCTAAATTCCACTGCGGACAGTCACAGCCTGGCAAGGTCACTCCGGTGGGTGGGGCCTGGTCAATTTCTTCTAAAAAAGAATCTTCAACAGCATCATCACCGGTTTTAAAGTAAGAGTTGATGGATCGGATGACATAGGGAGACATGATAAGGATTCCCACGATGACTAACGTAATGATCGTCATGTATTCAATGGTCGATTGGGCCTTGGGGGACAAGGACATAAAGAAGCACCTCGATGATCTTAACGATTCAAGTATATAATAGAGTCGTAGATATAAGAATACATGAAGAGGCAAAATTTTTCAAGAAGGCTTTTAAAAATGATGATAAGTGAAAAAAAAGAGGTACCGGGGACCCTAGGGGACAGGGCAATAATATTAGACTCACAATCTTACCCAGCCACTCGGTCCCCGGTACCTTTTTCTTCTTAAGTTTATTTTTGAGATACACTTTGTTTATCAAATTTAACATTGTTATAATATCTCTCGATCTTGATGATTTAAGTTCATTCTTTCAATCGGATGGAAGGACTTTCTTGAATCATTTAGATTTCTCTATAATTAAGGTAAAAAATACGGATTCCAACCCTATTTGTTCTGATGCATAAATTAACTCATCGGGAAATTGTCAATCGGCAAAATTTGCGATTAAAACAACCACGTCTTCCTCTAACCGTTGTTTTGAATAATATCCGAAGTCTTCATAATGTGGGTGCCATCTTTCGAACCGCCGATGGCGTGGGGGTAGAGAAAATCTGGTTGTGCGGAATAACGGGTTTCCCGCCCCAATCCCAGATTTCTAAGACGGCTTTGGGTGCCGAAGACCGTGTCCCTTGGGACCATCATCCGGAAACACTCGAGGTTGTTGTGGAATTGAAACGAAAGAATTACCAGATTGTTCTTTTGGAACAAATGACGGAAAGTATCGAGTATCATCGGTTTAAACCCAAAGCGCCGGTGTGTTTGGTCGTGGGCAATGAAATTGAAGGGGTCCAAGAAAGATTGTTAGCTCTGTGTGATGCGTCTGTTGAAATTCCCATGATGGGCATTAAGAATTCCTTGAATGTGGCGGTTGCCTTCGGGATCGTGGCGTATCATTTTCGAACATGTTTAGCCCGTAACTTTAAGAATACCTTAAGATACGGGATTTAGGTAGTGTCAAAAGTTCTATGAAGAATCCATATAGCAAGGGGTTGAAGATA
>CAYJXI010000009.1:0-60606 GCA_964374105.1 uncultured Planctomycetales bacterium
GTTCCTAATTAATTGCGCGCGGATTCGATAATTTTAATTTCAAAAAAACTTGTTTTTTCTTGTTTTTTAAATAGGTAGAAGGTATACTTTTAAATATAATTTTTATTTTCGTTTAACTCAACTGAAGTTTCTTCACTCCCGCTTCGGGGGTGATCTTTATTCAAAATTTTTAGAGGAGTCAATAATGTTAAAGAATAATAGATGGGCGCCAGTTGTTTTATGTATAATTTTTTTAAGCAGCATAACAGGTTGTGAAAAAATTTCTGGATTTGTCGAATATTTCTCTCCCAAAAAGCCAAAGCCCCCGGTAACGGCTACTCCGAAATCAGACCCCGGCCCTATCCCCGCCCAATCCATCGTTGCACCCGCTATCCCTCCTCAATCGGCAACGACAGAACCTAAGGAGTTGCCCAATAATGTGTTGGCCAAGGTGGGAAATTGGACGCTCACTATTGAAGAATTTAAAGAAAGGTTAAATGCCCTTAAAGAAATGGTGCCTGACTTTGATGTCAATGATCCGGATGCAAAAAAAATGATCTTAGAGGAATTGATACGTCAACAACTTTTAGTGGAAGAAGGAGAAAAAACAGGAGTAGCCAATAAGAAAGATGTGATGATGGCGGTGGAGGAATTTAAACGAACGCTTTTGGTACGCGAGGTTGCTAATAATATCGTCAAAAATATTCAAGTGACCGACCAGGAAGCCGAGGAATATTATAACCAAAATAAAAGCGAATTTGTGGAACGCGCCCAGTGGCGTTTGAGTGAAATTGTTGTTGATACGGAAGAGGTTGCCAAAGAGATTTTAATCGAAATTTTAAAAGACGCAGATTTTGCTGAAATGGCTAAACAAAAATCAAAAGGCAAGACCGCAGCCGAGGGAGGAGACCTTGGTTTTATGGTATCTTTCGAATTCCCACAATTAGAAAAGGCGGTGGAAGGGTTAGAGGTAGGGAAAGTCAGTGGCGTCTTTCAAGGACCCGAGGGGTTTTATATTGTTAAATTAACCGATAAACAAGGTGGCGAGCAAAGGGAATTCGTTGGAATCAAGGACGATATAAAAAATGGTCTTACCATGCTGAAACAGCAACAAGCCATTGTGAAATATCTAGATGAGTTGCGTCAGAAGGCCACAGTCTATGTTAATGAAAAACTATTAGAGCTTTAAGGGATTTGGATAAGCAAGGGAGAGGAGGCCTATGAATTTAGAAAATAAAAAACAAATCGCTATTGTCGCATTGGCCATCGGGTTTGGACTTGTAGCCGCGGTCTTAACCGGCAATCATATACAAGACAGCATCAAGAAACAAACAGCTTTATTATCCCAGGAATATGAAAATAAAAAGATTAAACCGCTGATGCAGGAGATTCAAACCCTGCGTGATGAAATGAAAAAGCTGGCGACCCAACAAGCGACAGTAGCCCAGAAGGTTGGTGATACTAAATCAGAGGCCCCCGCCGCACCCAAATCCACGTTGGCTTTAAGAACTCCCGCAGGAAAAAGGGCGTATACCATATTGATCGATTCCCTCTCGGCCGTGGGTGGGCTTATCAACCCTGGTGACTATATCGATGTTATTGGCGATCTCAATATGCCGGATCCTGTTACCAATAAAACTGAGAACATCATAACCATGTTGTTTCAAAATGTCCAGATTTTAGCGGTGGGAACCAATCTCACCGGCCCGGGAGGGTATGAACAACAACAAGCCACAAGGGCTCTGAATATTACGTTTGCCTTGTCTCCCGAAGAGGCTGGACTTTTAACATTTATCCAAAAAAATGGGAGATTGTACTTGATTTTAAGAGCACCGGCTGAGACGGAAACCCAAATCATGCAAGTTTCCAACTGGTCGGCCTTGGCGGATTACGTATTTGAAAAACAAGGAACGGAGTTGATCATTCCCCGACAGCGCGCCCTTATTGAGCCGGTTCCAGGCGGTGGTAAGGATGAGGTAAAACCTTTTATCGAAATATTCCGCGGCGGGCGAGAGATGTAAACCTTTAAATAGATAGATAAGATCAATCCAACATGCTGTGATAAAGAATAATGGCTTATTTGAAGGAGGGATTGTAAGGGCAAGTATGAAAAAAAATATTGAGAGATGGATTCGAGGCGTTCTGGTTTTTGCCTTTCTGTTATCGATGATATGCTATCCCGGATTTAGTATCGAAATTCAAGAATCTATTGATACCAAAGAAGAAAGCGATATTTTTATCTATCAAGGGGATTTGGTTTCCTTAAAGGTTTATTCTTTGACACGGATAGCGGTCAGTAATCCGGGAATCGTAGAAATTGCCAAGGCCGATGTTGATGAGATTCTTTTGATCGGGATGAAGGAAGGCGAGACTTCCATGTATCTGTGGGATGAGTTGGGCAAACGAATGGTCGTTGTACGCGTGTTTAGTGAGAATTTGGATGTTATTATTGCCCGGATGAAGAAACTATTAGAGAATGCTGAAATTGAAGGGATTGTATTTGAGAAAAACAACTATGAAGGAAAGGTGGTTATTAAAGGAATCGTTCCACCGGATAAGGGAGACGCTTTTACCCGGATCGCCGAACAGTTTGCGAACAAGTTGCTCAATTATGCCAAGGTCGAACAAAATAAAGATATGATTCAAATTGACGCGCAATTTACCGAGTTGACCTCAACACTTCAAAAAATCTTGGGGTTTGATTGGAATACGGGAACGGAAGGGATCACCTTGCCTTACAAGGAGACTTTGCCTACTCTGGATGGAAGTATAAGTGACTTTTTTAAGATCGGAGATTTCCGGCGGACGGCAACTATTATAGCCACTGTCAACGCCCTTCTTGCTGAGGGGAAAGCGCGCATTCTTTCAAAACCTAGTCTCGTTGTTATCAATGGGGCTGCAGCAAGTTTTATGGTGGGGGGCGAGATCCCTATCAGGACAACCACCACCAGTGCTGGCGGCAATGTCACGGAAAATATATCTTTTAGATCCTACGGAGTTGATTTGTCAGTCACCCCCACTATTTTCGATCAGAACAAAGTTGACCTCTCCTTGAATATAGCAATTAGAGATATTGAT
Source organism: uncultured Planctomycetales bacterium (assembly GCA_964374105.1). GTDB lineage: Bacteria > Omnitrophota > Gorgyraeia > Zapsychrales > JANLHA01 > CAYJXI01. The sequence goes on from CAYJXI010000009.1 coordinate 3,058, forward strand.
GCGGCAAATGCCGCGGCAGGAGTGGTAGCCTTTACCACGAAAACAGCAACTACAAAGCTGCTTTTAGAGGACGGCCAAACAATAGTATTAGCTGGATTTATTAAACATCACGTCGGCCAGACTATTCGCCGAATTCCATTTTTAAGCGATATCCCCGTTGTGGGGGCTTTCTTTCGTCACAAACAGTTTTCACCAAATAATGATCAGGAAGTCGTTGTGACATTAACCCCGCGGATTATAAGACAGAAAAAGTCAGGGGAGGCGCAGGGAACGGAAGAAAAAGAGAAGCAGGAAGCAAAATTACAAGAAGAGAAAGAGATGATTGCTAAAGAAGATGCAACAAAGGAGGAAGGAGTTTCGCAAGCGAAAATGCCCGAGGAGGCAACATGGACAGAATCTAAAGAGGTTGCGGAAAAGAAAAAAGAGATTTCCAAACAGCCCATAGAAAAAGCAGCGGAAGTCGAGGGCAAAGAAGTTATATCTGAAGAAGAGGATACGGATTTAGCCCAGTGGGATATCACAAAAGAGGAAGAACAGCTCAGTGAAGACGAAGAAATGGAAGCCGCCGTTAGAGATGAAGATGTTGCCGAGGAAGAATTAGAACAGGAGGCAAAGGAAATTGCCAAATTGCCTATTGAGGAAGAGATTGGCAAAGAAGCACCTCCAGGGGAAATGTCGAAAGCGGTTGAAATTACAAAAGAGGAAAAAGATACAACCGCGGTGATTACTTCTTATGTTCAGGCGATTCAGAAAAAAATTTCTCGGACTATCTCTTTCCCTTACGAAGCCAAACAGAAAGGGTGGGAAGGAACAGTTAAGCTCACCTTAACAATTTTAAGTGACGGCACACTGAACGAAGTGACCATTAAAGAGTCATCAGGGCATAAGGTGTTTGACGCCGATGCGATGAATACCGCGCAAATCCTTGCTCCGTTCGATCCGTTCCCAGTGGAAATGGATTTGGAGGAATTAATTGTAACGATCCCCATCATTTATAGACAAGAGGCTCTTGAGCAAAACAAAGGAGATAATCCGTCAGATAACAATTTATCCAGTGCAAAAAAAGAGCAAAAACTTCCGATTTAGATCCCAATTTTAAGTTTAACGGTGGAATGGATTTAATAATTAATTTGGACTTTCAAACTCTTCTAATCTTAAAGAAGTTTCTCCCGCGCGCATACCAAGGTGACTAAAGACGATGGATTCCAAAATCATATCAATATTCAGCAATAAAGGCGGGGTGGGGAAGACCTTTGTTGCGGTCAATTTAGCAACAGCCCTGGCGATTTCCGGCCGTCGGGTGCTATTGATTGATCTTGATTTTCAGGCAGGACAAGATATGGCAAGAATGCTCAATCTCGTTCCCCGCTATGCCCTGGTGAATGCCTTATCCCAAATTGAAAAGTCCGACAGTTCGGATGCAATCAAAAAATTTGTTATCTCTCATTCCAGTGGACTGGATTTCCTTCCGGCGGTTGTTCAAGTCAAGCAAGTCGGGCACATTACTCCAGATAACATCAAATTGTTTTTTAAAAAAGCTGCTTTAGCCTATGAATATATTATTATTGATGCCGGCAAATTATTCAGTGAATCTATCTTGACAGCCTTCGATCACTCTAATCTCATTTTGTTGATTGCCACCCCTGATGTTTTGGCTGTCTATCAGATCAAATGGTCAATTGAATGGTTGCAAAGTCTACATTTTCCGCTCAAGATGGTTAAATTGGTCCTCAATCGTTCGGAAAGTCGAGGAGGGGTTGCCTGGCAGGAGGTTAGAACAGCATTGGGTTGTGAAATCTTTGCCCGCATCCCCTCCGATGGCCACGTGGTTGGGTTGGCGCTTAATCGGGGCGTTCCCTGTGTTATCGATAGTCCTAAGAGCAAGGTTACCGAGGCTTTTAATAAAATGGTCAATGATCTTAAGAGTCCGGAGATTTATGTTCAGGCAACGGCGGAATTTACAAAAAAACGAGTCCTTGAGCAAGGGGTAGATGCCACTAATCAGTTCTGGGAAAAATTTGGTATCAGCCCTAAAAACCTTCCTGGCGCAGGTGAGGTTTTTGTTAAAGAAGAAGACGAGATTGTCGCTTTAAAAAAGAAAATCCACGAAAAACTCGTGGAGCGATTGCATGTGGAGGATTTAACTCCCGAAACATTGAGCGATCCGAAAAAGGCAAAAGAACTCAAAGATTCCGCGCAAAAGATCGTTAGCAATTTACTTATTGAAGAAAAAGGGGCTTTGATTTCCTCCCACGAGGAACGCTCTAAGATCGTTCAAGAAATCGTGGATGAGGCCTTAGGGTTAGGTGCTTTGGAGGAGTTTTTAGCGGATCCGGAAATATCGGATATTCTAGTGAATGGCAAAGATGAACTCTATATTGAAAAAAACGGAAAACTGATTTACACAAATAGGAAATTTGTTTCTGATCAACAGATGCGGGCGATCATTGATCGGATCATCGCGCCTTTGGGAAGAAGAATTGATGAATCTGTACCGATGGTGGATGCCCGCCTGCCGGATGGATCGCGTTTTAATGCTATTATCCCTCCTTTGTCTCTGAGCGGCCCCATGATTACTATCCGTAAATTCGGCGTTGAACGTCTCGAAGCCCAGGAACTTTTAAATCAATATCAGAGTTTGTCAAAATCCATGTATGATTTTCTGGAGGCCTGTGTTATAGGTCGACGGAATATTATTGTTTCGGGAGGGACGGGGGCAGGTAAAACAACGCTTCTTAATGTCATCTCGCAATTTATCCCCGATAATGAGAGAATCATCACCATTGAAGATGCCGCCGAATTAAGATTGAAGAAGAGCCATTGGGGAAGACTCGAATCCCGCCCCTCCAACGTAGAAGGGAAAGGGGCCATTTCCATCCGGGATTTGTTTATTAATACCCTTCGTATGCGACCCGATAGAATCATCATCGGGGAGTGTCGCGGTCCGGAGGTTCTGGATATGTTGCAAGCCATGAACACGGGACACGATGGATCCATGACGACCCTTCATGCCAACTCAACGCACGATGCGATGGTTCGGATGAGTTCCATGATTTTGTTAAGCGGAATTGAACTGCCGGTTCGGGCCATCAATGAAATGATTGCCTCCGCTATCGACATCATTGTGCATATCGCTCGTCTTTCCGATGGGACAAGAAAGCTTACCGGAATTACAGAGGTAGCAGGATTACACCAAGATTTCCATGTTGATTTACGGGATATCTTTGTTTTTGATCAAAAAGGAAAAGACGAAAACGGTTTGGTGATTGGAGAGTACGCCTCCACTGGATATATCCCAAAATGTTTCCACGAACTGGTCACCTTAGGAATTAAATTGGATAAATCGATGTTTAGTAAGCCCTCTTAAATACCACTTCCGTGAGGATCCTTAATAAATCCAAGCAGACAATAATCTCCCAACAAACTAAAATTGCCGACTCGATTCTTTCAAGACTTATCGGACTTTTGGAGCGATCCTCTATTGATCCCCAGGAGGCCCTTGTCATTACCCATTGTCGGGCCATTCACATGTTTTTTATGCGGTTTTCTATCGATGTCATTTTTGTGGATAAAAATAACCGAGCCATAGGGCTCATCGCAAGGATCAAACCCTTCCAAATCAGTCCTTACTTTTTTAGATCTCATTATGCCATTGAATTGCCCCCCGGGAAAATACAAGAGACAAAGACGACGTTAGGGGATGTAATTGCCTTCGAGCAATAAGAATTATCTCATCGTTAGATTAGGAATGAGGTAAGTTGTCGGCCAGAGGAATGAATAAAGTCATCGGGAACGGAGAAACATTTAGACGAGATCATCTAAGTCTATATCGCTAGCTGCACGGTCAATCTCATCCAGCCATCTTTGGCAATGCCGACAGAATTTGGCTTCTTTTAAAATTTTCTTCCCACAATAAATGCATCGTTTCTTTTCAACGCTAGGATAATCCACATTAATGATATCATCAATAATAAATTGGGTACAGTGAGGGCAGCGGTTGGCACCCTCATTAATTAACTCATAACAATAAGGACATTTGTACATAACGTTTAGTTCAGATGGACTTAGGCCTTCAAGGGAGTGATTCCGAATTTATTATACTATCAATTTGAAATTTTATGTGAATTTAATTTGGCCTTATAAGAAGTTTTTTTAATTTCTGAGGGAAATTTGACAAATGAATTTACTTTAAAATGGAGATGAATTATTTTGAGCCCTACTTTCGCATATGATATATTATTTACTAATTGATTTTTCGAATACGCCAATACCCTAAATCGGTCTTGTCCCAAAAATATATGCGCTATCGGGGTAATTCCCCGAATGCTCATGAGAGGGCGGGATTCATTACTCCAGCACCTTAATAAATAACAATTGGACAGAAAAGAATAAACATGGGCGTTATTTATAAATTAAAAGAAGATCTCATCACTTTCATTATTAATCAAAAGAAAGAAAAACCTTATCTCAGTTGTCGCAACTTGGTTGGGATTATCCATCAAAATTTTCAAATCGAAGTGTCCAAATCCTCGATCAACACTGTATTAAAAGGGGCGCATTTAAGTAGTCCTGTTGGTCGCCGACCCCTTGTTGCGGAAGAAGGTTTTACCCTTTCGAAGATGAAGAAATTCCAAATTCCAGCGGAAAAAAAGACTTGGTTATTAAATGCTAAACAAGAACAAAGGCTTAAACCAACAGAAAGTCAAATTCCCGTTCAGTTATCTGCCTCTTTGAGTGGATTGACAGAAGCGAAGGCACGCCAGAATTTTCAAAACCTTTTGGAAGATAAAAAGTTAGGGGAAAGTCGCCTTTGTAAGGCCATGGGGTATATTTTCCTTAAAGCCGCGGAATGGGAATTGTCCGATGCTCCCATATTGGGCAAGGTTTTGAAGAATTATTTTGATCAGGATTTTTCATCCATACCCATAAATCAAATAGCAGAAACCCTGCTTTTTATGAATGTATTTGACATTAAAAATTTAAATGAGATTCCCCGCCATCAAGATCTAGGGCCCTGGGTTCTCAGTGATTTTAACCGTCAATTCAATCCCAGCGAGTTTAATAAAATCATTGAAGGTATTAGCGATTTAAAAAAATTTTACTTAAGTTTTTCAATCGAATTAAGCCAAATTCTCAAAGAAGCCTTTTTTGTTAAATTGTTTTTGGAAGATGGAAGCGAGGTGGGATTGGATCCGCAGATGACGTCGATTTGGCCCACACAGATTTCCAGGCCAATACCCGCTGCATTTTCTTCACCCATATGTAAAGCCACATCCTTCATCATTAAGCAAATTGTTAATAATTTCGAGCCAGCAATTCTTTCTGGTTTACAGAACGAGGCGAAAGAAGAATGGCGTAGTTTTCTCTTGGCTTTCGAGAATACTCCAGGGAAGATAATTCAAAAGATTGTTATCTATGACAACCAACAAAAAGAATTAACTTGTTTTCCCTGGATTCCCAAAAAAAGACGCCAATTTATCCTGGGAATATGGCCACGGCATCAGGACTTTAGTATATGGGAAAAAAGATTATTATTAGAAGAAGCCGGTAAGAGGGACTCCTTGTTTATACCGCCGTTGCAGAAACAAATTCATTATTATGAAAAGATTCTTTCATTTAACGACAGTAAAGATCCCTTTATCCCATCAAATTTAAAGGTAAGGGTGTTAGGATTAATGCAACCCGATAATTCCAGTCCTTATCTTATAATTTTGACCAATGCGTGTGAAAAAGAATATTCTGCAAAAGATTTGATTTGTTCTTATGTATTAAGATGGCCGAACTTAGAAAAAGGTAACAATATCCCTTTGTTAAGCAACCCGATTTTGTTTTCATCTCAAAAATCGATGGAGTCAGATTGTGTAGAAAAGGATTTATTTAAAGAAGCCAATGCTTTGTCACTGGTAGGGAAGAAAGGCCCGAATGATTTTATAACTTATTTAGTATCATTGCTTAATAAATTTTTTGTTATCAAATATTTTCCTCAAAACCATAAGGATATTGATACAGCTAACATCAAATCAATTATTTATGAACTTTCAGGGGCATGTTGGAAGCAGGGAAATCATTTGATCATAAAACTTAATTTGCCAAAAGATTTTAACTATAAAGGTGAGGTGGAATTTGCCATATCTAGTCTTAATGAAAGATCAATTAGAAATTTTCAAGGAGAGCAGGTCTATATAATAAATTAATATAAATAATAATACTGTTTATTCAAAATTTTTTGCCTCAAACTTGACAATTTTCTTTTTTTTATGTTATACTTTCGTAGGTTGAAATAAGTAAATATAAATTATATCTAAGCCACGGAGAGAGGGGAATGAGTTTTTATCTTTTTAAAAAACTAATTCAGAATTTTTTAAATAAGAAATTCATTCATTCAGTAATTTATAGTCTCCAGCAAAATGAGCTTGGAGACTTTTTTATTTGGTTAGAGGCCCAATTTTTAAAAAGGATCTCTACCCCATTAATTTGGGGTTTTATTCATTATTTTCTTTTATCGATATTAGAATTCAAGAGAATAATGAATGCCGATGAAAGAGAGTTGGTCGGCAATATAATGCCCTTGAGGGTGAATTCCACTCCTTTAGTTTTAAGGAGTAGGGCAAGTTTCATCTGAAATACTAAAGGTGCAGGCGCGATGATGATCAAGGTAAAGAAAAAACTGAATAACCGAGGTCAAAACCTAATAGAATATGGCATCGTCGTGGCCGTAGTGGCTTCTGCCATGCTGGCGATGAGCACCTATGTATTTCGAGCGGTTCAGGCTTCTCATCAGATGATTCAAAAAGGATTCACCGAAGAATAGGTGTTTGAACCAAACCCACACCTAGGTATTAGACTTTTTTAAGGAGGAGGATTATATAATGGTTAAATTCAAAAATAGAAAAAAGAAAGGGCAAAGTACCCTAGAATACATTCTATTATTAGCCGGCGTTGTTGCCATCATGATTATCTTCTTAAATCCTACAACCGGGCTTTTCAGTCAGGCTTATAATAGAACCTTGCAATCCAGTACAAATGGTATGGAATTTATGGGTGCAAGGATAGCTCAGACTAATAGGTATTAGAAAAAAGCAATACTTATCTTACCAAGTTTACGGAGGTGCAACAAATGTTTAGAAAATTAATAAAAAATAAAAAAGCACAACAAACCGCTGAATATGCGTTATTAATCTCACTCGTTGTGGCAGCGATCATCGCGATGCAGACCTTCGCCCAACGAACTATTCAGGCGAGAATCCGTGATGCCAGTGGTTACTTGGCCAAGCAAACCAGCGCGATGGGACAAACCAATCAATACGAACCATATTATCTAAAGTCCCAATATGAAATCTTCCGTGATGATTCTACCACTGAGGTTTTGGGTAACGCTGGGGCATTTAGAATGGATCTTGTGTCCAATAGGACTCGTTGGAATGGTGGTTTTGAATCAAAGTCATATGATACTACTTTAGGGGTCATTAATGGTCTATAATCAACATTGGTTAGTCCTAAGGTAAGTTAATTATAAGGAGGAAATTTCAATGTTTAAATTCCTAAGAAAGATGAAAGGGCAAAGTACCTTAGAGTACGCTGTTTTGATCGTCATTGTTATTGGTGCTCTTTTGTCCATACAAGTTTACATCAAGCGCGGTATATCCGGGCGATTGAAACAGGCAGCCGATGATATCGGCGATCAATTTTCGACGGGTAACACCAATGTGCGAACGGTTACCATTGTCACGGGTAACACCCGAGAAAAATTCGGGATCGATGGCATTGGTGTTTCCAATACACAGATGTTGATGGATGAAGTTACTGATACCAAAACCAACTGGGAGATTCTCAACGCGGAATTTGAGTACTGGGGCAAATAACGTTCATCGATCAAATTGGCTAGTTAAACATGGCTTACTTGGGGGAAACTTCGGGTAAGCCATGTTTTGTTATCTGCAGTAGAAACTACGCCCATAAGGGTGTAGAGTGAAAGATTTCCGCTATTGAACATAACAGTGAAATAGCGGACAAGCGAAGCTGGAATTTTAAATAAATGCTACGGCCGTGAGGCCGTAGATATTTACTTGGGTTAATTAAAATATTTGTTTTTTCTTATTCAAAAATAGATAGAATAGAAGTTAAAAGTAAGCAAGGAGTAATAGAGCGCCTCTTTTCAGGGAAAAAAGTAAGCATGTTTAGGATTTTAAAAAATAACAAAGGGCAGGGCATCGCCGTTCAATACGTATTGACCTTTTTCCTTGTGATCGGAGTGGTTTCCGCCATGAGTGTTTATTTTCGCCGGGCGCTGCTGAGTCGAATTCGAGACGCCAGAAATTACATGGTGAGAACGGTCGATGAGGTTTATTCCGGGAACCTTTATTTAGAATACGAACCGTATTATGTTAAAACTGAGCAGACTCGTTATACCGATCGAACCGATACGCGTTCCCTCATGGGGAGTTTACCAGCCAGCTCAGGGATTTTTCAATATGATATAGATCTGACAACGATTACGCTGACAAATTCTGTTCAAACTCCTCCTAAGGAGGCAGACTTAGAGTTTATTGGAGTGATCCCTAGGGGAATGCCCCCTTAGGATACTTAGAATTTGCCAAGGGCTAAAAGTAAATAAAATTTATAATGGTAAGGCAAACGTGGGGAAGAAAAATTTTATAAATAAAAGAAAGAAGAAAGAGGCTCAGACAATTGTGGAGTATACTGTTATTCTGGGCGTTATTGTGACTTTGTTGGTAGCGGCGTCTCCTCTTCTTAAGCGCAGTATTCAGGGCATGGTTCGTTTGGTGGCGGATCAAGTCGGCAATCAACAGAATGCGGAACAACCAGGGGGCGAGGCCGGCCATTTGGTTGATTCCTACACTATTACTAGAGTTGATACTGATAAGAGAACCATTGAATCTTTGGGGTCGACAAATTTTATTTATGATGATAGGGTAAGGGCAGATACCACGTTATTGTCGAACCAGGGTTTTACTGAGAGGAATTAATGACTCATTCGGGGCGCGCCATGCTCCGCTTTGAAGGAGCGGGGGGGTCAAAGGCGCCCTTTTAGAGTCACCTTAAGCCAAGCCCCAGAGCCAAAAGTGGGATAGTCGAAGGGTGACAAATTCATGGCATCACATTACGATTTTTTGCGGTTAGTTAATAACGAGGTGATAAAAAGAAAATGTTAAGAAAGAAAGGGCAGGGCACTTTAGAATATGTCATCCTCTTGATTATTGTCATGGGGGCCTTTTTGGGGATGGCGAATTATTTTAAACGCGCTGTCTCAGGACGATGGAAAGGGGCCGTAGATGATCTGGGAGATCAGTACGATCCACGATTGACAAATACGGATATTAGTCATCGCTTATCCTTGAATTCTCAAGTTCGCGTTACGACCGTAGATGATGCCACAGGATTTTGGACCATGCGCACCGATGTATCGAATTCCATTGAAACAAAAACAGGATCATCGCGCATTGGGGCATTCTGAAAGCTATCAGTCGTCAGCTTTCAGAATAGCTCAAAAATTGATCTGATAACTGCAGGCTTAAGGGCTGACAGCTTATGAGGTGATTTGGAATGCGGAAACATTTTTTGTTTAAGGATCAAAAGACGGCGCAAACGGCCTCGGAATTGGCGATTTTCGGTGGGGTTTTGCTTTTTGTCATTGGCAGTATCATCCGAACGGGCATGAATTCCAGCCAGGCCATGAATCAGCAACTGCGGGCTATGCGGCTGGCCATGACCGAATCTTATCGAACCGCGGAGGGAGCGTATAGACCTGGCAGAGAAGAATCCGGAGCGAGAAATACGGCTACCATTTTTATCTTGGAAGATCGCCTCACTGCGGATCCGCATAGCAAATACACCGACAGAGACCGCATTCCTTTCATCGGCAACGGTTCAGCCACCTTCAGTAAAAATCTTTTCTTACCGATTGACTTCGGAGAAGTCCATAATCTTCCCATCTATGATATTTTTGTTAATGGCCAGCGGTTTCCCTTTATAACCAGCAATTTTAAGAGTGTAACGCTCAATCAAAATAATTTCTCTCCGTGCGATCCCCCTATGGGGGCTTCCACAGGGAGGCCTTCCCCAACGGGGATTGTCACAAATGGGGCCTGTTGGGAGCCCAGTTGCTTTACCGAAACGGTGCAAATAGGAATTGATCCTAATACCGGCTTACCCATTACCATAGAGGTAGTGCGGGGATGCGTCATTATGTTTACGGTTGTTGGGAATTTTAATAACAGCACAGAGTGGTGCGTTGGTGGCTGCACTACAAATATGTCCGCGGATAATCGATTCAATTTGGACTTTGTGGGCGGGCCGGATGTAGCTACCACGCTAAGGACAAGCTTCATGTGGCAATGGGTGAAGGTGGCGGGTGTGCGCAATGATGTCCGAGCGAAACTCATTCCTCCCGTTGAAGCGGGGGTCCAAGGCATCGATATCGATGGTCGAATCAATACCCTGATTGATGTAGACGGGGATTATAAAGAAGAAGCGATTTTAAGTCTCAGCAGTGCGCCCAACGGACAGATAACCCAGCTGAATGTGATGGATAATCAGGAAGGGGATATGAATTTTACCACTGATGATCGCGATAGCGGGGAATGGGTCATCGTCAGCAACCGATGCGATGTATCTGATCCTCTTTGTGTATGTCCCACCAGTCCTACTGGTCCATGCCAACAGACAGTAGGAGGCCTTCCTAACGAAAGAGATGGCCGAAATTTGACCGGGGGGTGTGCCACCTGGAGATGTGTGGCAATAGAGTTGGGCGTTCAAAGCGATATGATGATGTTTTCCTTTACCTCGGCAAATCCAACCGCAGGTCAACCAGGTCGGCAAGGGACATTTTTTAGAATTGAAGAAGGAAAATTGTTTAATCTCAGCACCGGACAATTTATCCGACACGTCAACCGTCAGGATCACGTTGATATTATTCAACGAGTGATGAGAATAAGCAGGGATACTGACCGTTTCTGCAATAGTAGTGGGGCACCCACCAACTGGGCCGGTATTGACGGGCTCCTTGGGCTTACCAATCCGGTGGAGGCGTGCAATAATTGTTTTTCTCCGGCTAATATCGAGAGAACTTGTATGGATGAGGATGAGTTAAGAATTTTTATAAGAAGCAGACTCCGGGACTTGCGTGGACGAAGATGGGTTACCCGTGTGGATCCATAGGGGCAAAACAAACACCCGGTGTTTGTTCGTGGGTGTGGGGAAAATGGAAAATCGAAAATTGAAAAGAGAAAAAGGATGGTTTAAAAAAGGGAAATCGGGAAAGCCACTTTTTTGGGGCCAGGTCACAATTGAGTTTACGGTCACTATGGTATTTACTGTTTTGCTTATCTTAGGGATGATCAGGATTTTTGCCTGGACAGGGAGGGAGCTTGTGGAGCGTCGTAAGGCCCATGAATTGATTTTAACGCAACCGATTTGCGGGAGCTCTTCCTGCCCGTTAAGTCAGATCCGTCCGACATTTTTCCGCGGTGCTTCATTTAATGCCGCGGTCAGCAGTAATATATTTGGGACGAATTAATACAGTGAGGAAGCACACACCCGGTGTCTGTTTTAACAAACACCGGGTGTGTGGTGAAGATGTCAATAAAACAGCTCAATAAAGAGGAGTTTTGAAAATTTGTTTAGATTTCTTAACAAAATTTTTAAGATTTTAGGCAAAAGAAAAGACGCCTTGCAGGACCCAAAATCATCTCCTACGAGAAACCTTAAGCTCGGCCAAGTAGCCGTTATTATCATTTTGGTTTCGGCCTTAGGGCTCATCTTTCTTGCCATCGTCATGAATTTCGGGAGGATTTCCCAAGTCAAAACCTTGACGATGATAGCGGCCAATTCTTCCGCCAGCCAGATGGCCTCCTTCTTTGCCAGTTATGGCGAGCAGCTATACCAACAAACCTTGGGTGGACACAGAAAAATCTGTGCCTTAACCGGAGTTCTGATTACTATCATTACTGTCGTTATCGTTGTTATTATCGTCATTGTCTTTATTATCTTTGTCATCACGACCGCCGGGGCGGGGTTAACAACGACACAGCTTTGGGTCATTGCGATCATAGCGGTGGTAGGGGTCGCTGCGGCCGTTACCGCTTTGTCCCTGCAATTAGCCGTGGTGCAACCAGGCATCACTTCCATGTGGAATAAGATGATGGCAGCCTCCCTGTCTATTACCGATCAGTTTGTCGAACAGGGAATCCAATCGGGTCTTAGAGCCTCTGTCACCGACCGGGTGGAAATACCCGACTTTTATGACATTGATACGGATGGGCTATATGATGATAGACTCCCGCTTACTGTTAGGTCCGAGGCTGATTTTAATCTTGCGGAAGATACGGTTTCCCGTTTTGGTTTTTATAATAATGAACGAATTAGAAGAGTACGTCCTTCCGATATTGTCCCTGTTCAGCAGTTTCGTAATGCCCTAGAGGATTTTTTGTATCCCTTCATTGGCGACACCTTTGGGCTATACGATCCCTTGCGTTGTCAGAATTTTGTGCCGGGTGGTCATTCCTGTTGTCCTCTGGATCGAGTCACTAATCCAAATTTTCCTGCCCTGTGCGATGTCTGTTGCCAACAGCAGTTTTTGACGGATCGAAGCGGTGCTATTTTGACTGATACAGATGGAAATCCTATCCGTATTCGGCCAGAATGTTGTGAGGCGGGCAGCCCTGCCAGGTGCGGTAATCCTGATACATGCGACGACAGGAGTTCTTACGATACCCCATATCCTTCTATTTATGATAAATTTTATGAAGATGCAAGTAATAACCCAAGAGGATCAAGAGTTTGCCCTTTTCTTAACCCTCTAACCGGCCTTCCTGATCCTTTAAGATGCCTTTCCTTCCGGGAAAAATTAGGCCGGGATGATGAACACTACCAGTATCAGGTCAATATCTTAAATCCTAACTGGCATGTGGATATACCCGCTGGCGTACAATTGGCAAGGGGCCCTGTCCCTGTGCAGGCGGATCCGCTGGATCAAAAATTTTTCTTAGACGATACCACCGGTTATTATTCTGCCCCCGTATTCCCAGATGACGGCAATCCCCTTACCCATGATCAGGACGAGAAGTTGGGGATTTTCCCATTTTTCTACAAAATTGCCGATTGGGGATCACAACTTACAAGCCTCACATATACTAATGAGGAATGTCATTGGTGCGATCCGGCAGGTGATGGTGGGGTAGTACCGACTTGTCCTAGCCCTAACCCTTTGCCAAGGGAAATTCAGACCCGGTTGACTCTTCCTGATATCCCAGGAATTCCAGGGGTTTCCCAATTTAACGGTGGTTTTTGTGTAGATAATACAAACTTGCCTATCTTGGTACTTCCCCCACTGTTCGCTAACCCACAACTGGCTGATCTTGTTCCTCTTCCCAATATTTTTGCTCCTGATAATCGATGCGCCTCCTCGGTCGATCCAGCGGGCGGCTGGAAAAGAGGAGCGGATCGATTTTGTACCAGTCCTATTCGAGCACCTTATCCTATCGCCTGTCCTAAGCACGGGACTACTTGCACCGAGCCGGATCCGGATTCGGCAACCGGGTTTATACCCGAAGATTGCCAATGCGGGCGAGGCAATGCCCTCCCTGCTGATCCTTATTGGCCGGAGGATAATTTGGACGATATCATTTATGGCCTTACGGAATTTATCGAGTGGGCAGAAGCAATTGTGAGAACACCCCTAGAATCACTCACTCAAAATTTTGCAGAATGGTATGAGGAGGCGGCAGAATGGATTGAGCCTTCTTGCGTTGCTGACCCCCCAGGTTGCCCAGATCCCGCTCCTGAACCCGATGCCTGTAATTGTGACGGCAGTTTCACGGAGTTAGTTCGCGAAGGAGCCTTGCATATTTGGCGTAGAGAGATGGAAGGTTTTCGTGATCCCATTCTCAATTGGATCATTGATCAGGCCTTGCTTGCCGGCGGTGGCGGCAATCAATATGTAGGGGATGAATGCAATATTGATGACATCGCCGCAACGGGAGTTGATAATGATTCAGTCTGGTGTGTCCCGCCTGCCCGAGCGGGAGGTAATGAATACGGGATTAATGAATGCAATGGGGTGAATCATGAGGAAGCAGCTACCTTTGATTCTCAGCCGCCGGCAGTTTTTGGCGGCCCGGCAGGAAATGGAGTTCGAGGAGATTTAGAGGATGTCATGGCCTGTCTTCGTTGGAATGTGCAAGACACAACCCGGGGGCTTGCGCCCTTCGGCCAGCCCAATGCAGGTTATCCTACTGTTGTCACCGGGAATGCCGAAAAGTTTCAGCTCTGTGCCGATTATTGCAATGACATCAATTGTACGAATTACGGTTGTCTTAATGACCCAAATTGTTTTGGTGGCCTGTGGTCTCCTTCTGGTCTCCCTCGTTCTTTAGTTCCGGGAGTTCCTGATTATCAACCTAGTGCAGGAGACGATACGCTCTATCAACACTGTATCATGTCTGAGACAATTCCCCGATGCAATATCCGTTGCAATGACGCTCTCTTGCCTGTTCCGGATCTGCCCTTACCTCCGCTTCCGCTCTGGGTTGCCCCTCCGGATATAGCCCAAATCGATAATCTTTACAATGTGATCCTGCCGGATTGTTTGGCAAATCCAGGGAATACCTGGCCCAATCAATGTGCTGGCGCGGCTACAACTATTGTTTGTAACAGCCCAACCTTATTGGCCGATCTTCATGCCTGTGCTTGTACTTTCAACACTGGAAGCTGTTCGGGCTGGTGCCCAGGCGGGGATACAACTTATTTGGATGCGGTTGTTGCGGCAAGTTTAATTGAACCGTCCACTTCCCCTGATTGCGATCCCCTCAATCCGCGAAGCTTAGTTTTTAGAACAGCCATGCTTGCCAGCGCTAACGAAGCGAGAAATCAAGTGGCGAAGTTCGAAAAGCGGCTGGAATTTTTACAAAATCGTTACCAAGAAGCAATGAATATTGTCGGGCCAACCGGGATTTTGACCGAGGGGATCAATGAATTCACGGCATTTTTGGATAATGGAACCGATTTTAATAATCCTGCTGCCACTCCTGTTTTTATTCCCGGACAGGACTCTCCCTCTGAGGCCCTGATACAGGCCAGGAAAGATCTGACTAATGCCGAGCCGTCTATACCATCGGTGGCGGTTTATGCCTGGCGGGATCTGCCGCTAAAGACCCCTCGAACCGACCCTTTCAGCGGTACCCAAACCACCTTTGGGTATTGGCATATTGTCAAGGCAGAGGTGCGGATCCCTCGTCGCTGTAACAATGCCTGTGGGCTAGGAGGAACAGCAGATCCGGGATGGCCGAGAGTAAAAACATTTACCAAAAGCTGGGGGACCAAACGATGTTATGAGTTAGACAATACCGAAGGCATGGTTAAGGCCCGGGTGATCCGCTGGGATGAAGATAAAGATCCCCGGCTTCTTACCTGGCCCAATGGAACGCCGATATGGAGTATCCGTTTATTCCATCCCGATGTAGGGAGAAGACGACCGGAGGACTTCACTGCGATCTGTGAGCCAGCCATCGATAATACTATCGAGGGAAGCACAACTGACCCTAACGATAGACCTTGGGGACATGCCTTTATGCTCAATAAGATACCCGATCTTACTTTGGTAGGGAATTGGTATACAGATTGTTGGAAAGCTGTACATGAAGTTCTGAAGAGTGGAGTGGTCTCAGATACGTGTGCCGAGTACTATTTTGGCTTAGGAGATGCGACCTTGGGCCGGCGAGGTTTTCGTCTGAAATTTGTTCCCTGCGACGCGAGGTTTTTAGATGGAGATATTTAAAAGACAGTAGGGGCACGGCATGCGGTGTCCCTAATAAACACACACCCGGTGTTTGTCTTATACAAACACCGGGTGTGTGTGGGATGTTATGAGGCAAGCAATGAGTAAAAAATTATTCCACAAGAATGCCTATTCAACCACAGAGTATATTGCCCTTTTTATTTTTTTACTGTCGCTCATTTTTGTTTTTCAAAACTATATCGTCCGAGGCTTTTCTGGGCGATGGAAAAATGTGGGCGATATTTTTGGCTTCGGAAGACAATATGACCCCAGGCCTTTTGGGGCTGACGGAACTGGAGGCGGGACACAGGAATGTATGTGGATTGAGTCGTTGAATAATGAGGATTTCCAGTTATGGGTGGCCACCCGCTGTTTTAGAGCAAATTGTGACTGTACGCTTCCTCCGGATCATGCTCAATACAATTCTAGATGTCGAGACTGTATAAGAACGACATGCAGAGCGACTTCGACTCAATTTCCAGAATGCAGAGATTGATTTGTGCAAACGGCGAGTTATAATGTATTTTACCTATAAAAAACGAACACACACCCGGTGTTTGTTTTTACAAACACCGGGTGTGTGTTGAGAATAAAAGGATTGGTGAATGGTTTTTACCTTATTTTTAGTCTTTTGTACCGCCGCCTTGATTGGGTATTCGGTTGTTCCGATTGTTTATAATAAGTCAGTGGCTTTAAGCCAAAAGCGGGCCTACAGTTTATCTAACCGACTGGAACGGGTGATCCCCAGAACCCAACTGAAAGAATTGGCCAAAATTTATATGCTGGCTCCCATCGTCATGGCCGGCATTTTTTTTATCCTTTTTCCCCAGGAGCTAAGATTATTAGGGATTGTGTTAGGGATCATTGGAGGCTTGATTTTCCCTTCTTTTTATACAAAGATCCTTATCGCCAATAATAAGAGTAAGTTTGAAGATCAACTGATCGATGCCTTGATGATTATGTCCAGCTCCTTTAGAGGGGGCTTAAGTTTGATCCAAGCTATGGAGGCGGTGGTGGAAGAGATGCCGGATCCAATCAATCAGGAATTTTCCACCGTTTTGGGAGAAAATAAGATGGGGGTGTCTTTAGAAGAATCCCTTAATCATTTGTATAATCGTATGCCTTCCGCTGCCTTACAGCAGATGAACACCGCTATTCTCTTGGCCAAAGAAACAGGGGGAAACCTCCCTTTGATATTCCAGAGGATTGTCAATTCTATTCGGGAACATAAAAAGATCAAACAGCAAATTGATACGTTAACTCTGCAGGGGAAAATTCAAGGGGTGGTCATGTCAATTTTACCCGTTGCCTTTTTTATGGTCATTCAGTCAACTAACCCGACCTTTTTTAAATCCATGTTTAACTCGGAAGTGGGTCGGGGTTTGTTGGTTTATGCTTGTATTTCTGAAACGATCGGGGCTTATATGATCTGGCAAATCAGTACCTTTAAAGATTTTTAAGCAAAGGGACACGCGTGTCCTTAAAGGGACAGTCATCACCCATATAAGGATGGTCCAAAAAGATGATCACATTTATATTAACTTTGTGTTTTTTATCTGGATTTAGTTTTGTTTTAGGACTTTTTCCATTGGAATGGGAAGTCAGGCCAACGCTACAGGCCTTTGGTTATGAAGTCAAATCCACCAAAAAAAGGAAGAACCCCTTCGCCTTTGTAAGGACGCTCGCTTTAATCAACAAGCCTATTGTTGCCGGAATGCTTCGTAGAAGAATCGCCAAGGATCTGGCAATGGGACATGTGAATATCACTCCGGAAGAATTTTTCTTATTCAAGGAATTGGGAATTATATTTACTTTGCTTATTACGTATCCCATGATTAAGCCGGATATGATGGTTTTTTGGCTCTTAATGAGCACCGGCGTAGGATACATGCTGCCGGAATGGTGGATGAAAGGCAAAGTGAAATATGTCAAAAACACCATTATCCGGGAATTGCCGGATTCGATTGATTTGTTGGCATTGTGCGTTAATGCCGGCCTTGATTTTATGTTGGCTTTAAAATGGGTTGTAGAAAAATCTCCGCCCTCGGTCATGATCAACGAACTCAATGTCTTGTTGCAGGAAATCAATGTTGGCAAAACTCGCCGAGACGCCCTGAAAGACCTGTCCGCAAAATATGAACTTCCCGATTTATCGAGTTTTTCCAGAACCCTGATTCAGGCCGATAAAATGGGAACATCTGTTTCGGAGGCCTTGAATGTTCTCTCTGAAGACATGCGTTTGTCTCGATTCCGTCGAGGGGAACAGCTGGCTATGAAGGCGCCTATGAAACTGCTGGTGCCGCTTTTGTTTTTTATCTTTCCCGTTGTCGGCATCCTAGTTGCCGGTCCTATCCTCATTGATTTTATGGAAAACAATCCTTTAAAGCAATTGGGCGGAGGTTAAAATCAAAGACCACCCGCGTCCTTTAACCCCTTAGGCAGGGACATCCACCGCCGGTTTTTTCGGAACAAATTCCCCTTTCAAATTTCTAACAACACTCCCCTAAAATATAAAATTCGATTATGTCAAGGTCAGCGAGAATTGTGATCCTAAGGATTTGCTTATCATGTTACCCAGAGGGGCAATAATCGGCAGAGAGTTTTTACCGATGATTCTGATCGTGCACAGTATTTAGGTTGGCTTAAGCAGTACAGCCAGCAAGCGGGTTTAGAAGTATTGGGATATTGCCTTATGGACAATCATGTCCATTTTATTGTCATTCCACAAAATGAAGACGCCCTAGCCAAGACATTCAGTTTAACACATATGAGCTATTCCCAATATTACAACAGAAGAGTTGGTCGGATAGGACATTTATGGCAAGGACAGTTTTATTCATGTGCGATGAGCGAGGAACATTTGAAAATGGCCTTAAGATATGTGGAGAGGAAGGCAAGACTAAGTCCACCTAAAATAGGTAGACCTAAAGGAAGTGTCAAAAAGTAGTGTCTGTTGTACTAGCTCAATAATTGAACATATAAATCCGTCCCTAGTTTCCCATATATTAACTAGTCGATCCTGAAAAAGTCTATTTTAGGCAAACGTTCTTTGAAAATTAACCGTTGTAATGCTATCGATGACATTCCGAATCCAGAGCCAAAAAGCTCTCAGGAGCTTTTTGATGTTAAATCCACACGCCGAGAAGACAACATTGAGCTGATCACCCAATGCTCCGGCAAGCGGATTGCGGTTTAAACGATGATCACTTTTTTGATGACCGATGATGGGTTCAATCGCGTTGCGCCGTCGCCACCAGTTTCGGATTGCTCGACTTGCTTTGTTTTTTTGACGAGGAACAATCAATACCTTGGTGTTTTCAACGCTATGGCCGCGATATCCTTGATCACAAGTGGCTTGTTTAATCTCAATATGGGTGAGTCGCTCTGTTTGATCTAAACTCTTTTGAAGTGTATGTCCATCGTACGGATTGTCGGTAAAGGCTTGTGCGCCAATAATCCAGTTACCCTTGGCTGTCACTGAAAAACCTACTTTACAACCAAATTCATAACGTTGATGGGCTTTACCCTTGGCGATACATTGCACCTGCGGTTTGTGAATCGAATAAATCTTGTTTTTACTATCTCGTTGCTGTTGCATTAATCGGTTGGCTAACATTAATTGTTCTTTTAAAATTTCACAAGGTTCTGTGGCTTTGCGCTCGATGTCCCGAGTGACTCGACCCAACATGGTCTTGAGCCGTTTAGTCTCTTTGGCTGCCCGTCGGCCTTGTTGAGCGTGCGCGTAATTCTGTTGTCGTTGTAAACTTTGTTTGCCAACGCGTTCATAACTTTGTCTTAACACGATCCCTTGGGCTCGCGCTGTTTTAACAAGCCTCTCGCGCATGCGGTCATATAATCGCGCGTCCATTGGGAACCGAACATCTTTGGTCTGTACCGTAGTGTCAACATTGACTTTTTGGCATTGCGATATTTTCAAATAACGCTCTTTGACTGCCGTCGTGATCGTCTGGCTTAGCAATGCTTCAGCCCCTTCAACGCCGATTCGCTTGCGCCATCGCGTCATGCTTGATGGCTCTATCGGCAGTTTATGCTCAAAATGCTGACGGCCGCTGAAGTATTGCCAGTATGGATTTTCAACCCACAAAGCAACTGTTTCTTCGTCGCTTAAATCGTGGGTGTATTTCAAATAATGCAAGGCAACCATAAGCCTTGTCGCAATAGCAGGACGGCCTTCATCGGCAAAATGTGTTTTAAACTTTTGATCGAACGCATTCCAATCGATTTGATGGGCCAGTTTTACCAAAGGATGTTGCCCATTGACGATTCGATTAAGTTCGATTTTAAACAGGCCCCACTGTGGATCACGCTTTATTTTTTGTGGTTTCATTTTGCAAGGATTCCTTATCTTTTCCGTCGGATTCTTGCATATTTTACCACGATATTTTTAACTTAACTCTAGCAATTACAACAATTTAATTGGTTCTTCAGGATCGACTAACTAGGGAGAGCTGTCTCTAGTTTCATAGGTTCCTGTTCCCCAGAGCTTGACCTCCGTTTCCCCATTAATCGATTTCATATTTTTAGTCTTATCTCGTTAAAACCGGTCAGTTGAAAATTAAAATGTCCAATTTGTAAATTTTTAAGATATATTTAATGTCCATTCTGTAATATTTCAAAGATTTAAAAACAGGCAAATTGGTAAGTGTGATAGAACATTAGGCTGACCAAATAATTTCTTTTTAGACTTAAGAAATTTTGCTTAACCTTTATCAATATCACCGACCCGGTCTGAGCTAATTCAAAAATGACTGAAGGGAAAGGTGTGTTTGTAACAAAATATTTAATGAGATGGGTATTACAATATCTGAGTTATTTGAATATAATTAATATTAAATAAAAAGAGGGAAAGCAATAAAAAATTTTTCATATCAAAAACTTAACTTATTGGAAACTAATAAGATAAATTTTAAAAAAATTTTCCTGCCATCTTGTTCTCATCGAAGATGGGTGTTATACTTAAAAAGCAAGTGGTAAGATAGTCGGTCAGAAAGGCTTTCAAAAAAGATCGTCAAAATGAAAATTGCCGCGGAAAACTTAAACAATTTTGGAGTTTAGACTATTCTTAGAAGCTACCGTTATTCGCGGTAGTTTTTTTTATTTTAAAATTTAGTAGTCAGATTGGACAATCTTATCTTAAATTCATTTTTTATAGTTTGGACATTATTGATTCGCTAGAAGTTTAGCAAAGTAGGTCTGAATTTTAATGGAAGAAAAAGAAAGATTGGACATTAAAGAAGAAAGTAGTAATTTTAATTTAAATTCTATCAATAATAAGGATAGTAATCTAAATACTTTTTACACTTTTGCCCTGCCTGAAGAAAAACCCATCCCTTTTAAAAGTCACTTTAAATCTTGGATAAGAACAGTTGCCTTATTTGTCGTTTTAGTCTTCGTCCCTGAACAAATCAGCTGGGCGTTTAATTATGATTCAACTGTGATTTGGGGCTTTAAAAACGATCAATCCGCGACCCCATCGGCACCCACCGAACAGGTTGTTACAGCCAAGGTCACCGAAAGCATAAGAGATCTTTTAATTCAGTTGGCTTATCGGGAAAAGGCGGAGATAGATCTTATTTTATCCAACCCTCAGTCTGCCAAAAGGGAAAATTTTCAACCTCACATCAATTTTAGATCAAAACTGGATGTGACCGAGGGGATTATTAAGCAAGTTAACCAGTGGCTTTCTGATCCCAATATTCACCCCTTAAACTGCGGTGTGTATGCTTTAAGGGATCTTTTAAGACTCAGCGGCATACAGATTCCCTTGGAGGAACTTTCTGTCAGTACCTTAGCCGTTGATTTATTGCACGAGATCGTAAGACCTGGTGAGGAAAAACTTAAAACCTCCCTTTTTGCCATTGACAAGGTTGTACAGGCCTATGGCCTTCCCTTCCAAGCCGCCAAAATCAAACCTCAAGACATAACAAAGCTTAAAACCCCTTTCATCGCCAATTATGACTCCGAACACTTTGTTTTAGTAGGGAGGATGGATGAACAGAATATCCATTTTACCGATATCGGCCGTCATATGTCGCTTCCGCGCGATGACTTTGTGAAGAATTTCAGCGGGTTCGTTCTTGCTCCTGAGCTAGATAAAGCTGGGATTGAATACGAACTGATCACGGACAGCCAAAAGGCCTTTGTTTGGGGAAACAAATGGGTCGACAATTCCGATGATTTGCCGGGATTAATAGATGCGGGAGATGTTGCCCTTTCAGTAGGCATTACTGTTTTGACCATAGTTATTGCCGCTGTGTCCTGCATATTTGCCGCCTGCGCTGGACTTGTTCTTTTACCCCTTTCCATTGGTGCCTCAGCACTCGGAAGCACCCTAGGTCAGGTCTGCCAGTTGAAGTGGGGTTGTAATGAAGATCAGGCCATGCTTTTGAGTATAGGTGTTGCGGTTGGGTTAACCTTGGGGGCATCTATACTCTGGTCGTGGGGTTCATCCACAGCTCCTACGGTAGCTCAGGTAGCTACAGATGTAGGTCAACAAGTAGGCAAAGACGCTCCCCAACAGGCAGCCCAACAAACTTCCAACGCGCTACAGATACTTTTGACTGCACTCAAAGATGCCGCAATTGCGGTAAAGGATGCCATTGTCGATACGGTCAAGCAGGTTGCCTTGGCGATTAAGGATGCAGTAGTTCAAATTTACACGGATATTGTTAATTTTGTTACAAATATAATTGAATTCTTTAGGTCAATCGGGACTTTTCTGGCGGATCTCTTTACTGGCCAGTTATTCACGGCCACAACAACAGCAACGACAACCACTACCTCGTCATTATCGTCATTAGGATCCGCCTCTGTTGTGGTGCTCAAAGATGTTCTCAAACTCCTTGGGGGTATGCAGGAGACTAGACCGATCCATTTCTCATTGAGTGAATTATTATTTGCCATTCCTAAAACTATGGCGGTTACGGCGACTTATGCGGCGATTAAAGTTTACTTGGGGAAATGGTTAAGAAAACAACTTGGTGATGACGTCATTGCCGAGGTGTTTAATTCGCTCATTACCTCCATTGCCGCGGATGTGGCGATCCAAGCCGAAGCGTATTTCTTAGACAGGCTAACCTTATCCGAGAACATGGCCTTTTCGGAATTCATGGGTGTAGGTGAGAAAAGAAGTGTAAGAGAGGCAAAAAAGCAAGGGGATGCTGCACGGGCTCAGGCCAAGGCTCAAAAATTAAGTCTAGACCAACAACAGGCCGCCTACGATGCGGCTTATACTCAGACTTTAAGAGAACTTGATCCGGAATTAATTGCCAAAGACGCCGCAGATGCGAAGGTCGTTGCCGAAGCAAAAAAATTAAAAACCGATGACAAGAAACTCACTACAGACCAAGCTAAAAGTATTTGGACAGCAGAGTATAAAAAAGTTTTAAACAGTACCGCTGATCCCTTTGTTGTTGATTTACGCGCCGGACTCGCTAATACGTTAGGTAATGCCTTTACGAGAACGCTTGGGGCCTTTGCCGGGATGACAGCAAGATATATTGCCATGGATCTTTTAGAAGAGGATGCGGATCCCAATTCGCTTTTGTCACAGGCCATCGGTGACCTCTTCAGTGCTTTGACCATTGCCACCTATTCCGCCATGACCAACCATTTTTCTTATGAGGCCCCCGTGGATGTGAAAAAAGAAAAAGAAGGGGAGCATAAAGAGGAATATTATTACGAAAGGGTGACGGTTGATCCAAATACTAAACAAAAAACCACAACAAAAATCTATGTGAATCCCGATGACGGGATTATTTACGCCAGATCCCCAGCGGATAAGACCGTTCCTATTACACCCGAGAATGTGCAGTTTGTTTTTCAGGAACGAAAGGGTTTCTGGGAAACACTCCTTGTGACCGCAACGCCCAGGATCGCCAATGCGGCCATGGCCTGGGGATTGGATGAATATGAAAACAAAAATGTCAAAGAAGAATGCGATGATAACGGCGAAAACTGTCAGAAAGACGAGCTGCATCGGGCCGGGATTCGGGGACTATTTCTCCTATCGGCGGCAGCCATAGAAG
The DNA here is from genome assembly GCA_964374105.1 of uncultured Planctomycetales bacterium. Classification (GTDB taxonomy): domain Bacteria; phylum Omnitrophota; class Gorgyraeia; order Zapsychrales; family JANLHA01; genus CAYJXI01. The sequence continues at coordinate 26,899 of CAYJXI010000009.1, forward strand.
GTGTAGCCAATGTGGCTATGTATTACTGGAATCGAGATACCGGCATCGATGGACAAAAAATCACCGTTGAAAATCCCCACGACATGGGTCTCTTTAGTGTTTTTGTTGATGAAGGCATCGGGCCATTGACCCATTTTGTTGAAAGTCTCGCTCTTGATTTTTATTCCTTCAATGGGACCGCCCCTTGGGCAGGCGGTAAAGTTGGTTTTGAAAACACCGCTCAATTTGTGGCCTTTGCGGATCAGCTAGGAGCCAGCACCGGCTACACCCACGAGGCACTTGACCAGATGCGGGCGGCCAGAAAACAAATTCAAAAACGAAATCAAGAAAACAGTTTAGCCGGTAACGGCCCCACTACCGAAGAAGATAGGAAGCTGGAAGAAGAGCAGGCCGAGGCAGAGTATTTCTTAGCGGTGGACAATATCTTAAAATCCGGCCGGATCAGTTTTATTTTAAATCAGATAAACTCCAATTTGGCCTCAGGGTATGTCTATCAGGATGTGTATAAACAAGGCGGGTTATTCCCGACATTAACAAGAAGCTTTGAGGTTCTTGTCTCGAATTTTATCAATGATCCCACCATCCTCAATACTTTTGGTTTTGTCTATCGTCCGTGGCGAGGAGTAGAAACAGATACTAAGATTGTTGATCTTAAAGGGATTCGCGCTCCGGGAGATATTGGCAGTAGGTATAGCATCGCAAGTAAGACCACAGCTTTTTTCCCAGGGATTTTCGAAATGGCGGGTGTGGCGGACCGGGGCAGGGATTATTTCATTATCAATGATAATGGCACGGCGGTAGAGAATCCTAATCAAATCCGCTGGACACAAAAAGATGTTAAGGATCTTGGCATAGGAAACGGCAGGATTCTTACAAAAGATGGTGACTCCATTCCTTTGATGAGCCCTTATGCCGCTGATATCGTTGATGAAAATATTGCAAAGGTGGAAACGGGTTTCAAATTTTTTGATAGGTTGCCGTCCATCTATGACTTTCATGCCAATGTGGGAAGAAAAGGGATCGGGTTTTTCAAAGTTTCTAGAGAAGGTGGAAAAGAAGGGGAATATCAAAATGAATGGCAAGTTTCTGGCAATGTTTATCAAAAAGACCAACAACCCGCCTTTCTTGTGGGCTTCTTAGCCGATTTCCTCCTAAAGGGAAAAGAAAAGGGGAATCTCACATTTGCACAGCCAGCCCTTTCCCCTGATGAAATGTATCTTTTTGCTCAATTTGCCTATGAAGACGGTTTTCTTGTTGAAGAAGGGGATGGACAGCTTATTATTTCAGATCCTGGGACACTGGATAGTCTCATCGTCATGGATTTGGCAACGGGTAAAAGCGAAATAACAATCGACGCTAATTCTGATCTGGGTTTTGAGATTCGTAATTCAAAATTAGGATCTAAAATTAATGCTATTTCTCAAACACTTTTTCAAGGTAAGACCGATCTTCATAAACAAGATTTCCTCATGGCCTTTTTTGCGGAACACCTTCAGAAAGAAAAAGACGGCACCTTGAAATCAGAAGATGGTCAATGGGCCTTTGGGTCTATCAACTTGAGTCCTGAAGAAATTGATATCATTCGTACCGCAGCCCAGGCAGAAGGATACCAGATCGATGAAACAGAAAATAAACTTATTGTTTACGAAGATATCGACGATCTAAAAGAATATTTTATTGTGAATAAGACAACGGGGAAGATGGAGTTAACGATTCCGTTGGAATCGCAATTAGGCCTTGCGATACGCAATGAAGCGATAGGAGAGATAGCGAAGGCAGTCACAACCGCTCAGGCCGGAAGTCCCACGCAGCCAGCGCAGGCGTTTCATATTGCGTTGTTATCAGATTTTGCAAGGAAGGAAGGGAGTAATCTAAAGAAAGACAGCAATGGGAATATACAGTTTGAGGCGATTGAGATAGACCGTGAGGAAATGGATGCGTTGGTGCAGAGTGCGATCGAGGAAGGGTATATTGTAGAGGAGCGAGACGGGCAAGTGACAATCTCAGATCCAAACACCGCAGATATCATGTTGGCTTGGAATAAGACAACGGGAGGCAAGGTATTGCCTCTGATTGACAAAGGGTCGGTGTTGGGGCAGGCCATTGAGGAATATGCGACCAATTCCAAAGGCCTTTATCGAACGCAATTTACCAAAGCCCATACAGATGTCATTGAAGGCTGGGATGGGCATGATGATTTTGTTCTCAAAGTTGTTTCGGAAAGGACGATAGGAAAAGATATTCCCTTAACTGAAAAAGACGGAAAGCTCATCCCAGCCGCTCCCCCCCGATATTTCATGAGTCAATATATTGGCAAAGATGCGCTTTTAAAAGATGAGGCACTCCAAAAAGCCTTCAAGGAATTAAGACAAGAAGCCTTAGGCAATGAGAAAATAGGTGAATTTATTACCAAGATGGCCGAGGCTGTCTCCTTTGGTATGGATGTCCATCCTGCTGAACTTGCGCAGTTGTTGAAAGAAGTGGGTTTATTGACCCCAGAGGAGGCCGATAATGTTTTAGCGGCCATTGCTACAATTAGCAAATTACGCAAAGAACAACGCCGAGCGGATAGCATGGCTACGAATTTAACTGACCAAAAGAAAGACAATGTCGAAAAACTCATGGCGATCGCCAAGAAGGTCAAAGAAGGAACGCTGAATCCTCCTGAAGAGATGGAATTCCTGGGTCAAGCCTTTGGCACAACCTCTTCTACGCTCCCTTCAATCATGAATGATGTTACAACGGAAAATGTTACCCCTAAAGAACTCGCCAATCAATTGACTGCCATGGGGTCAACCCTACCGCCGGCGATGCAGCGGATCTTTCAGGCGATTGATGAGATGAAGAATAAAAAAGAAATAAGAAGGCAAGAACAAGCTGAACAGGCGATAGCCCAGCGAAGCGAAGAAGTAGCTGGCTTTTTGGCAGGGTTTGTCGGCCTTGCCAAGGATCCTGCAAATTTGAATATGGATCAATTGGAGGCTTTGCTAGGCGTTATGACCAGCCGTGATTACGATCTTCAATTGGTTATGGCGACCCTTAACCAAAAGCTAGGGATTGCGCAAGCATTGCCAACCACAACTTTGGCTTCTGCATCGATAAGCTCCTCTGGTCTTTCCATTGATCAGGGTTGGCAGATCGCGGGGATGGGTGATTTGGGGCTTCCTCAAAGTAAAGATATCCCTCATTTCGAAAAGAAGGTTATTGATACTGCCGTCACTCACCGCGAAACCAAAAAAGATTTCGAGGAAGGCTTAAAATTTTTATCAGGCAAAGATGTCACCACCTCCATTAGTGCCTACGCCTTCACCGATAAAAATATTGATGAATTAGAGAAAGACGAGAGAGGTGGCTATATTCTAGACAATAAGGCTTTGGCCTTTGTTTATCAAGGTTTTGGGCAGATCATCAAGGGCGAAAAGAATCTCTCCACCAACTTTGCCTTTGGCGCATCAGCTGAGAAACCGATTCGTTTGGATGAAAACAAAAATCTTATCGATGAGGGAAGCGGAGTTATGATCCGATCGATTGGAAAAGGCGATAAAATTGATTTCTTGAGTTTATATTTAGGAAAGTTTGCAGAGGGGATCAATAATTTAGAACCGGTCAGTGACAAGACTTCAGCAGTGGAGTCAGTCTTAGTCAAGGCCCAAGCCGCTGGCCAAGCGGAAACCAAAGCCCAAAAGGCTACAGCCTTCCACATTGCGATGTTATCAGATTTTGCCAAGAGGGAAGGGAATAATTTACAGAGAGATAGTAATGGGAATATACAGTTTGAGGAGTTTGAGATAGGCAGTAATGAGATGGATGCCCTGGCGCAGAGTGCGATTGATGAAGGGTATATTGTAGAGGAGCGAGACGGCCGGGTGACAATCTCAGATCCAAACACCGTAGATATCATGTTGGCGTTAGACAAGACAACGGGGAAGATGGAGTTAACGATTCCGTTAGATTCGCAGTTAGGAAATGCGATACGCAAAGAGGCCGTAGGAGAGGTAGCGAAGGCGATAACCACTGCTCAAGCCGGAAGTCCCGCGCAGCCGGCCAAGGCGTTTCATATTGCGTTATTATCAGATTTTGCGAAGAGGGAAGGGAATAATCTAAAGAAAGACAGTAATGAGAATGTGAAGTTCGAGGAATTTGAGTTAGGGAATGAGGAGATGGATGCCCTGGCGCAGAGTGCGATTGATGAAGGGTATATCGTTGAAGAGAAAAACGGGCAATTGATTATTTCAGACAGGACGACCATGGATATCATGGTGGCATTGAATAAGACAACGGGAAAGATTGAATTAACGATTCCGTTAGATTCGCAATTAGGTCTTGCGATACGCAATGAAGCGATAGGAGAAACGGCGAAAACAGAACCCGCGGTGAAGTCAGAACCAGCCTTAGCCAAAGCAGAGGTTAAGGAAAAGAAAATAAAGGCCGAAGAGATAAGTCAGGCCTTGGATGCCTTTGGGATTATCTCTCCTCATGTGAGGGCCGTTGTAGCTGCGAAATTAGCTGAGGAAGAAGCATCCGTGCCTGTGGTTGCGGCTTTAGCCAAGCTTGAGGCCAAGGAGAAGAAGCCGGTTATTTCTTCAAGGTCGCAGCCAAAACCGCCGGAAGTTCCAGAGGGAAGAGATTATGTGGCCAAAATCTTTTATACTTCCGAAGAAGACAGCCAGGTGCCGGGGCAAAAAAATATCACCGCCGGCCGCATGTATTCATTTTTTAGGAACAAAGATATAAAGAAAGAAACCCATGCCTTGGTGATGGAGGGAACAAGCGGTCTTGATAAAGACGGGAATTTGACCTTTAGTGCCCGTGTGAATGGAGAGTACATCAATTTCCCGCCTCCCGGGCAAAATGGTGAAAAAGGCGGGGAGGGCAAAAAAGAAGGCTCGGTCACCCAAAGAGAAGTTTTAGCCAAGGGGGTTGAGTTTTTAAACTCGCCTTTAGGCTGGTATGCCTTTGTGCAGGATGAAGAGAAGGGAACTTTTGAGATTCATCCTGGGAAAATCTGGATTGATGATTTTATTGCCAGGCTCAATCAAGGGGTCTTTGTTTATGGCGATAAGTGGGGTTATCATCCGCTCACGGAAAATGCCGAGATTCGGAACACGATTGTCAAAGCCAATGAAGGCGGCAGAATCGAATTCTTCTTACGCGGCAAACGCGGGGAGATCAAGTACAAAGGCCATGTCTATACGATAGATAAGATGGAAGTGGAGGGTGTCAAAGGCGAAAAGGCGGTCCTTTTGGCCTTGCAGAATGCCGACCTACAATACATAGAAAAAACCCTCTTAGATTCAAAAGTTGATCCTGGGCAAGCCAGTACTATTACTTGGGAGATACAGGAAGCCCGTCAGAAAAATCCCGGGGCGTTTACGAGTTTAAATGATTTAAAGGCGGCCTTAGAGGCCTCAGGGAGCTGTTCAGCTGCCGAGGCGGTCTGCTCGGCATCAGGAGCCGTAGCCGGCCAATTCGAACAGCTTGTTTCCGCCATCGAACAAAAGGTGAGTGTGGAAGGGTATTTGGAAGGCGCGGTCAGATTTGCTAATCCCATAGAAGAGATCGGCCATATCGACGATCTCTTTGCCACAAAGATCCAAAGCCCCCAATGGGAAAAGCTCTGGGGCGATGCTGATTTCACTAAACAGCCGATCATGACTCAGACATTTTATAATCAAGAGGGAGCACCGATCGGGGAAAGAACCATTGCCTACAAAGTGGATTTAAAAGATGATTTGACTATAGAAGGACTTAAGAATGGAGTGGTCTACACTGGCAATGAAGAAGCAGGCAGTAAGTTAATCTTAAATGAGCGAGGACTGCTTGAAGCCATCTTCACAAATCCGATTACAAAAGAAGATGATGTTCGTCAGATTAAATTAGCCCAGGGAATAAACGCCTTTTCTTTGAGTTTGGATAGTCCGACGGTCTCCATCCTTTTTGCCGCACCCAGTTTGGGACAGACAACCGAGACAGCAAAAACACCTAAGCAAGAGGGATCAGGCCAGCCGCCAGAATATTACGACAATGTCTTAAGCCTTGCTTGGACAAAACCGGTTGGAACAACCACCTCTTATGCCAGAACTGATGAGAAAGGAAATCTCCTTAAAGGCGAGAAACCGATGAATGTTTATGAAGGCGATATTGCCGGCGGAAGTGTGACAAAAGATTTTTATGCAAGAGACAGCAATGGGAATGTCAGATATGAAAATGGGAAACCGGTGATCGCAACCGTTGAAGGTCAGGGTGATCGGCGGCTTACTTTCTATGCCGATCCATTTCAGTTTGGGTTTGGGAGCGAAAAGTACCCGGCCCGCATGTCGCAGTCCATGAAGACCTTCTTTATTGAAAATGAACAAGCCAGTATCAATTACGGGCCGGGAGCGGCCGTAGAAAAAGATGCGGAAGGGAAATTCAAGGCAGAACATATCGAAGAGATCAAAAACGACGGCCGGCTGCTGCATGTGAATACCTTGATTACCAAAGGATCACCCATTTTTGGTTTTGATAAAGAGCGAGATCCAGGGTTTTATACGCCTCTCTCAGAATTTACGACTTATCTAGGTAATGGAATCTTGACAATTGTTGATGGCAACATTTCGATTTTGAACGGTTCCGAGACCATGATTGTGATGGGAAGCGGAGCCGAGTTTGAATCGGCGGCTTATGAAAGATTCAATTTGCACAGCGGTTTCGAGCCACAAGTCTTAGCCATGGCCGAGAAAGAAGAAGATCCTATTAAATTGACCCAGACCCGCGTCGGCTATCACATGGACGGCAAACAGAAATATTCGACGATTATTAAAAGTGAGTACGATGAAGAGATCACTAAACGGGATGCGGAATTGGTGATTGCCGCCACCGGCGGCCTTATTGAGGAGAAATCAGATAATTATACTAAACCCAACATCGGGGAAAAAGACAAAGACCGGGCGGATGTGGAGGTGAAATTAAGCATTAAATCCGATGGAGATACGCCACAAGATATTGCCAAGATTTTAGCGGATGTCGGCGGCAAGGTTACGCCTTATTGGGATAAAAATGGCGATATCGCCAGCAGTTTTATTAAAGTGGAATTTGGGTCAGCCGTTGATGAACGCAATATGTTTACAGTAAAAATGAATATCAATCAAGTCGCTCGGATTATGGATTTGATTGAAAAGAATCCAGAAACTGCTAAAGATCCACGAAAACTTAAGGCCGCCTTTGAATCGGTTGGAATTCCAGTTGCCGAAACAAAGGCTAATAAAGAAGAACTTGAAAGGCTTGGCAATAAATTAGCCAGTAGTAAAGGAGATTCCAAAAGAGGCGAACAAGCAATTGAGGAAAGCCAGAAAGGTATTCAAGCCCGTCAACCCAACACTCCGCCTGTTGGGGAAAGTGCCGTTATTACCTTCCTTAAAAAGTTAGGGTTTATTTACACGGCAACCGATTTCCGTCAGTTGGGCTCTCGTGATCAATCAAGTAAGAAAGCTGAAGATACCCAGGCACCAGAGACTGCACCACCTTCAACCACTTCTCAAAATTCTCAATTGACACTGGCAGCAGTTTTAAGAGCTGCTGTGGAGTACTTTGGTCAAAGGGTTCAGGAACAAGAATTTGCACGAGGGGTGGGAGAAAGGATGGTATTAGAGGATCCCCCCGTGCAAGAAATATTTAATTTAGGGCGAGAAAGATCGCCTTTACAACAGTTGGAGGATTTGGCTTCTCCAAGACGCCACTTAGGTCTTTTTGACAGTGCTCAAGCACACGGCAGGATAACCCTTGAATTTCTCAGCGACGAAGAGTTAGCTAAAAATGAGGCCGGCCTTCGGCCTAACACCGGATTAGGCTTATGGGATTCTGGCCCTATGATCGAGAGGGGACAGGATCTTTTTGGCAGACAAAATAGGTCTGGGTTTATCAATTCTTTTCTGGTTTTAGAATCTCAGGATGAGGGTGAGCTGGTACCAGTTGCTTTGACAGGGGATCAGGCCATTATTGGCGCCAGGGAAGCGGCAAAACAGGGCGGCCTTAACGGGTTCTTTGTTGGCCAAAGACCTGATGGCACCCTGGCCTTAAGAGTCATAGGACAGCCTGCAGGTATATTGCCTGAAAAGGAATCCGCAGAAGGAAGTGACCTAGCGCGGGCTTTCGCTGTGCCTGAGAGCACCTTTTTGCAGATCGATCTAAATGCCCTTCTAAAAGATGAAGGGCAACTGAAATTAGCTGGCACTTCTTCTTCGCCAACCTTTAGTCGGGAGGGAAATATCCTTGGGGTTGAAAAGATAGGAGAACCGCCGCCTCCGGAACCGACTGCCGTTCAACTCGCCATGAAAGATGCCCCTGAGCCCAGCCTTGTTTTTGCCTTAGGCCAGTTTAATCCAGTGACTGAACAGATGGAATTCACGGGCCGTGTTTCTCATGCCCCGGGCGGACCTAACAGTTACTATGGGTTAGCTGCCGATAACCAGAGTCTGGTTACTTCAGTTCCCACCCAATTATCTTTCCAGGATGAAAAATTTACCCTTGATCTTGTCGGCGGGCTTTACCGCACCGATGGAGAGGGTGCAGAAAATAGGTTTGTGGGGATCAAGATTGACGAGCAGGGACGCAAGATCGCTATTAATAATCAGTTTATGATAGTTGATACAGGAAAAAATGATGATTTAGGCATTACTTATGATCCTTCTTACAAAGGATTAGTTGAGCTGGCCGCCAACCGTGCGATGTTTGATACCCGGCAGAGCTTAACTGCAGAAGAGATGGCAAATGTTTTAAAGACTGAGGCGAAGAAAGGGAAGGCTCTACCAGTAGAGTCTTTTCACGAATTTTTTAAGAGATTAGTTCAGTCCCAAGCTTATCACATTTGGAATGAGTTGAAGAAAAATCCTGAAGCTAAACGGCGGATGGATACTAATCAATGGGGTGTAATTTGGGAAGAAATTCGAAGTAATGAAATGTATGGTAGGGGGCTTTATGGTATAGATATTGAAAAAAGTAAGGAATTAGCTGACCCCCTTGCAGGTCCAAAAGACAAAGGCGGGTATGATTTACAAGGCAATCAAGAGTTGCTTGATTTAGTTAATAAGGCAGCTATGCATATCGTGGAAAGGGAAGCGTTGGCTCAAAAGCATTATAGAGATGGTTCAACGATACGAGGGGGTTACAAAAATGAATATGGCGCCCCCAAGCCAGAATTTGATCCAAGCTACTATCCATTGGGAAGAGATGAATCTGTGGCTATGGGTACCTCTCTGCCTGATGAAAAGCGTTCATATATTGATAAATCGCTCAAATTAGAAAATGCACAAGAGTTGGCAACGCATTTCGGTGAGGAAAAGGCCAAAGAACGGATGCTGGCTCATCCAGAGTTAGCGAATTTGTCACCGGCAGAGAAAGAAGAGCTAAAGAAACTCAGTGCCGCCCAGATTGCGCTTAAATTTCCAAAGATTTGGGAAGGAGAAGGTGTTCCTCAGATGGTGTTAGTTGATGAACAAGGGTTGCCAATCCGCGCTTCGATGAAAGACGGCGTTGTTGAGCGCGACCATTATGGGAATATTAGGCAAGATCAGGACGGCGCAGTTGTGTTAGTGACTAAGACCATTAAGGAATCAGGAGAAGTTGGATATACGACCAACGATGGGAAAGCGGTTGACCTCAAGATGGTTAAGGAACTCATGTTTTATCATCCTGAGGTTGTATTAAATGGCGCACGAACAATTGAGGTCTATCAGGATATGGCCTTCCGCGGGAAGATGATTTTGCCGGATGATGATCATGACGGGGTGGCCTACTGGGGCCCCTTGAGTATGACCTTCGCATCTAAGAAAGATGATCCCGGCCTGGCAGATGCTGAGGTTTTGCCAACACGTTTTATTTTAGTTGATCAAAAGGGCGCGCCCATTCGAAAAGATGGAAGGTATGTGGATCTGGTTAAAACCGCTAAGCCGTCAGAAGAGGTGATTTTCAAAGATCAAGAAGGTGATGAGATTAATCCAAGCTTTGTTAAAGAGTTGCCTAGCAGAATCTTTTCTCAACTTTTATACGGCCGACCTGTCGGGAGCGAAGAGGAAGATCAATGGAATTATAAGGCTACGATCGGCAAGCAGATTGGGATTAACCTCGAGACCGGGCGCTGGTATATCAGTCTCGTTGATGGGCAAATCGCCTTGCCAGCGGATTATCAAACCCACAATAAGATTTTGAATATCAATTCTGACCATCCGGTGTTTTTAGCCAGCGCCATCGGAATTTTTAGAAAAGAACCGAAAGCCGGGCCCATACCGGCAGATTATTTATCTAAGCAAGAAGAAGAAAAAGAAAAGGAAAAAACGAAGAAAGAGAAGATAACTGAGGTGTCTCAAACCACCAGAATTGAGGACGTTTACTCTGATGGAAGTGTTCTAGCTAGATTAGGTAAAGATAAAGCGATTAAAGAGGGGATATCGAGTCTTATTTTAGAATCAGCGGGATGGGGGAAGTATGCCTCGACTCTCGGTGATTCATGGACAACAATTGTTGCCCAACCTGGAGTTTCTCAAAAATCTCGTCGATATCTGATCGAAGAAGCCGGCGGCGGGGATGGGCAGGAATACGAATTTAAGACCACCAATAATTCCTTCATCATTATGCCGACCCTGCCGGTTTTAGTGAGATTTATTAATCGTCTAAGACAAGGAGAGGTCCCCGGATATGATGTGGAAACAGAAACGGGACGAACGGGCGTGGCATTTAAAGAAGCCTTCGAGAAAGGAACCCCGGTGAGTGGATTCAAAGATAAGAGGAATCGCAGTGGGATTGTCCTAAAAGCCACTACCAAAAATGGCGTAGAATACCGGCTCGTTGATCCAGATATTCTTCTTGGTGCGGGCGAGAAATGGATACCATCTTTCCGTTATAAAAGCGGAGTGAGGCGGATGGTGTATACCAAGGCTTCGGTTTGGGAAGAGAGACCCGTTGATCAATCCTTGACCAAAGATAGTCAAGAGGTATGGAACTCCGATGACGTCATTATTGAAGTTGTAGGGAAGGATAGGACAAGTGAATTTAAATGGATAGACGATGATGACGTTCGAGTTAGGGTTGTCACAGCCACAGGGTTACCAGGAACAATGCTTGTCGATTATTTTGAATCCACGGCGGACGATCTCAAAGGCTCAGTAGATGACAAAACCGTTAGTCTAGTTGAAGAAAGAATGGATGAAAACGGGAATATTAAAATGGTTGTGATTGGTAGAAAAATACGGGACGTGGATGATATTCAATTGGTCCCGGGGGTCGTAGAGCTTTATGGCGGCAAGGATCAGAATGGGAAAGATCTTGTTAAGATTGCCAGAGGTGTTGACCTTGCCCAGGTGATTGAGGGTGCGGCAGGGACTGTCGAACAATGGAAAAATCCTGAAAACATTTCTCAGTTCTGGAAATTTTGGGAAGCGGATGGTTTTGGCGGAGGTGATATTGTAGTTCGTGTCCCTCGGCTTAATCCTTACAAATTGGACGGATCTTATGTCAAGAAGAGAAATGAAAAAGGGGAAGAAACCGATGATATTTTTTATGACTACTATCGGATTGATTTCAGCCACGTGAGAAATAAGATCGATGGGGAAGGGGCTAAGATTGTTTCTTTAGAAAACTTCCATGAAGGAAGAGGCCCTATTGCCAGCGAATCAACTTATTCTGGATTTTTTGACAGTTTTGATGGCGATCGAAACGAAGATAACGTGGTTGTTTCCCGTTTCAAGGAAGGCGAACTTTTGATGAGGCTGATCGATTACGAAACAACCCACGGCTTAGGCCATCTTGTAACCGATGAAATCAAAGACCCAGAGACTGGACGGGTGCTGGTGGCGCGGGGTGTTTTAAACAAAGATTTTGGCCTTAAAGACGCGGTCTTGATGGGGGAAAAGTTAGATCTAACTTCAACAATCATTGGGTCGGTGGATGCTGTATTGGCTCCAGTGACCGTAGTTCTGGCTGTGACTGGCGTTGGGAATGCAATTAACGTTGGCATTAATGCCGGTAAAACACTTTTGGTTGAAGGCGGCAAGGTCGCCCTCCGTCAAGCTGTTATGGCAGGGGTAAGAGCAGGCGCAAGCAGTTTGTTTGCGTTTGCCCGTAGTACCTATCTTAGTAATCAAGCCTTGGCGATTTTTGCGGCTACAGAGACGTTCAATTATATGCAAACTGGAGAGATTGATCCGGCCATGACGGTGCGAAATTTCCTTTTAACTGGGGCTTTATCCGGCGCCTCACGGCTATCCTCATTTCTACCCAAGACAGCAGGAACCCAAGTTGCCGGCAAGACCTTGAACGTCTTTGGGGCAAAAATCCCTGTGCCTTCTTTAGGAAGTTTAGCTTTTAATAAGGCAGTGAGTATTGGCCTGCCGAACGCTGTATCGGTAGCCTCCGGGAATGGATTTTTATCGCCAGAAACGAATCTGGCTTTAGTCATCGTCAGTTTTGCCGGCGGGATTGGAGGTAATTTTGCATCAGCGGCAAGAGCTGTCGGGCCAGGTTTAACAAGGGTCGGGTATATGACCTTATCCGAGGCCTTGTTATTTGGTCAAGTGTCTGCTGTCACAGGAACAACACTGCGGGCCTTCCAAAGACAGGATTCAGCCATGGATACCTTTTCAGACTTTGGAAAAGGATTTGCCTTAGGAGCGGTTGCCGGCGGTGCCATGGGGATTGGAGGAGGCATAGTTTCCGAGAGCGCTATCTATTCTAAGATGAAGGCCTATTTTGATAAGCATACAACTCAAGGTTTATTGGCAAGTTTAACTGCAAGAGGATTAGGAGGCGGCGTGGGCCTGCCGATATTAGATGCCACATTAAAAACCTTTGAGGCCAGTCCAGTTCCTAACAAGGAAAAATCTTTTCCAGAGCAGATGAAAGATAGTTTCAGTACCGAGAATATTATTACGGGGATATTTCTTGGCCTCGCCAGCCGTGGCCTATCGGCTCAACGACTGCAAAAGGCATCAACGGCTACTAAGTTAGCTTATGGGGCAGGGGCAGGAGCTGCCGCCAATGTCTTGCACGGGTTTATTCGAGAATATAAAGATGCCAAGCAAAAACAAAAAGATATTGATTATTCTGGCGAGCAGATTTTCTTAGATGCCATAAGTGGAGCGGCCTTAGGGATGCTGACGGTTTCGTATTTGGCTAGCCCTAAGAATTTTATCGGGAAAGGTAAAACAGCAGAACATAGTCTGAAAAATTTTTATGAAAACCCAGAAGCGCTGTTTATGTCATCTGCTCAAGGCGCAGCAAAATGGGTATGGGTATCCCCGGCCTTTGAGTTAGGAGGGGCCATTTTTAAAGGACAGGCGGTGCGTGTATCCAAAGCCGTTTTTGGAGAAGAGTCCATGTATGCTGGAGAGGATGTCCCTTGGTTGGCAGTTGACAAGGTGGATCCAGAAACCGGGGAAGTGGTTAAAGGAAAACTGGATTCGTTAATGGAAAATGAATTGGGGATATCTGATCTTTCAAGACTTATGGAAGGGGCCATTCAAGGGCCCCAATCCGGCCTTTGGATGGCGCCGTTGTTTGGAGTTATTCAAGCACAGGGTCTTAACGAAGGTGCAGCAAAGACGTTTTCTCAGAGAGTGCTTGCCAGTCTGCAGATGCCGAGGTGGCTTGAGAAGGTAGCGGAATCTCGATTTGGAAAGACGGTATTAGTTAAATTAGAAACTGTTAAACCGAAATCAGAAGCGGCAAAGCCGGCGGAAGCAGGGAAACCAGCCGAGGCAGGAAAACCCGCTGAGGCAGGATCGGGAAGCAGTGGTGAAGTTGCCAAAGCTGGCACAGAAGGAAAGGCCCCGACCGGGCCTGGGCCAAATGACATTACGGTTGGGAGAGTATTAGCCAATACTTATCGTGATGTCTTTTATATGCCCACGGTTATCACCCTCATTCATGAAGGTATGCAATTTGCTAATGAGGTTAGCGATAAGATTGTAGGAAGAAAAGCAAAGAAGAATAAAGAGGGATCTGATCAATCTAAAGAGGAAGAAGAGTCCGATGGATCATTGTTCACCCTCTCCCAGTCCTCCTATTTAGGCTGGTTAGGATTTTTATCCTTGCCGTCGTATCATCGGGGAGGAGTAGGAGCCGAAGACGGGGATGTGACCCGCATCCCGCCTCGTCCACCAACATTTGGCAAAGAAGGAGAAGGAGAAACGGGGGCCTCCCCAATGGAAACCAAAGCCAATAGGGTAGAATCCCTCGTTGATCGCGCTTTGGGGCAGACGGAAAATTATCGAAATCAATACAATCAAGCTACCGCCGAGGCAGAAGCCTTAGAAACCAGGGCAAATGATTTGGAAATCAAATTAAAAAGTCTTCTTGCCAAGAGAAACGCTCAGGACCAAGGCCAGCCGCCCGCTGAAGTTGCCGGTGAAGAAACAGACGTGCTGGCGCGTTTAGAAAGACATAAACCAGACGATAATGGTTCTTCCGTTCCTCGACAAGCCCGGGGAGAGGAAGAGTTAGCGAGTCTTCCTGGATCAAATAACGGAAATGGGGCTGGATTAGAAAAAGAGGGGGTTTTCCTTGACCCTAATTTAGATGGAGGGCTTGCCAATCGTGTACCTACTTTACCTATTGAGGGAACACAAGGTTCGGGATCAGGAAATAAACTTCAACAGGAAATCGATGGGTTAAGGCAGCAAGCGGCTGCTAAACGTAAAGAGGCTGACGCTACCCTTCAATCTGTCGAGCATCATGCAACAAGGGCAAAGAATTTAGCTGAGCAAGAATTAGGTTTAAGGGAGACAATCGCCTTAGGGACCGGGGATGGAATGAAGAGTGCAACACAAGGATTGCCAGAAGCGAAAAAGGAATCGCAAGCAGGTTCTGATTCTTCTGGCAGTGAAGCAGAGCTGGCCTCAAGCAAAGGATCTTCGAAAGTCGGTCCTGCAAGAGAAGGCCAGGTGGACAAGGCCGTCGTAAGTAGACCAAAAGAAGAAGGGGTTTCTTCTCCCAAAGCACAGGAGAAATTAACTGCTGAATCAGGGGAGACTGCCAAGACTAGAGATATTTCTTCGGAGCCAGCAAAACCGCGTGATGGCCCGGCAGTTCAGGGAACGCCTCAAAGAACTACCCCGAAGACCGCCCGCGAAATAGAACTCGAAAAAATAATCCAAGAAGCCGATATTTTCCTCGCCCAAGCCAATGAAGCCCTCGCCAGTTCTCCTTACACAAGAAGCCGAAAAGAATTAAAACCTCTTACTCAAAAGGCCCAAAAGGGGGTTAAGAGAGTCGAAGAAATGATCAGCGATATTGATTCGCAACTTTCTTCTCTCGAAGGCCAGTTAACCGAGGCCCAGGCCCGTCGGGATAAATCCCAGAGAGAATTGGATAGAGAACAAAAAGATTTGGAATTAGCGGAAAAATTACTTTCCGAAGCCGAAAGGGATATTGAGGCAGAGCCGGGTGTTTCCAAAGCCAGGGAACGTGTTACCAAAGCGGAAACGAAGGCAGATTATGCGGCAGATAATTTAGAGAAGGCGAAGGCACAGAAACAGAAGTCAGAAGCTGAATTAGCGGCCTTGAAGACAGAAGATCCTAAACGCTCGCCTAAGAAAGCCCGGGCACCTAATGAGAGTGAAGTCGGGGCTAAAGTTTTAGAGGCAAGAAAGAAGACAGAGAATGTTGAAGATACTAAAGAGAAATTAGAACGAGATGAAGATAAAGGCCATGATGCTCGGATTGAATTGGCCAAAGAAAGGGCCATGGCCGGTGAGAGATTAGGACTTGACGCCGCCAAAGAAATCGTTGCTGAACAAACAGCCTTAAGAGACCTCGCCCAACAGATTCGGGAAGACGACCATACAAAAGTCAAGGGTCTGGAAGCTCAAATCGACGCCCTGAAAGCAAAGAAACCCCACCTGGAAAAAGCCCTCGGGATAGCCCAAGCCAAAGTTGAAAAACGAAGATCGATTGTCACTAAAGAAGCCCGCCTTCGTCGTGCTAAAGAGGCGGGGGACAGAGCTGAAGCAACCGCATCCCGGATTGTTTCAGAGTTAACTGTCAGAGAAGGATCAGAACTTAAGATCAAAGACGGTCTTTCCGCAGAAGAACTTGATCTGTTAAAAATTTCTCTTGGCCGATTAAAAGAACGGGCTCAAACCGCTGAAACAATAGCCAAGGATATTTCAGAAACCCAAAGAAGCTTGGAAGCAACAGAAAGAGAGGCGGCTGATTTAAGTGCGGAATTAGAAAATCTCGGGACGCCGACAACAGCCGCAGCCCAAAGACGTATTGCGGAAATTTCCAAACGATTGGCAGAGATTTCGTCCACCCGTTCTGAGCTTAAGGCCAAACGGGAAGGATTTTTAGAGAAGGCCAAACAGGTTGATTTAGAAACCGTTGATCTTGATTCATTGATTAAGCTTGCCGTGGCAGAAAGAAGTGAGGGTCAACGAGAAATCGAGAGGACCGATCGGGAGATTGAAGACAGCCGTCAAGAAGAAACTCGTGCCCAACAGCTCGTTGATCAAGCGCAAGCAGACTTAGATCAGGCAACAACTGCGTTAGCTGCAAAACAAAGGATTGCCAGTCAATCGGATCTTCGAGGAAAACCCGCACCGCAAGAGTTAGCCAAACGAAAAGGGCAAGGATTTGATACGGGATACGAGTCACCTCGAGCCAAAAGAAAAGCCCGGGATGCCTCTGGAAAGACAGAAGAACAAGAGCTTGCCTCTAAGGTTTTAAAATCAGGTAAGGCGGAAAGAAATGCTGAAAAGAGCGAAGCTAAAAAGAAGAGGACACAGGAAAAATTTGATATTGAAGCGGCTCAAGAAGAAGCCGCGGCAAGACGAGCGGATTTGGAGACAGCAAAGCTTTTGTTGGCCAAGGCAAGGGTAAGAACAGCTCAAAAAGAAAAATCCTTAAGGTTAGCTGAAGCAAAAGGTGAAAAATTAGATGAGGAAATCCTCTCATTTGGAACCGAACGGGATTCAAAAAGCACACAGAAGGCTGGGTATCAAGGTCAGGCGGCTGAGGCTCGAAAAGTCCCAACCAAAGAGCATCTAACCCGCCTTGCTCAGGAAGCCGAACAACGGGCTGATGAATTATTAGTTAAAGAATTTCGCGATGGAAAAACAAAGGCAACACAAGAAGCCTACGAAGAAGTTGCTGCCGCAGCCAGCAGGTTGTCAGATAGGTATGCGAAATCAGAAGTAGAGTTAAGTGGCCAGAGACGATCTCTTGCGCAGGACATTGAGGCCTCAGAGCATACCTTAAACAGATTATCTTCAGAGCTCTTTAGACTTGAGCGGGATAAGAAACAAAGCGAACAAAAGGTTGCGGAATTAAGAGAACTTTTAGCTTCTGCCAAACAATCCGGCAAAGAACTCGAAAGCTCCCCATTGGCCAAAAAGTTAAGACAGGCAAGAGGAGCACAACAGAAAGCTTCGGATCGTTACCAGGAAACTCAAGAGGATCCCACCAAAAACAAAGCAGTTCATCAGAAACTAAGAACTCAACAAAGGGCAGAAGAAAAATCAAGAAGGCTTCAGGAGAAATTTGATCGAGAGAAAGACGAGACCCAGGATCTAGAACAACTGATCCGCGAGGAAATCCAGACCGAGTCTAGAAAAATAGAGGAATTGGCCAAAGTCATTACCCGTCTTGAAAAGAGGGTTGACAGCGATTCCCGATTAGCGGTGGAACTTAAAGTCCAGCGCGAGGGGTTGGATCAGGTTGAATCGGATCTCAAATTGGCCAGCAAAGAGGCCTATCAAAAGGTCAGTGAGCTGGCACGGCAAAAAGCTACAGAGGTTAGTGATGGAAAAACACCGATTGAAACCACTCCGACGTTAACACGGCCTCCGGAAAGTCCTCTCGAATTATTGGCAAAGAAATACCGAGCCGAGAGCGGAGAATCCGCCCCTGAGCAAGTCAAGCCGGGAAGTAAAAAAGAGGCAGCGGGAGAACGGGTTGCCCGAAGTACAAAAGCCATTCAAGATTCAGCCCGTCAGGAAATTGAACAACTTTTACCGCAAGTTGAATCTAGAGTCAAAGACACAAGAGAGATTCTTGCCCGGAAGTCTTCCCAAGTCTCAAAAGAACAATATGAAAGACTGGAAGGAGATCTCGGTCAACGAATTGTTAAAGAGGCGGAAAGAACAATTAGTGAGCTCGTTGAGCTTAATGAGTTTGGCGGGATTAAGTCAATTAAGGTGGAAGATGGTGATCTACAAGGAGCTCTTCGTGTTATCAAGGCATATAAAATATTAGAAGAAAAGGCCTCCGATAAGGGAATGATCAAAGCCAATATTCAGCGAGCAGAAAATCGAGCCAAGGAACTGAAAGAGAAGATCACCTCAGCCGAGGCACAGAAGGCTGATCGGGGAAAAGGTTTAGAGCAAGCTAAAGAACAAAGAATAAATGCCCAGGAACAACTGAGAGCTGAACAAGAAGAATATGCACGTCTTAACGATATCGATAATGATCCGGGTGTCAAAAAGGCAAAGGCCAAATTTGAAAAACAGGATGTGGCTTCCGAGCGGGCCGAATCGAATTACGAACGACTGCGCACAAATTATCAGACTGCCCAGAAGAAATACGAAGAGGCCTTGGCACAACAAGAAAAAGCCCCCAGCGCCGATCATGCCGATAAGGCCTATAGAGCCAAACGCAATATGGAAGAGGCCTTTGGGAAAATGGAAAAAGCCGAAGCTGCGGCAAAGAAATTGGAGGTCCCCTATCAGCAAGCAAATTTGGATTATCAAAAGGCAAAAGACATCGCCAGGGCAAAGGCCGCGGAACAAAAGCAATATGTACAGTTGGCCAAACAAGAATTGGCTCAAACAGAAAAGACGATAACAAGACGTCAAAGACATGTTGAGAAATTGGGCAAAATCAAAGAAGGATATGCAGAAAGACTTCTTGGCGAGCAAGAACAGATTGCCTTAAACGAATCAACTCCTACTAAACAGAAATATCAATGGTTAAGCAGACAGGCAAAGGAAAAGGCTGTTGAAATTGCCGAAGGGGTTGTTAAGGCCTTGGCTGAGGTTGAGGTTGTTGATGGGGTTACAACAATTAAGAATATTAGGCCGACAAATAGAGAAGGATTTAAACGTTTAGCTCGTGCGGCAGATTTCTTAACCCGCCACGCGAAATCAGAAGAATTGATTCAGCAGGAGATTCAGTTTAGGAAACGCGTTGTTTCTGCGAAAGAAAAGGATCAGGCAGACTTTAAAGAAGAATCAAATCAAGGACAACCTGCCAATTCCTCATCCTATCGTCGACTTGCTCAAGCTGCTTTAGATCTAGCCAGAGGCAAGACTACCCCCGAACGCGAGGCATTAAAAGAGGCCAGAACCCGTCGAGAAGATTTATTGGCGCAAGAAAATGAGGGTGTTGGGGAAATTGATCGACAACTCTCCGATCACAAAGTTGAGCTCAATGAGGCCAGGACAAGAAAAGAGGGACTAAAGGGAGAAGTTGAAAAAGCCCAACGAGAGATTGCAGTAGCCGAAAGTCTTAACCAAGATGCACAGAGGCAATTAGAACTCGCCTTAAGAAATGTGGTTCTGGATGAAGGTTTAAGACGCGCTATGGGAAATGCCGCCAACCAGAGAGCCGCCTCGCAAAAGGCCGGGGAAAATTATGAATTTGCTAAAAAGAATGATCGGGAGGCGAAAAAGAAATACGAAGAGGCCATCAAAGAGAGGGACGAGGCGATACAGAATGATTCTCCCAACAGTCATCAAAAATCATTAGAGGCCGATAATGCAAAAAGAAATATGGAAGAGGCTTCGGGTAATCTTAAGAGAGTTGAGGCCTCGGCTGAAAGAGTTGCGGAAAGTTATCAAGCTGGTGAACTTGAATTAGCCAAGGCACGGGACACTGCGGAAAGGAAATTTAAGATTGCCGATTTACGTCAAGAAAAGAAAACCGCGGAAAGTATGCTGGAAAAGGCCACCAAAAATTATGAGGCTAAAGCCAGCGAATTCAATGAGGTCAATTCCGAAATCATTTCCCTTGAAAAGTCTATTGGCGATTTGGCGTTCCGCAGAGGTCTTAAAAAGATTGAAATCGCAAACGTTGAGAAAGATATAAGCACATTAAGAAAAATTCCAACGAAGGAAGAATATTCTTCCAAGGCTAAGGATGCTGCCAGAACCGCAGATGAACGGCTTATCCAAGAGGCCTGGCAGGGACGAGAACGCAGCAGTGCTCAAGAATATGATGAGGTTGCTAAGGTCGCGGATAAGTTATATCGCGAGGCACCCACCCAAGAGACATTGGATCAGCAATGGCAGTCAGCAAGGCAGGATTATGAAGTTGAACGTCATAGTTTAAGAAAGGTCCGAGGCGAGATCGAAAAGACTCAATCCCAATTAGAAGAAGCTATCCGAAAGAGGGAACAATTAGAGAGCGATGTTGAATATGCTAAAGGAGAGGTGAAAGGCGTAGAAAGCACTAAACAAGGGAAAGGTCTTGCTCGAGCCGAGGTGAATCTGCGTAATCAACAAAAAGCCTTGGCAAAAGCTTTAAGCAAAGGAACACCCGGTGAGACGCAGGGACAGGCTGTTTCTTCTAAAGAAAGAGCGGTCAGGCGGGCAACAGAAAAGGTTAAAAGTAAAAAGCCGGCTCTTGAAAAAGAGACAACAGAACGGGAAGAATTCCTTGAATTAGCCAGAGTCGAGCTCAAAGAAGCCCGTGCCAAAGAAAAAGAACTCCGCCAGAATCTTTCCCGAATGCAGGCTACAGAAAAACAAATTGAATCTGATCTAAGTCGAGCTAATGAAAGAGTTAAGGCTATCGAATCCACCTTATCCCGTGCAGAGCTTGCTTTGATCTCAAAAGAGGCAAAACAAAAGGCGCGGGAAATGGAACAGGGCCGAGTTTCCTCTCCTCAAGAGAAAAAAGAAGGAGAGCCAATATTACAGAAGGTCTTCCGCACTGAACTGGAGTTGCAAGAGGGATTTGAGGTTGCCAAGCCATCGCAAGCTGAGCCGGGGACAAGGCGGCATGAAGCCCAAGTCAGATCTGCCAAGGTCAAAGGGGCGATGCAGAAAGGAGCCAAGGAGGCCTTAAGACAATTGGTTCCTGAAGTAGAACGAGGAGTCCAGGAATCAAAAGACTCTTTAGCAAAGAAAGAGAAAGAGATTTCTAAAGAAGGTTACACTGGGATAAAGAGGACCACGCTGAAAGAGATGTCTAGGTCGGCCCGAAGGGAATTATCCGAAGAGAGTGGTTCTCAATCGAGGATAGAGTCTGACATATCGCAAAGGGGTGAGGTCGTCCTAGGAGAAAGAGCTAAACGCGCTGAGGCCAGACGCAAGGAGATGAATATATTAGGGAAGGAGCTTGGCCAAGTCTCCCGTCAAGTAGCAGAGGTAGATACCCGCTTAGCGACATTAAGATCTCAATTGAAAAGCGGTGTTGCGGAGGGAAGGACCTTGGATTCTTCTGAAAAAATCCATATGAGAGATACTCTTATCCCCCGAT
Source organism: uncultured Planctomycetales bacterium (assembly GCA_964374105.1). Lineage (GTDB taxonomy): Bacteria > Omnitrophota > Gorgyraeia > Zapsychrales > JANLHA01 > CAYJXI01. The sequence continues at coordinate 48,346 of CAYJXI010000009.1, forward strand.
TAGAAAAACAGAGAAGCCGATTAGCAGAGAAATTCGATACCGCCAAAAAGAGTCTGGATCGTTTGAATGTGCAGTTACGTGCGCAAGAGGTAGCCGATCAAATATTGGCCAAGGCCTTGGCAACTTTGCCCAAACCACGGGTTGATAAGACACCCATCAAGCCCCAGGCACCACCTAAGGAGTTTACATTTTCTGATGTTTTGGATAGAGTCATTGCCAAAAAGGATGATCGTGTCTTGGATGATTTCTTGGGTCGTAGCCTTGGTTCTGAAAGACAGGATATCCTTGAAGAATTATGGAGCCGTGCGAGATTGGAAACAGCTACGGAAGGCTCTATCATCTCAGAGGCTTTAAAAAAATTAGGACTTGATTATAAACTTAATGGATTAGAACCTTTTTATAAACAAGCGATTTCAGAAGATTCAGCGGCAGGGAGGCTTGCTGCCAAAAGAGAGTTATATTTAAGAAGTCAGAGTGCTACCTCAAGAACAGAAAGACTAGCCGCCCACTGGGCACTATCAGATATTGATCATATCCTAGCTGAACGCGCACGATCTCAAAGTGACGAGTTAGCCGCATCGACACGTGATAAAGCAGTTAAAACCCAAACACCTCCCCGGTCTCGGCAGAAATCATCGAGGCCATCAACAGGAACATCCTCTCCAGATGGTACCAAGCCTTCGATCGTTCGCAAGGTTATTGATAAATATAAAGCGATAAAGCAGGAAAGAGAAGAGGTCAAGAGGGCAAAAAGGGTAGCCACCCTTGCTAAGGAATTGTTTGATAACGATGGTAAAGAAACACCTGCCTTTAGAGATGAGACATCAGTAGAAATTAAATCTGCTGCCTTTGAAATGTATCGCACATTGCAAGATACGAAGACAGATATAGAAAATTTTGCTAGGGCCCAAGGAGAGAAACCTTTTGACCTTAAGACTGAAGATGTGGATTGGTTAGAGGTTTATGAAATGGCAAGGAATGCTTATGGACAATTCAAGAAGGGGGAAAAACCTTTTATTGTTATTTCCAAAGAAACCGGCGGCGGTAAGACTGTTTTGATTCAAGCCTTAGCTTTAATGCTGGCAAGGGATCCTTTTATGAGAGATCGGTCTGTTGTCATTGTTGTTCCAGAGTCAGTAAAGACAGAAATATTAACGGATTCGACAAAGAGTATGTTGAAAGGCCGGATTAGGGATGTCAAGAATAAGAATGAAAGCTTGTCCATTGAGAGGGGCCTTAATATCGCCACCCATGCTGAGGCCCAGCGGTTACGCCATGAAAACAAGATTGACAAATCGATGATTGAATTGAGCGACGAAACCGACCGGCAGAACCGTATCCCTGTTTTGGTTGTCAGTAGCGGCCGGGATTCTGAGCAGATTATGGATCGGGCCAGGGCCGGAGATCGAAAAGCCAAGGAGATTGTCCGTAATTCAGAAGTGGATCGATCTCAGACAGAACTTTTAGCACTTATTAGCGAAAAGTTGGTTGAGCAAGAGGGAGATATTCATAAGGTTGTTGCGTTTGATGGAAGTCGAAGAAAGAATCCTTGGGATTTTAGGAAGGATAAGGACGATTCCGGATCTTCTGCCCGAGGGAGGGTTGAGAGACTTTATCGAGAGATTGTGGATTCTTGGGAAGGAAAAGAATTAGGCAAAGAAACCGCCCAGTTATTAGGGGAGTGGCAAAAGGATGCAAGTTTCAATGAAAGATTTAACACAGCTTTTGAGGGTTTCAGAAATGCGGGTGGTGAGGTTTTAGAGTTTAGTGGGAAAACCATGGAGAAAAAATTAGGTGCCTTGGCCCGGTATCTTTATAATCGGGCAACACCTGACTACAAATTTGATCCAGAAGGCGATATGCTTTTTTATATGTTAGCGGATAGTGGCCATTCGCAAAAGGGAACTATTCCCGGTGATTCCGAATACGCCAGGATGCTTGTCATTGCTGTGACTTGGGATAAATTAGGTGTGGGAAAACGCGGGGAAACCTTGAAGAATTATTTAACCGCAAGACGGACAAAGACAATGAATCCTGTATCCGACGTGGATGTGCATTCAGCCTTTGGTCTTGTCATAGGCTTCTCAGGAACAGCAGAATCTATGGAATTGGCGGGCCGTGCCCAAGGGGCGAGATTTTTAAAACCTAAGACAGAGAGAAATAATGTGGATTTTATGGAGCTTAGATTAGATGACCGTCCAGTTGATGTGAGAGATCCAGTTAAATCAATTGCAGAAGGGATCAAGGAACATCTCTTTAGAGAAGATTTAAGGGACCCATCCAGGGGTGAAGATGGACGGGAATATAATAATGCTCGTTTAACAATCGCCACAACAGATCATCGTGAGGCATTTGATAGATTAGTAGTTGAGGCCGAAGCCAATGGAGGTCGCCTGAAATTAGATGGGAAAGAGAAAAGGGTTGCCATTGTCACTGAATATAAAGATTCAGGAGAGATAGATGCCAAGCAATTGGAAGAGGCAAAAGATGCTGTAAAGAGGCTTCAAGAAGATAAGGATGAAGAACTGATTGTTTTGTTCCTAGGATTGAGTGGCGGTTCGAATATCGCGGCCTTAGCCGACAGGCTTGTAGAAACCGCGGGGAGTGTTGCTAAGGCCCGAGAAAGTGTTTCAAAAGCCAATGTTTTAGTTTTCAGCGCCAGAGCTACCGCAGACATGGGGCAAGCAGGCGGGCGTGTTAATATCGCAGGTGACAGGGAATCCCAACGTATGAATGCGCATAAGGTTGAAGGGATTATCTTTATCAACGCAGATGGAAAAGTTGAGACTCCGCAACGGTCGCGTGCTCTGGATGCGGTTGCTTCTGGAGACAAGAACCAAATTCGACTCGTTGCCTTGGAGATTTTGGATTCCATCCAGAATCGTAATTTAATCAGCAAAGTTTATACTGTGGCCAAGACAAGCCCAGAATTAACTAAGGAAACAGTTAGAGACGTTGTCCATGATTTTATGAAGAAATCCACTGATCGACGTGTTATGGACATTATGGATCGATCAGGAAGATTTGAACTCAGTGTTGCCTTGGATTCGGGCAAAGGTTATGAGACTTATAAAGCCAAGAAATATGATGAAAATGGAAAAGTTAAAGAAGTTGAGGCGGTGAGCATAACCGCGACCACAGGACCGATTTTCTTTGGCGGTGGGGTTAGATTACAGCCCGGGCAAACTTACAATTATCAAGACGGATTTATCTATGCCACCGTTGAAAGTGAGAAAGGTAAACTGCCTCTGAGTGCGGTAGCTGCCAATCTTCAAGACAAGAAACCAGCCATGCAGCCGGTGGCGGTCTTCAGAACTTATTACGATGAAAAGAAACAAGGTTTCGTCAACGGGATTTTTGATATTCAACTGGATACGGAAGGGAAAAAATATTTTGCACGACCAAATGAGAAAGTCGAATTCGTCCAAGAAGACGGCAAAAAGGTTTCCGTTGCTGTTGATAATGTCCAGTATCTCGATCAGGAAAAGAAGAATGAAAATTACTTAAAAGTCACTCAGGGTTCTAAAGAACTGGGGATCAGGGCAGGTGATCAAATCCTTTCTTTGAATAATAGGATTGTCGTGACAAGGCAGCAAGGACCGCAAAGGCTTATTAAAAAGATTCTCGCCAAGGATTCTTCCGGCTCATTTAAACTCTCTAATTTGAAAGTTTCTAATTTAGAAGTATCGGGACCCAAAACAGAAAACCCCGATGGCACCGTTGGCATTACGGAAGAAACCTTTAGAGCTTTAAAGCATCAAGAGAAAATTGTTTCGCAGATGTTAGCCGCAACAAGCGAATTGCCGCAGCTTCATAATTCCGGAAAGATTAAGGCCTCCGTCGAAGAAATGTTAAGCCAGGCGCAATCTCTTCTCGGTTATCGAGAAGGCTGGCAGGTGACAAGAAAAGGGGATTGGCAAATCGAAGGCGGCCGAATTGTGGAACATCCCTATTTAGAGATTGCCCATCAAGATGACATCCAAGGGGAGAGAACCCAGTTAGGGAAATTACAAAAAGTCGCTGAGAAAAAATATGGGACTAAGTTTATCTTTGATCCTTTTATGGAACACCACGGCACCGCTGGGGAAGCAGACAAAGAAAAGAGAGAATTGCTTTTGGGTACGCATGCCTTTGTGACCTTAGCCACTCCTATCAAGACCATGCAGGGTTCTGGGGTTGCTTGGCATGAGGTTTCGCACATGACCGATAATTACCGTGAGGCCCAAGGAACTCCTAATATCGGTGGTGCAGCCAGAATTAGGGTTGTTAACCGGGGCAAACGACTTCCGTTTTATAAGGAAGACGATATTGGGGGTTATCATGATGATTTTGCCATAGGAGAAATCAAGACCCATGAGATTACCGGCGCCGCAAGATTGATTGATATGAGAGACGCGGTAAGGTTGGGTGACGAGAAAGGGGCAGATTCTTTTGCTTATGGAGCGCTGGATTATTTAGAAAGAGGGGCAAAGATCGCCTTCAATACCCAGTTTGCCACCGAGTTTGCCTTAAGATCCGTCGCCCGTCAAGATAGAACTTCTGGCGAGTGGGTTTTGGATCGGGATAAGAGTCATAACATTGAAATCCAAGGGAATAAAGCTGTGATAAAGGTTTTGGATGACGATGTGGAAGAATTTATTGAGATAGACCAGCCGCTTCCTCAGAATCTAAGCAATGATAGTGATAAGAAAGAGTGGATTGTCAAACAGCTTGATTTAACCGCTAAGATGGCCAAGACAAGAGGCTCTGCCATGAAACTTAAAGCGGCCCTGGCTAAAAGTCATCGCGATGATTCATTGATTAGCGATGCGATCAAGAATTCAAGAAGAGAGCTGAAAGATATATTAGGAGAGGCGGTTAAAGAAGATGGCCGTTTTACGGCAATAGAGCCAAGCCGTAGCGAGGCCGAACTGGTTCTCTCAGAGGTTTTGAGTACGGCTAGGCCGGTTGAAGAGAAGAATCAAGTGACTTATATCAGTCCAATCACAGGGCGGGGGATCGTGGTTGATTCTGATTCAAGAAAAATCGTGAAATTCATTTCCCAAGAACCAGCCTTGACAAAATTCCTTGATTTTGTTGTTGATGAGAAGGATAAAAGCGAAGCGATCGAACGAGTACAAGCCACCGATCGTTCTCCTGAAGGCCGGGCCTTCAAATCGGCCTATCAAAAAGCACAGCTTCTAGAGGAACCGGAGATTCTCGATAGAGTTCAATTATTTGCCTTGTCAGATAATGACCTTCAGAGAGAAGTCACCTTTTTCGTTGATCAGTATAAATCAAAAGTGACGGATGTGGGTTCACAAGCTCTGCAACAGGAACTTTCCGCTGATCGACGATTCGTTTCCCATTCAAGAAAACTTAAAAGCCATCCAGAGATTTATATTGCCAAGGCTGACAAGGTGGCCTCAAGAATCAGTGACTTTTTAGAATCAGTCGGCGGACATGATTTGGTTGTGGCCGATACTTCAGAAAAGATGTCCTGGGTTGTTCTTTTTGAGGCCCTGACCTTAAAGAATCCAACGATGAGTGATGATCGTAAAATTGCTCAATTGCGCGATTGGTATCAAGAACTCGAATCGTCTGAGGGGATTGATATAGATGAAGATATAGATATTGAAGAACCTTCTTATGCCTCGGTTGACAGGGCGATGTTGTCCCTTGGCCGGTCGAAGAGAATAGAGATGCCAAAAACTTCTGCCTTACCAAGAATCAGAAGTCAAAAATCTCAATCAAGTCAAACCGATGAACGTTCACGATTATACGACATAGCCGAAGGGATTAATAGAGGAAGCAGAGAAGATTTGGCAAGTGAGAGTTCTTTTTCGACTCCTCAAGTCAAGGCTATGTCAAAGATCGTTGAGAGATTAACAAAAACAATCCCAGGATTTAAACCCGAGTTAGGTCAGACCGCTTTGGGTTATGCCACATTAGAAAGCGCAGAGAGGGCTGCCGAGGGCAAAGGAGACATCTTGCTTTGGGTCTCTCCCCAGGGAAGAGGAAAAACAACAATAGGAGTTCCTTCAGCCATGGAAGCCGCAAAGAGAGAAAATATCCCGATTGTTTATTCGGCCTCGGATGAGGCTAATGCAGCCAAGATTGTGATAGAAGCCGAACGTCTTTTAGGCCCTGGTGCAGTTGATCGAGTTCAATATGAAAGGGGAAGACCAGTTCTTCAAGAACTCAAGAAAGGCCGCGTTGTTGTCATGACCATCCGGGAACAGCAGGAATTCCAATCCCGCGGCAAACTTTCGAATGTCTTTGGTTTGTTAGATGAAGCCCATCGGACAACCTCTGCGGCACCCTTAGTCGAAGGCCCGGCCCGCGGGATCGGCAGGGATATGCTCTCAAGCGAACGAGGCCGAATTGAGGTTAAAAGATTGAAATTCAAAGAACAACTGGAGCATAACATTGCGCTTATGGATACGGTCAGAGAAGTGGCTGGTGAAATCGGCGGGAAAGATCCCTGGATCATCGTTAAGAATCAGGAAGATCAAAGCGGGAACCCCATTGGCGAGGCATTTGAGAGCAGAGACGTGGCGGTTGATATTTACGGAAATGTTTTGAAAGATAATAATGGCAATGCCATCCGGCCTAAACAGATCATTTTAGAAAGATTTGCTCAGAGACCCGAATCCAAGGCTTATGAATTTACGGAAACAGAGATGAACGCATTACTAAATTCTGGTGTCCGTATGCTCATGAGCGAAATGAATGCACCCCGTGTCGCCTATAAAGAAGGAAGAGACGGCAAAATCGAAGATTATGCCCCCATTGATATTGACACCGGGGAGGCCAAGTGGGGACAGATTTTTGGAGATCCAACGGGGGGTCTTAATCCCGATGGGCGTATGGCCATTGCCTCCCAAGGGAAAAAGGCCTCGCTAGACCTTTATATTGATAATGTCTTAAGCAAAACAACGAAAGAAACAACCGGGATTGATGTCATCAAAGGAATGAGCGGATCAATCTTGGCGACCGGGACATCGGATTTAGCTATGGATATGATCGCCAAAAGAAAAGTCCAGACCAATCCTCAAATTAAATTGGGTGAGATGGCTGCCAAACTCATTCTTGATGACGGCAATAGTCCTAATTCGCGAGCAATAGCCGCGGTTGATCGGACCTTAGCCCATATCAATTCTAGGGAAGGAAGGGATACGAATCTGGTCATTATCGACAGCAGTATTCCAACAGACCGGGAATATCATCGAAAGCAGCTGGAAGGGTTAAAGGGGTATACCTTTGTTGAGAAAACCGGGGAAGAACTGGCCAATTTCGTAAAAGATTTTAATGAAGGCAAAGTCAAGGGCAAGGTTATTCTTTCTACCCAAGTGTATGATGGGATTTCTTTCGAAGGGCCAGGGAAGATTCATATGATCTTGGCCAATGCTACTTCAGAAAATAATCGGAACCAGGCTTTTACCCGCGGCGGATCAACTCCTGAACTGGCTAAACGCAGAACCCCGATGACCGCGGAACAAATCATGAATATGAACGATCCCCAGTTCGATCATAAGACAAGAACTCGGTTAGCCCTAAGAAAGCTAGAGTTAAAGCAGGCGGAAAAAGAGGCAGGGGTTAATCCCCAAACCGGCGAGATTGTAAGTTTTGATCCCGCCAAGATCGAGAGAGTCAAGACAGCCAGGGTTAATCTGCAGGCTGAACTTGAAGGAGTAGCGCATCAGTTGGCAAGCCGCGCCCAAACACCAAGTTTAAGACAAGTTTCTCGATTAAGTCAAAAGGCAGAAGGGGAAAGATATTCTGAACAAGAAATCATGCAAAGAATCGAGGAATACGAAACAGCCCAGTTAACGAGCCGGGCCAAGTGGGCGATGGAATCAACCGGACAGAAAAGGGTTGATATCTCTTTTGAGAACAACAAGGGTTACGAGACCTTTGTCTTGGATGCGACCCAAAAGTCAGGTGTTCGGCCGATCAGCATTTCGGCAACAGCAAGCCTCCCCTTAAACTATGGTCTTGTTTTACAGTCTGGCCAGACCCTAGATCTCGATCAGCATTTGATCTATGAAGACGATAAAGATGGAAATCGCTCTCAAGAACCCACGGCAATTGTGCAGTATACGCCGGTCGTGGAAAACAATGTGCCTCGTATGGAGACCAAGGTTCTGCCATTAACCAACGGGAGATATTTTACGAAAGATATCCAACAGGGCTTTAAGAGTGATCTTGCGTTAGAGAAAGTGACTTATGAGATTGGGACGAAAAAACAGGATAAGCCTAAGCTCACCCATTACCTTGTGCGGGCAACGCCTCAAATTCGTCAGGAATTTGGATTTACCGAAGCGCAGGATCAAGAAGGTCTTGTTAAGGTTCCTAAAGAACATTTTGAACGCGCAATAGCTCTTAATGAAAACAAAAATTTACGAAATCAAAAATTCAGCGAGATCCTCGGGAAAATCCAGGGCTCAGTGATAGCTGATCTGATGAGCGCCGAAAGATACCAGAAGGCAAGTCAAAGAGAGACCGAGATAAGAAAAGCCGTTGAGTTGGCCTTATCCGAGGTCAGTGAGGTTGATAAACTCACCCTAAGCGAAATGGGTTCGAGTGAAAAAGAATTTTTAAAGAGAGCCTTGGATTCTAAAGATGATAAGGCCGAGGTTGTGATGTTTGATGTCAACAAAGATGAGCTGCGTCAGGAGATTGCAAAGACTTTGGATAGTTTGGTTGAAACCAAACAGATTTCTAAGAAAGAACGCGTTCAATTCGAACATCAAATGAAGGATCGGTTGATCGGCGGGCATTACGGCTTGGGCGGGAAATTTACCGGCCATGGCCGAGAGACAGTTTATATGTTCAAAAACGCCGATGAGGCGGAAGACTTGTTGACCGAAATTGGGCGAGAGGAAACCGAAAGACCGCAGAGAATAGCGCAAGGCGTGCTGCACGAAACCATCGGTTTGGTCAGCAAGGTCGATGAATATCTTGATGAAAGAGGCCATGAAGAGAATGTGGCTATCCAGCGGCAATGGAATGAATTATTAGGGAAGGTAGCACCTCAAGAACGAAGACAGGCCGCCTTAAAATCTAAAGAGGCGAGTGACACGAAAGATTATGCCATTTTAGCTACGCCCAAAGAACTCGTTCCTCAAGTCGCTCCACAACCCGGTATAGAGACCCCAATTCAGTTGACGCCTGTTTTACCGACTATGCCAACCCTTACCCCCATTCTTCCCTTAGGTCGCAAAACGGAAACTAAGAAGAAAAAGGAAACAGAATTAGCCGTTTCATCTAAACCAGTAAGGAGAGATACGGCGATCCTCACCCAGGTGAGACCCGGCATGTTCGATCGATTCAGGTCCCGCCTAACACAGATGGGCGGGATAACCGCGGTGGGGCTGTTAGGATTTTTTAGCCCGACACCCAAATTGGAGGCGCAGTCACAAGAAAGTGTTGAGTTCTATCAAGCCAGTGATGAACAGCATAAAAGCGATTTTGGCTTCCCGCAGGCCAAACAAGAGCTTTCCCTTAATCTAGACCAGATGCTTGACAGTTTACGCGCTGACCGCGGCGGGATTGTTCCTGCGGAAATCAATGCGCCAAACCTTATGAAAATTGCCGGCAGCCTGCCGAAGTCGAGGCCGACGTTTGAAGATTTTACGAAGGCCGTTTCCCGCGAACTGAAAACCAGATATGACCGCTACAATAAAGGCCAGATGTCAGCCGCCGAAGTTGAGGAGCTGGCGAAAATGGAAGGCGAGGTCCTGCGCTGGACGTATAAATTTTGGGATCACAATGTGGCTTACGATACAGAGGGTGTGCGTACGGGTGCGTGGAAAATCGGCGACCTTCACCATGCCGTCGTTGGTAATCCGAACCTTCCTGGCCGGCCGCGGACCGGGGTGTGCGATTCCTGCAGTGACCTCACCACGATGACCTTAAACGAACTCGGGTTCGGTCATAAAAAAGACAGTGTTTCGAAGGTCGGTGTCAAGGTGAATTTTGCCGGCAGGGATCAGGATGCAGGCGGCGGGCATACGGCCGTGCTGTGGAAGGGCGTCAAAGCAAACGGCATCATTGACTTAACCCAAGGTGTGAAGGGAGATCTCAATACCGATGTGAAACACAAGGTCCTTTGGGTAAACACACAAAACGGTAAAAGGTTCATTGATTTAAGCCGGGAAGATTTGGCCGATGTCACCGGTGAGACCTTCGGCAATCTCCTGGAATTCAAGAAGACCTGGGTGGCAGCCAATAAATTGATTGAGAATCACAACGCGACCATTGCCTTGGTTAACAGCGGCCGCACGCCGTTAGATCTCATTATGCCATCCCTGGAAGACATTGCCTATAAGACCGGTGTCTTAAAAGGATCGCCGGCCACGGCCCATCGACCCGAATTGAGGAAAAATTTAGAGCAGTTAAGTATTGGGGTTGCCCAAAGCATGGCGACCGCCAGATACAACGACGGTGTCAAGACCCACGAGCGGCTGGTCAACAAACTGAACGAGGCCAATCAGCTGGCTAATGACGGAAAATTCAACGAGGCCATCAAGCTTTACGATTCTGTCAAGAAAGACGCTCAGGATCATGCGGCCCGTTTGGAAAAATCGCCGCTGGTGAATATCAAAAAGGCGGATATGGACGGACGGAGGATTATCAGCGAAATTCACAAGGCCGCCGAGGTCGCCGAGCAGAACCGCCAGGCGGCGGAACATAATAAAACTATAGGCGCTCGGGGCGTTAAGACCGCGGCGGTCAGCGGCTCTGTCCAGGGTGCCATTGAGGCCATGAACAGATTTAATGAGAGGTTAAATCTGGCCAACCGCGAGTTTAAGAAAGGCAATTACGAAGAGGCCAGACGGCAATACGATTCCATAAAGAAAGAAATTTCGAAAACCGTCGAGTCGTTCAATGCCTCAGCGTTGGCCAAATTAACCGAAAGCGAATCGAATCTGCAGGATGAACAGGGCCGAGCAGTGAGCGGTAAACAACTGATTGGCAACATCGATCAGTTGCGCAAAGTTGCCGAGAGCAATCTTAAGGCTACCGAGCAGAATATTCATACGGGTCAGTATAACAATCTGGTGAAGCAGTTTAATGACTATGCCAATGCCCGGAATCTTAATGAGGTTTTGAGGAACATCGGCAATGTCAGCCGTGAGGCCGACCGTTTCGCTAAGGAGCCGGCGGTTGAAACCAAAATGCGTGACGCCTTCAAAGAATTGAAGAAGCAGGCCGACAAGGTGATTCAGCAAAAAACAGAATCCGGCGCGCTCATGCCGTCGGCAAAAGCGGAGGTTCAGTTGGCCATGGCTCCGATCAAGGAGTTGGCGCCGGCCAAGGATTCCGTAGGGCTTACCGCTATCTCCTTGGCGCAGACGCCAAGTTCACTTGTGCTAGCCCGGGCCAAGGGCATGACTTCATTGCCAGAGGAGAGGTATGCGGAATTTGATAAGATCAATGACACCTTGCTTATGAAACAGATTTCCCTAGAATCTCTGAAAATGAAGTTATCCAACATCCCAGCGGCCGAACGTACCGAGCAGGAGAGGATTCAAAAGCAGATTGCATCGGTCGAAACCGAGATTAGGATATTGGAAGAATTGAATCAGAAGATTTCAGAGACCCTGGATACTTTGGTTGAAACCAAACAGATTTCTAAGAAAGAACGCGTTCAATTCGAACATCAAATGAAGGATCGGTTGATCGGCGGGCATTACGGCTTGGGCGGGAAATTTACCGGCCATGGCCGAGAGACAGTTTATATGTTCAAAAACGCCGATGAGGCGGAAGACTTGTTGACCGAAATTGGGCGAGAGGAAACCGAAAGACCGCAGAGAATAGCGCAAGGCGTGCTGCACGAAACCATCGGTTTGGTCAGCAAGGTCGATGAATATCTTGATGAAAGAGGCCATGAAGAGAATGTGGCTATCCAGCGGCAATGGAATGAATTATTAGGGAAGGTAGCACCTCAAGAACGAAGACAGGCCGCCTTAAAATCTAAAGAGGCGAGTGACACGAAAGATTATGCCATTTTAGCTACGCCCAAAGAACTCGTTCCTCAAGTCGCTCCACAACCCGGTATAGAGACCCCAATTCAGTTGACGCCTGTTTTACCGACTATGCCAACCCTTACCCCCATTCTTCCCTTAGGTCGCAAAACGGAAACTAAGAAGAAAAAGGATGCGGCCATTTTAACCCAAGCCAGACCTATTTCCATTACAAAATCACAAGATCGATATGTAGCTTATGATTCCAATGAAATCAGCGAGGCCCAAGTTGAGGACATCATGGCGGTTG
>CAYJXI010000010.1:0-59409 GCA_964374105.1 uncultured Planctomycetales bacterium
TCTTGCGTCCGGTTTTCTTGGCCGCGATGTGCGCCCACTCTTCCAGCTGCGGACGGGAGATCGAACTTAAATTCGTCGAAACGAAAAGCATGCCCTCACGGGTCAACGCACGCAACGCCTTTTCGATCAACAGGGGCATGTCTTTCTTGACACTAAAAACTGTTCCCTCAAACCGCGAGAACGAAGGCGGGTCGAGAATGATGATATCAAAAAGGTTGTTCCGCTTCGCGGCCCGTTCTAGATAGCGAACGGCGTGATCGCGGACAAACTCGCTGCGGCCCTCATGCAGATGGTTAAGACGGTAATTCTTTTTCCCTTTTTGTAGGAATTTCGCACTGATATCCACATTGGTCACCCGGGAAGCGCCGAATTTCCGGCAATACACCCCGAAAGAACACGTGCAGGCGAAACAGTTTAAGACCGCACGGCCCGGGGCGCAGGATGCTACAAGCTTCCGGTTCTTGCGCATGTCCAGAAATAATCCCTGATTAAGATGGTCATTGAGATCCACGTGAAAACGCAAACCGTTTTCTTCGACGATCGTTTGGGAGTTCCCCTGGCCTACAGCCACGTCAACCGCAATATGGGACGCACTGCGGGTGCCAGACACTGTGCGGTCCTTGAATACCAGATATACAACCTCAAAATGCTCGCGCAAAACATCGCTGATCGTCTTTTGGTGCGGATGCCAGCGGGTATCTAAAATATAAACCACGAAATGTTTGTTGAAACGGTCAATGATCAGCCCCTCAAGGCCGTCGCCCCGGCTGTTGACCAAACGCATCGCGTTGGTATCCAGCCCCAAGGATTCACGATAACTGAACGCGCGTTTCAACTGAAGGGTGATGTCTGCGGAGGAATAGGACGTTAAAGACATAGACATTCTGCTCTTGTCACTACCGACCCACTCGGTAGAATTATCAAGCATCAGGCCATAAACAATAAACCTCTTACAACGTATCAGGTGCAAAAGGTTTGTTGCCTGGTCATTGTCCTGGAAAAAATGGCGCCCTTTTAACGGCCGCTATCCTTGCGCTTTGAATAGCAATCCTTGCAGTAAATAGGTCTGTCTCCCCTTGGTTTAAAGGGAACTTCGCATTCTTTCTTGCAATCGGAACAGACCGCTTTGTGCATCTCTCTTGGACCTCTGTCGTACCCGCCTTGAAAAGCCATGTTGTCTCCATTTTCTTGATACCTGAACAGGTATCGGTTGTTGGTTGTTATCAGGGGATCCTGATGAAACATCCCCTGTCGTTGCGCTTATAGAAGAACGGCTTCTTTTTCTGACTAACCCCCTGTTGCTGGTCGCCTTTGACCTGCCCCCATTAGTTGTACCAACTGTTATGAGAGAGCAACGGCTTGTTTAACCACCTTGACTGATTGCTTCCGGTATCGGAAGTCTACCACAACAACTGGCCTAGTTTTCGGGGATTATGTCATAGCCGAGGGGAATAAAAGGGTGGGTGAAGGGATTCGAACCCTCGACCCTCTGAGCCACAGTCAGATGCTCTTACCAACTGAGCTACACCCACCATTGGCCATTAACTTCTTTAATCTTTCTCTTTTTAATCCTTTTAGATATTTTTCTCTCGTTAAAGCCTCTTCTAACGAAAAAGTTTTTTCATGATAAATAAGTTCAAAGGGAATACGATACTTTGTGGATATTACTTTACCATGGTTATGCCTCTTTATTCGCTCTTGTAAATCTTTAGTAAAGCCTATATAAAGTTTCTCATCCTTTTTACTCCTTAGAATATATACATAATAATTCATTGCTTTCTATCGCTCTCTGAACCACCCTGGCCTGTCCTGGCCAACAGGCCAGGGCAGGCAGTCAGATGCTCCTCGGCCTGTCGGCCAAGGCAGGCTTACCAACTGAGCTACACCCACCATTTACATTTAATATTTTATCAAGAACAAACTGTGGAGTTGTCTCCCGATGTTTCAGTCGGGATCCCGACTTTTTATGACATCGGGACCGACTTCCTTAATTCTCTTTTGAGAAAGCGTTGGGGGACCTACCGCAAATTCAAATTTTTAAATGGTTCAAAAAAATTCTTGATAAGGTCAACGTTCTTTATTACGTCCCTTATCCTCATTTGACAAGCTACTATTCTAACAAAAAAGTCTCCTTGGGCAAGGAATTCCTTGAGGACACACGGGACACAAGAAGTCGATAAAAATTTTTTCATTTACCTTTGATGCTCCCCCGGTACAAGTTAGCATTTTCATCAATCATTGGGATAGGGGGAATCTGATTCTTCCTGCCTGATAATCAAATCTGCTGAAAAGGGGATTGACTCCAAATGGAAATCATCCATCTTTGTTTGAAACGAAAAATTGGTTTTAAGGTCCACACCCGTTGCCTGCATAGGCCCAACCAAAAAATCCTCAAAAGGTAAGCTCCCCTCCCCTTTGGATTGGTGTTGATTTAAGAATTGTTGAAGACTTAGCTGTCCCTTCACCAGAAGATCGTTATTATTCGATTTTAAGGCCAAAGATAAATACTCTTCTCCCGTAGGCTCAGTGATCTTTAAAGTACTCTCCAAATCTTTCTTCAGCCAATTGATCCAGCCTATGGAATGCAGGATATTAGTTTTTAAAAACAGTTGATCGCTTTCCACCGTGGCCGTCAAATCAAAGCGAGTATCGAGAGGGATTAAAGGATACGCAAATGTTTTCGCCCGCAAAGAGATTTTCTTAAATATAATTTGATGGGTTTTTCCTTCGGATTGAAAAAAATAACTGAGTTTCCCATTTTCGATTTGCAAATTTTGGGTCAAAATGCCTCCCCTATTAGCTTTCCTACCGGCTTTTCCTTTGGGGAGATAAGCTTGCTGGTTTTGAGAAGAAACATCTTGGGAGCCATTCATGGCAAGCGAAGGCTGTCTAAGGGAGAGGGGACTTTCCTTCCTATGGATCTCAATCTCAGGATCAAACAAGGAAAGTTTAGAAACCCTCCATCGATTTTCAAAAATGAAAGGAATCCCCATTTCAAATTGGGCGCGATGGATTTTTAAAAGTTCGGGTATTTCTATTTTATCTAAATTAAGGGTGAAGGGTAAGGATAGGCTGACTTTTTTCACCTGAACCGGTCGCTTAAAAATATCGGAAAGTTTTTGTTCAATCAATTGCTTACCGTTTGCCCTCACCCAACAATACAAGCCCACAAACGAAAAAATGACAATAACCAATACCGATAATAGGATTGTCTTTATGAATTTCATTGGAAAGGTATAAGGGTTCTAAGAAGGTTAAAGGCAGTTAAAAGACCGGTGGCCAATAATCTTTTTATTACCAAGGATTTACAAAAAAAATGTACCCATCGAAAACACTTGTTTTAAGGTTATTATCTATTAATAACTTATTTGCCCCAGTTCCTTACTTATAAAAGAATATTTAAACGCGCCTGGCACGAATCGAACGTGCGACCCACAGCTTAGAAGGCTGTTGCTCTGTCCAACTGAGCTACAGGCGCATATTACAACAATTTTTTATTTAGAAAAATATGTATAGTCCCGACTTCCATAATCTTTTATCAAGAATACATCGGGGCAGGCGCAGAATTTTAAATCCTGATAAAGGCAGCCCCGACGTTCTCTTAATGATTTTAAAGGAAGTCGGGGTCAAATTCTTTTTTACCTTAAGTCATCTTTAATCTTTTTTAAAATAAAAAAGCCTTTTGACCAAAGTAACGGGGAAAGGGACAAAATCTAAAATCAATGACCGTATTATATCAGGCGAGGTGAAATTGGCAAGAAACTTGTCTATAGAAAAACGCGAAATCAGACACTTCGGTAAGGACGACTTAAAGAAAAGATGTTGAGGAGGCGATCAGCTCATCCGCCTACGTTAACCCCGCTTAAGCGGGGTAACTTCGGCGGATTATCCGGCGTAGTGTCTCACGAAGTCTACGAAGACGAAGACGGACAATTACCAAATTTCCTCATCGGACTTTTCTAGAATTTCTTGGATCAAATCGGCATGTTGTTTGATGGTAAAATAACATCCTGCGCAGATGGGGAGTTTTGTCTTGTAAGTCATGATCACAACATCTTCTAATTGCAGATTTTCGAAGTCCTTGGAAGGATGTTTCATGTATTCAAAAAATTCTTCGCGGATCTTGTCTGGTGTTTTGTAACACAACCAACATTTATCATCCTTGACATCCTTGATCTTGTTTAAATACAACTGCAAGTTTTTCACTGCTTCATCTTCAAAATTCATTTGGCATCCTCTCCCTCTCAAATGGCAGTCTTCGAGATCCCATGGCGTATTCTAATTTAAGTATATCATTCTTTGATCTAAAGAAAAAGATGGGTTAGGAGGTTAAATTTTGGGGGAAGAAGACCAAACTCCCTTGCTTAAACGATAAAAATGAAAGGAAATTGGAGCGGGTTTCTGCAGTTTTTTATTTATAACTCATTTGATTTCAAAGAATTATATACGGCTCCCATTGGTTTTTAAAACCCTATTAAGGCAATTTAGCGATGATGGGATTGATTCGCTTTAAAAGTTCCTTAAATAGATCATCTCCTTCTCTTAATCCAATTGGATTCTTGTGTTTTCCCGCCACAACCTCATCCAACTCTCTTAAAACGCGCTCATAGGGGCCAACCAGTTTGTTGGAAACATAATACAACCAAAAAATCATTAGAAATAACATGAGGCAAATGGTCATCAAGAAGAAAGGGATAGCTGTATTAAAATTTCGAATATTCATAATCCAAGGAATTTCTCTCTCTAAACGATTAAAATCAATATTGCAAGCCACCAGAAGATGATTATCAATATAGTGGATATAATAAAGACTGTAAAAAGAAATGCCGCATGCCAACAAGCATGTCAATAAAACTGGATAGAGAAGATATTGTTGAAACCTATTAACGTGTAAAAATAAGCTTCTTTTATTTTTGCTCACTGCCTCTTCTCCTTTTTCGGTTGGTTTTTTGATGCTTTATCCGAGAATATTATAAGGAATATTTTTCATCTAAACTAGTCCATTTTTATGATTGTTAAACTCCTTCAAATTCTAGAGAATTAAACATTTGCTTGTTAAATAAGCCCTTGAGCGTTACACTTAAAGAAAGTTATTGAACCCTTGGCAGAATTATTCAATCAACCAAGGTCCCTAAGGGAGCAAAAATTCCACCATCAGATATTTAAAAATGATGGAAAAAATTTCTTCTGCCCTTTTTCATAAAATTGTCACAAGTCTTGAGGCTATTCTAAACTCCATCCAAACCGACCCTCAGGTCTTTCGCTGGTTTTCCTTCTTGATCGTTCAGCCTAAACTTAAATCCGAATTGAGCCAAATGGAAAATGTAAAAAAGATGTATGGTGAGTTTGAGAACACAATGGCCATGCAAAGAGGGCTGGTAGTTATACTCTGTCTTATGTTGCTCTGTTTAATATCCTTACGACATTACCTGTTTTTACTACCCGGGCTTTCTTCCTTATTCTTATGGGTTCTTTTACAAAATAGACAAAAAAGAAAAACAAAAGAAATTGTCCGGTATCTTTTATCTCGTGACTTTAAAGAATCTGAACTCAGCCAAAAAACCCTTTTCCAAATCTGTGAGATCTACAGCCAAAAATATCATATCCCTTCTTTAGTAGACACCATCTATTCTTTGGATACGATTTCTCGGCTGACCATCATTGGGGCCCTCATCCTCATCCGCTTTATTTTCCCGACCCTATTAAACCTTCCTCCCTTAAATATGCTTCAATCTATCATTTTTATTGCCGGTTCTTATTATCTGATTCTCTGTCTACTGAACACCAACTTTGTTTTTAAATACCTCAAATAGATATACCCTCTTCAAGAATTGAGGGGTGTGTGGATTACCAACTTTTTTAAACATTCCATATCTGCGCAATGACCAATACGAGGGAGAGGCATAAAAACATCACCATGCCACCGAAGGATGTCGTCACAAGAAAAAAGACATGGATCAGAAAATAAAGGTTGGAAAACACAACTTGATTCAGGTGTTTGTGTTTAAACACAATTGAATGGCAGGCATAGTTACGCCAGTTCAAATTGGTGATACGGTTTTCTTTAAGCATCTCAAAATATAAACGCGAGCCCGGCAGGGGGGTCAATAAAGAAATAATGGTAAAATAGGGCTTTAAACTTAAGCAGAACCTCCATAATTCAAAGAGACTTTTTATGTTGTCTGAATCATAGCCAAAAATAAAATGCGCCTTGATTTGAATTCCTAATTCTTTGACTTTCTGGGTGAATTGGCGATATTTCTGTGCCATGGCAAATTTCCCGCCTTGAGCCTTTTCTTGGGAGCTCCCAAAGATTTCGTAGCCGAATAAAAATCCACTGCAACCGCTCTCCTTGGCTAATTTTAAGGTTTCATCATTTTTGGCGATATCGATGGTGCATTGGGTGGCCCATTTGACTTTAAGGGGTTTTAAGGCCTTAAATAATTCCCTGGCATATGCGGGATCATTATAAATATTATTGTCAATAAAGCTCACATGCCTATATCTGTGCTTGATCTTTTCAATCAAAGATACGATTTCCTCAATGGGTTTATTCCTCACCTTCCCTTCGCTTAAACCGGGGATCGTACAAAAATGACACTGGAATTTACAGCCGTGACTGGTTTCTAAGTAGTCCTTAATCACCCCGGGAGGGGAATTCAATAATTCCTGATGCACTTGGGTGTGATCAGCCTCAACCGCCGCTCCATAATATTTCTTTTTTAAGTCATTTTCCTCATAATCCTTGATGATCTGTTTCCAAACTCCCTCGGCATCCCCCACAACGACACTGTCACAAAATTCCAAGGCCTCATCCGGCAGGTAAGTGACATGCGGACCACCCATGATGACGCGGCAACCGCGTTTACGGAATTCCTTGGCGATCTTGTAGGCCTCGGGGCAATTGGAAGTAAAACAAGTGATAGCAACCAGTTTATTGTGATCATAATATCGCTTTCGGAAAAAGACACGGTTATATTCTGTGATCTTATAATGCTTGGGAGTCAAGGCCTTCAGAACTACAAAAATCGGTGGGTTAAAACGCATAAATAAAGATCCAATGGCCTCCAGGACCGCCGGTCCCAAAGGATAAACCAAGATCAATTCCTTTGCAGGTTCAAATTGGCTCTTGACTTCTTTGTACTGATCCAAAATAAGGGAGCCTAAATAAAGAAAACTCAGAAACTGGATATACTGGCTAATAAAAAGGGCCAAATTCTTTAAATCAAGCCACCCGGCCTTACTCATTTCGGCCCAATAACACAGAAAAACAGGAATCACAAAGAAGGCTGTTAAGATCCCAGCATCTTTGATCCGAACCTGGATCCCTCGCACCGTTATCTTAAGAGGATGAAGATACTTTGTCTTAATAATCCAATTGGCAAGGAGATACAAGACAAAGAGATTTAAATAAGCGTAAAAATAATAAATGGAAATCTTCAGTGGTGGGAAAATAGAAAAAATTAAGAAATGGATCAAGAAGGGAATATTGCTTAACAACAAATAAACTTGCCAATATTCCTTAACATTTCGATGAAATGAGCGCAGATGGAAAATTTTTTCTTGATTAGCTATCATCTCGATTAAGATTCCATAAAGACCGCTATAAAGATAAATTTTCACTGGGAAAAGGATGATAAATGCTGGCAGGCTGTGATATTGGAGGACCTCCACCATATAGGTGACAATCACACAAAGTAAGAATGTATGCAGTATTTCAATTGACTTTTTTAAATGGTTGTTGTGGATCATCCTACTTTAAAAATATATAACTTGATTAAAAAACCATCACAATTCTTTAACTTGTTATTAAAGAGAGTTCTATATACAATAAAGAAAATATATCAAATTAGTTAATCGATAATTATGACAACTTCCTTTCACCAAACAATCAATAGCATGGAAACGGTTTTAAGTTCTATTGAAACCGACCGCCAGGTGTTTCGATGGTTTACATTCCTTATTATTCAACCTCAAACCAAATTAAAATTCCTGAATTCGCCGGAAATTAAACAGGAATATCTAACACTTAAAAAAACTCTGATAAATCAAACAATCCTTTATGGGGCCTTGATCGTTCTTCTGTTTATAATACTGCCGATAAAAAAGTTGCCGTATTTGCTAGTTTTTCTTACCTTTATCTGGCCCTATTGGAGGCTGCAATCCGACAAGAGAAGGTGTATCATTAAAATCAGTCGGCACATGCTTTCTTGTGACTTTGAGGAAACGGAATTGAAAAGGAAAACACTGTATCAGATCACTGAACATTACAGCCGTGAATATAAAATCCCCTCCTTGGTAGATATCATCTACACTTCCGACCGATTAGCCCGTGCCATTCTCTTAGGGCTAGTTGGGATCATATGCTATATTTACCCCCTACAATTGAGGCTCAGCCAGATGCTCATCGCGGTGTTGATTCTCTATTTCCTGATCAAAGCCCTGGTGGATACAACCTTCACTTATAGAAACTTAAAATAAGTAGACAATCTCTCTGCCCTTATATTCTTAGGAAAATTTTTAAGAACGCATTACCACAGATGAATCATACTTAAAAGAACAATAAACATCACGTTGACCAGAATAATCGATGTCCCCAGACGGGATGTCGTCAAAATAAAGAAAAAAGCAAAGATAGGATAAAGAAAGGCTAGCCAGAAATTATTCATCCTTTTATGTCGAAAGACCAGAGACATGCAAGTATAATTCCGCCAA
This sequence comes from uncultured Planctomycetales bacterium, assembly GCA_964374105.1. Taxonomy (GTDB): domain Bacteria; phylum Omnitrophota; class Gorgyraeia; order Zapsychrales; family JANLHA01; genus CAYJXI01. The sequence continues at coordinate 8,716 of CAYJXI010000010.1, forward strand.
TTGAGATTCGTAATCCGATTCTCTTTGATAAGATCATAAAAGAGCTGTGTTCCTGGTAGAGGAGTAACAAGAGCTAAACTGGAGATAAAAGGGCGGATCTTAAAACAATATTTCCAGATTTTAAAAAAATCACTCAATTTATCATTTTCAAACCCGAACATAAAATTACCCTTAATCTGAATCCCTAGGTCTTGAACCTTTTTAGAAAACTCTATATATTTATGGGCCATGCCGAATTTCCCCCCCCTTTCTTTCTCTAAGGAATCTCCCGTGATCTCATACCCAAACATGAGCAATCGGCATCCGCTCTCCTTGGCTAAGGCAAGGGTTTCGTCATTCTTAGCAATATCAATTGTCGATTGGGTACTCCACTTGATCTTTAAGGGTTTAAGGGCCTTGAACAATTCTTTTGTATAAGCTGGATCATTATAAATATTATTATCAATGAAATACACCGAACGGTATCGGTGTTTGATTTTTTTGATCAATTCCACCAATTCAAAGACGGGTTTGATGCGGACCCGGCCATAACTTAATCCTGGGATCGTACAGAAATGACATCGGAACTTACATCCGCGAGTGGTCTCTAAAAAATCTTTAATAACGGCTGGCTCCGATTGAAGCAGTTCCTCGTAGATAGCCTGATGGGCCTCTTCTTGAAATTCACTTGCCGTTGAGCCGACATATTGTTTTTTAAGACAGCCATTCTCATAATCTTTAATAATATCCTTCCAAACACTTTCCACCTCGCCAATAACCACACTGTCACAGTATTCCAGAGCCTCCTCTGGCAGATAAGTCACATGCGGGCCTCCCATGATCACACGACAGCCGCGATTTTTGAATTCCTTGGCAATTTTGTAAGCCTCCGGGCTGTTGGAGGTATAACACGTGAGGGCCACCAGCTTGTTATTTAAATAATAGCGATTATGCCAGATATTGCGATTAAATTCCCGGATGCGGTAATGTTCGGGCGTTAAGGTCTTCAATATCACAAAAACCGGAGGATAATTGGAAATGATCGAGAAGGCAATGCCGGGAAGAACCCCGCCATGCGCGGGATGGATGAGGATAAGTCCTGGCCCAGCGGTGTATTTCTCATAAATTTCCGGATAACAAGTTAAGATAAGAATCGAGATATAAAGAAAAGAAAGTAAATAAATATACTTCGATAAAAAGGTTGCTATTCTCAAAGGATCCAATATGATCGGCCCTTGGACAAATTGCGGCCAATGGAAATTCAGAATATATAAAGTATATAGAATAAAAATAACTCCCGTTGATCTAAGTGAAATAGTCACTTTTCTTTTTTGCAGCTTAAGAGGCCTTAAATATTTTGTGGCAATGATCCCAAAACTTAAGAAAAGCAAGGTGGGAATATTAAGGTAAGCACTGATTGTGTCGATGGTCAAATTTTTATCTCGCAAATAGACAAAAAGAATAAAATGAACCACCAATGGTAAAAAGGAGAAGAACAAACAAATCTTCCACAGCTTCCTGATGTTGGTACGGAAACTCTTGAAGGTAAAAACCATCTGTTCATTGGTGGCCATTTCAAGAAAGCAACCGTAAAAACCACTGTAAAAAATGAGATTGATAAAAAAAAGTGAAATGATGACCAAGAACCCAAAGCCAGATTTTATGAGAGATTCTTCAAAATAGGTCAGCGTGACATCGACATCAAAGAGGAAGGTGACAAAAACACTGACCAAGAAGGAATTTAAGATGCCTAAAGCTCTTTGGAAAGGGGATACTACGGGTGTCATAGCAAAAGTATATCCTAATTCATTTCAATTGACAATATGACTCGGCTAGATTTTAAAATCAACTTAAGTGGAAAAGGCCAAATTTTGTCAGATAGAAACAGTCCTTCCTTTTTTTTCCAAGATCTGATCAATATCACGGATTTTATTCTTCAGAAGAATTAACTTTGTTTCGTCCTTGATTTGTTTAAGTTTGATAGATTCTATGGTTCGTTGGATCTTAGGCAGATAATAAGTATCCAGACTGAATTTCCTTATCCCAATACCGAGAAGATAGGGCAGATACTTCTCATCATGAGCCATATCCCCACAGAGGGTGACCTCTTTTTTGTGACGTTTGGCGGCCTCCACAATTCTTTTCAAGGATCGCAAAACCGAAGGATGATGCGGCAGGTAAAGATCAGCCACCTTCTCATTAGTGCGATCTACTGCTAGCATATATTGAATAAAATCGTTGGTGCCGATGCTAAAAAAATCTGCTTCTTTGGCTAAGTCCTCTAGGATCTCTAAAACAGACGGCAATTCCACCATCATGCCAATCTTGGGGTTTTTATGACAAGGGATCTCTTCTTTGATAAGATCCTGAAGACACCTTAAGACAAATTCTTTGGCTTCCAAAAATTCATCCACGGAGGAGATCATCGGGAACATGATCCTTAAATCTGCTCCTATCCCTGCTCTTAAGATCGCCCTGATCTGCTGTCCAAAAACGTCCCTATTTTTAAGTGAGAACCGAATGGATCGCATCCCCAAGAAAGGATTCTCTTCTTTCTCATAATTAAAGTAAGAGAGAACTTTATCGCCGCCTATATCCAATGTTCGAAAGGTCACCTCTTTACTAACCATTTCATCCACAAGTTTCTTATAAATAATATATTGCTCTTCTTCCGTAGGGAAATTGCTTCTTACAATAAAAGGGAATTCCGTTCGATAAAGACCAATCCCCTCGGACTTATATTCCGTGGCGGCTTTTAAATCCCCTAGCAAATTGATATTGGCCAGAAGTCTTATGCGTGTGCCATCTTTGGTCTTGGTTATTGATTTCATCTGATCCTTTAAACTCTTCATCCTAAGCCTTTCTTGCTCTTTTCTTAAAAAAGGTTCTAGGATGTTTGTAGCTGGATTGATGAAGATATTGCCTTGTTCCGCATCGATAAGAATTCTTGTCTTTGGAGCAATTTTCAACAGCTCAATTGTCTCAGTAATGATAACAGGGATCTTCAGCGATCTTGCCAGAATTGATACGTGCGATGTAATCCCTCCGGATAGGAGAATAATTCCCTTCACATCCTGAGAGGATAATTTGAGGATATCAGAAGGGAACAATTCCTGGGCAATCACAATGCGTCCCTTATAATCATCTATGTTTCTGGAAATCCCCATTAAATTTCCCAACAAACGGTTGCAAATATCCATCAGATCCTGCTTTTTTTCTCGAAGGTAATGATGCGGAAGTTCTTCAAATTTTTCGGTATATTGTTCAATAATCTTGACAATGGCCGCTGGGGGATTCTTCCCCTTGTTGATCTCATGTACAATATCATCGATAAAACTTTGATCTTTCAGCATAAGAATTTGAGCCGTAAAGATCAAAGAAGCCACATCTAACAATTTCTTTTCTATTTCCACCTGTAAGGTTTCTAACTGACGCTCGCTTAACTGAACAGCCCGATAAAAATCCTCCAATTTGTATGGTTTTGCAAACTCTTTATTTTGCAAAAAAGATACAATCGATCGATAATCAACCACATACCCTTCCGCAAAGGCAAAGCCTTCGGAGCCGACTCTTCCTTTGATAAATTTCAAATTTTTCTTGAGGGAGACCTCCTTTTTGACATGATGGTTCTCATGAAGACCGATGATCAATTTTGCCGATTCAATTGTTGTAGCCAACTGTGAGGTGATTGCTTTAAAAACACGAATATCTTTCTCAGTAAAATAATTCTTCTTAGAATTTTGAATGGCCATCGCTCCGATCGTTGTATTCCCACGCAAGATCGGCACGACTAAAAAGGATTCGTAGAGTTCTTCCCCTATTCCGGGAAAATATTTATAGCCCGGTGACTGACTGGCATTTTTCACACAAATGGATCGCTTTTCTAAAACGGCCTGGCCCGTTAATCCTTCCCCCAATTTGAGTTTGACATGACCAATAGCTTTGGGGTTTAAACCTTTCGTTGCCTTTAATACCAGTTCTTGAGTTTCTTCATAATACATATAAATAGAACAGACCTCGGAATGCATATGATCCGAAATTAGCTCAACAATCTTTTGTAAAAATGTTTCTAGGCTGGACGAATCAACAAAAAGATCATTCAGTTCGCCAAAATCGCAAAGTAGTTTTGTAAGATCTTTTCTCAAAGGACCTGCCTCCTAAAAAATCCGTATCTTTTTCTTGGTCTTTATTATACTTAAGAAAAAAGGAATTTGCTCAAATAATCCATTTCTCTCACGAACATTCTTTGTTTTAAATAATTTTTAAAAATCTAAAATTCGCCTTGACTATACAGTATAATAAACTCGCTTAAGTCCCTAAAAATCAGATAACCATCGGTTTTAAAAATGAGACTTCTTCAAAAACCGCAACTTTTTGATTTTATCGTACTCTCGTGCTTTACGATCCTTATTACTCTCCAACCCTTTTATCTTCACGGTGAGATTGAGATCTATGAGATCGGTCTCTACTTGCCTGGGATTGAGGCCCTCTTTGATCAACTTGTTCCTTACCGAGATTTTTTTCACTTGCGGGGTCCTTTTGAGTTATATTTCCCTGCCTTTTTTATGTGGCTTTTTGGGAAACAGATTGCGGTCTTATCCACCTATTTTTATTTTGGAAGTGTTTTCACTTTGTTCATTTGGGTGCTGATCGGCCGACAACTCTATTCGACCCGATTCATTTTTTATCTGATGGTTCCTGTTTTAATAGCCCGGACTTTCCCAAGGGTTGTTTTTACCTATTGGGGTGGTTTTCGATTTGCCCTAGGGGCATTGGGTCTTCTTTTTGCTATCAAATATTTTAAATCAGAGAAAATTAAGTGGATTTTCATAGCCGGGGTTTTTTCGAGCCTTGCTCTTTTTACTAGTATCGAAGTAGGAGTTTGCTCTTTTGTTGGCATTGGAGGGGCGCTTATTTTTTCATATTTTTTCCACATCCATCCAAGGAGAAAAATCATAAAGGCCGTTTTGTTTTATATCTTAGGAAATCTTATGATCCTCCTTCCTTACGGAGGTTATCTTTTCTTACAAGACGCCCTCTTCCCTTTTATCGAATCGGTTTATGCTGTTTTAGTCAACATGCAGAAGGTTATTAATCCTCAACTGATGGGACCAACCCCAAGGAATCTCATCGAAGTTTTAATGGCTATGACTGATCCATTCCATAAAAATTTTCGGCACTTGACTCCTCTTTATTTTTATATTGTGTTATTGGTGTATCTTGTCTTCTGTATAAAACAAAAACATCTTAAAGCCGATCAAGTCTGTTTTGTCTTAATCGGGATCTACGGATTGACTATGTATTGTGCCGCTTTCCGAGCTATTGGCGGATCGCAATTTGAGATGGCCCTTCAGCCGGAGAAAATTTTGATGTTTTTCTTTTTAGAAAAAATTTTATTGCAACTTAAAAATAGTCGCCAGACTTCTGTGATTAACAAATCCCCCCCTCTTCATCCTCCCTGGGCAATAACCGGATTGATTCACCTCATCAAGAAATATGCCTTTTTTATTCTCTTTGTCATAGTCTTTATGTCCTCCTTTTGTTATTTCATTCATCGATACGATCACCGTTTTTTCTCATTCAAATGGGCAAAAAATAGCTTGTTAGGTAAAAATACCGCTTATCTTAACCCTTTATATAGGAAGTCCGCTGTCAAATTAGATTTAAGAAGAGTAAAGGGCTTGACTGTTCCTGCTTGGCAGGCAGAAGAAATAAAGCAATTGAAGACCTTTATTCAGCATACGACGGAAAAAAATGAAAAAATATTTATGTTTCCAGAATTAGGGGCTTATTATTTTATTATAGATCGGCCCTTTGCGGGGAGGTTCCCGATGGCTACCTTTTCGTGGTTTCTGCAAGGATGGCATGAGGAACTTCTTTCCGATTTGATGGAACAACATCCCCGCTTGGCCATTATTGCCAAGGACCCCGGACCTTCATTTCCACAAATTTTCTTTAAGGTTAAAAAAAATAGGGAGATGTTTGAAGAAATGATGAGCTATATCCATACCCGCTACAAACCCATCACCCAGACCCACACGCTTCTCATCTATCAAAGAATCCAGTAACCCCGATTCTTTTATTCCTCTGAATCTACCATCTGAATCTAACATCAAATCGGGGAGGAGGGATTCGAACCCTCGACTTCTTGCTCCCAAAGCAAGCGCGCTAGCCAACTGCGCTACTCCCCGTGTAACGAATTATTTGCCCAGGGTTCTAATTTTCAGATTTAATAACCTTTTCTATTCGAATCCAACACGAAAGACTGACAATCATGAAAATGATACTGCTCCATCCTTGTAGCTCCTCTTTTACATGTAAAATCAAAACCAATATGACTAAAATGAAATATGCAATAAAAGCGAATTTACATAATCGAACTGTCTTTTTTAATATTTCTTTATTTTCAACTTTCATTTCATACCTCCTAATTAATTCTTAAAAGCAAGCCTGCTAGCCAATCCCGACTTTCCTTAAGTAAAGATTGAAGAAAGTCGGAATCCCGCCTACCGCAATTTATTTTAAGAAATGGCGGGACTGCGCTGCTCCCCGATAAGCTTGCGAAAACTAAATTCTCAAACTTAAAAAGTGGTCTAGTATAACATGGGCATCCTGCTTTTGCAACTCAGTGCCTTTTATCTATCGCTTTGACCTTCTTGAAGAAAGACCTTATGCTATAATACAACCCATGAAAAAAAGATTTTTGATCGTCTTTTTCACCCTTTTAATCCTGGGGGCATTAGGACTCCTCTACCTCAACTTGATCTTCCTTCCTATTCAGCTTAAAACACACCTCCTTAATAGATCGCAAGTATTCCTCGGCCGAAAAGTGGATTTCAAAGCCATCCATTACCAACCGCTCAAGGGCGTTACCATTGAGGACCTGGTTATTTATGATAAAGACGATCCCAATGCTTTGCTCTTAAAGATCGACGAGGCTTATTTTAATATCCTGCTTCTTCCCATTCTTAAAGATAAAAAAATTATTATCCCTTCCCTAACCCTTAAGAATGTTTATGCCCATCTGGTTCGAACCGGTCCTAGAGAATGGAACTTTTCTGATCTTTTAAACAAAAGATCCACCTCTTCTCAACGAAGCCGGTTTTCCTTAATCTTAGGAAATCTTTCCTTACAGCAGGCCCAAATTCAATTGACGGATCGCACCCAAGACCCTCAATTTAACGAAACCTTTGAAAATACAAACCTCCGTGCCAGCCTTTCGCTAAAAAAGGGAATCACCTTTGAATTGGAGACATCGGTCCCTGCCAAATCCTTGGTCCTGAAAACACTGGGGAATTTTAATCCTCCTTCGAAGGAATTAACCGCAACCCTCACAGCGCAAAAACTTGATTTGGCCAAATACCTCAATCTGTTTTATAAACTTACACAATTTGAACTTAAAAAAGGTTGGATCGAAAAGGCTAATTTTCATCTCACCTTTAACCCTCAATTCCTCAAAACCGAAGGAGAAATTGATGCTGAGACAGAAATTGTATTGCCATCAGACCGAGTCTTGAAAGGACATATCTTATCCCCTCATTTCAATTTTTCAAAACAAGATAAAAAAATCGAATTAAAAGGTGATTTCAACATACTCTCCGCGGATTTGACCCTCTCACCAGAGAGGAGTTTCAAAGGGGACCTCAAGGCCTCTTCCCTTTTATTATCGAGGGTTGACAAAAAGATCCTTCTTAAAGGAGATCTACAGCTTTTAAAATCCGATCTTCGAATAACTAATGCGCTGAACATACGGGGAGACATCACTGCCAAGGCAACCCTCTTCTCTTACGAAGATAATAACTGGAATTTGGACAGTGCTCTAGAAATCCAAAATGGCGAAATTCAATTACCTAAGAATCGAAATTTGAGCGGCAATTTCTCCGCCCAAAAATTAAAACTCGCTTCTTTAGATACGGTTCTTTCCCTGGAAGCAAATTTCACTTCCACAAACACAAACATCCTCCTTGGAAAAGAAAATCACCTCAACGCTACGGGCATGACCATCCCCAACTTGAACTTTGAAAAAAGAGAAGATTTAATCAAGCTATCCGGCCAATTGGAGATGAAAGAAGCAAAATTGCATTTGGGTTCTCAATTGGACATGACCGCCGATGTGAAGACAAACAATACCTCCCTTTACATCAAGAATGAGACGTTTGATTTGATGACCTCCTTCCTTCTTAAAAACAGTGATATCAAAATCGGCAATGACAAACGTCTCGTTGGGACAATCGTTGCTAAAGATACTGTCTTTAATCTCATTCCAGAAAACAAAATGAAATTCAAAGGATACCTAGAGGGAATAGACACAGTTTTCCATTTTGATCAAATCATTTTGATGGCTAATCCACAAATTAATCTTACCTTTACCTTTGATCCCACCCAACAAAGAAATTTAATCTACTTAGGATCATTTCAGCTTAGAGAAGCTGAACTCAAAGGCCTCCCGCAAGTCAAGGAGGTCAAAGGGATCACCGGCGTTGTTACCTTCAAGACCAATCAATTGGAAACCAAAAGACTCCTGCTTAAAACACTCAACACCTCTTTTGAGATTGCCGGGACTCTGATTGATTTTAATAACCCCTACCTTGATATCACCGCCGCAACCGAAAAGCTGGATTTTAAAGATTGGCAATTTTTGTTTGCTCCCTATTTAGAAAAATGGAAGTTGGATGCAACCGGGGAGGCCTCTCTTGCCGTTTCCTATACCGGACTCGCGAAGGACCCCCTGGAAGCCCAGATCCATCTTAAAGGAAATTTTAAGAACTCTTCCTTGACGGGGGAAAAACTACCCGGTGAGATCAGCCAAATTTCCGGGTGGGTTGAGTTCAAGAACGATAGCCTCGTTTGGAAAGAACTTAAAGGAACATTTCAAAACAAAAATTATGTTCTCAACGGAAATCTAAAGGATTTCGAGAAAACAATCATTGAGACACAACTGTCCTCTGATCAAATAGATCTTTCCACCAAATTTACATACTTTAATAATACAATCGAGTTAAGTTCGCTGACCGGACAATTGGCCACGTCCACTTTTGATGTTCATGGTGATATCGATTTAAACGAAGCCAATAACCCAGAAGTTGAACTCAAAGGCCTTTTCAAGATCAATCTAAAAGATTTAGAACTTCTGCCTTCCCCTGCCTTCGAGAAATTGAAAACTCTCAAACTTACCGGAATCTTCAACATCGGCTCGACTTTTCAGGGAAAGATCAAAGATTGGGAGAATGCCTCTTTTCAAATCTCGGCCGACAGCCACATTGTAAAAATTTCAGGGTACTCTCTTAAAGATATTTCCTTTAAACTTAAACAACCCACTGATGAGAAAGGACAACTGGAACTAACTTTGAATATCTACGATGGCACATTCAATTTAAGATCCGAAATCAATTTCAAAAAAGACAATTTGCCTTGTCAATTGTCCGCCCAATTGGAGAACTTAAACCTGGCCGTCTTAAAGAATGATACTCCCCTCAAAGATAAAGATTTTGCCGGACTTTTGTCTTTGCAACTTGACTTAAAAGGCCCTTTAAAAAAGACAGAATTCTTACACGGCTTTGGGACGGCCACAATCAAGAAAGGGAAGATCTGGGAATTTAGCCTGCTTAAGGGCTTGTGGGGGGCGCTGGTTGTCCCGGAATACAAACACATTATCTTCACCGATGCGAGTACTCACTTTACGATCACCAACAAACGCCTGACCACAAACGATCTTTATTTAAAAAGCAGTGTGGTTGACATCTGGGGAGAGGGTTGGGTTGACTTGGATCAAAACATTCAATTCAATATCAATCCCGAATTTATAGAGACCGAGATTTTAAAATCCTCATCGGTTATGAAAGGGCCGACCGCCATTTTGACGCAGGCCACCCAGTACGTCAATATCAAGATCTCCGGGACCTTCCAAAAACCTCACTATCAAGTCCGGGCCTCTCCGGGCAAGGTCATCGACAAGGCCAAGGATGTTTTAATGGAAGGGGTCAAAGATGTCTTGGAGGAAATTTTTTAAAGGATCGCGAAGAAACCAAAGGAACACAGATGATCATAAATTTTTCTAAGATGAACACAGATACTCTCGAATAATTTTTTTAAGTTTCTTCAAAGCCCTGGAGCGATGACTGATTTTTGATTTAATGCGGGGAGGCAGTTCTCCAAAGGTTTTTTGATAACGAGTAAGATAAAACAAAGGGTCATACCCAAATCCATTTTTTCCCTTAGAACGAAGAGCAATCAATCCAGCGCAAGTGCCGCTGACGACATCAATCAATTTCTCAGCGTCCGCTAAAGCGGCAAAACAACGGTAACGCGCCCCTCGCTTCTTTAATGGAACCCCTCTCAGCAGCCGCAGTAATTTAGCATTATTTTTCTTATCCGTTGCGCCCTCTCCGGCAAAGCGGGCCGAATAAACCCCGGGCTGATTCTTCAAGGCCTTCACCTCTAAGCCGGAATCCTCCCCCAAAGTTAACCTTTTGGTAAATTGCGCAATGGTGGCCGCCTTAATGATCGCATTATCACGAAATGTCCGGCCATCCTCAGAAATTTTAGGAAGATCGGGATAATCGTCAAGCGATGTGATCTTTACCCTGAGATCCTTAAACAATTCTTTGATCTCTTTTAATTTCCCCTTATTCCGGGTGGCGATGATTAATTCTTGCATAATCTTCTTTTTCATAGTTTATGACTGATGATTCATGAGTTTTAAAATCCTACCTGTAACACGAGTGGGCACATCCCCTTTAATAAACAATACTTTGTTATTATTCAAAAATTACATGTTGTCTTAGAAATGCGTCAACTCCCTCATGCTCATCACCTAATTCTAATTGGGGATAACTTTTAAAATATCCTATCACTCTTCTCCTCTCAGCCGACTTTAAGTTTACTGCTGTTCCTCTAATTTCCTTATCTGGATAGGAATTGATTATTTCAATTATTTTCAATCTGTTTAAATTAGTTTCATTATACCCGAATCCAAGAAAATAAATTTTTTCAGCCTCCATTAATAACTCCTTTGCAAGTTTAAAGTCCTCAGATTCCTTAAGGTCTTCACTTACAATCTTTATATTCTTAGCAACCTGCCGTAATTCATTATCATCATCCAATCCAAATTTATGTTGTAAAGATAAAAATAAGAATTGCTCCAAACTCCTATCGTAATTAAATGTTATAAAACTAATTTGATTTTGAGAAAATCTGTCTAAGGTTGTGTTCATTCCACTCAATAAATACCTATACCAGTTCTTATTGGAAGCGAACAGTACATCGGGATTCTCACCTGGGATCAATTGCTGAGCAATGGCAGTTTTCCCGAGTTTAATAAATTTTTGTCTATTTTCAAGAAATTCGTCGACAGAATAAACACCGGACTTAATAAGTGATTCTCTAAAAGAAAAAATCTCATCTTTTTTGAAATCCAATCTTTCTAATTGTTGGAATTGAACAATATCCTCCTTACTTAAATTTTGACAAATATCGCTAAGAAGTTTTTCCCCAATTGGATATCCTAAATGCTGGCTTGCCCCTGCTCCAAGGACCAAGACTGTTTTCTTATTAATCATCGCAAACTTTTATAACTTTAGTGAATTTTCATAGATTGGTAATATGTACTTAATTGAGCCCTCGGGAAGTTTTTAGGCTACCTTACCCGAGGGGCCATCCTGACCGAGCGAAAGCGAGTGAAGGATCTTAAGAAGATCCTTCGTCGCTTCTCTCGTCAGGATGACGGGTAGGCCCCCCGTCACTTAATTCAAATTTGTGATTGAAAGGATTGAAAGGAACAACGCCCTTTAACTTAGAAATGTTTTTCGAATATTTTTCTATACTAAAAATCAGATTAACGCTCTTTATTAAAAAGGACGTTATCCCTTTGCTACCTACAGCAATATATCCCTGTTTATTTAGAAACAAAAAAGCAACCCTTTCGGATTGCCAGTATTGATACTAAAATCTAATCTAGTATACTTTCACTTATTGCGTTGTTGACAAAGTCAGGGATGACATCTTGATGCCATATACGTAAATCATTCAATAATGAATCGGCGCCTTTGGCTTTTAGAAAAACAAGCTTGCGTATTTGAGAACATTCTTCGGTTAAAGGATTAGTTGTAAAAACCCTGTCCAAATAGGCTTCTGATTTCTTACGTATATTGCTTATTTCTTTATCGAAATCACCTTTAATAAATCGATTATCAAGATCTTGAGTAACAAGACAATACTTAATATTTTTTTGTCTTAGCTCAATTGCCCAAAACAAAACAGCATCATTGCGGCTATGATCACTCGTTTTACAATTCAATAAGGCAAATGTTTTTAAATCGCCTTTCCTGTCTTTTGTTAATACCACAATATCTGAATCTGGCCAAACGCCGGTATTAGTCTGTGTACATCGACGACTCGCTCTTGATGTCAGGAATTCTACAATTTCTTTTGCCTTTTTATTCTTTCGAAGGCGATCTCCTTTTACGGCCAGGATACCTTCTGAATTCAAAGCATCATTAATAAAATTTCTTACAAACGACTCAAAATTATTGCCGCTAGCAACAACCCAACTTTGACGCGCCTGAATTAAATCCGCCCCCTTAACTTCTTGATATAACTTGATGTAAAAAGATTGGATAGCGGGCATAACCTCCTTTTCTTTCAAGCCTAATGATTGAACAATATTTAAAATCTTTCCAACATCTTTAATGGGCTTGGCACCGAAATCTTTAATCTGTTCTTTAACTCTCTTATAAAGTGATTGGCGATCCATGAAGTCAGTGGTTCTATCTGAAAAGTGCTGGTGTAAATTCTTCTAGACGCCTTTGGGCTAGCTGGTAATAATGCTTATCGACATCCACACCTATCCCAATGCGATTGTTTAAACAAGCTTCAATTAGTGTTGTCCCACTCCCTAAAAATGGATCGAGCACAATGTCTCCTAGGTAGCTAAAAAGTTTTATACAGCGTCTAGGCAACTCCCGTGGGAATGGGGCAGGATGGCCAATGCGCTTTTTACTTTCTCCATTAAAAGTCCAAACACCATTAGTCCAATCCATGAATTCCTCTTTACCAATGTCACTTTTACCGCTTCCGCTAATTTTTTTCCATTCTTTCTTATACAGTATCACAATCAACTCGACAGGTGCGATGACATAAGGAGCAGAGGCGCTCATCCAAGAACCCCAAGCTGTCCTTCTAGAGATGTTTCCCTCATTCCATATAATCGTGGAATGATACTTCCATCCTATTTGTTTAGCAATTGTGGTCAAATCGGCACCGACACTCTGCTGTCCATTTTTATTTTTATCAAGGGGGATATTGAGACAGAAACGGCCGTCGTCTTTGGCGAGCCTGTAACATTGAGCAATCCACTTGTGGCTGAATTCTAAGTATTCCGTATAAGATATTTGATCGTCATGTGAATTGTATTTGATATCAACATTGTACGGTGGTGAGGTGATAATCAGATCGATACTGGATGGTTGAATTTCCTGCGTTGTGATAAAATCGTCATTGATAATTTTGATATCTTCTGTCTCAAAGAAAACCTTTCCTTTTTTACTTCTTTCTACTGTTTGACTCGCTAATCTCTTCATGGAATCCAAATAATCCAATCGGTCATCAACGGTTTTTAATTCTTCCATAACCTATCTCCCTTTGTTTAGATGGATTGTTAAAGATTTATGTTAAGGGGTGGATAGGGGATGAGTATCACTAATTGCTGAATTTTAAATTACCACACATATGTCTGGCTGTAAAGCCCTTTGTTCTCTCATTGTCATTTATTCTCTCATTAATCACAATTCTCTTTCCCTCTTTCTTGTACTTTTTTAAAAAACAGACGAGCCGCCCTTCACCCAACTTTTAGACCTTTCAAATGTTGTTTTTGAATCATAATCAATTCCCGGATTCCTTTTTGGGCAAGATTAAGTAAGGCATCGCTTTGCTTCTTTGAAAACGGTTTTCGCTCGGCAGCACCTTGGATTTCCACAAACTCTCCTTTCCCCACCATCACCACATTCATATCCATGTCTGCCTTCGAATCTTCTTTATAATTTAAATCCAGTAGCATCTTCCCATCAACGATCCCAACACTGATCGCCGCTACATAATCCCTTAAAGGAATTTCAGAAATCAGACCGTCTTTTCTTAATTTCCCCAAGGCCAAGGCAAGGGCAATAAACCCACCGGTGATGGAGGCGGTGCGGGTGCCGCCATCGGCCTGAATCACATCGCAGTCGATTTTGATCGTGCGCTCACCCAATTTTTGCATATCGACCACCACTCTTAGGGAACGGCCGATCAGCCTTTGGATCTCCTGGGTTCTCCCGGAATTTTTATCCCGGGGGATTCGGATGGTGGAGGAGCGCGGCAGCATCCCGTACTCGGCCGTCACCCATCCAGTGCCTGAACCTTTTAAAAAGGGAGGGACACTCTCTTCTACTGTTGCCGTACACAAAACCCGCGTGTCGCCGAATTCAATGAGGCAGCTCCCTTCGGCGTATTTAGTGTAGTTTTTAGTCACTTTGATCTTGCGCAATTGGTTTGCAGTACGACCATCCGGTCTCAACATAACCCTTTCCTTTCCTTAATAAAACTTTATTATTGTCTACTATCCTTTTTGATTTCTGAGATAATTAAGGTCAGTAATTGAGCGATCCCTTTATTCTCCTCAAGAAGCTTTTGACATTCAACTTTTGACTTTTTTGTAACCAGCTTTTCATCAATTAATATATTCAGACCATACTTAACTCTATTTAATGCCCTCAATGATTCTAGCAATTTTTCGAAACATTCCTTATTATCTTTCCCTATAGCAACAAGGGCTAACCCAAAATTCTCCTCTGCCACCAAACAGTCAGCCTTGGCGCTAATAATTATTTTCTCAGAAGCTGTTATTCTTGCTAAAGAATTGGCGAATTCACTTAAACGATTGTAATGTTCTCGTATTCGTTCTTGGAGTTGAATAACACGATGTTGTTTTTGTTTTATTTCCTTAAGGGTTTCTGGGTTATTTCCCATGAATTATTTTAACTGCCTCTTTATTTCTTCTTTCTCTTATATTCAGCCGTTACGGTTGTTGTGATCCCCCCCCGGGGATTGACTGTCGCTTCCACCTTTGCCCAGCGAGGGCTTGAGGCCCTGACGATGTCATCCAATATCTTATTCACAAAATGCTCATGGAAAATGCCGAGGTTGCGGTAAAAAATAGTGTACATCTTAAATGATTTCAACTCCAGGCAGGACTTGTGGGGGCTATAAGTCACTTTGAGGGCGGCAAAATCCGGCAACCCTGTCTTAGGACAGATGCAGGTGAATTCCGGAATATTCATCTCGATTGTATACTCGCGATCGGGATACTGGTTTTTCCAGACCTCGATCGCCGGGGTTTTTAACTTTCGGATGTGTTCTTGGAGGCCTTCGTAGGAACTTTTTTGAATCATTTAAAACCTCTTTAACACAGATGATCACAGATTAAAAAGCACAGATAATTACAGATAAGGTTAATAGACCGCAATAAAAAATTTCTCGATTTATTTTCCATCTGTGATCTTCTGTATCCTTTCATCTGTGATTATCTGTGTATCATCTTATTCTCATAACCTTATGCATCTGCGGCATGACCCGCGCATTAGGCAGATATTTTAGCGAATAATCGTGAAATTCCAAACATTTTTTCATGACGCCATTTTTAAGTTCAAAGGTGTTGGGTTGGATAATAAAGTCCAGGGTAGGATCCCTTTGAACGACTAAGTCAACAGCTTTGCGCATATCCGCCATTTGAGTATCAGCTGACACAACGGCCTTGAGGAAAACCTCTTTACCCAAAGCGATCTTTAAGAATTCTTCATGCTCTTTCCAATAACTCTTTTGTTTGGTTGAACTCGGCATTTTGATGTCCATTGCGATGATATCGATATCTGCAATGATATCTTCTAACGCCTCTGGCAAAATCCCATTCGTTTCCAAATAGGCACGCATCTTAGCTTTTTTCATTAAGGGAAGAAGTTCTTTAATAAAATCTTTTTGCAGCAAAGGCTCCCCACCGGTTAAACTCACTGAATGGCAATCCTTCCAAAGGGTGTGGATTTGTTGAAAAACATCGATGAGGGTCATTTCTTTATAATTTCGCGTGGTATCACCGATGGAGGCCGGGGTATCGCACCAGACACAGTGCATGTTGCATTCAAAGAAGCGAACAAACACCTGTTTCACCCCAGCGTATTTGCCTTCGCCTTGGATGGATGGAAATATCTCGAGAATTTTCGCTTTAGTCATCACAGAAAATAATGGGCGTGGAAGGATAGCCTATAGTCTTTAAAAATATTAACGTGAATTATTCTAACACAATTTAAGAATTTAGGAAGGGTGTAAGACCTAACTCATAAGAAAAATTACTTATCCTCCACCAGAATCCCATCGGATACGCCGATAAAACTCCATAACCCAGCGCCATTTTTTGTCTTGACATGAAAGTAATATGTCCGCCCCTCGACTAATGGCAGACTCGTGGCATACACTGTTTGGGTAGTACCAGTCGAAGTCCAATTCTTGACTACGTTACCTAAGTTATCCTTAATCATGTACTGATTATCAACGATTCCTGATTGGGCATCGGATGAGGTCCAGCTCGCCCGCAAGGCTGTCTTGCTGGGACTCACCGCACCCTCATCAGTCAAAACTGGAGTCGTTGGCCGTGTCGTGTCTAAGATAATCGTATCCGTAAAGGCATTCGACCAGTTCCCAGCCACGTCTTTAAATTTAACATACACTTTCTTTGTCCCACTCCCAGTGGTTAATGTCCAGGTTTTCAATGAGGCGAAGGCTTGCGGAATAGAATAGGTAATCCCATCATTCGAGAATTGCATCTGCGCCCCAGTCCCCATCCCGCTTAAGGCATCACTGGCAGTAAGATTTAACGTCACAGATGTCTTGGAAGCATATACGGCTCCTTTGTTGATAGATACCGTACCTGTCGGTGCGGTTCCATCGACAATGATCCCATCCGAACGACCTTCTTCACTCCAGACGCCAATTGTATTCTTAGCCTTGACGCCAAAGGAATAAGTCCTTCCTTCTGTCAGATTTAATCCACTCGCGGTGACTGAACTGCCTAGTCCAGTTGAAGTCCAGCCCCGAATCTCACCCCCAGAGTTATCGGTGATCCGGTATTGGTACTCGGTAAGACCCGACCCTGTATCGGTTGCGGTCCATGAGGCATAAAGCTGATCCCTCCGATTGGCGTAGGCTCCCCCATCCATGACAACAGGGGTAGTAGGCGGCTGGCAGGCTGAGATTTGATCAACAATCCCTAATTCCTGCGCTTGCAGACAGTCTTCAAGGGTGACCTCGGGATCGATAACCTCACCACCGGCCCCGCCGCCTTCTGCTTCCATTGGACAAATACCCGGCTCAGGATAAGGAGGGGGCGGAGGATTCGTACCACGAAATAAATAGAGTAATATGTAAACAGCATCAGAGATATCCACAGAATCATCGTTGTTGGCATCTAAGGCTTCCAAACAGGAGGGAAGTCTGGTTTCCCCTTGAAAGAGGATAGATAAGATTCTCAGAGCATCGCTGATATCAACTTGGTTATCTTCATTGGCATCGCCGCGGATAAACAAAAGGGAAGGAAATTCATATATAAAAATATCGGCATTATTTAAAAAATCACCGTCACGATAATCTTCGTAGACAATTCTATTGCCGGAAATCCGCGGCCTAAGTTGTTCGGTGGGGTGTTCGCTCAACAGATGAATAGTTCTGGTATCAATGTCATAAGCAAAAATATCTCTATTGTGAACCCCCGGCCTTTTCGAATCAAAAACAATAAGATGACCATTAAAATCGACGTGATGATCTTGATTAGCAAAGTCATTCGGCAAGTTATAAAGCGTTTCTAGCGTACCTCTGGCAATATCATATAAGTAAAGGGTAATCCCTGCGATCCAAACTATTTTTTCACCGTAAATGCCTGGCCTGCCTTTCCACGCCCCATCATTTGTAATCTGCCGTGGTTGGGGATTTTCTTGACTCAGATCATAAAGATATATTTCATTATTTTCTACCCCAACTATATTATTACCAAAAATGGCTAAGTAACCTTTAGCATTGTTAGATTGATTAGGCAATTCTTGACTATTGTTGGATAATAAATCATAGATCCAGACCTTATCAACATTCCTGGTTCTCTCAATCCAAATGACCTTATTGGCATAAATCTCTGGATAGAGTTGAATTCTCTGGGCTTGTTCCAGAGGGAAATAAGAGTTAGATTCTAAATTATAGGCATAGAGTTGCCAAGTATTTCTGCCGCTTCCACCCGTGGTCCATATAACCCAAGGGAAAAAAATACGTGGTGTGTTGGAAGAAATAGAAGACCCGCTGTCATTAGGTATAATTTCCTTTTCACCAGTTAATATATTGTAGACAACAACCTCTACATTATTATCGACGGCTTCCGTCCAGACAATCCAATCCCCATCAATGTCCGGGGCCTTCTCATCAATGTTGTTCGTCCCGGTGATCCGGCCGGGGATATTCTCCAAAAGGACAATCTCGACCCTTGATTGAAGTTTTTGCCCTTGGTTATTCGTCAATTCAAGGATGATCCAATACCCGCCTGGCTCTAATCCTGTTGTATTCCAAACCGCAACTTCTCTATTTTCTCCAGGTTCATTGAGGGGCTGCCCTATCGCAACGGGCAAAGTTACCTCCCCCATGTCTTTGGGAATCTTTTGGTAAAAAAGCTGATAGGAGCCTGTGAATATTTGCAGGGCTATTTCTAAAACAGTCGCCGATATAGGAACCTCTTCTCGAGCGATGAAGGAATCCCCATTTTGGGGTGCGGTAATGAGAGCAAAATATGGCATCGGAATACTATGGGCAGATGCCGCAGCGATAATCTCAGACAGATGAGGTGTCCCATTAGTGAGATCTGCATCTCCATTCATATTATCATCCAATAAAATTACTTCTAATACCGCCTCTGGAATATTCGGAGGATCAGCAACAATTGTGGGAATAACAAGCGATTCGGCCTTTTGGATTCCAGGAAGATTACTAAGATTCCCTGGATCTTCCGGATCCCCTCCGTATTTTAGAATCAGGTTATCCCGTAAATCCCAAGCAAATCCTGCCCAGGCCTGGCCAAGGACATGCGGGTCTTCTTCAAGGCCACTGGGAGGATACTGATATTGATTGTCGGTTGTTCTAAAAATTATCCAACTGGTTTCTCCCAATACCGGCTGGTTGCTGGCAAAAGCGGCAAAGACATCGCCCCATCCTTCCGACAAACCGCTATTGGCGAGATCTTCAAGTCTGAGAAAACCATAAATGTTATCCACAAAATGGCCATATTCATGAGAAACAATTGTGTCAAAAGCCATGTTGGGACAAGAGGGGCCAGAATGATAAAAATTGATCGAACCCAAAAATGGACTAAAGAAGGCGTTACATTCAACAGGCAACCTCTCTCCATTAGGTCCCTGTTCTTCAGTAATATTGACATTGACAGGGAGTTGAAGATCAATGAGTTCATTCTGAGGAGAAGGCAATCGCTCCCTGACCCAGTCATGAATAAATGTTGTATGATAATAGCCATTCACCTGGGCGGTCGAATTTTCCTCTGCGCCCATGGGATTAAAAAGCAAAGAAGGTGAAGAACTGGCATCAATGTTTTGGGTAATGGCCAGGTCTTGTCCTAGATAATCATGAACCGCCGCATAGCGACCGGTTAAAGTTGCTTGAATTTCATTAGGAAGATTCTGCGAAGAGATCGCAAATTCTCCGTTAGGACCACTCAATACCGGATCCGCGTTGATTAACCTAAGTTCTAAATGCCGAAGAGGTAAAATATCCAAATTCTCACCGGTTACAACAGGATCAAAAATCACCCCGCGTCCCTGCACTGTTCCCAAGATAGCGTGATCTCCCCAAACCCTTGTATCAACTAACCAAGTTAATCCAGAATTTTTATCAACTATCGCTTTAAGGTGACTTTGGGCACATTTAATTTTACTGACCTCTAGCCACTCCCCGCCTAAATACCGGATGGTTTCTTGGCTTTCTTCTACAACACATGTCCCGGAGGACAACTTTAAGGCTTGTTCAGCTTTTTCCTTTGGGTCTATTAAGGTCGTTGAACTTAAGAAAGAATAAGTGGGCGATGATAGAGAGGGATATACCCTCCCACTTAAAGACAACAGGACTGTCTTAGTGGCTGATACACTTACCGAGACGTTAACATAAGTCCCTTCGATCTCCGAGTTATTTTTTTGTTGAACCCAATGAATGTAAACCATTCCAGGCCTATAAAGATCAGCTGGGATTGATGATGTATATTTGATTTTGAGATTGTCAACAGAAAGATTCCCAATCAAGTGAGGATTTAAAGAAAGATAAGATAAAACCGAATCCATCACTTGATTTTCGGTTAAGGGTGAGCTCGCAAGTTTTGTCTGTGGTAAATGATGCTTAGTAAAGCTCCCTGCGCTAGGGGGTTGATCAACATAATAATCAAAGGAACTCTTCTGGAAGGCAAAAGTTTTTTGAGTGGAAGAAGTAAAGCAGATAATGAAGTTAATAATAATGAAAAAAGTTATTCGATACATTTTTTAAAAAACTAATTTTGAAGTTCTTGAATTATATTCTGGGGATTAAAACACTTGTCTCTAAAGCCAAAATTAACCTGACTCTTTAAATATAAAATTTAAAAATGAAATAAACAAGGCTCCGGAGGGCAACTTAAGAAATCGCTTTCTTAAAAGTTAAGGAGAGGATCTTGGGCCTTAGCTTCAGCAAACCCCTTCTGCCTTAAGAGGCAGCTGTCGCATTGGCCGCAGGGTTTAGGACCGCCTTGATAGCAGGACCAAGTCAAGGAGTAAGGCGCTTTGAGTTTAAGACCTAATTTGATTATTTGGGCTTTGGTTTTACGGATAAGCGGGGTATAAATTTTGATGGCTTTGCCATCCACACCTGTCTTAAGGCCTTTGGCTAGAGCTCTACAGAAGGCCTCGTAAAACTCGGGGCGGCAATCCGGATAACCAGAATAGTCAATTGCGTTGGCACCAATAAAAATGACTTTCGCCCCCACCACCTCGGCATAAGAGGCCGCATGACTTAAAAAAATGATATTGCGCGCTGGGACATAGGTGACGGGAATTTCTTGAGGGATAATCTTCCGATTTTTGGGCAAGGGGATCTTTTTATCTAACAAGGCTGAACCTCGCCAAGGAAGAGAAATCTTAACAACTTTAAATTCGCTTCGACTGAATCTCGCAATCTTAATGGCGTGATAGATTTCCTTTCGGTGCCGTTGGCCGTAATCGAAAATCAAACAATAAGCCTTAAAGCCCTTTCTCTTAGCGTAAAAGAGGGTTGTTGTTGAATCCAGGCCGCCGGATAAAAGAACAACGGCGCGTTTTTGGCCTCTATTCATAATAAGTAATGCACGATGATTCTGATTCCCAGACCTGAACTTTCTTGAGTTGAAAAGGAAGACATTGTTTGGCGAATTCTTTGTAAATATATTTGGCTAGGTTCTCGGTTGAAGGATTCTCTTTTTTAAAGAAAGGAAGATCATTGAGGCAGACATGATCGAGATGAGATAAAAATTCGCGTAACTTCTTTTTCAAATCCTGAAAATCCACCACCAGGCCGATCGTATTGAGTTTTTCGGAAACAATCGTCACCTCAATCTTCCAGGTATGGCCGTGAAGATCCTTGCAGGGGCCTTCATAGCCCTGCAACATATGGGCGGAGGCGATTTCTCCTTTGACCGTAAGCTCAAACATAATTTTACAATCGATTAAAGCAACACCCTTTTCACATCCATGATATTATATCCCAAAAATCTTTTGGCGAGCCTTTGAAAATGAGTTGTCTCATCGCTGATTAAAAATTGATATTGCGGCTTTGTCTTTACCGGTCTCGGCCATTGACTCAATTCTAAATTGTTTAAAAGGATCTTGATCTCTTTGGCCACTTCTTGGGCAGAATCAATCAAGGTGACCTCGGGTCCCATGACTTTCTTAAGAACGGGTTTTAACAAAGGGTAATGAGTACAACCCAAGATCAAGGTATCGACCTTAGAACCCTTAATTTTCTTCAAATACTGATGAGCAATGGAGAGCGTCACCTGACCATTGAACCAGCCTTCTTCCACCAAGGGAACAAATAAGGGACAGGCCTGAGGGATCACTTTTACCGATGGATCCAGCATCAAGATCTGTTGGGTGTAAGCCTGGCTGTGGATGGTGGCGGGGGTGGCAATAATGCCGATTCTTTTATTTTTTGTCACCTGAATCGCCTTTTTAACCCCCGGCTCGATTACGCCTACAATCGGTAAGACAAAGGATTTCTTTAAGACCGCTAAAGCATGGCTTGAGGAAGAATTGCAGGCCACCACAATCATCTTGACATGATGTCTTAAAAGGATCGAGACATTCTCTTTAGAGAATCTAATGATCGATTCGGGAGACTTCGTGCCATAAGGAACACGGGCGGTATCCCCGAAATAAACAATATCTTCCTCAGGGAGATGCTGCATGATGGCTTTGACAACGGTTAAGCCCCCTAAACCCGAATCAAAAACACCTATGGCTTTATTGCGAATAATTTTCATAGAGGATTAAGATACCTACCTCTTCAACGATTAGCGTACTTTTCGATACTTTCGGCTATCCCATCAGCGATCTTCTGTCGATAGGAAACGGTCTTTAATAAATTCTCTTCTTTAGAATTGGATAGAAACCCTACTTCAATCAAGATCGCTGGGACCAAAGTATTTCGCAAAACAAAAAAATCCGATACCTTAATTCCGCGATTCTGGGCCTTGGTTGCCTGGGAGGCGCCGCTGACGATATAAGATGCCAGATTCTGAGATTCGTACCTTTTATATCGATAGAGCATATCTTCAATGATCCTCTCCAACGGAAGATCATTTCTTATCATGGACAATTGATGGAACATCATCTGATGATTCCTTTGCCATTGCTCTTCCTGGCGATCTTTAAGTCCCGAATCACGAAAAGAGAAAACCTCTATTCCCTGGGCAGTTCGCATGGGACTGGAATTGGCATGAATACTCACAAAGAGATCCGCCTTGGAACGGCTGGCGATCTCAGTGCGTTTCTCGAGGCTTAGGAATTCATCCTTTTCCCTCGTCATGATGACTTTAAATCCCTGTTTTTCTAAATTTTTTTTAAGTCGCCTGGCAATATCGAGGACGATCTTTTTTTCCTTAACCCCACTTCGTCCCAAGGTACCGGGGTCTTTGCCTCCGTGTCCCGCATCCACAACTATTTTAAAAATTTTTTTTCTTACCAGCAGAACCTCTGGGAGGCTGGCCAAACGATTGATAATTTTGTCTTTAAAATCCGCGGGGACAATAATCGTTCCCTTTTGTCTTTTTAATGATTCGCTTAAAGTCACTCTTTGTCCGCCGATCACAACAACCGCACTCCCCATCAAAGCCTTGGCTTCCAAATTCCCACGCTTTAAACTCACAATTTGTGAAACCGGATCCCATTGCCACTGGATTTCATAACTCTCGCATAATTCTTGCAAAGTCAGTTGCGGGAGTGTTGTTCGAGGTACGGTGGCACAACCCGAAAGAAGAATGTACAAAATTAAAATCAATGATGGAAAATTAATCTTCTTCTTTAACATCGAAATGAATTGGGTTTTGAGTAGCGGTGTTGAGGGTTAGGGGCAGTTTTTTTGTAGGAATATCTCCGGATACAATCCGGGGGGTGAGGAAAATCACAATTTCCGTCTTTCTGGTCAAATCATCTCTGTTACGGAAGATATGCCCCAGGAAAGGGATACTCCCTAACAAGGGAATTTGATTTTGTGACGCAATTTTTTCATCCTTGATAAGTCCCCCGATCACAATCGTCACCCCATCTTTGACCATGACCATTGTTTCGGCTTCGGATGTTTCTTTGACAGGGATAGTATTATTCGTGCTTGTTTTTAAAGTCTTGGTAATGGAACTCACCTCGGGTTTGATTTTCATGGTAATAAAATTGTCTTTGTGTATGGTCGGTGTCACATAGAGTTTTACTCCGACGTCAATAAATTGGACGCTTTCCGCCGTTGTCGTAGGGCCAGAAGCGGGGGTTGTCGTTGTTGTCGTCACATAAGGTTCAGTGGAACCCACTAAAATTTTAGCTTCTTGATTATTGAGAGTGGTAATGCTCGGACTGGAAAGGATATTTGTCTTACCGACCGCTTCTAAGGCTTCCAAAAAAACGGTATAATCATCTTTGCTGAGTGTTCCTACACTGACCTTTCCCTTTTTATCTGTACTCGCTAAAACGTCAAAATCTGCCACGAGATCCAACTTGTGATAATCCTTAATGATGGCTTCCCAATCGATACCGAATTTGAATTGATCGCTCAAGACCACTTGAATGATTTTGGCCTCAATCAAGACCTGCTGTTGTTTGATATCGAAGGCCTTTAGAATCCTCTCGACGTCTTTAAGCCTCAAATGGGTATCAGTCACAACCATCTTGTTGGTTCGTTCATCAAATTTGATTTGCCCAACATTTTTTGTCAAAACTTCCATAATTTTCGCTGACACCTCTTTGACCTGAGCATAACTCAGTTCAAAGATTTGAGTTTCAACCGGGACATCGATCTCTTTGATGAGATCTTCCATCGTCTGGATCTTCTCAAGAGAATCCATCAGAACTAGAGTGCCGGATTTAAGATCAAAGATGATTTTTCCCAAAGGACTTTTCATCTGATTGAGGACCGTCACCATATCCACGACATCGGCAAATTTCAGCTGCACGATCCGTGTCTCGATTTTCCCGCCGAATTTATATCCATACCGCGCCTCAAATTCCCTCTGCGGCATGACTCTCACAATTCCGTCTTCCATCTTATATGCCAAATTGTTTGAATCAAGAATAATGGTTAAGGCATCCTTCAGCTTGACATCCTTCAGATAAATTGTGACCTTCCCGACAACTTCTTTGCCGGCAATAATATTAAGACTGCTTTTTTGCGATATCAGCTTAAGCACATCGATAATATCAATTCCTTTCAATTCTAAAACATCGATCATGACCCCATCCGGAATATCTTCTTGTGGTTGAGAACTTTTTAATTCCTTGGATTCCTTGTTAAGGATGTTCTCACTTAAAACTTCCTCCCCTTCTCTTCCTGTTGGGCCCTGATCAGAAACCTCAATTGAGATTTCTTCATTCTCATTATCTCCTGAAAAAGGGGTGCCTGTTTTTCGCGGGAGGGCTCCCTTTTCTTTCTGTTGACCATAATCCGGATCAATATCCATCAAATCTACTTCATCAGATGCTGACAATGGGTCCTGATAAGATAAAGGATCAATTTGATTGCCCTTTATCTGTTCTTGATCCGGGATAACCGTGACTAACTTTTGATTAGAATTTTGAGAATTGGGATTCTGAATTTGTTGTTCAAATTGATCCAGAGCTTTTTTAACTTTAAACTCATAGTCTTCTGCGTAGCTAATATTAATAAAAGCAAATAAGAGAATTTTTAAAAGGGCCGGTACTGAATATTTCATTATTTCACCCACTTAAAGTCTCTCATATCTTAAGGAGTTAATTCCAAACGCTGATTTTGAAAGGATATAACCACTTTTCCTTCTTTGATTTCTTCTAAGATCGCTTCTCCGAAATGCTCACCTTGGGAAAGAAAAAGTGTCTCTTTACTTCTTAAGTCTTCAATAATGGCTACCGGCTTATTATCAACTAAGATTCCTACGAGTTTGTACTGCTGGGTCAAATCCGGCACTGGGACCTGTTCTGGTTTTGAAATTTCTTGAGATGGCGGGGGTGCAACTTCTTTATCATAAGGAGGATTAAAAATATCTCTGGCTTTAATAATCTCGGTGTATTCGGAGAATTCAATAACTCTGGGGAGAATAAAAAATTCAGTTAACAGCTCTTTTGTTGTCATTTCTTTTTCATCTAAAGAGGCCTTAAAAGAACGATCAGGGCTATCGGTAAAAATATTCACTAGAATATATATCAATAGTCCTGCGGATAAAATTAAACACAACCGAGTAAAAATCTTTAATGATTTATAAAGATCTCTAGAGCTTTTGACCACATCCTGCTCTACTTGAATCAATATAGTTCTTCCTTTAGTAATGAAGATCAAACAATTAGACTTGATCCCGATTTACTTTTAATTTTCTTTAAAAATATAATATTCCATCCTAATTTGACACATTTCAAATTTTGTGTCAAGGTTATTCTCGGTTTTTGGCGAAATATTATTATTCATATTCATATTTTATTAAAGGAGGGCCAACTTCTCTATTAATAAGTGAATAAAGTACAAAACCCTCTTAAAGAAAATAACCCTCAAATTAAAATTTCTTAATGTTAGGGGGTCAGGATCCGGCTCAGCACCATTTGACATCTGAGAGCCGTTATTCGTGGGGAGTTTTTCGAAAGTTGTAATTCCTCAACAGAAAACAGGTAAGGTGGATTTTGCAAAATATGGATGAAATTTAAAATATCTGCCAATTCTGCATCAATCGCCAAGCTCACCGAAAAATTGTTGTAAAAATCAATCTTTCTTGGTTTTCTTGTTTTCATATCTGCTAAACGCAGATTAATCTTGTTGGCCGCAGATTCAATCTCTGACAATATCGAAGACATGATTTCTTCATCAGAAGTTGTCTGTTTAAAACTTTTTAGAATTGCTTCGTATTTCTTTTTCAATGCCTCGCTTTCATCAATAGTTTTTAGGTTCTTCCTTAAATTTCGCTCTGCGCTTTTAACCTTATCTTTGAAGAGAGAGGCTTGATCTGCCAGAGGTTTATAAACCCATGTGTATATTACAAAAATTAAAAACGATAAAAGAAAAATGACAATGATAACTCTTTCTCTCTGAGAAAGGCTAAATTTACTCATTGCTTACTTTCCTTTCGAGCCCGCAGCTTACAAACAATTTTAAATTCCGTGTACTCTTTATTAAACCTCATTCGTTTGGTGGCATACTGAAGTGCCACCTCTTTAAAAAAGGGAGATCCCACCAGTTGGCTCTGAAACTGGTTAATACTGGCTCCTGTCTCCAGGGAACCTTCAATCAACAAAACTCCGCTATGATCGATCTGTAATGAACGAAAGGAGACCTCATTGGGGGTTAATCGATATAATTCTTTGATAATATCTGCAATCAATATCCTCTCTTCAGTTTGCTGTCTGGCGAACTGCAAAAATTGGATATATTCCCTGGCCTTTTCTGTCTTGATTTTTATCTCTTCTATTTGTGTCTCAATCTTTTTAAGATAGGCAGATTCACGATAAATGCCAACACCCAAGGATGCAATTCCTAAAATAAAAGTTAAAATCAGGCTTAGAAGAAAATTCGCCGTAACTTTCCTTCTTATTTTCAATCTTTTCGTGGAAATGAGCTCCCGAGGTAAAAGGTTGATTTGCCTGCCCATGTCCTCCGACAAAAATCCTAAATTCTCTATAAATGAAAGTCCTTCTTGGTTCCCCAAAATTTTCAAATCAAAATTTTTCTCGCAGGGTAAATCATCTAAAGGAGAAAATGATTCCACCGCAAGCCGATAATATTTTTTCAAATGCTCTATGAGGGATTCAAACTTATTAGGATAGGAAATAATGATCAACTTTTTGATATCATCCCCCCACTGCTCTTTTTTATAAGACCCCAGGGACAGGCCAATCTGTTCAATTAAAGTCTCCCCCCCATTCTCTTTGACCAAATCTTTTACTCCCATATTGATACTGCGAGAAAAAAACACTAATTGATCCTGGCAAAAACAGATCTCGGACGTTTCTTCATCTAAATTAACAATGACGCATGGCTGAGGATCGATCTTTTTCAGACGCCCCATCTGAAAATAAAACCAATTGATAACCCCAAAAGAACTTAAACCCACTTTATGAGGATGTAGACCGATCTTGTTAAAGATTCTCATATACCGAAAGATGTCTTCTTTCCGGACAACAACCACCAAAATTCTCGTATATCCAGAATTTTCCCTTTTAAGAATTGAATAATCAAAAATGATCTCTTCTTTTGTAAAAGGGATCTGATTATGAATCTGCAGTGCAATCATCCGTTGGATTTCCTCTTCATTTTGCGAGGGAAGAAACAGTTGTTTCAGTATGGCAATTCGACGGGGAATAATCAATGTCAAATTCTCTGAATCCACGTCTTTAGATGATATCATCTTCGCTAAGGCTTCTGTAATTTCCTCAGCAGAATTTTCCTTAAGTCTCTGGAAAGCCCCGTGAGTAACCAAAGGAAGATTGTGTTGAGTTTTAGCTTTCAGCAACTTTACATAACCATCATTGATGGCAATGGTTGTCACAATACCCTTTTTCATTTCAAAGTCTCATTTGTCTGTTTAATGAAATCCAAACTTTCTTAAGAAACCTGAAAATGATAAAATTATTTCCATTTCAACTTCTGTGCCAATAAACAATCGATAAATCTCCTCGATAGATGACCGCTTCAATAAGAGAAGTAACCTTTGTCTGATCATCGAATCCCTTGATTCTGACTCGTAAATAATTCGAGATTTTTGTTCGTTCTTGATCCATTAATAGAAATAAAACCATTTCTTTGGCATTCAAACCCATTTTATTAAAATCCAAAGGCCGGTCATCGGATGTGCCTTCCACCTCATCATCCCCCCCGCGATAGGATAGCATCTTCTCCACCAGACTATCCGCATCAACAATGTCCGTATTCGTTTTGGGACCGGTGTAACTTCTGGCGATGGCCTGAAGGGTCTCTCGCGAGGCCGTATCCAAATTCACAAAAAATTGACCATTTTTAGGAAAGATAGTAACCAAATCTTTCAGATCATCAAAAATTTCGGGTGTCATCCCCTTAATCAACAACAATTCTTCAATACTGTCGAAGGCTTGATTTTTGCAGGGATAGGGATTTTCTAATGACAAATAATAATCTTCTTCAGCACCATAGGGATGATTAAAGACATCCTTATTTTCATCTCGCCAATCAACAACCGAGGAAGCAATCGTCTCAGAAAGATCTTCTGCATAACCCAATTGCAATAAAAGCTGGGTAAAAAATTTATAATTCTGGTGGGTTAAGGCATTGATATTGATTTTACTTTCCTCATCTTGGAATCCGTAATGGAGTTTTGGCTTTTCCTCGTTCTCTTGAGAAAGATAAAAAATACCAAAAGATCCATCTTTGACTTTAACATCTTTAAAGATGTCTTCGGGGATTTCTCCTTCGCTTAAACGATAGCCACATTGGAATCGGTTGTCAAATTGGCTTAATTCTTTATCATTGATGTCCTGTATAAGTTGGTCCATGGAATAAACCAAACCAGCCACAGCAATATACTTTGATCTTAGCTTTCCTAAAGTATGTTTAGTCAGAATCATTTCGATGGATGTTCGACGTCCAACCCCCACAACAAGCAAAGAAAGAACGACCAAAATCCCTAGAACAACGAAAAGTATTATACCAGAATCATCCTTAAGAAATTTAAGGAATAATGCCAACTTCAAATTTTTATCATAAAGATTTTGGTGTACTCGCATTTCTAATGCAGGTAATAAAAAAAGGGGCTTTCCATTGTTTTTTATCGCTTAGATCTTCAATCCATCTGTTTTCCCCAAGATCCGGTAGGGATCATGATGTCTCTCTGGATAGGAAGGGGTTGACTTTTATTGTCGGGGGTTAAAAAGCTTATCTTGACTCGCACCCCTGCCGGATTAAAAGGCAACGACCATTCTTCTCTCCATTCAATCATCCCGGGCTGATCCTTTTCTTTTTGAAATGCATAAAAAAACTGCAGGCCCCCTTCCCTGATATTGCGACTGAGGATCTCTGATTCAAATGAATAAGGCATATCTTTATTAACCAAGGCAAAAAAAGGACCTTCCTCACGGATGAAGTGTTGAACTCTTTTATCAACTTCCGTTTCTACAACCAAAGGAACATTTTCTTTAGAATGACCGCCAATGATTGTTTGATGAATCTTAGTTTCTTCTGGGTTCTTAAGTCGATAACGAACCATTCTTAACCCGGTTTCTGCGGCGACAAGAAAAGAGATACTTTGCTCGTTGCCTATGAACGCTCCCTGAGTCGAATCATAAAAATTACGGTAATTAAATGGGACCATATTTTCCAGGTCAAGTGATAATGTTTCCATCGTTAAACGTGCCTCACGATACAGATTTTCCAAATTCTCAGATTTTTGATTCAATTTGATTCCCTGGGAATAAACAGAATATAGACTTAAGGCAATGATCGAAAAAATACTTAATCCTAACAATATTTCAAGAAGTGTTAATCCTATAGGGTCTCGCCGGATTGAGGCCATGGGAAATCGAAACCTCAATCCCGTGGGTTTTAAAAATTGGCTTTTAGGTCTTTGCAGAGTCATCATTTTGTGGGAGTTTTGAAAAGATAAGTCGCAACCGAAATTTTCCTTTCTTTGCTCCCCGAAGGCCAAGACACATCCAAATCAATTTCATTGATAGCTCCCGAGGTTTTTTCATTCGCCAAAGGATTAACCTCGATTGTGTATCCAAAATTTTCAAAAGGTAAAGGGAAATGGCCACTGTCCCTAAAATTGGTATCAATAAATCGGTTCTTTATCAATTCAAACATTTTATTATCGATGAGAAAACAGGCCTTTGTATATTCTGCACTCATCACCATGGCCTTCATGCCACCCAAGAGAGTTTGAATCATCAAAGTCAAAGTGACCGAAAGAATCAAGATAGCCAGAAGGGACTCAAGCAGAAGGGATCCTGTTTCCTTTTCACTTATTCCGCTGCGGGTTTTCTTAACCCTTTCCAAATTTTCACTCAAGAGTTTCATCAAAAACACTGACCTTCCCCCTTTGTTCCTGGGAAGACACAATCATACATTGATCTTGAGAGCAGATTCTTATGCGCGCCTTTTCAATCTGCCCATTAGGGTAGAAAGTAAAAGAAGATTGAGCGGATTCGACCATGAATTCTTGAGGGATTTGAAACTTACGACCCCAGCGTCCGGAAATCCTTTGAAATTCTTTCGTCTCGACATCTTCTGCCAAATCATCTACCCAAGACGGGCCTGCCAGAAGCCAATATCCTTTTAATTGATCGTCAAATACCAAACAAACGTCCTGATTTTTAAAAATGGCGCGACTTTGCGCGTATCGCATACAATAAGCTAAATCATCCGCGGTTGATTTGAGTTTAAGTTTCGCAAAAGATTTATTGAAATTAGGTAAAGTGATTCCGGCAATGACTCCGAATAATACCATAACCAACAAAATCTCGATCAGCGTCAAACCCCTGATCATCGAAAAAAAGATAAATTTCTTTAAAGATCCATCTTCGAAAATCATCGCTTTCCTTCAGTTTCCATTTAAAAGAATAGCACCCCTTTCATCTTTCCTCGCTGAGAGGTTGTTTTTCCCAATTGACAATATCGTCCTCACTTTCTACTCCATCTGAGCCATAAGAAAACAAATCGTATTCCTCGGTGTTGTGCACTCCCGGAGAAACGTAATTGTACTCTTTGCCCCAAGGATCCTTAGGGATTCTTTTCTTCTTTAAATACGGGCCATTCCAATTTTCTGAAACAGGGGGAGAGCTGGGTTTTTCAATTAAGGATTTCAGCCCTTGTTCCGTTGTCGGGTAACGTCCATTTTCTAGTTCATACATATCTAAAGCCGTTGGTAAATTGGTTTCAATGTCGGCCTTAGCCGCTGCCACGCGGGCTTTCTTACCCTGCCCGGCAAATTGAGGGACGATCATCGCCCCTAGAATTCCAATAATAGCCAGGACAAGCAATATTTCGATGAGGGTAAATCCCTTGTTAACCGATTTGAACATATCAGATCCTCCTTTATGGTTCGATGCCACTCACCATTTTATCTTCCAAGATACATTTTGTGGTGGGTGTACCTAGTCCTTAAGGCGATGCCTGCCCCGCCAAAGGCGGGGGCAGACAGGCCGAAGGACTCCTTTATGATGATTTCAAATGTCAAACCTTCGACAGAGCTTAAGGGTTGATCCTTAAGCGGTATCGAAGGATCATATCCCTCAACCAATGATCAAATTCATTTTTAAAATTGGGAATAACATCGCAATGACAATAAAACCTACCACCAAAGCTAAAAATAAAATGAGGATAGGTTCTATTAACGCCGTAAATCTTTTCATTGTCTGCTGACTACGTCGTTCAAAATAATCGGCTAATTTGAAAAGTCCCTTTTGCGGTTCTCCTATTTCCTCGCCAATGGCAATCATATTGCTGGCTGCCTCAGGGAAAAATGTCGATCCCCGCAACGACGAAGCAAGACTACTGCCATTTTTGACCTCTTGACTAACTCGCTGAATCTCCTGTTTTAAAACTTCATTTTGGATAATACCCTCAACGGCTTCTAGACTTGGGATAATCACCACCCCACTATTAAGAAGGGTCCCAAGGGTTCTGGCGAAATGGCCTATCTCAACATCGGAAATAAACTTCCCCAACAATGGGAATTTCAGCTTAACCCCATCCCACCATAACCGACCGGATAGTGTATTTTGCAATCTTTTCAAATACAAAATAACAAAACTCACCATGAGAAGAATTCCCAACCAAAATTTAGAAAAAATGTCGCTTGCCCCAATAAGGATCTTTGTTGGTAAAGGAAGCTCTTCACTCATATCCTCAAAGATTGTAGTGATCTGTGGGATCACCCACGTCATCAAGATAAAGATGACGATACAACCGACTGTTAGAATCAAGCCAGGATACATCAGACTTGTTTTGACTTGGGAACGATTTTCTAAATCCTTTTCGCAAAATTCTGCCAGGCGATTCAAAACCACATCTAAGTTGCCTGCCAACTCACCTGACTTAATCATGTGGACGTACAAAGGAGGAAAGAGGTCAGGAAATTGAGCAAGGGCCGAAGAAAATGTCCCCCCATCCTTAACAAAAGAATACATCTTATCAAATACGTCTTTGAGAACGGGATGCCGGGTTTGCCTAACTACAATATTTAAAGTCCTCAACATCGGGACACCGGCGTCAATCAAATCGCAGACTTGACGGATAAATAAGGTGACTTCAGAAGAACTAGGTCTTCTTTGAAAATGGGAAAAAGACTTCAAAGGTTTATGGGTTTTAACCCTCGATTTCCCATGATGACTGTGGATGTCTATGGGAGTAAAACCCATTTTCAAAATTTTATTTATGGCCCCATCCAAACTTTCGGCCTCGACTCTTCCCTCAATAATCTTCTGGGGACCCTGTTTGGCTTTATAAATAAATTGAGGCATAAACTTCGTAGTGGTGAACTATCAGCTAAGAACTTTCTGAAAGCTGACGGCTGAAAGCTGACAGCTTCATTTATGTTTCATCCTTTGTGACCCGGATAACTTCACTAGGAGTTGTCAAGCCATAAGCAACCTTTTCCCATCCATGTTGGAGAAGGGTTTTCATGCCCTGTTTGATAGCTTTATTTTTAATCTGGCCAGCAGAAACCCTGGTTAAAATCATTTCTCGTATTTCTTCATTGAGTATCAAAAATTCGTAAATTCCTTCCCTTCCCCGAAAACCCGTAAAATTACACCCCTCGCATCCCTTGGCTTCGTAGATCATCAATTGCCCCCACTGTTTTAGGTCTAACCCGAAATCTTCCATAACCTCTTGGGTGACCTTGAGAGGCTGTTTACATTTTGGGCAAAGCAGTCTCACTAATCTCTGAGCAATAAAACATTCTACCGAACTCGCTATCAAATATGGCTCAACTCCCATATCAATGAGCCGGGTGATCCCACTGGCGGCATCGTTGGTGTGCAAAGTTGAGAAGACCAGGTGTCCGGTTAGGGCAATTTGAATAGAGATCTCTGCTGTCTCCAGATCCCGCACCTCGCCAATCATCATAATATCCGGATCATGTCTTAGCATAGAACGAAGCCCCCTGGCAAAGGTTAAGTTAATGGTGGGATTAATCTGCACCTGCGTAATACCGGCAATCTGATATTCAATCGGATCTTCAATGGTGATGATCTTTTGATCAGTTTGATTGATATGGGTAAGGCAGGAATAAAGGGTGGTTGTTTTCCCGCTGCCGGTGGGCCCCGTCACAAAAACAATCCCGTGGGGTTTTTTGATTAACTGATCCAAGATTTTCAGTTCCTGATCCGATAATCCTAACTCCTGCATATTATAAAGTTTTGTAGAACTTAATATTCTCATCACTACACTCTCCCCATATTGGGTGGGCAGAAAAGAAATCCTTAAATCCAGATCCACATCTCCTACTTTCACTTTGAATCGGCCATCTTGGGGGAGTCGCTTCTCCGCGATATTAAGGTTGGACATGATTTTTATCCTGGAATTGATGGAATCCTTAAAATGCCAGATATTTGCTGGGACCTGGGTATCATACAAAACTCCATCAACCCGATAGCGGATCTTCAATTCATTCTCGTATGGTTCAATATGAATATCCGTAGCCCGGTCCTTATAAGCCTGAAGTAAAATTTGATTAATGAATTTTGCAATCGAGGCCTCCGAACCAATTTCCTCCAGATCTTCTGTTGTCTGTTCACTCACTTTCTCAACTTGCACTGACCCCATCATTTGGTCTATCGTCTCTGCCCCTACCCCATAATATTTGCGCAAAGATTCTAAAATATCTTTTTCACTGGCTAAAACAGTTTTGATCCTTGCCGGAACAACGAGCCTGATTCCATCCATGATTTGGATATCCAAAGGATGGATCGTTGCAATCGTTAAAGTATTCTCATGATAATCCAAAGGTAAAATTTTATAAAAAGTGGCAAATTTGGCCGGTATTTTTGTGATGATGTCTTTGCGGATTTCGTAATTTCTTAGATTGACAAATTCTACTCCCAGCTGATTGGACAGAATCGGCAAAAGCACAGATTCCTCATCTATGAATCCCAATTTTAGAAGAACGCCACCCAACAACTCTCCTGTTTCTTGTTGTTTTTTAAGCGCGATATTTAATTGTTCCTCGCTGATGATTTTATTTTTCACTAACATTTCGCCCAAAAGGGGTCGGGTGGGATTAACCATCATTATTCCTCTTGATATTGTAGATTCTAAATCAAAAAATTATATGAGTTAATGAGCCAATTTGGGAATTAAAAAGATAATATATTCAATATTCTCACGTCTTGTATTCTGGGTTCGAAAAATGGTCCCAACCAAGGGGAGATCTCCTAAGAACGGGATTTTAGCAATATATTCAAATTCTTTTTCTCTCATGAGGCCTCCCATGACAATCATTTCCTGATCACTAACCTTAACCACTGCACCTGTTTGAGGAAATTGAATATCAATAAAATGGTTATTTTCGGAATGATTTTCAGTGAACAACATCCGCACGTAAGATTTGAAATTTTTCAATATTAAACTTTTATCTTGTAAAACAGGCTTACCGATCATTTTGATCGCAAAATCCTTCTTTGAAACTGGGTCTCGATATTCTGCGGCATTAGAATGGTTATCCTGTGGACTTTTAGGATTATCGATGTCGGAATTTAAAATAACCTCTGTTTCTTGATTGATAATAGCGGTAGTTGTCGCGGTGGCCAAATTTTTAATTTCTCCAGCCGCATCCAGGGCTTCTAATAAAACATGGTAATCTTCATGGGATATTGTTCCTAGGCTAACCTGACTTTGGGGGAATGGCTCTCTTGACGGCAGCCCCGCTAAATCCCACCCTTGATAATTGGAGACAATCGCTTGCCAATCAATCCCTTCTTTGTGTTTCTCATTGAGTCTTATCTGAAATACCTTGGCCTCAATCAAGACCTCTCTTTTTTTATCCAATTCTTGAATGATCTTAGACATATCTTTAATTTTTTCAGAAGAATCTGTTATCACAATCTTATTCAAGGACTCATCAAATTCCATCTGTCCTATGCTTTTTGTTAACATGGATTTGATTTTTTCTTTGATCTCGTTAACAGTTATGTAATGCAATTGAAATTCTATTATTTCTATTGGGACATCGGCTTCTCGTAAAAAATTTCCCATTGATTTCAGTTGTTCCTTAGAATCTAAAAGAATCAATGTTTGGGACCCGGCGTGCAAAAAAATTTTTCCTTGAGAACTTTTAAAGGCATTGAGTTTAGACAACATCTCTTCTAGGTTAGAATGCACGATTTTGTAGACCAGAACTTCTGTTTTTTCAGCAAATTTATGACCATAATATGATTCAAACTCATCACCGGTTAAAATTCGAACGGAATCATTTTCTTTCACGTAGGCCAACTGATTGGTCTTTAAAATAATCATCAGGGCATCCCACACACCAATATTTTCCAAAGTGAACGAGACCTGGCCACGGATCTCTGGGCCGGCTACGATATTCAACCCACTCTTTTGTTGAATTTCTTCAAGGGCCTCCCTGATGTCGGTATCCTTAAAATCTATATTGATTTTGACAGATTGGTTTTGGGTTTCGATTTCATTAAGACCTGAAGAATTTTTAGATAACCCAGATTCTGCTTGAAAAGAATTAGTTTTAAATTGAGACTGGTCATTCTGTGATTCCATTCGATTAAGAGTTTCTTCCACAACTGATTGCTTTTCTGAAACCGCCAATAGAGGATAAAATTTGAGAATTATATAAAAAATCGACAGAAAGATTATAAAAATTAATTTTCTCATTTTTGATACACATAAAATAGAATTAATAATTTTATTTATTATAACAGCTTTTTAATCAGCTGATGGGAAAGATTCAAAACAAAAAATAAAGCTGGTAGCTTTGTATGGCTTCCCTGTTAATCAATCCTTCATTTCTGGAGAAGAGAGGTAAAATTTTTCCAATTGTTCTTTGGCATAAAGGTTTGTTGGATCCTTGGAAACAATGTCTTCTTCAATCTCAATAGCTTCTTTAATTCTTCCCATTTTGTATAAGACCTCCGCCTTTGTATCCCAAAAGGCAAAATTCTCCGGTTGAAAGGTTAAGGCTTGATCAATCAGCCTTAGGGCCTCTTCTAAATTTTTATTTTCCTCGGTGTATAACCAGGCGAGGTCATTGTAAGATTCGGCGTGATCCGGATGAAGCTTAATACTGGCCAACAAAAATTCTTCTTTAGTAGAAGAATCCAGATTCGCATACTGCATCTGATACATAAAATAAGGTGGATTGGATAAAAGTAAAATAATAATAGGCATAATGGTCATGGTCCCATTGTAGGTATAATGAGCTACAATACTGGCAATGCTTGTGCCTGTCCAAACTCTTAGATAAGTAAGAACAAACCCTAAAAAAGTAACAATCCCGATGGCCGACCAATCTCCCCAGTATTGATCAAAATGGAGAAGTCCAAAAAGTATAGAGATTAAAAGGAAAGCAAAAAGTTGCCCTTTAAACTGATTCGCCACATAAAAAAAGTATCCCCGGAAAATAATCTCTTCAAAAAATGGTGCTAAAAGTATCGCTATTCCCAAAAAGGCCAATAATACAAAAGAGGATGTTGTTGTTTCAATCATGTCACTCAAAGGAGTGGGGGGATGATAGGCCCTGGTGTAAAGCACCAAGGATGTCAAACCTGCCATAAGAATACCTATCAGGATAGGATAACCAAGAATTTTTCTTAAAGCATGTTGATAAGACTTCAATCCCAAAACATCAAAAAAATTAAGCTGAGGATATCGCTTAATCATTCGGTAAATAAGAATCAGCATCACATAATACGAGGTGGCGGTAAGACTCAACAAGATCCCTAACCTTGATTCCAGACCAGGTAAAATCAAGGTGAAGATTTTCATGACAATCGCAATTGCAATCATCCACAAAGACCCCACAAGAACCACACCCATCGTATCCGAGACTAGGGATAAACGAATATCGATAGGATGGGGATCTAAGCGCAGCAATTTCTTAAACCGAAATCTCTTTATCAGATAAACCGGAAAAAGGGAAACAAATAAAAAAGACGGCATATATTCCCAATTTCGAGTTTGGTAAACAAGGGCCAAAATCAAAACTAAATATAAAGGCAAAACCCAATTGGGCAAATAAAAAATGTCCTTAAAAATTGAAGAATTCTGCTCCTTCAAAATGTAGCAATCAAAATAAATAAACAGAAGCACTAATAGCAAAATGGTAAAAATCATCTGTGGGCCTTTTTTACAAATGCTGATTCATGCCATCAAAGGGATTGGACTCTTACCAATTTAGCCATAAAAAAACCCTCCATTTGCGAAGTTGGTAATATCCTGACACAGTCTCGAATTTGATGCTGAAAAGATTTTTCATTCCATTTAAGGATCGGGGGATAAGTCTGGATTCCTTCTAAATGGATTGGTTCTATCCGAAACGTTTCTTCTGTTTTCTTCAAAAACCAGTCGATAACACCTTCGTTTTCTTCGGGAGCAAAAGTACAGGTGGAATACACCAGAATCCCTTGTGCTTTAAGGAATCGACTGGCATGCCAAAGCAACCCTTTTTGTTTAGTCGCCATATCTTTGATTTTCTTAAGGCTCCAATAAGCAAAGGATTTTTCTTGAGAGGTTTTAAACCTCCCCTCACTGCTACAGGGGACATCCACCAGGATGCGATCAAACATCCGGGAATCAGAAAATTTTCTGCCATCGGTCAAGCGCAGGGAAACATTTTGCACTCCCAAAAGGGAGGTGACGGCCTTTAATTTATAATAACGGCTGCGAATATTTTCAACACTGATGATTTCCCCTTGATTTTGCATCAGAGAGGCCATTTGCGTTGTTTTGCTCCCTGGGGATGCACACAGATCAAAAACCCGTTCGTTCGCCTGAGGATCTAAGACCAAAACGGGTAACATGCTAGAAAGTCCCTGAAGATAGAGATAGCCCTCTTGGATGAGATCCCAATCCCTGATCTCTCCTCGGGAGATATTATTTAAAATCAAGGCCATGGGATACCAAGGAACAGGAATAAAAGAGATAGCCCTATCTTTAAGAATCTGGATCATTTGCTGATAATCAATCTTTAAGGAATTGATCCTAACACTCACTGGTCTTTCTGAAAAAAAACTTTGAAGGCAATTGGGGAACTGTTGCGAAGGCAAAATTTCTCTAAGCCTATCTAAAAAAACCTTGGGGAAATTTCCCATAGATATTCAAACTCTTAAATTTCGCAAAATGAAATTTTAGGAAAAGAGGAAGGTGATTTATTGGTTAAATTCATTCCCCGGAAAATATATAAGAAGATCGAAAACTTTGCTTTTTTTCATTGTGATCCACAATCAACCTTAACTTTCCATCCTCAAAATAATATTTCGTTATACCGCTTTTTTTTGTCCAAATGCTTTTTAACTTCCCGTTTTCATAAAAATTGCGGATTTTGTAAGACCGATTATTTTTATACTTTATCTCAGAGAGAAGTCTTCCATTTTCAAAGAAAGTCCTTTTGCGGATCAAAACCGCATTTTTATAACGGGTCTCTAATCGAACCAACCCATTGGTATGATATTCTCGATGAATGCCATTCTTAAGATTAGGCATCCCCAGAGTTGGTCGATAGGAGAAAAACAAAAATACAAAAAGGAGAAAAAAATTTCTAGCAATTCTATTCCTCATAATCATCAACATCCTTTCACTAATTCTATTTCTTATTGTATTGGATAAATCTTTTCAATCTATTTTTATTCATTATATTTTAAGATCAAAGGATTAAAGGCCTTAGTGGATACCATGATTTTATCTCCAATCTTTATATTCTCAACTTCCTTGGTGGTAGCAACCACCTTGCTGATATTCTGGCCGATTTTGATGGTTAAAATATAAACAATATCTTCCTTCAAGATTTCCACGACCTCCCCAATGAATCTAAACTTACCACTGATATTTTGTTTAACAAAAACCTCTGGAGGCTTGCCTGATTTTGTGATCTTGCCTCCCTCAAGGACAAAAATCCGGCTGGATAATTTAAATACCTCAGCTAAATCATGGCTGACAAAAAGGGTTGTTATCCCAAAACGCTGGTACATCTTTAAAATCTCTTCCTGAAGTTGCAATTTCAAGGCAATATCTAAAGAGGAAAAGGGCTCATCCCAAAGGAAAATTTTAGGTTTTCTTAAAATAGACCTGATCAAGGCTACCCTTTGCTTTTGTCCTCCGGATAATTTTTCGGGTTTGAGCGAGGCCACACTTTTCAGTTGCACCATCTCCAAGAGTTCATCAAGCAACGATTCATCCTTTTTATGTGTTAAGGCGAATTGAAGATTTTCTCTTACGGTCATGTGGGGAAACAGGGAATCGCCCTGCAAGACAAAACCGACTAAGCGTTTTTGAATAGGAAGATTCTTACCCTGACGACTGTCATACCACACCTCGCCATCTAGCTCGATATACCCTTCATCGGGTTGGATGAGACCACAGATCAACTTAAGAATTGTGGTTTTGCCTGAACCCGACTTTCCAAACAAGGTTACAAATTCTCCACCTTGGATGTCAAACTCCACATCGAGATTAAAGGAGCCGGAGGATGTCTTGAAAATTTTTTTAAGCCTTACAATACTCATGGAAGGATTTAAAAAACTTTAAATATCCTTTTATGACTCAAATAATAAAATAAAAAAAGAATACTAAAAGAAAAAAACACCAAAACCGCAGAATAAAAATGGGCCGTCGAGTAATTCAAAGATTCCACCTCTTCAAAAATGGCAATAGAGGCCACCTTGGTAACCCCTGGGATATTTCCTCCCACCATCAAAACCACTCCGAACTCGCCGATCGTGTGGGCAAAACTCAAAACAATTCCTGTCAATAAAGATGGCTTAATATTGGGAAGCAACACTTTAAAGAGAGTCTCAACCTCAGACTTACCCAAGGTATAAGATGTCTCAATCAGGTATTGGGGGAAATTTTCAAAAGCCGCCTTAATGGGATTGACCATAAATGGGAGACTAAAAATTACCGAACCCAGCACCAATCCCAAAAAGGTAAATAAAATCCGGATGTCAAAAATTGACTCTAGGCCACGGCCAAGACTAGACGCAGGGGAAAATAATAAAAGGATATAAAACCCCAAAACAGTGGGGGGTAAAACCAAGGGAAGACTCACAATGGGTTCGATGATGATTTTCCAATTTCGCTTTGTGAAGGCCAACCAATAAGCCAAAGGGATTCCTATGAGAATTAATATAAGGGTCGTAGCCAGAGCAAGCTTCAGAGATAAAAATAAAGGTTCAAAATCAAATGGCATGGCTAATTCTCTTTAAGGATAGTTATTTCATTTGTCTTAACAAGCCACTCTACGTCTTCCTTTTCCTTTAACCCCAGATGCTGAAAAGAACGAGTTGTAATAATAGAGGTGATCTCCTGATTCCTGTAATCCAAAGTAACCTTCGTAAGGATTTTTCCCTTTTCGATTCGCTTGATTCTGGATTTGAACCGGTTGCGCAGACTGATCAAGCCAGAGAGGTTTTTTCCCAAGGAAACTTCCGTCTCCTTGAATAACAGTGTGACCTCTTCTCCCATCTTTAAATAAGGAACGCCTGCAGGTGTTTCTAGGAGGACGGCACAGAAAATATCACCCGCCACACTCACATCCACAAGCGACATGTTTTCGGTGGATTCAATTCCTTGTATATTTCCTCTCAATTGATTCATGGCAAAGTGTAGCCGTGCGCTTTAAAGATTTCTCTACCCTCATCAGAAAACAAATGATTAAAAAATTCTTCCGCCGCCTTCAAATTATGCTTTTGGGCGGATTTTAAAATCACTACCCCCTGGGCAATAGGAACATAGGCTTTGGGATCAATTTCTATCCAGGCCCCTTGACCTTTGAATTCTTTGCTTAAGACAATGGACTTAGCCGTCATACCTATATCAACCGACTTGAGAGCTACGAAGTGGTTCACTTGACTTATACTCTCTGCGTAAACCAACTTGGGCTTGATTGTGTCATAAATCTGATAATATTTCAAAACCTTAATCGCTTCTTGACCATAAGGGGCGGTCTTAGGGTTGGCCAAGGCAATCCTTTTGATGTTTTTCTGACTCAGGAGGAATGGTCCTTGGGCTAAGTCCAAATCAAAAAAAGTCCACAAGACCAAAACCCCGTGAGCATAAACTTTAGGTTCTCTTAACGCCAAACCCTCTTGATAAATTTTTTGTGGGTAAATCATATCGGCAGATAAGAAGATGTCAAAGGGTGCTCCATGAAGGATTTGAGAAGTCAACCGTCCTGAGGAACCGACAACCATACCAACCGAAAAGCCTGTCTTGTCTTCAAAATTGTTTTTAAGCTCTTTAAGGACGTACTGAACATTGGAAGAGGCCGCCACTAAACAATCGTAACTCAAAGCCGAAAACGGATAGAATAAAAAAGAAATTAAAATAAAGAAAGTGAAGACTGTTCTCATATTTTCTAGCCAGATCATTTTTGGAAAATTCATTTGTTTAGCTTAAGGTTTACCCCTTATTTAATGCTGGTTAAACTTGTTTATTAACGCTAAAACCGCATCAACGACATTTTGCGCACCCTTAGCGATCTGATCAATACCGGCATCTAACATATAGCAGGGACCCGTGACAACTAGATTCTTGTTATCAACAACCACTTCTTCGTGGGTAGTGTTTTTTGTCTTTGCGCCCATTTTATGTAAAGCCTCATTGACACCCTTGTCTTCCCCCACGGTCAATTTTACTCCCCTTAATAATTTTCCTAAAATGACTGGGGCAATACATAACGCACCGATCGGTTTTTTAGCCGCATGCATCCTGCTAATGGCCCTCTGTACATCTGGATTAACCGTACAATTGACCCCATCTACGGCAAAAGTACATAAGTTCAACACCGCTCCATAACCTCCCGGCATCATCAGGGCAACAAAATCTTTTTCATCAAATTCACTTAAGGGTTTGATATTCCCTCGGGCAATCCGGGCGGATTCCACTAGACAATTGCGTGTTTCGTTAGTGGTTTCGCCGGTCAAATGATTGGTCACAATGATTGGTCACATGGTGTTGCCGGATCGATGGGGCAAAACACTGATAATCACACCTTCTTCGTTTGATGGCCAACATTGTTATGGTGGCCTCATGGATTTCACAACCATCCTTAAATCCACAACCCGATAAAATAATGGCAAATTTTTTATTCATTGGTTGCCTCCTCCTAAAATGTCGAGTATTTCTAAATAAATCGATTCTTTCTTAAGGGGACTTTATCCTTTGTTGATTCTTTTTCAGATTAAATCTATTTAACAATATATGATACTCTTGGGCTTTCTCAAAATCCCCTAAGATTTGAAAGGCCTCAACTAAGATAGCAACTTCACCGGGATTCTTATAATTTTGCGGCTCAAGTCCTTTATCATATTTCCGGATTCGAGCTTCAGCCCTGCCTTTTTTCGCGGTTTGATCATGAGGGTTGACTTGAAGCCAATAAGTACAAAAAGTCTCTTCATCCTGCCAGACAACATTAGTCATTCGAGTGATAAAAGCTAATACCCCTATCAAAATTATAACTAAAAAAATCCCTACCCGTTTATTAATAAATCTGTTGGGACAAACAAAAAAATAGCTCAATAAGATAAGAAAACCAACTGTGGAAAAGTTAACCCAGTGAGTTTCAAGATAAACGGTCCTCGTATTTAAGGTATCAGAAAAAACTGAAATTCCCAATGGTAAAAGGCCAAGCAGAATTAAGGCTAGGGCAAAAGGTTTTACACCTTGTCGCCACTTAAAAAAATCAGATACAGACACCAAATCAATCCTCCCCAGAATAGGCAATTGTAAGAAATTAGATTATCATTTCTAATGATATCATCCCATAAAAATATTATGTCCTTAGGGTAGACTAAGGATTAGCTCTTAAAACCGTACTTTCATTTGATGAATTTTAGGATGCAAAGATCCTTTTTAT
Organism: uncultured Planctomycetales bacterium; assembly: GCA_964374105.1. Classification (GTDB taxonomy): domain Bacteria; phylum Omnitrophota; class Gorgyraeia; order Zapsychrales; family JANLHA01; genus CAYJXI01. Next base: position 52,538 of record CAYJXI010000010.1, read on the forward strand.
GAGCATTGTACCAAAACTTGCTCGAGGGAGGGAAAATTTGATCATCAGTTTCTTTTTGTCTGGATAAATTTCATCACTGGCAATTTGCGAAGAAAAATCCCTAGGGATCGCCACTGCCTTTCTGGATTCGGATTTAAAAAAGGTCGTCCTTATTTTGATTCTCATCAAGAATTAGGGAAAAAGGTATCTGTCACCTTTTTGCACCTTTTTGTCTATTCATGCGCTATCTTAATACCTACCCCCCCTCCTCCCGGGATAGAAGGGAAACAGGACTCGATTCTAACTAGTCCTTCGCCAAAATCGCATAACTCACAAGTCCGCCAACGATCAAAACAGCCCCAGCGGTTAAGTATATTCCGGCTGTCGCAATTAACGTCAGGTCAGTGCTTAAGGCAAATGGGAAACAAAGCACCGATCCAAAACCGCCGACCGCAACCGTCACCGCTGCCAAGGCCTTACAAAAAACTATCATGGCTTCTTTCGTCATATCCAATCACCTCCCTTCATTTTGAGGGCAGGTTGGGAGACAGGATACCTTCCTATCCTCTCACGAACTCTTTTCGTCAACTCCCAAATCATCAATATCAATAATAATACCCACACAGATGGAGCAGGGGTCTCAAATTCCTCTTCAAATTCCAGGCCCTCTAGAGTTTTAAGACGCTGGCTTTCTTTGAGGGCCAGAGTCTTCCATTGCGAACTGCGTTCCACCACAATAAATGCGGTGGAAGGAATCAGGACGCCTAACTTACGACTCTGATTTACAAATCCGGAAAATTTTTGTTTTAATCTAAGCGGGTTTATTTGGGTCGATTGGTTATTCAAAAATAAATCCAGCCCTTGGGTGTATGAAGAATCCCTGGATAACTTTTTAACTTCATTGATAGCAAGAAATGTTCCTTTAAGCTGATCATAAACGGACAAGGGGTCAGAGGCATGAATATCTTTAAAATGGGCAACTTGTATTCCTTCTGATTCTGCAGGAATAGCGATAGCCCGATCACCAACCTTTAAAATAATCACCTCCTTATCCTTCTCTAAAGATCCCTTTGGCCACAGAAGCTTCTTGGCTATTGAGTTATTCTCCATAACCAGCAAATAATAATCCGTATCCGGCAAAATGGATTTATAAAATTCTATATCTTCGGTAGCGAACATGGTCTTATCGCTCTTTGTGATAACAACAAATAAAGGGTACTGCCCCCAACCCTGTTTAATATCGCTTTCATACTCAATCAATTTCTGCTTAATCACTCGCCCAAGATCAAGACTGCCGCGATGGGGGAGTTGGCTTTTTTTAAGGATCTCTCGGATTTTATCTTTATCATTGAGGGGAATGAATTCATCGGACAAATCTTGAATCTCAAAATTTGCTACTGTTATTTTGCCCAATTTGACTTCTTTGAATTGATCGATGACGGAGTCCATCAATTCTTTAAAACGTTCTAAATCCCTGTAGGAGTCTTTTGAAAAGTCCAAAATAAAATGCAAATAAGGTTGCCGTTTTAATTTAGGGAAGCTTCTGATGTTTTCTTCCGGAAAAAGGTAAAACAATTCCTCATGAGATCCGGGAACGCTGATAATGGAAGATACGGGAGGAATTCCTTGTGTTTTTATTAATTCTACGGCTTGATCGCCGATCATCATCTGGGGAGTAAGTCCTTTGGGAAACTGAAATTCAACCTCAGCCTCACGCGTTTCATTCAATAAAAAGGGATAAATCCTCAATTCTGCCAGGGTTGGGGATTGGTAGACTAATAACCCCGGATCCCGTTGGGTAAAATCGCGAATCATGTGATAAATCCAAAGCGCCGCACGTTTTTCGAAAATCTGGGCAGGCACCATGTCCTTTCCTATTTTCAATTGGAATCCAGTAATCAAAACTCCTTCCGGGATTCGGATCTCTTTAAAGAACTCGGCATTATTGCTTGAGCCTTTATTTTGCATTGTTAATCTCAATCGAGCCTTGGTGATCTCTCCTTCAGTTTGTTGATTGACTTCCACGAAAGTAAGCTCAACTTGTTGATCAATCGGCCGGGGTCTTGTTCCTATCGGTGCTCTAAAAAATAAACCTCTTCCCCATCTGCCTTGTCTCGTTTCCATCGATAAATCTTCCCCGGAAAATAAGCGATACAGATATTCAATCTTGCTATCCGGTAAAACCATCCCTTCAAAAACTAATTTTTCATAAGCTTGCGACAAATAAGGCAGTTGAATCCCTTCTTTAAACTCCTTAAGATTAAGGAGCGTTCGCTTCAGCACATTCACCGATCCGGCAAAAGATACATCCGTCGTATAATCCGGGGAATAAGCATACCTTAAGGCTTCTCTTAAGGCCACTTTATCTCGCAGTGCCTCAACGGTAAAATAAAGGGGTAAAATCGTAAAACCTAACAAAGACACAACAACCGCCAGGACTCCTCCACTGGCTGCCAAACACTCTTTAAAATCCTCATACCATCTTTTTGTATGCAGTAAAAACAGCACACAGGGAACAAGGATCAGAAATCCTGAACCCAAGGCAAATATCGCGGGCAGTGACAACGGTAAGAAAGGTAAAAAAACAAGAAAAAAATAAAAGGTAAATGGATACATCAAACTTCGGGCAAAAAGGAGGTATCCATGTCCCGTAGATTTCTTAATACTGGGGATAAGAACAATTAAGCCGTTGATGACCGCTAAAACATAAACCCAAGGAGTCTGGAAATCAGCCGGAAAAGGGATCCACCGATTCAATTGAAGCCCCGCCATCGGTCCCGCCAAACCAATAAGCCCGGCAAAAAGAACCTGGGCCCAATCCCCCCGTAAACGAATCCAGTTATAAGTAAGAACAATCAATCGAACCAAACCCAAATAGGTCAATGTGGTTATCCCAATAAAGAACAATGTGGATAGAAAGCCGGGCAAATACCAGCCGGCTGGCCGAACCCAGAACCTGGCAAATCCCACAAACAACAAATAGTATAAAAGCGGGGCAATCACGGCCATCGCCAGGGTCATACCAAAATCAACCCCTGCTTTTAACCTCACTTCAAAACAAGCCAACCTTAAGCCGGCATAAAATAACCCCGGCATGACAAAAGTGAATTGGTAAAGAATGAGATCCCCTGTATTCAGAACCCATAATTCAATCTGGGAAGGGATCAATTCGAAAAGATAAGAACTGACATACCATAAATAGCCGATGTGCGTAAGAAAGAACACAATATTCCATCCTAAAGAGAGTTGGGTTCTATGCAATTTTATCCACCACCCAATAAAGCTGACCAATAACAAAAGGGCTATTTCCATTACCAAGATGGAATAAGCGATGGGAATTTTATCCGGCGCAACCTCCTCTTTGATGATCCAAAATGCCCGCAGATTGATCAAGAGGAGAATGATCTGCGGGATGATGAAAACAAAAGGGATCACGATGGTTCTATTCAAAAAGTCCGGCAGCAAAGATCTTTTCATGTTGTCACTCATAGTTAAATTTCCTTTCCAGTAAAAATGATATGGTAAAGAGGGTCGAAAGAAATATCACTATCCCGATCCCTTGATGGAGAGAGGCTTGAAAAATGGGTGGTAAAAAGGCTCCCGCAATCTTTTGGGCATAAAAGGCGCTGATAATCCTTAAGCCATTGGCACAAATTGTTATTCCATAAGCACACGGGATGGCGAAGATATAAAATTTAAAGATCTTGTGTCGTTTTGCTAATCGCAAGCCGAATGAAATCAAAATGGCAATGAGAAGACAAAAGAAACCATAACCACTGCAATCTTGTGTGACTCGAATAAGATGATTATGAAAAAGAATAATGGCTTTCCCCCCTTCCTCTAAAAAAGACGGTGATTCGGCAAAGAATGAGGCAACGATCGCTGAGGGGACCGCGAAAAAAGAGTAAATTTGCTGAGGGATGATTTTTTCTAGCCAAAGGAGGCCTGTAGCGGTAATGAGAATCATAGCCACAGAGGTTTTGAGAGAGTTCTTCAAGGCCATAGCCACAAACCCTAAAACCCTATTGAACATTTTGATAAATTCGCTATTCATGATCTTACCTCTATATTAATAAAACTCTTTTTCACACCAGGCTACATACGCCTTTCTCATCAAAAGAAGACTTCCTATAAAAGTCAGCAATATCAAGATGAGGATTCCTTCCCAGGGAAGATCGGGCAAAGCATAAAACTCAAATAAATTGATCGTGCCTAAGAAAATGCCGTTAATAATCAACACCCCTACTTGGGTAATACAACTTAAATAAGCAAGCCAACCGAAGATCAGGCAGGCTGATGCGCCCGTCAAAACAAGGTAGGCCAAAAATTTTTTCGTTAATAACTCCTGAGAATAATAGAAAAGACCAGGGATAATCGCAAAACAAATTGAAATCAAACTCCAGTAAAGAACAAGATAAAAGAACATAACCAGTCCTCTCTCCAGGATATACTGTTCTCTTTTGATGGGTTTAAGGAGGTCATACCCCAAAGAGGAAATGTTTTTATAACTGACCCCTAGAGTAACGAGGACAGGTGCCCCGGCCAAAAGAAGGAAATTCGCATAACAATTGGAATAAAAATTAGGAAAAACTGTGGAATTTTTTGTTAATAATAAATAGATGGGAGTCATAAGAACAATCAGACCAAAGATAACCTTGAAATCGGCTTGTTCCGTATAATCCCAATGCTGGGCCCGAAGAAAAATATTACGCGTATGCGGATAAGGAGGAATAGGACTTGTATTTTCTTTGATTCCAAAAATGGCCCTCAGAGACTTTAAAAATTTATCAAAAGTCCTCTCTGCCTTTAATTGATTTTGGATGAGGTCAGCAGGAGGCCACGAGAGAAGATAATTGTATTCGAAATGCTCTTCTTTAAGATGAAACCACCGGTATCTTAGAAAAAGAATAAATAAAATGCCTGAAATAGTTAGAACAAAATTGAAATACTGGGCTTGATTGAGATAATCAATGATCACCATAGCTTGGGTGGAGGCTAACAATAGAAAACTGTAAGCATATAACAAAATCCGGCCAACCGACAAGTAACCTAAATAAGTACTTGCCGCCGCTACTAAAAAACAAACCGCATAAACCCCATAATATCCTTGCGGTGTGGTAACAAAATTTAATCTAAGGCCCATTTCCCAAAAATAAATAAGAAGAATAAAAAATAAATACAAAAGACTGATGATCATCATGTGCCTGCCTTTATATCGAGGGAGTAAATGAGAACGGTGGGTGGCCAATTGCCTTTTGATCAATATCCCCAGATGAAAGGCCAACCAAAGGGTGACGATAAACAACAGGTTCAATATTTCTTCCGCATAAAATTTTAAACCGTTATGAAATAAAATTTTTGAGGCAACTAAACTTAAAATAAAAACCAGACTTAAAAAAACAAAGCCGGGATTTCGAAGATAAAGAAGAATAATATATTTAAAGACGCTCATCGACTTAACTCCAAAAATATTTCTTCCAAATTTAAGTCTTCGACTTCTACTTTTGTATTTAAGGATTTTTCCAGATGATCTTTGACCTCTTTTTTATAACCGCAAACGGTAATGATCGCGGTATTCTCAAAAGTCTCCCAATGGATTAATCCCTTTAAATTCAAATCCCGCACCAGGGGCTGAGAGCTCATGACCCTTAACCGCTTCACCTCATCTTTGAGCGCATCCAATTCTAAAGCAAAGGGAATTTGGCCATTTTTAAGAAGGGCGACTCGATCTGCCACCCTTTCTAAATCCGAGGTGATATGGGTTGAGAAAAAAACCGTACAGTCGCGATTGGAGATGATCTCTAAAATCGTTTTTAAGAAATGCCGTCGGGCAACCGGATCGAGGCTGGCAACCGGTTCATCAAAAATCAAAAATTCTGGTTCATGCCCTAAGGATAGGATGATAGAAACCTTCTGGGCCTGCCCTTCCGAGAGAACCCCTACTTTTTCTTTCTCATCCACTTCCCATTCCTTCAATAACCTTTGCACCAACTGGTTATTCCAATGCCTGTAAAAAGAAGCCGTGTAATCCACCAGCTGCCTCACTGTCAACCAAGGATAAATCCGATCGACCTGCGGAACATAGCCGATCCTTTCTTTTGACTCTTCCCGAAAGCTGAAGGGATCATCCCCAAGTGTTTTGATGTGTCCGGATGTTGGTTTCAATAACCCTAAAACACATTTGATCAATGTGGTTTTCCCTGCCCCATTTTTCCCCAGAAGCCCAAACACCGAACCCCGCGGAACCGATAGGGATAAATTTTGAAGAACTGTTTTCTGATCAAGTTTTTTCGATAAACCTTCGATTTCAATAATATTATTATTCATCTTGACTCTCCTTCCACAGCGATTCGATCAATTCTAAAAATCTCTTTTGATCCAAAGAAAGCTGACGGCCTTTTAAAACAGCTTGCTTTAAAAGAGGGATCAGTTCTTCTTCCTTCTTCTTAAGATTTTGCTTGGGAAGATTCGATTCACCGACCCTCATCCCCTGTCCCCGGACAAATTCTAAGACGCCTTCCTTCTCTAATATAGAATAGGCCTTGGAAACCGTCATTGGGTTCACCTCTAATTCTTGGGCGATCTGTCGGACAGAAGGGACAAACTCGCCTTTGGTTAATCGGCCAGTGGCGATATGAATTTTAATCTGATCGATGATCTGTCGATAGATCGGCACCCCGGATGAGGTTGTGATTTGAAAGTAATATTTGGCTTTGGTTGACACAGTTGGGTTTAAGCCTCTTTTTTGCTTTCAGTGTACTATAAATATAATACACTGATACACCATTTGTCAAGAGGACAAACTTTGTTTTTGAAATAGTCAAGAATAAAGAGGTGGGACTAGAGAGTAGGAAAAACTAAAACCGTTGAATTCTAGTGACAGTCACCAAAAG
>CAYJXI010000011.1:0-55495 GCA_964374105.1 uncultured Planctomycetales bacterium
TCCGTTGGCTTTTAAAAATCAAATTTTTAGTGAAATGAAAACAAACAGAATGAATTCAAAATCACTCTATCGAAAAATCTGTTTTATTTCTACAATCATTTTAATCGCATGTTCACTCCTCTTTATTTACTATCATAAGCCCTTAGATGGACAATCCTTTTTGCGATGCCCGTTTTATTCCTTGTCGGGTCTATTTTGTCCGGGGTGTGGTTCTCTGCGGGCTTTTTATCAGCTTCTGCACGGTCGTTTTTTACAAGCCTGGGATTTGAATCCATTAATGCTCTTATTTCTACCCTTTTTAGTCTATGCTTTCTTTAGAGAAGGATTGTCTCTCATGACAAACCGGACATCCTCAGGACCTTTTATCCCAGCCCTTATTATAAAATTTATTTTAATAATTATCTTGGCATATTGTATTTTGAGAAATATTCCTTTTTATCCTTTCAACTTATTAGCTCCCTAAGATTGGAGAGGGATTTTTTGAATAGGAAATCCTCTTGTTTTTTATTTAATTGGAGACGAAAATCATAAGAAGGAAAAAGCCGTGAGAAAATTATTATTAATTTTGTTTGTACTTTCCTGCGGTTTTTGCGGCTGTGCAAAAACTCCCAACCTTGCTAAAGAATCCATTGAAAGAAATATCCCTATTAAGATCATTGTCTTGCCTTTTACAGGGGATGTGAATTCCGAATCAAGGCTAACTTGGAATATGTTTTTTGATGAATTGGCTAAAAATACAAAGGTCGGTCTTGTTGATAGACAAGAGATTCATGACGATTTGATTAAGTCACTGGGAATCAATCATCCCGAAAGCTTTGGTTCTATCGATTTTATTGATCATCCTCAAGGTGCACAGAGACGTAAAAAAATTCAAAAAATGTTTAACGTTGAATTTTTAATTTTGGGTAGTTACTTTCATTCTCTGGAAGAGATACAGTTGAATATCCAAGTTTTAGACTTAAAGAAGGGAGAGGTCGTGGTAAATTTTACTAATAGAGCGAGAGTAGCAAAGGATAATCAAAATGACTCCCGGGAAGAATTAATCCAGGAATGTCTTCCCAAAGTTACGAGCATAATAAAGCGATAAAAACTTTAGGATTCCCAAAATCATTTTAGCTTAAGAACGAAAAGGTAGCGCAAATAATTTTAATTGACAATAGAAACTCAATGAAGGTAAAATAAACCATTAATCAAAAGGGAGGTGAAGAAGGATGGAGAATTTTAATATCGATTGTGAAAAATTGTTGAGTGATAAAAGGGTTATTGAAGAGATTCATCGTCACCTATGGATAGAAAGTGAAAAAGTTGGGAATAATATTGGATTTGAAAGAGCCAAAGAAGATTGGTTAAAAAAATTTTCAAAGGCCTGGATAGAGTATCACATGCCAGAAGAACTACTGAAAGCCAAGAAAGCAGCCAATAACAATGCCAAACCTCAAACCAATAACGCAAGTCTATTCTCAGCTGATAAGACACAAGCCTTGAAAAGTCGACGAGCAAAGTCATACGTTTAATTCGCCTATTCAATAATTCAATACATTGAGGAGTAAACAAATATTGGAGAAGTGAGTCCTTCCTTTCGAGAAGCCTTTCTTTAGTTATCTACTTTCCTAATCATTTCAAAATAAAATGAATTAACAATCATACAATTTTTTTGTAAAATGTTACCCATCTTGACTCGCTCTATTCAATCATTTGCCCATTATTTTCATTGAGGAAGAAAATGCCGGAACTGAAAAATTTGGAGAGTTTACCTGAGGAAGTTCGCGAGACCTTTAGGCCTTTCTTAAATAAAATGTTTTCTCTTCATCAAGATAAAATTCAATCGGTTTATATCTATGGTTCCGCTACGGGTTCGAATTTCATTCCGGAAGTTTCCGATATCAACTCCATTTTTATTTTTCATCAACTTAACTTTAATGTCTTTAAAAAAAGCTTAAAGATTATTTCCGAAGGAGTAAAAAGAAGAATTTCTGCTCCCCTTTTCATGACCCATTCCGAAATGGAGTCTTCCCTTGATATTTTCCCAATTGAATTTTTGGAAATGCAAGAAAATCACATTTTGATTTTTGGAGAAGACATGCTTTCTAATCTTCAAATTGAGGGACAGCATCTTCGGCTCTTTTGCGAACAGCAAATCAAAGGGAAGTTAATTCGAATCCACCAAGCATATCTTCAGATGGGGGCACAACCTGAGAGAATAAAATTCCTCTTTAAAGATTCTTTGAACTCACTCATTCCTATTTTTCGAAATTTGATTCGTTTAAAAGGCCTGACTCCTTCTTTACAAAAACCAGAAATCTTAAACCAAATCTGTCAACAATTTCATTTAGATCACGAGGTTTTTTTATCAACTTATCGAGTAGCCACTCAACAAAAGAAATTGACAAATAAGGAAAGTGAGACTCTCCTTGAGAAATATTTTGAGGAAATGAGAAAACTATCAGCAGCGGTGGACCGACTATGAAAATTTATCACCGGAATTTCGGCTTCATGTTCACCATTCTTTTGAGTCTTTTTCTGCTTTGTTCGTTGACATTTGCTCAGGAAGCGGGGATACCTTCTGTTCCTCTTGGCTATGTCAGTGACTTTGCCCATTTGTTAGGCGTTGCAGAAAAGAAAGCCTTGGAAGATTTAAGCCTTGAATTGGAGCAAAAGACAACCGCACAGTTAGCGGTGGTCACAGTGAATACAACCTCTCCGGAGAGTATCGAACCCTATACCGTCAGACTTTTTGAAAAGTGGGGGATTGGTCATAAGGGAAAAGATAATGGTGTTTTACTTCTGGTAGCTTATCAGGACAGAGCAGTAAGAATTGAGGTGGGCTATGGGTTAGAAGGGGTATTAACGGATGCTATCTGTAAGAACATTATTGAGAAATTTATTATACCTTCCTTTAAACAAGGACAGTTCTCTCAAGGGATATATAAGGGATCTCTATCTATAGCCAATTCCATTGCTGAATCTTATAATGTAGCGCTTAGTAGCCAAAACTATGGTATGGATTCAACGGTATTTCATCAGTTAAAAGGAGCACAACCAGAGGTCTTTGATTCTTCAACTTATTTTATTGATTCCATTTCGGGTTTCATTTTAATTTTTGGTATCTTTGTTATTTTCTTGATCCTGTTTACGGCTATCTTGTTTCGGGGTGGGCGCAGAAGATGGTATAGGTATGACGATTATTATGGAAGCGGCTTGGGCGGAGGGTTCTCTGGAGGTTTTGGGGGAGGGTTTGGTGGTTTTGGAGGAGGCTCAAGTGGGGGAGGCGGTGCCACGGGAAGATGGTGATTTCCTAAGAAAATTTTAAGGAAGGGGAGGGGTTATGAAAAATTTAGGAATTTTTTTCATTGTGATTATTATCATTGGGTTGATTATTTTTGGTTGGTATTACAGTGGATATAACAAGGCGGTGTCCTTGGATGAAAATGTGAAGGCCTCTTGGGCGCAGGTGGAAAACCAACTCCAAAGGCGTCACGATCTTATCCCTAATCTGGTCAATACAGTCAAAGGATTCGCGGGACAAGAAAAAACAATCTTTACCGAAGTGACCCGTTTAAGGAGTCAATGGGCCGAAGCCAAAACCATTGATGAAAAAATGGAAACAGCTAATGCCATATCCACCGGCCTGTCAAGACTTCTTTTGGTAGCGGAGAATTATCCTCAGCTTAAATCCAATGAAAATTTTTTAACTTTACAAAGCCAGTTGGAAGGAACGGAAAATAGAATTTCTGTCGAACGAATGCGTTATAATTATACGGTTGAGAATTTCAACCGATTCCAGCGATCATTTTTTGGACGGTTCTTTTGTAACAAAGCGGGGCTGACTCAATCGGCTGTTTACTTTAAGTCAGAAGAAAAGGCAGCGCAGGTTCCGCAAGTGAATTTCTAGCGCCCTTGCAACTTTTATTTGCTGAATATCCCAAGGGCACAAAGGGGGGTGTGGGGGAAAGTATTTCCCCTACGATTGGGGAGTGCTCAGCGATCCCGACGTAGTCGAGAGAGCACCGAAGGGGGCTTACCCCCATAGCGGAAGTGCCACTGCATAATTTACTGAAGATAGTTTCAGGGGCACTAGTTGGTAAGGGAGATCCCTTTTCCTGAAAATATAATCGAAAAATTCATCGGAAAAATTTAATGGTCCAAAAGTTGAGTAAATTAAAATTTAAGGGTCGGCCGGGACCGCTTCTTCTTATCATTTTGGATGGAGTAGGATTAGGTAAACGCGATGAGAGTGATGGGGTGTACTTAGCTAAGACTCCTTGTTTAGATGAATTATTGAAAAGTCCACTCTTTACCACCCTGAAAGCCCATGGGACAGCCGTGGGTATGCCTTCGGATGAGGATATGGGAAACAGTGAAGTTGGTCACAATGCCCTGGGGGCCGGACGAGTATTCGATCAGGGGGCAAAGTTGGTTGATCATTCTATAAAGACAGGTCAGATATTTACGACACCCCTTTGGAAAAAACTGATGGAACGGGTTAAAAAGGGAGGACAGACTTTCCATCTCATTGGACTATTATCGGATGGCAACGTTCATTCGCACATTGATCATCTCTTTTCCTTAGTGGAGCAGTGTGCAAAAGAAAATGTCAAACGAGTTCGGATTCATGCCCTCTTAGATGGTCGGGATGTGTATGAAAAATCCGCTTTGGAGTATATCGATAAGACAGAAGCTCTTCTTAAAGAGATTAACCGCAAAGGGGCTTTGGATTATAAAATCGCTTCCGGGGGAGGACGCATGATCACCACCATGGATCGATATAACGCGGATTGGAATATTGTCAAAAGAGGATGGGAAGCCCATGTCTTAGGAAAGGCTAGGATGTTTAAAAGCGCAAGAGAAGCCATCGAGACCTTTTACTGCGAAGATCCTAAGGTCAACGATCAATATCTTCCTTCTTTTGTCATTGCGGATAATGGTCAACCCGTTGGGCAAGTTTTGGATGGAGATTCGGTTGTGTTTTTTAATTTTCGTGGGGACCGGGCGATTGAAATCTCCCGTACCTTTGCGGAAGTCGAGTTCGATCAATTTGATCGAGTGCGTTTTCCAAATGTTTCATACGCTGGGATGATGGAATATGATGGTGATCTTAAAATTCCTAAGGATTACCTTGTCAATCCCCCTCAGCTTGATCGATGTGTCAGTAGCTATATCTGTGAACTGGGAATAAAGTCATTTGCCATCTCCGAGACACAGAAATATGGGCATGTCACTTATTTTTGGAACGGGAATAATTCCGGTTATATTAATGAAAATTTGGAGACATATCTGGAAATCCCTTCTGACAAAATTCGATTTGATTTAGCGCCCAAAATGAAGGCTTATGAGATTACCGAAAAAACAATTGCGCTTCTTAAAAGCGGTCAATACAAGTTTGGCCGCTTGAATTTTCCCAATGGGGATATGGTTGGCCATACAGGTGTTCCTGAGGCCATCATTAAAGCGGTGGAGGCGGTCGATGAATGCACCACCCAATTAATATCAGTAATCAAAGAATTGAAAGGGATAGCCATTGTCTTGGCAGATCATGGGAATGCTGATGAGATGTTTACAATTAAGAACGGAAAAAAAATCATTAGTACCGCTCATTCTCTTAATCCGGTTCCCTTTGTTATTGTGGACTCAGGGTATCAAGGGGAATATTGCCTCTCTGATCTTCCCAAACGCGGCCTTTCCAATGTTGCCGCCACTTTATTGAATCTTCTTGGGGTTGAAAAACCTTTAGACTACGATCCCGCATTAATCAAATTTGTTTAAATAGGAATTTTCCACTGAATCCTCAGAGAAATAGTTATTGATTCTTCAAGGGTTACTGACATTGACAAAACGACAATTAAATTTTATACTTTCTATAACTCAATACTAGACTAATATTTAATTAAGAATTCTCTCCGAATAAAAAAATTCAAATGTGTTTCTAAAAAATAGACTGTTAGAAGTTAATTCAGTATGAAAACCACTTTATTAAAAGGATACATATACTGATGGGAAGAATTACTGAAAGAAAGGCCTTTAAAGGCATTAATCTGCTTTTAATTTTAGTTTTTTCGCTAACGCAAACATTTTTTTCCGTTCCTATCACTTCTTATGCCCAAAATGTCCTGCCCTTACCTCCTGTAGGCGCATTTGTCAATATCAGTCAAGATTTCTCTCCCGTTATTTTAAGGGGGCTTATCACCTCCCCCGAACAACCCTTAAGATTCGATTTTATCGTAGACACGGGGGACAACAATCTTGAAGGGCCAGAATTCACTGAGGAAGCAACTCGGATGATCAAATATTTTTTGGCTTCCCTGACTATTCCAGAAGATGAGCTTTGGGTGAATTTGTCTCCTTACGAAGGAAACCGTGTTATCCCCGAAGGTCTCGGCGTAACCGAAATGGGCCGGGATTTGTTGGCTCAAGATTATATATTAAAGCAATTGACCGCCTCGCTGATTTATCCTGAGGAAGATCTGGGGAGTGAGTTCTGGCAGAGGGTTTATGCCCGAGCCAAAGAAGTCTATGGGACAACAGAGATCCCCATTAATACTTTTAATAAAGTATGGATTATTCCAGACAAAGCCGTTGTTTACGAACATAATGGCAGTGCTTTTATTGGAGAAAAGCATCTTAAGGTGATGTTGGAGGAAGATTTTCTTGCACTTGAGGAGAATCTTGGAAAAAAGGAAATCGGGATTGACCGATTATCCAATAATGATGCAGAAGTTTTAAACAATGTCTCTTCCGAAATCGTTCGGGAGATTTTACTCCCCGAAATTGAAAAAGAGGTTAATGAAGGGAAAAATTTTGCAAAATTAAGACAAATCTTCAACGCCATGATCTTGGCCACCTGGTTTAAAAAGAATCTTAAAGCCAGTTTGTTAGGTCAGGTTTATATGGACAAAAATAAGGTCAAGGGAGTTGACGTTGAAGATGAGAAAATAAAAGATAAGATTTACCGGCAATATCTCGAGGCCTTTAAAAAGGGAGTCTACAATTATATTAAAGAGGATCTTGACCCGGTTAGCCAAAAGCGAGTCCCCCGGAAGTATTTTTCGGGAGGGGTAGCCGCCGGAGTCGTGAGAGTGGACTCCTTAGAGGTTCGACTCTTAACCCGGCTTCCTGTGGAGGCCCAAGAACGTGTTGTAGGCCCAGAATCAGATCGCGGAAGAATTCAAAGAGTAAAAACTGATTTTGCTATCCTTACCCAAAAGGGCTCTGACAGCGGCCCAGAAAGTGGAAAATCCCCTGCGAACAATTTGACGGAAGAAAAGATCCGTCAATCCAAGGAGTATCTGTTGATCAAAGAATCAGTCAAGGCCTCCCTTGCTATGCCGGTGCCAAGTGAAGGGGATCTTTCTATTTTTGAGAAGTCCCGGTTGGCAGCCAAGCAAAGGTTAGGGGATCAGTTTAATGAGGATTTGGCTGACCATGTGGTTTTGCTTTTGAAAAAAGATCTTAGTCATTTTAATGAGGAGCAACGTAAAAGTGCAGTGGAACACCTCAGGCATCAAGCCGCGCGTTTTTCTCACTCCATCAAGGGATTTTCCGTTAATGGGTATCCGGATATCGATTCCTCTAATGACAAAAAATTTATCGCCCAAGAGGAAGACTTAGAAGATATTCTCTTTGCGACCATGCAGGGGGTTGATGCATTGGGAATATTGAAAGCTTCTGATACACTCCCAGAGTTGATTAGCCTGGCAAAAAAGACTCTCTTAGCACATCGACAAGCCGTCAATCTTAACAAAAGTTTTGATTTGGTTAAGGAAGCCCGTTTCCGTCAGGCCAACCAAGAGGCAGAAAAACGAAATGTGAAAGCAACCGCGCAGTTTGAGGCGGTTCGTCGATGGCTGGCGATGAGCAATATGCTGATAAAGGTCATAGCTAATCTCGGGTTAGAGGCAGGTCCAGAATTAAAAAAGGAGGCCAATCTGTTTTTGATCGAGGTGATGCTAGATTATGATTCCGAGGGTGAGGGATTTTATCGTCTGCGAGAACAGGCGGCGTATCGATTAAAGAATTATGAAACAAAGGAAACCCTGGAGGCCTTAGAGAAAGCAACTGATCCCGAGTCTCCTTATGGTAAACCCCCTAAGCCCAGTACTGTTTTTATGGCGTTGAATTTGGAAGCCGCCAATCCCAATACCCTCTCCATCGGCCTTGCCGCTGGGATGAGTTTGTTGCAGATCAAGCGCCATTCGGCACGAAGGGAGATTGTAGAAAATCCGGGAAAATTTGATTTTGATCAAGCGGACTACCGATTTGTACGGATGCTTGGTGTTTTGGATGCCCTGGTAGATCCCAAGGTCACCTCAAAGCAACGACAGGATATTTTGGAAAAGATTATTGTGGGGATGAGCCATACCCAGACCGCCTTAGCCGCCAATGTGCTTTTGGATGCTTTGGAAGAGATGATCCTGGCTAATTCCCAAGGGAATCAAATTTTTACCACTTCTGAACAGATTTCCCAGATTCAGGGTTCTAATGTCCGACGCTCAGCCATAAGGGCGTATGTCAAACTAGCTAATCGAATCAACAATTTCTTTTTGATGAACAAAAAGCCACAAATGCTTAAGGAACTCAGGGTGAAGATTGCTCAGCTTTATCACACGGATATTGTGAATCAAGAAAGGATCGCAGAAGCTTTAACTGATGTCTCTAGAAGGATTCATGCCCTGTTAGGGAATCAACATCGTATTGAGAATATAGATTCTTTTGAGGAGGCCTTGAATTATCTCAATATTGACAGAAAGATCGTTATTGGTTCTGGAGGTGGGGCATCGGTTTCAATGAGTGGTGTGGTGGCACGAATGACGCAAGATCCAGCCTTGGCTGTTATTGGGGGTACCGATAACGGTGGGGCCACATTGATGGTCCGATCTTTTGAAGCCATAACAAACGGAACATTTGTAGGTGGGGAAGGGGACCATGTTCGTTTCATTTATGAAGCCGGGGTACTGGAAAAAGCACCGGCGGCTCATCTCAAGCGCCAGTTGTTGAATCACCGTTTTGGTGCCATAACAGATAACCTGTATGATGAGATCAATAAATTAAGGAAGAGTTTGTATGACAAGGCTAAACAAACAGGGGAGACAAAGCAATTTGCTGAATTTTTTGAAGAAATCCTTGATATTGCGCGAGTGGTGGATGAGCTAGGTTTGAGTGCTCGATATAATGCCGTTAAGAATATGGTCCTAGAAGGAATAAAATACAGGACAGGCGGTTTGACCTATGACAAAGAAGGGCGACGAGCGGGATTTATGAGTGCGGATGGGGTTATGGCGGCGCTGATCGAATTTGCTCGTTTGGTCGGTTCAAAATCAATTGCCATGCTTGATACCCCTTTTGGTAACGAAATCATGGTGGAACGTTTGGATGGGCAGGAGGCGATCGGCCAATCATTTTTCTCTCATACTCCCACCGGTTTCAGCCGTGGGCGGTCCCGTTCTACCTTGCAGATGCAAGATATCTCTAATTATTACGAATCTATTTCTACGCGTAGCCGTATTCAGGAGACAGTCACGAAAGCTAAATTGGCCTTAGTGGGACTGGGAAGCTGGGGAACCAGTGTGGGGATCTTAATGAAGAATCCCGCCTTTGTTGATGCTATTACTAAGGTTCCAGAGGCGGTGTTAATTGCCAATCCGGTTAAAGATGATGAGACCCGAGGCATGAGCCTAATGGAACAATTTGACTTTTTGGAGAGGATGATGAATCGGCGTGTTAATTCGGTTTTTCAAAGTGTTCTAGTTAATAATAATAGCAATCTTAACCGTCCCATTCTTGCGGCCCGACCGGCTTTAGGCAATGTGGAAGATGTCTTCAATGGCGTATTTGGGGGTTATGCTGGTCCTAATATGCTGACAGTGGAACACCGTGAGTATTTACGAAACTTAGGATTGCGTATTTTTGATGATACGGATATGGCAACCGTAGAATTGAAGCCTTCTCGGATGGACCCGGATCAATACATCTCGGTTGTTGTTTATAACCCTGAAGCTTTTGCTGGTTCTTTGTGGAGTCTGATCAATGATGCAGTGAAAAATCAACTCACCCCCACCGCTATTATTTCTTTTATTCAACAGAAGCCTGCATTAGAGGCCCTTTTATCCAGTGTAGGGTTAACCTGGCAGAGTTTTGGGATGGAGAGCATTCATGAAATTGTTTTTCAGCCTGAGCTCCAGAAGGAACTTTATTTATGGTTGAAGGAGGGGAAACAACCGGAATGGCTAATCAATAAAAAGCACGATGAGACATGGTTTCAGTATTCCTTAAGATCTGCGGTAGCTCAAGTCACAGGGAATAATAACCTAGCTGATAAGGTGAAGTTGTCAGAAGAGATTAGCATCGGTGAATACGAAGGCCTTCCCATTAAAATCAAGATCCTTAATCCTCAGGAAACCGACACCGCCTTTCCCATTGACCGTACGGAAGCTATCGATGAAGAAGCGCGTCAAGGGGAGGTTACTAACCGGTTAGGGCGGCTTTCCGAATTCCAGGAAGGAGAAATAACCGGTGCCTTGGTTGAGCTCCCCTATGAGGTCATTCATTGTGGTCTTACCCCCAAAGAGCGTATTGAGCGTTTACAAACGATTTTGAACTTCAATTTGATTAAGGCAAAGTTGTGGGTGAAAAATCTTGAACCTTTTCAACTGGCCCATCAAAACGCCATTGAAGAAATTCAGGTTCTGGGTAAAAACCAACGAACTATATTGGATGAACTGGCGATCGCCATTCCTTATCTTCGACAATTGAATCGGGCCGATAGAAATGGGTGGGAGGTTTACACCTCTTTTGATATGGATGGGACCTTTACGGCCGCTGGCACCAAGATGAACTCGTTTATGGCCTATCGGGCACTGCGATTTTTTAGAGGGCCACATTTTAAGGCTGTCATGACAGCTCAGGGTTATGAAGGGCCCTTGTCGCAAATTGTAGAAGAGGTTACTAGTATTGAACGGCAGCTTGAGTGGATCTCCAAAAGGACAGGAATACCAAGACCCACAGCGGATGGGAATATATTTAAGGGAGTCAGCATTGGGGTGGCTTCCGGAGGAGCGTTGTTTACTTACGATCCTAAGGTTCGGGATTTCAAATTGTCGCATCATGCTGCCATGGACCCTATGACGATTAATCTCATCAAACTGGTAGCCCGACTGGCTATGCCCGAAATTAAGTATGAGGTGTCCGGTTATCAGATTGAGCTTCGTGAACCCAAAGTTGATGCGAAGGGAAAAATTGAATACGCTGCCATGGCGGTCTTCCCTTCCGGCCGGGCGGATGAGAGAAGGGACTATGATATAAACAAAAATGTCCGTACCCGGATGGGTGTTCATATGGAATTATTACTGCAGAATGTTGAGGAACTTTTGGATCAGGTTAATGATTTTGTTAGTAAAAAGGGTGACACAATCCGTCGCTTGGTCCAAGCGGGAGCGGATGTTGCTACCATCGAGAGGGGAGTTGGAAAGTGGACAGTTAAGATCGGTGATCAAGTCCAATTGACGGTATTACCAGAACAATATGCAGGAGTTGTCGAATTGCATGGGCAAATTCAACAAGCCCTAAAAGGAGGACAAACTTTATCTCGGATGTCTATTTCGATGCAACCCGGAGGTAGTACCACGTTAGATATTTCTCCAGCAGCCAAAGGGACCACCTTAGGGAATGTGATTTTCCGAACCGCCCAAGCTTATGGAAGAAAGATAACGGCTACTGAAAAGGCCAAAGGTTCAATTACTATTTTCCTGGGGGATGAAATCATTAAGCGTAAACATGAACCCACCGATGGCGGTAAGGCCATTATGGCCCGGGGGAATGATTATTCGGTAGCCGAGGCTCAGGAGGCAGGCCTTCTTCCGAATCTTAAATCGATTATACACGTGGGTGATCAGAAAGAAGGTGATCGAATATTAGGGAATACCACTACTGCTTTTTCTCCCGCAGGGGTCGTCCCTAAGGATGTGGTTAATGTGTTAGCTTATAGTGCCGGGGAAGTGACGAAGGGGCAGGCAGTGGAAGCGCTCAATGAGAAACTATCCAAAGATGCCCTACTGAAAACCCAAGTTGAGAAATCTTTGAACGCTTATGGAGTGGCTGAACTCTCTGAGGTGAATGAACAAACCGCCTCAGAAATTCTCGCGGATCTTAAATTTCGTGATATGTTTGGTCGTCCTCTGGGAATGAGAAAACATCTCCAAGAAGCAATCCGTCGATTAAGTGAAATCGACTTAGAAAATAGTGTCTTTATTTTTGATATTGATAATACCTTATTATATAAAAGTAGTGCGGTTGAGGAATTAGCAAAACAGTTGGGATTAGATGCCAAGAAACTGAAACAACATCAGCTTGAATTTGCCACTCGCATGATTGCCACAATTCTTAAGATCGTTCCCGAAAGCTTTGTTTCGGGCAATTCTCTGGCCACCCAGCAGGAACGTTTTGGCAATCCCCTTCTTGAAGAGATCAAGAGACAAGGAAATTTGGAATCCGCAAGTAATTTGAGTATGTATGCCAACGGGGCCGCCACCCAGCAAGGGCATAAAACCCAAGAGGGCGAAATCGAGTTTACCCAGGATAAAGAGTTTAACAAAGGCTTTGGATTTGAGGATGATATGGTTGATTCAGTGGTTCGGTTTGTTAACGATTTAGTAGGAAGTGGAAAACTCCTTACTCTATTATGAGACGGCTATTTTAAAGGAATTGAAAGACAAGGGAGTCGATATGAGAAGTATTAAGAAGTCTGATATTGTGGCTGGACTTAAAACGGCTATGGATGCAAAGAGAACGGATGAGAAGACAGAAGCATTTGATTATTCTTGGCTTGATGGTAATAAAGATTGGAAGATTAAGGTGGAGACAAGTGGTAAATTAGACCCCAAACTACAAACTGCCCCTAAGATTGAACGTCGAGCTGAACAAGATCAGCTGGTCCAACTGACAATCAAGATGCTTGTCAGTAAAGTTTCGATCAACGTTGAAGGAAAGACTATCGAAATTAATCTAGAAAAAAGACTCAGACACGAGATTATTAATTCAATGGAAGGAGATCTGGATAAGACAGTCTTTTTACCAAAAAGAGTCCTTTTGTATGCGGGAGGTGAGACTTCCATTGACATAGGGGATAGTAAAGTAAGAGCGATTGAACACATCAAAGCCAAATATCCTGGGAAGAAGATTTATTATTTTGGTGATGAATTCCAGCACCGCGGTAATGATTTATCCGCCCTACGAGTAGAAGGTGTCACGGCTATCAACGTGGGGGGCGAGAATATTAGTGAGGAAATTGATCGTAAGAAGGTTGATCTTATAACTGCGGGGGATAAGCCTGATCATGCCTGGCTTCTTTTAGATATGCTTGTTGAGAAAATCCTTAAAGAAACCGAGGCCGCCGAGGCGGATAAAAAGGTTAAAAAAGATGGGGCCATGATAACAAAAGCTCCTTCTGAGGCGAAATATGGCGGTATTGACTTAAACGCCCGATGGTTAGATTTAGATGTGAAAAGATATGGGGATGAAGTTCCCTTGCCTTTTCAGCAACAAGAAATCAAAAGTATTCCCATTGAAGGATTGGTACCGGTTATTATTAATATTTCGCCAATCAATATCTCCCATCTTCTTAAGATGGTGAATAAGAATCAGGGAGCAGAACGAGAATTGAGTCTGATGAACTAGGGAACCTTTGTTTATAAGGATGTAGTCCCTGTGGAAACGCTACCTTGAAATAACTATTAGAGTATGTTATCCTTGTAGCACAAATCAAACTTCTAATACTTCATTATCTAATTTATTGGTTGAATAGTTGAATAAAGGTTTTTACGACTCAGGCATAACTCATTGAAATCCGAAAGGTTTAAATATGATAGTTTTGTTAATAGGAGGTTACGGTTATGAATTTTAGGTATAGGTTTTCTCATTCCCAAGCGGGGCGGCTATTTTTATACTTTCTAATCTTAAGCTTTTCCTTAAGCGGTGTCCCATTTCCCTCAACAACTTATGCACAAGGTTTGCCAAACCTACCAAAACCCGGAAGTGTAGTTCCTCTAAGTAATTCTTTTCAGCCTGCCGTTATCATTGGGTTGACCCTTAATCAAGAAAATCCCTTATTATTTGATTTTGTAGTTGATAGAGGGAACTCCGGGCTTAAGGGAGTAATTTTAGAGCAAGAATCCGAAAAACTCGTTAAGTATTTTCTTACCGCCTTAACTATTCCAGATGATGAAGTCTGGGTTAACCTATCACCCTATGAAAAGGAGTTTGTTATCCCGGATGCCTTAAGTGTCACGGAAATGGGTAAGGACATGCTGGCCCAAGATTATCTCTTAAAGCAAATAACTGCCTCTCTAACCCATCCAGAGAATAAGATTGGCAAGGAATTTTGGAATAAGGTTTTTGCAAAGGCGCAAGAGCTCTACGGCACAACCAACATCCCGGTCAATACCTTTAATAAGGTATGGATTGTTCCCGATAAGGCGGTAGTTTTAGAGCAGGGGAATACCGCTTTTGTTGCCGAGAGTCATCTTAAGGTCATGATGGAAGAAGACTACTTTGCCCTCATTGAAAATTTGGAAAATAAAGAGCTAGGGACAGACCGTATCGATCAGAATAAAGTTGAGGACCTTAATAGCCTCACCGCCAACCTCGTTCGGGAAATCATTATCCCGGAGTTGGAAAGGGAGGTTAATGAGGGAAGAAATTTTGCCTCGGTCCGTCAAATCTTCAATTCCGTTATTCTGGCAACGTGGTTTAAAGAAACCTTAAAAGAGAGTTTACTTTCCAAGATTTATGTGGATCAAAATAAAGTGGCAGGTGTCGATAGTGAAGACAAGGCAATCAAACAGAAAATTTACGATCAATATATGTCCGCCTTCCGCAGCGGTGTTTATAATTTCGTGAAGGAAGATTTCGATTTTACCAAAAAGGAATCATTACCGCGCAAATATTTCTCCGGAGGACTTCTTTTTCAACCCCAGATTGAACGAAGACGTCTTGAGGATTTGGGTCCCCAGACGCAAAGACGATTTTCGGGGATGGCTCAGACAATTCGTCGAGATGAGGCCATGATCACACGGGGAGGCGGCGCGGGAGAAGACCCACAATACGTCAACGCCAGGTTTCTCTTGGAGGAAAGGAATGTCAGCGATTTTTTTTCTCGCTTGAGGCCGAGGGTGCGCGATGCCGCTATCATTACCGATACAGTTAGAGGAAGAGAAAGAGTTGATCAACGAGCTCAATTTTCTCGTCCCATTGAATTGCAAACTGCTCTTGATTATTGGGCCGGGAGGATTCAAACAACCCCGATTACTCGTCCTTTCCGAGCGACTCAAAAAAATGATGTGGATGATATCACCGAAATCAATGAAGAAGAAGGCCGGAGTTTAGAGGAAATTGCACTTGAATCCCTTTTGAGTGGGGAAGGATACATCTGGGATCTTGTGGCAGGAGCGGCTTTAAGGATGAGTCCTAAAGTAACTCCGGAGGATGTAAGCAAGATGGCCAGAAATAAAGAAATCCTTTCTAAGGCCGCTGTTCCCATTGGAATTGTGGATGGCCGGGTGATCACTTATCTTGATGCCTTTGGTGATAATTTGGGAAGACTCTTCAAAGCCCTTGATGAAGAAGCAAGCGGGGTAGGCCGAGAAAGTCGTGTTTATCAAAACCTCATTGGACTTTTTACCAACAACACTTATCGGGGAGAACATGAACGTTTGATTAAGGAAGGCAATAATTATGGCTTACAACCTGGACAAATACGGTTTATGCATCAACCGGAAGGTTATAAATTTATCGCAAGACTTGATAATGAACTTGATAAAGATGAAATTGAAAAAGCTAGGAAAGAATTCAAAGCGCCAGGTTCCTTTGAGGATGCTCAAAAAATTTCAAAGGATATTAAGGACAGAGTACAGGAGATTCTTGCGAAGGGTGATGGCAATGCCCTTGTGGTTGAAGACGAAAAAGACCCGTTAGGTCATGGCGAATTTTTCCATCAAATGATTGAAAGCGGAGAATTGCTTAATATTGTTGATTCGGAAAGACGGTGGTTATATGTCCGAAATGTGGATAACACAGCCGCTAAATTTGATAAGGTTTGGTTAAAGGCATTAGGAAAGTTTCTTAGCCAAAACTTGGATTTTCAGGGTGAGGTTTCACCACGGGGCCCGGCCCAAGATGGTGGGAGTCTTATTGTGATGGAAGATTCAAAACAACAATGGTTCGCTGAGGATCCTACATTAAGGGCTACGAAAGATGAGAGTGGAAAAATAAAGGTGAGCCCTAATGATTCGTATTGGTTTAATGACGCGGCTGGGTTTATTACTCCTAACTATATCATCAACATTTACCGAAAAGAGGGTCAAATCAATGAGGATTTTATCAAAGAATTAAGACAGGCGACTGAGCAGCAGAGGTTAGAGATCGCGGAACGAGGAAGAAAGAAATTCCCGAAACTCATCGGTTCTCCCAAAAAAGCAAGAAGCGCCAATATTGCCACGGTTAAACTAGAAACCAATATGTGGCAGTCGACAAATGTGGTAGGTCCCAATATTCAGGTCAAAGGGGTGGGAGTCAAGGGCGCGGCAATCTTTCCCATTGATAAATTTGGGAAAATGACTGCTGAGGAAAAAACACGGGAATTAGCCAAGTTAAGATTTTTATCGACAAAAAATTGGGATAAACCTGAGATTGACAAGGAAAAAACAAAAAAGAAGTATGCATTAGAAGAAGGTAAGAAGGTGGAGGAGATCTCGGATGCGAGGGTTGGTCTGGCCATGGAAACTTATGCGGGAAATAGAGTTTTAATGCCGGATCTCTTGGATTACATTTATCATCATCCTTCCCTATTTACTGCTGGATTAATTAAACCTAAAGCCAAGGATCAGGCTTTGATCACCTCCGTCCAAGGCCGGCATTTCAATCCTCAATTGGATTTTAGACAAAAACGACCATTGTCCGATAAAGAGAAACGAGCCATTCAAGATCGGATCAAAAGGAATCCCAGTCAAGTGAGAGAAATTCTCGAGGCAGCAAAAAGGGAAGGAATCAAATTAACGATCACCGGCCATTTGAGAGGTTTGGATGGCCCCGGATCTTCGCTGGATCTGCCTGAGTTTCAAAAGATATTAACAAAATTAGGAGCGCGTGGTTTAGATAATCTGCCCTCAACACCTACAATCGCCAGTGAATTCACCGCCACCGTTGAATTTGAACTCGCGGATGATCCGGATGAGATTGTTTATGTGGCCCCTGACTATAAATATCCCAAGGACTATCATATTGAGGAATACCGCGGAAAACCTATCGATGAGACAAGACCCTATCGTGTCGTTGAACCTGTGAAATTAGTCAAAGGGCGAACACCTTATAAACAAACAGATGGCCCGGCTTTTATTTTTAGGAATGTATTTGGTTTATCCGGGATCAAGATCACTATGAAATCCATCCCTCCCATAGCACAGGCCGGTGGAATGGAATCCTCTAATGTTTTTAATGTAGCTCTGATTGCGGCGGCCAGTATGCTTTCGGGCGCAAACCTTTCGCAAGCCGAGATTTTTAATTTAGCGGTCAAACTCGAGAATCATGAATTAAGTGGTCTTACCGGTGGCCAAGGCCACCTGGCTACCCTATTAGGGGGAGCCCAAAAACATATCTGGCTTTCAGGTGTCAAAAGACGACAAGGAGAATATATTAATCCCTATTCAGCCGTATCCATTCCTTTGGTCACAGAGGAACAATTGGTAGAGATTGAAAAACGTCTTATGTTGGTTCAGGCTGGATTAAAATATAAAAAAGGGGAAAAAGATATAGAAAGAACCGCGGCCTTAATCAATTATATGTGGACCGATCTCCTTCGGGATCAAGATGAGATAGGGTATCCCTTGCATGTAGAGAAATTGGAATTAACCAACCGTTTTACCAAGGCCTTGCAAGAAGGCAAGTTTGAAGAAGCGGCAAAAACCATTATTCGTTATGTGGAGATCAGAGACACTCTTGTTAATCGTTGGCTCAATCTGATGTTGGATGCTCATTTAGGAAAACCATTACCTGAGAACACGCAAAAATACGCAAAAAGATACGCCAGCAAAGTCTTCAATCCACGTAACAACTATTATAAAGCCTTTGCTCCGATTAAGAAGATCTTTGATGAACAGGGAGAAGCGGCTTTAAGACAACGAAGATTCTATACGGACGGGCCTATTGCTAATTTAGTGGAAGCAGGTAAGAAAGAAGGGATTGCCATTATGCCTCTGGGGGCCGGTGGACCAGGGTCCAATCTCATTGCCCTTGATCCTAAAGGTTTAGAAAATTTAAAGAGATTTTTAGAAGAGCAAAAAATCTCCGAAATCAAACGTAAGGATGAGGCCGAGATAAGAGAAATCATGAGTGGGGGTAGGGATGGAGAATTGAAAGGTTTTATTCCCTTTAAAACCGGCAAAGAACCCATGAGATTTGATGGTTTTGATCGACTGAAAAGTAAAGTAGGGGCGGATGTGGAATTGCCCCAAGCCCCCGAGGTCACAACGGTCACCGCTGAAAATGTTCGTCTCGACCGATTCTCACTGGCCGCAAAAAGGATGGTCAATGACTTTTTAAAACGACCAGAGGCAAAAGGTTTTACCGATGCTGTTGTGGGTAAGCAAATGGAAGGAGAAACGGGAGCTAAGGCTGTCTCGGTGGAGGTTCTTGGGGAACTCGCACAACTCAATCCCGAAGATACAATCCTAGGAACAAGAATTAAGAAAAAAGAGATCACCCAAGAGCCAGAGGTTAATTTAAGAAAAATCAAGGATAAAGAGCCGATTGAAAAATTCTCTAAACTTGTTGTTGCCAGAATGGAAGCAAAGAAGAAACCCAAACCCACGGATGAGGCCATGTTAACCAGAGGACCAACGACAGGTTTAAAACCCGATAAACTCGGCGGTATTGATTTCAATCCAAAGTTATTGGATCTTAAGATTAAACGGGATGACAAAGGTGTGCCGTTACCTTTACCGATGCAGGACGTTCAAACAATCAATATTGACGGTCTGTTCCCAGTGATCATCAATATCACTCCTGCCTCATTCCAGAATCTCCCATTTCTCTTGAATATGATTAAGGATGACGAGCTTAAGATGACACGGAATTAAGATAGGGCGTGGCAGTCTTTGGGGAAGAAACCCGCCGTGATCTCCAATTCCATCTCATAATTTCTATTAAGATTAACTGATTAACATTCAGTGTGTGGTATGCACTGGGCTAGGGGAAATGGGTGTGCCAGGTCAGTGTTTCTTTAAAAGCGTTGTTTAGTAAGACAAAAAGTATGAATTTATATACTCGGAAATTTAAAAGACGAATACTATTTCGCTTTTTTACTTTATTTTTAATCTCTTCCTTTTTTTTCACAGGAATCCTTAATCCTTACTCTAGTTATGCCCAATCAGTCTCCGGTTTACCGTCCCCCGGTTCTTATGTTTCTTTAAGCAGTGGATTTCAGCCAACCATCATCAGAGGGATTACCCTTGATCCCCAGAATCCCTTTCAATATGAGTTTCTCATTGATCAAGGAGAAGGCTCGTTAAACGAAGAGGCCTTAAAAAAGGAGGCGGAAAGGCTTATCAAATATTTTTTGGCTTCTTTAACTATTCCGGAAGAAGATTTATGGGTGAATCTTTCTCCTTATGAACATGATCAGATGATCTCAAAGTCTTTGGGGCAGACCATTCTGGGCAAGGATCTCCTTTCCCAAGATTACCTTTTAAAGCAGATCACCGCTTCCCTTTTGTATCCAGAAACTAATACAGGGAATGATTTCTGGAAGAAGGTCTATGGGGAAGCTCAAAAGACCTACGGCACAACCAATATTCCTATTAATACTTTCAATAAAGTTTGGGTGATTCCACAGAAGGCAGTTATTTATGAGGAAGGAAATACCGCTATCATCACCAACAGTCGGCTGAAAGTGATGTTAGAGGAAGACTACCTGGCGATGAAAAAGGGTTTGGAAAGTCATAAAGAGAATAGTGGGTTGGATTCTCAGGAAGCAGACGACATCAATAGTCTCTCTTCAAAAATTGTCAGAGAAATCATCATCCCCTTATTAGAAAAAGAGGTTAATGAAGGGAAAAATTTTGCTACTTTAAGGCAGGTTTTTAATTCTCTGATTTTAGCCACCTGGTTTAAAAGAAATCTTAAAGAAAGTCTTCTGGGACGAATCTATATGGATCAAAAGAAGACAAAAGGAGTTGATCTGGATGATCGGACTATCAATGAAAAGATCTATCAGCAATATCTCAAGGCTTTTCAAAAGGGTGTTTTTGACTTGATCAAAGAGGATTTTGATGGAACGACTCAAGAAAGAATTGTTCGGCGGTATTTTTCCGGGGGATTTGAATTGATGCTCAACCCAAGACAACTGGTGGTTATCAGACGGCCAGGCGAACTTAAGCCAGAGGATCTCCAACAGGTCTCTATGGTAGCTGACCTCTCTCGTAAAGGGAAATTATCCCGAGTCCGTTCTTTATTGAAAAATATTCCTTCTTTGACTCAAAATGTTCAAGAAATTTTAGAAAGAGTTGACCGTGATCAATTAGAGAGCCTTAGTATCCGAGGGGCCGTTGACCTCGATGATACTGTTTTGAAAGGGTTTGTGAAGATCGATAGCCGGATGGCTGGGCGTTTCAGTTTTAAAGGGGTTGCTGATCAGTTAGAGGAAGTCCCAGCTGTGAGTTATACCCCCGATGGCCGAATCAGTCTTGAAAATGTAAAGATTCTCGTTAATGAGAAGGGAAGACTTCAAATAAGACAATATCATCCTTCGCAAATGGTAGGAGAGGATTTAGCGGAATTGGGATTGGCGGTTTATAAAATCGAAGATTGGGAAATGAATTGGATTCAAGAAGATGTCTTAGCGAGCATTGAAGAGGGGTTAAGCCAGGATCTTGAAGAAAGGACTTCGATGTTTCCTACTTTTCTTTCTTCGGCAACCGGTCAGGAGGTCGGCAGATACATTGGGGTTGATTTTAGCGGTTCCCATCTACGGATTTATGATGTGGAAATCAAGGAAGGAAAGCCCGTCATATTAGATTCCGAGGAGATAACATGGGATAAACCCCAAAAGAAGGGGACTCTGGAGCAGATTTTTGATACGGTGGCTAAACAAGTCAAAAAACTTATGGAGAAAGCAAACCTTGATCTTCAAGGTCAACATTCCCTGGGATTCACATTCGCTTTTGCTTTATTACAACAAGGACTGACCGATGCAATCCTGAAAGTCGCTGGAAAAGAATGGGAGATTGAGGCATACGAAAATCAGAATATTGGGCAAGTCTTTCAAGACGCCCTTATTAAAAACGGCCTCCCTTCCGTTAAGGTCGAGGCCATTTTAAATGATACCGCAGCCACCCAACTCCTTGTCCCCCAGGCCACCATGGCCATGATCATGGGAACGGGTTTTAATATTTCCTTTTATGATCCTTATTTGGCGCAGATCATTAATGTGGAGGCCGGGGGTCTTGATATTGGCCATGATATCAAAAATCATTTTGATAAAGAGCTTTTAGATATAATCCTTCCCAAGGATCCTTATCATTTTGAGAAAATGATTACAAGTAAACCCTTAGGGGAGCTGACTCGTTTGATTATTAAAGAATTATATCAAAGAGGAAAGATTTTCAAGGGGAAAGACTTATCTGTCTTGGAAAACGAAGAGGCTATCCCTGTTGTCATGATGAGCAAAATTGAAGAGAAAGCGCAGGATAAAAAGGAGATCATAAAAATTTTAGAAAATACATTTCAAATTCAAGGCTTAACAGAAACTGATGCGGATCTTTTTCTTAAGGTCGTTCGTCTTATTTCGGATCGGGCGGCAAGATTGGCGGCTTCCACAATAGCCGGTGTCATCCGGTATGTAGATCCAGAATTGAAACAATTGAAAACTCAGGGCCATAAGATCTCAGTGGATGGGAACATGTTTTGGAAATATAACGGCATGAAATCCCGGATTGAAGGAGCCCTTGGTGAAATCTTTGGAGAGGCGGCCAAGAAAATTCAATTCATTGAGATCAAAGGGGCTTCCGGGCTGGGGTCAGCGATGGCGGCTGCTATCGTTAAACAGAAGAAAGAAGCGGCTTTGATTACGGACTCGGTTAAAAAGGCAACTCAACTTGTGGCGTTTCAAAAATTAGTGAAGGACGAATTTCGAAAGAAGATGCGCGATATTTATGGGGTTAAAGATCGTAAGGCGGCCGAGACTCTCGTAGGAGAGTTTGCCCAACTGGCATTTGATGGTAAGGATAATCGGATGGGATGGGGGATAGATTATCTGGAATGGCTATTGAACAATCCCGAGGCCATTGAAAGTGTTTTGAAAGATGCTGAGGAAATAAAAAGAAATTTTAAATATGTCATTTTTAGTGGAATGGGGGGCTCAGGGTTAAGTATCGAAACCGTCAAAACAACCTTGGGGGAGCCAGAGGGATTAAAGATTTATAGTCTGAGAACTACGGATCCTAAGGTCATCAATAATATCCTTGATGAGATATCCGAATTGGAGGGCGGATCTCCTAAAAGGGCTTTGGAGAAGACCTTAGTCGTTGCCATCAGTAAATCAGGAACAACCCAAGAAACAATCTCGCATAAAGTTTATTTTGAAGAATTATTTACCCAAATCGACATGCCTAAAGAGGAAATAAAGAACCATCTGTGGCTGATGACAGATCCAGGAAGCAAAATGGAAAGAGAAACCGAAGAAAAAGGATACCCACTGCGTTATATTCAGCTCAATGGAGAAACGGATATCGGTGGCCGGTTTACTTCTCCGACAACCAACATCTTTTTATTACCCATGGCCTTGGCTGCGCCGCAGAGGATTACGGATATTCTAAAAAAAGCCAAAGCCATGAATGACATGGATAATATTGAGGAAGATACCTTTTTAGCTTTGGGAGCTTATCTTTATGAAATGGCAAAAAACCAGAAAAAAGATAAAGTAACTTTGATAATCCCAGAAGAACTGCGGGCCTTATCCATTTGGCTGGAGCAATTGTTTGAAGAATCTCTAGGCAAAGATGGCAAGGGTGTCACGATTTTTTATGGTGAGAATCTGAGTCCAAATGTTCTTAAGGCGAAAGATGAGAACGATCGTGTCTTTATTCGAATCAATTTAGCGGGACGTAAAACAAACGAAGAATTCGTTAGCTATCTTACCGAGAATGATTATCCGGTTTTCGATATCTCGGTTAATGATATTGATTCTTTGGGAGGACTGATGCTGGGATTTCAAAGGACAGTGGCGACTATTGGTTACCTATGGGGAATCAATTTTGTCAATCAACCGGGAGTGGAAGGCTATAAAGACCAAACCCGGCAAGTGTTAAAGACACTGAAACCCGGGGAAAAGGTACAACCGCCTCAAGAATGGAAATTCAGTGAATTCCGGGGCCTAAAAATTTTTTATTCACCTTTGCTGGAAACAGGATTTATCAGCGAAGAAGAGTTACAAAAAGAGGTAGAGGTTTTGAAAACCAATATGGGTAATGCCGCGGGGGTTTATGCTGCGATTCTCAATTTATTAAGAAAAAAAGGGAAAGGTTTCGAGGCCATGGAGCTGGCCTCTTATGGACGGATGTCGCTGGGATTTAGGGAAATTCTCGAAGGCGCGCGGTATGACATCTTCACTAAAGGATTGAAGATGCCTTCCAAATTAGCCGAGGGACCCGATAAAAATCACTCCTTTCAGCAAAATATTGCGCAAGGCAAGGACATGTTTTTCTCAACCTATTTTCTACCCGATAAGACAGTCCAGCCTCTCATTAAGACTTATGAGGAAAATCCCTTAAGAGCCCAGACCATTGGCACGATCAAATCCTTAGTGGAGGTAAAAAGGAAAGCGGTTCTGATGACTTTGCAGGAAACCATTGAAGATTCGCAAACGGTTGTGAATGATTTTTTTGAGGAAGTTCGCCGGTATCTCGGCTTAAGTCCGGAGGAAGTTGAAAAGACCAGACCTCAATTGACGACCGAAGAAAGAGAAAGAGATCAGGCGATGTTGACTTCTTATGAATATTCTGTGGGACGATACACTTTCAAGCTCGAATTTGATCCTCAAGCACAAATAAGGCGAGGAGAGAGTAAGGTTTTAGAAACTTTTGATACCCAAGGAACGCTAATGGCCGATGAAATTCAGTACGCCCAATTTGATTTCCGGGAAGGGGTGACCACCCGATCGGTTTATCGCGATGGTCAATTAAGACGAATCCATCGATTTCCGGAGAATAAAATTCCCGAAGCGAGAGATATTTATGGGTGGGCAGAAACAGCTTTCCATAAAAAAACACAAACGATACCCCAAGATCAAGCCATGCTGACCCAATCTCAAAAACCTAAGAAAGTTGGTGGTATTGATTTCAATCCTAGCTTTCTTGATCTTGAGGTCAACCGGGAGCAAGAAGGAATTATTTTGCCCCATTCTGTGCAAGAGTTCCCCCCTCTCAATACAGAAGGTTTTTATCCGGTCATCATAAATATTGTTCCTGCAACGCTTGAACACTTGCCCATTCTTTTAAATATGTTGAAACAAGACAAATCCTTTGAACTGTCTTTCCATTAACCCCCTCCATCAACGAGCTATTAATTTAAAAACCTCGAATTTTCCTCGACCTTTCAATGTGGGGTTTGAGTTCCTACTATTTAACTTGACTATTTTCGAAAATTTAACATAATTTGACTAGAACTGGTTTCCTAACCTCTAAATTTTCCATCTCCGATGTTGCCCTGACGGTAGGCAGGCGAAAGCAGTCCCACCTGGGCGGGGGGAGACCGCGATTAAGACATTCCTGCCGGCAGGCAGGCGGGAATGACCAAAGGGGGTTTTGAGACCACTTCTAGTCTCAAGCGAGACAAACGATCGGTTAATCAAGATGAATGGTTTCCTTTGGAATTATCTTTTTCTTGTTGTTACTGTCTTTTCTTTTTTGATTATCTTTTTTTGCATATTTTTTGATCAAGCCATTCTAACCCGTCGCGGGACTATCTACCGAGTCCATACGAAACAGAAGAAAGTTGTTCTAACGTTTGACGATGGCCCCTCTCCCCAATGGACCCCCAAGATTCTAGAAGAATTACGTAAAGCGAATATCAAAGCGACCTTTTTTATGATAGGTCATCATGTGAAGAAATACCCCTCTATTGCCAAAAGAGTGGCTGAGGAAGGACACACCATTGGGAATCACGGCTTTGCCCACAGCGTGATTCTTTACTATAATCTGGCCGAAATTGAAGAGGAGATCAAATATACCGAATTTGTTATCAAAGAGATCACCGGTCAAACCACAAAATACTTTCGCCCACCGAAAGCCTGGTTGAAAAAAAGTATTAAAGAAAAGATCAAGTCCATGGGTTATGAGACCGTGCTCTGGTCTTTGAATTCCAAAGACTGGGTGTCCTTTAATCATCGAACGATGGTTAATTTCATTAACCGACGGGTTTGTAATGGGGATATCTTACTTTTTCATGATAGCGGCAATATTTTAAGTACCGAAGGCGGGAATCGTTCCCAAACGGTCAAAGCCATTCCTTTGCTGGTAAAGTCCCTCAAAGAAAAAGGTTTTGAATTCGTCAACCTGGAAGACCTTTTGAATGGACAAAAACAAACCCCAATTTTTGTCGATGAGATTTTACGGTCTTAATGAATGATAACTTCAAACCTCAAGATTGAAAACTATTCGCATAAGAGTTTAATTCTTTTCTTAGGTATTTTCAGTTTTTTTACTCTTATGTTTGGTAATGGGATTATTACCTTGACCCATCCGGATGAAGTCTTTTATGCGCAATCCGCCAAAGAAATGTTAGCGCACAACAGTTTGTTAACCCCTTATTTATTCAATCGACCACAGTTTGAAAAACCCATTTTTTATTATTGGATATTGATGATGGCGGTCAAACTTTTGGGTGATTCTCCTTTCGTTTTCCGACTAGGGTGCTCGATCTTTGGCATCACAGGAGTCATCGTCACTTATGGGATGGCTTGGTTATTTTTTCAAAATAAAAGAATCGCCTTTCTCTCAAGTATGATCTTGGCAACCAGTTGCATGTATATTATTCTGGCTCGAGCGGTTTTAACCGATATGGTTTTTTCCACCTGGGTGGTTTTGTCTCTGGGAAGTTTTTATTGGGCTTACAGCCAGACAGATAAAAAGAATTTGGGAATTGTTTTCAGTTTCATTTTTAGTGCATTGGCGGTCTTAACCAAAGGGCTTTTGGGTCTATGTTTCCCCTTAGTGACCATCTTAGGTTTTTTAATTGTAAGGAGGGATCTCAAATTTTTAAAATGCCGAGCCTTTCTTTTTGGATTAGTTATTTTTATAATTTTTATTCTCCCTTGGCATTTGAGGATGTATCAATTATACGGACAAGCGTTTGTTGATGAATATTTTTTTAATGTTCACATTCGACGACTCTTAGAAGCAGAACATACGCAATTTAATCACTGGTATTTTTATTTGAGATCGATATTTTTAGGAATGTTACCTTGGTCGTTTTATTTAATACCGGCCGTTTTATTGATGAAGGATCAAAGCAAAATAAGTGAAAGACATCGCTGGGGTATTATTTTTATGGGCCTTTGGGTATTCACTGTCTTTATTTTTTTACAACCCGCTCAATCAAAGTTAGCCAGTTATATCTTTCCTGTATTCCCAGCGTTAGCGATAAGCTTGGCCTATTATTGGGATAAGGTTTTTGAGGCCCCTCCAATTCAATTGGCTTATAGGATCAGTTGTCATCTCTTCTCCCTTTTTCTGATTTTGGGGGCCATTTTCGTTATCCATTTCGCGAACAATCATCGAGATATGATCGTGGAAATGTCGCCGATTTATGTCTTTGCTGGCCTTCTTATTTTGAGTGCTTTTTTTATAATCATTTTTTTCTATAGAAAAAAATATCAATTCGTGATGGGACATGTGATGGGAATTACGCTCATCATTCTGGGAACACTTTATTTTAGTCATCCTTACGCGGAACCGTGGGTCTCTTGTAAAGCGATATCTGATCAATTAAAGGAAATAGATCAATCGAATTCGATTCTCTTGGTGAGTAAATTCTACGCCAGAGGAGTTAAATATTATACCAACAGAAAAATAGCGGTTATGGATGTTTACGGAAAAAAATTCTTCAGTCCTCATCCAATTCCTTTTTTGGATACGGATCGCGAAGTCCTAAGGTTTTTCAAAAAATATCATTCGGCCTTTGGAATAGTAAAAAAATCAAACTTCGATGATTTAAAAAGGATTCTCAAGGATCAAGGGTTCACCATGATCCTCTTCTCAGAAAAAGGGGGCAAATATTTAGTTAAGATTGAACGAACAAATTCTTAAGCAACATCCTATCCATTAGGTTTGGGTTTTGCTATAATCATACACGTTTTGATTCCATAGGAATTAATAAAATTTAAGAACTACAACAGAATTTAATTGAATTATGAATCACAGCAAATATCGATCTGTTCTGGATAATATCCCGGTAGCTATCCTGATATTAGATTATTCCCCCGTTTTAAAACTTGCCAAAAAACTCCAATCCCAAACGGTCACGAATGTAAGAAAATTCTTAGCGGAACATCATAACGCAGTTATCAGTACCTTTAAAGAAGTGAGACTGATTGATGCCAATGATACAGCTTACAAATTATATGAGGCCACCAATAGACAAACTTTATTAAACGGGCTTATTAAAACTTTCACCCTGAGTGCGGTTGACGTTTTGGTAGAACAGTTTGTCTCTTTCTTAGAAGGAGAAATGGATTTTACCGGAGAATTTAAATCCAAGACCTTGCATGGCAGATTTTATGATATCTTTGTTAAAGTTTCCGTTCCTCAAAAATATCGCAAGACCTTTTCGCAGGTGATTATGACTATGCAGGATATCACCAATTGGAAGAGGTTGGAACGACAGCTGCGAAAACGGGCCCAATTGGATGGACTGACAAAATTGCTCAACCACAATACGATCATGCAGCGCCTGGAAGAAGAGCTCATCCGTGCGAAACGTTATGGATTGAGTTTATCGTGTCTTATGATCGATTTGGATCATTTTAAGATCATCAATGATAAGTTTGGTCATCAACGGGGAGATCAGATCCTCAAACGAGTGGCAACTTTAATAAAAAATTGTGTCCGAAAACTTGATCATGTGGGCCGATATGGAGGCGATGAATTCTTGTTGATCTTGCCGGAAACCCGGCCATATTTGGCAAGATACGCTGCTTTAAGAATACAGAAGATATTCTCTACCATGATGTTCAAATATCAAAAAACAATTACGTTTCGAATTTCTTTGAGTATTGGGATTACCGGATACCCCTCCAAAAAAGTCAAAGAGTCAAGAGACCTCATTGCCTTGGCCGATAGGGCCATGTATGAAGCGAAAAAGACGGGCCGTAATCGAATTGCCTTAATTTAGAAGCTTAAACCTTATCAAGAAGTGGAATGCCCTTGAAGCCATTCTTTAAGAAGGCCGCTTAAGAGGAAAGCCCTTAAGCGGCTTTATTATTGCTGATTATCTCGGATATTATTATAATGAGGATAATTTATTTAAAGAAATGGACGACTCTTTAGCTTAAACTGGAGATGATGCCTCCGTTAGAGCAAAAACTGAAGGATAAGAAAGAGTGAATAACCCCAGAGTTTCGGAAGATAAGTTAAAAAGACTAAAGGCTAAGATGCAAGAATTGCATATCTTTGAAGAAGATCTGAGAGAGGAATTCATCCAATCTTCTGGGAAGGGAGGGCAGAATGTCAATAAAGTAGCGACTTGCGTATATTTAAAGCATATACCAAGTGGGATTTCTATTAAATGTCAAAAAGAACGATCTCAGGGTTTAAATCGGTATCAAGCGCGTTGCCTTTTGGTACAAAAATTAGCAGATCAGATCCGTGTCCTTCAACAACAAGAAAGAGATAAGATAGAAAAGAAGAAACGCCAAAATCGCAAACGGTCCGCCCTAGCCAAAGAGGCGATGTTATTAAAGAAACACCATCGTTCTCTTAAGAAAGAGAATCGCCGGCAAATTCATTTTCATAGGTTAGATGAGTTGTAAATAATCGGAAATTTTAAGAATCACTAACAACCGAATTAAAATAACAGGGAGGTCATGAGTGTCCAAATTACCAAATTGTCATTCCTGCGAAAGCAGTCCCGCCTTGGCGGGACCGATTAAAAATTCGGGGGTGACAGAATCCATGTCTTAAATTAGCATTATCTTCGATAACTTATTTCTATTTTGGACACGCATGCAGGGAGGTAAAGAGTGAAAAGTAAGAACTCACAACGTGGATTAGGGATGGTGGATGTGAGTCAAAAAGATATCACCGAGAGATATGCCAAGGCCTGCGCAAATGTTCATTTAGGAGAGAGGGCTTTTAACATATTGATGAAAAAGGGTTCTCCTAAAGGCGATGTTTTTGAGACCGCTAAAATTGCGGGGATTATGGCGGCCAAATCAACTTTTCAGATGATTCCCTTATGTCATCCCTTGGGTCTCAATAAGATTGAAGTGTCTTTTGAAACGGACCAGAACCATCATTCCGTGACCATTTATGCTGAGATCAAATGTCAAGGGCGGACGGGGGTGGAAATGGAAGCCTTAAGTGCGGTGACGATCGCCGCCCTAACGATTTATGACATGATGAAATGGGCAGAGAAAGGGATGGTCATCCGTGATATCAAACTCCTTCAGAAAAGCGGTGGGAAAAGCGGTGAGTATAAAAGAACCTAAAAAATATCTGGTTGGCATATGCTCATACAATGAAGGGGAAAAGATCAAAAGGGTTCTTAAGAAGTTTAACGATTATGGATGTTATGATGTGCTCTTGGTAGATGATGGCTCAACGGATAGGTCTTTGGAGAATCTCCCCAATAATCCTTCGTTCAAATTGATCCGAAATCCTAAAACAATGGGAGCTGGCTATGGCGTTCGTCAGGCCATTCGGCATGCACGCGGGCAAAATTATCAAGCTATCTTTTTTGTATCCGGAAATGACAAAGATGATCCCCAAGATATCGTTAAACTCAAAAAGGCTATCGAAGAAGGTTATGATTTTGTCCAGGGTTCGAGATATCTAAAAGGGGGAAAGTATGGGCGTATGCCATTTTATCGAACCCTGGCAACCAAATGGATTCATCCCCTATTATTTTCGTTGATAACACAACAGAGAATTACGGATAGCACCAATGGTTTCCGTGCCATCCGCTTATCCATTTTTGCTGATTCGCGTATTGATTTAAATCAAGAATGGTTGAATCATTATGAGCTTGAACCGTATGTATTCTATAAAGCCATCAAATTAGGATACAAAGTCAAAGAAGTGCCGGTCAGTAAAATTTACCCTCCCAAGAAGGAAGGCTATACAAAAATGAAACCTTTCTCAGGCTGGTGGAGCATCTTGCGTCCTCTGGTTTATTTAGGCCTAGGACTGAAGAAATAATTTACAATGTTACCACCGATGAACCGTTTCTTATCCTTTTGGAAATTCCCGACCGTTATTTTGTTTCTCATGATAGGGGTTGGGTATCGCTTTTATCATATTACTCAAAGTGATTTTCTTTTTTATGATGAAGGTTATTACATGAATGAGAATTGGAGGCTCTTTGTCGAATATATCGCCAGCCATCACCCCGAAAATTTCAGTTTTTCACAGATGCTGAGAGGATTTTATGGGGCCTTGCAGGTTTCCTTGGGGTCGGGTAAGGCGCTATGGTTATTTCTTATTAATTCCCGAGTCTTTTTTGGTCTACAGGAATCCTGGTATTTCCCCAGGATCTTATCGGCTTTTTTTGGTTGTTTAACGTTAGGGATCGTCTATCTGTTTGCCAAACGTTATTATCATTCCTCTAAAATAGGAATATTGAGCATGATTCTCCTGGCGGTTCTTCCCAGTCATGTCTTTTATTCGCGATTAGCCATGCAGGAGGCCTTAAGTACTTTATGTTTATTGCTGGGATTTTATTTTTATCTTTTTCCCCCTCAATTTCATGGGAAAACATTTTTATCAAGTCTATTTTTTGTTTTGGCCTATTTTTCAAATTACCGGCTTATCATCCTGCCTATTCTTGTTGCATTTTGTGAAACTTACCATAAATTGAGTTTAAACCAAATCCCCAACTTTCGGAAATATCTGTGGAATTCCTTATCTTTTCTGTTGCTCATCGCGGTGATTGGGAATTTGGATCAAGGGCAGCACTTTAAAGTGATTCTTCCGTGGATGTTTCATCAATCTCATTTAGCCCAGGATGAACCATTTCATTGGTATAATCTCCTTTCCTATCCTTATTACACCTTTAAATTCGAAGGATTTCTTTTTGGATTATTTTTTTGGGGAAATCTTTATTTAATTTTCAAAAGGAACTGGTGTCAGTTATTTCCTTTCTTTCTCTGTCTTGTCCAAATGGGGATTTTTTCCTTTGCAGAAGAAAAGGGAGCACGTTATATTTGTGTCATATATCCTTTTATGGTTATGTCGGTGGCTTCACTCCTTGTCCATATCTTTGAGAAATACAAAGATAAAGTTTTTCGATTTGCCTTGGCGATGGTATTCAGCGGTATGATCCTTTTACAAATCAGGATGTCTTGGCAGATCGCTCATTTTCAATCCGATTATCGAAAAGCCATGGAATTCTTAACTTCGGATGATCGTGAGGTCAAGTTGCTCACGAGTCAAAAGTGGATTATGAATCTCTATACCGATAAAATTGCCGATATTAAAGATTTACCCTATACCTTCCCGCATCTTTTAAAGATGTCTGAGTTAGGTTTTCAATATTTGGTGCTTGATCCGCAGGCCTATGTCTCTTGGACAGAGGGGAACAAACGGTTTTCACTTGTTTTAACGAATTATCTGGGTTTCCTTGATCGAGGAGTCTCACCGATCAAAGTTTTTCCACACTTAAATAAACCCATGTTAGAGAGATTTGTCTTTGAACACAACAAGGACTTGCTGGGGTCCTTAGAATTTTTAAGGGGCTACGATCATCTTGGTTCTATTCGGATTTATGATCTTAAGGAAAGCATTCAGGCCATTATTACGGCTATCAAAAAATCTAAACAAAAAGAAGAACATCCAGTACCATGATTCGAACTTTATCTTATCCTGAGGCCGTAAAAAATTATCAATTCCCTAACTTGGAAGTGAATCTTTTCTCTAGCTGTGATTGGTTGACTGTCCTCTATAAAACCTATCGATTAAAATTATTTGTTAAATTTATCGAAAAAAATGATAAGATTTCGAGTTATATTGTTTATTCAGTAGTTAAAAATTTTTTGGAATCGAAACTGTGTATTTGTTCCTATTGCGATTATTTCGATTGCCATGTGGAGAATCTGGAAGACTGGCAGTTACTCTTTCAGTCCTTAAGAGAAGAATATCCAGAATATCGGATCGCCATCAGGAACTTACGGGACGAAGTCATAAAAAAACTGTCTGATCTTAAAGTTTTAAGCAAAGAAAGATACCACATTTTGGACATTCGGACAAATCTCGATGAGATCTGGAAACGCACGCATGATTCATTTAAGTCGGCGGTCAAACAGGGCCAAAATTCAGGAATCACTGTTAAACGCTGTGAAAAACGGGATCTCAAGAAATTTTATGAGCTGCATTTGAGATTACGTAAAAATAAATATCGGTTATTTCCCCAACCTTATCGATTTTTTGATACAATTTGGGATCAATTTATGAATAAAGATAAAGGAGTCCTTTTAGGGGCCTATGACCTACAAGGCCATTTTATTGCCGGAACAATTTATCTTATGGCAGGGAATTCCTTATACTATAAATTCAATACCTCCGATATGAAGGCCTTGAAATATCGACCCAACAATGTCCTTTTCTGGGAAGGGATTAAGTATGCTAAATATCGCAATCTTGATTACATTGACCTCGGGTCCAGTGGCTATCAGCAAAATGGGTTAATATTGTTTAAAGACCACACGGGCGCAGAAATTTCTGACATCACTCATTTGGGATATAACCCTAAGCATTATAAATTCAGCCGAAAGATTATTTTAAATCTTTTAACAAGATTTTTTACCTCTCCTGTAGTGCCGGATCAACTCGTAGAAATTTTTAGCAGGATTATTTATCCCTATTTGGCGTAAAAAATTAAACTCGATTAGAATAATTTATGAAAAAACAGGATTGGGAAGCTAAAGAGAGACAGAAAGTTCAATCTTGGCAAGAGTGGTTTGACCGTTGTGCCCAATATTATCAAGACCCACGCATGAAGATGGCTTATTATGAAGATGGAAAATCTGTTTCTTTTGCTATCATGCAAGCCATTTATAAAGATATCTTCCGAAAGTTGCGTGCGAATTCCCATCATACGGTTCTGGATGTGGGGGGAGGAGTGGGGTTATTCTCTAGGGCCATTCAAAATAGGGTGAAACGAATTATCAATACAGATATTTCTCCTACGATGATCAGTCAGGCCTATCAGAGGAATCCTCGGGGAACTTTTCTTTTATGCGATTCAAAGCGTTTGCCCTTTTCTTCGGGAAGTTTCGACAGAATTTTGTGCTATAGCGTGTTTCACTATTTATCAGATCAAGCCGAAGCTAAAAAGGTTATGATCGAGTTTATGCGTGTTCTTAAAAAAGGGGGAAAAATTTTGATCGGCGATGTTCTCTTCCCTCCTCGTTTTTTAAAAAGTCTCCCGTTGGGGGACAATTCAAAAAAACGGAATAAAAACAGACATTGGTGGCCTTCTTTTCTGGATCACCATCTTAGGAAATTTACTTTTCCTCCCAAGTTTTTTGAAAAATTCTGCCAGGATCGGGGTTATCAATGCCAAATCTTAAGGCAAGATATTCCTGGGAAACAAACCGCTAGCTCTCGATATGATGTCATCTTAGCTCATTGATCATGGTAAAGAATTATAAAAGTATTTTCAAAAAAATTTCCAAAGAATCGCTTCATCCGATGACACATATGCTTCCGCATATTCGGATTTCTCCTTTTTTACCGCGGGAATGGGAGAGATTGCTGGAAAGCAAAAAAGAAAATAAAGACTCACAATTTGATCAACCCAGTTTTTGGTTAGATAAGGCCTGGGAGTTGAACTACTTTAATAGTGGCCGAAGGGCTTTATGGGCCTGTTTGGTCAATGAAAAATTGAAACCCGAGGACGAAGTCTTTATCTTAAAGACAACCGAAGGTCCTTATATCAGTTCCTGTGTAACTGAGACAATAAAACAAGTTTGTCAATGGTCGCAAAATTTAAGTCCAAAAACAAAAGCGGTTTTGGTGATTCACGAATTCGGTTTTAACTGCTCGTTATCCATGATCAAACCTTATTTGAATAAGGGATTGATCATTATTGAGGACTGCGCCTATGCCATTGGATCAAGAATAGAGGGCGGTGGTGTAGGGACCATAGGAGATTATGCGATCTATAGTTTAACCAAATATTATCCTGCTCCCTTTGGGGGATTATTGGCCTCTAAGAAGGCTATCAATATCAAAAAACTAAGATCAATGATCTCTCCAGTTGATATTCAACGGTTAAAATTGACTTTAAAGAAATCCGCCCCTTTCTTAAAGAGATGGAATGAAATTCGTTGTAAAAATTGGAAGTTTTTTTCCCAGCAGTTGTCCTCCTATCATATAACACCGTATTTTGATTTGAAAAGAGGGGTGATCCCCGGGGTTTTTTTAGCAAGATTACCTAAAGGAATAGCGGGCGATGTTCGGAAAAAAAGTTTAAATCAAGCCGGGGTGGAGGCCACCGAATACTATGGGCAGGGGGGGTTTTATTTTCCAGTTCATCAGTTTCTTACCGATTTTGAAAAGGGATATATTTTATACCATTTTATCAATCCATCATAAAGGTTCTTTTCAATGACTCCAAAGAAGACTTCTAAAAAAATTTTGATCGGACTTCTTTCTTTGATCTTTTTCTTTTCCGGTTTTGCCGCCCTCATCTATCAAATTGTCTGGCAAAGGATTCTGACCCTTTATTATGGGGTTGGTACGATTTCTATAACCCTGATTGTCAGTGTCTATATGTTTGGTCTTGGGGTGGGGGCCTTGTGGGGGGGCATTTTAGCCGAACGAATCCGTCAGAAAATTCTACTTTATTTTATCATTGAACTATTGATCGGAATATTTGGATTGTTGAGTTTATCGTTCCTCGATTTTCTTGGCCGCCACACATCGGGGAGCAATTATCTTTTGGCTTTTCTATATATGTTTTTATTTTTATCTTTCCCTACCTTATTAATGGGGATAACATTACCATTGCTGACTAAAATCTTTAACCGCCTGATTCAAGATTTTTTGGGAACAGTGAGTTTCCTTTATTTTATTAATACCTTGGGTGCGGCTCTAGGGGCGTTATGTTCTTCTTACATCATTGTCTCGTTATTTGGCTTGGATATGGCCATTTATTTTGCGGTAGGAATCAACTTTTTTCTTTCCCTTTTAATATTTATTGTTAATTTTTATAAAGGTGAGGAGCAAGCAGAACCAGTTCTTGCAGAAGACCTCCGAGATCCCAAAGAACGACTGCCGATCTTCTTAGCCTATCTGTTGGTTTTTGTAACGGGATTTCTGGCCATTGCCTATGAAATTGTCTGGTTTAGAGTGATGGAAGTGATCCTTAAGGCATCGCCCTATATGTTTTCCAGTGTTTTAGCGGTCTATTTATTGGGGATTGCCTTTGGTAGTTTTGGTATGCAGAAGTTCTTAAGAAAAAGAAAGGACATCAATAAGAAAAATCTTTTCTTCCTCTTGCAATTTCTCATTGGTTTCTGTGTACAGTTCATTTTCTTAGGTTATTTTTATCTGACGAAATTGACTCCTTTAGAATCGTTAACCAGAGTCTCCTTTATGCATCCTGTGCATCCTCAGCCCTTGTTGTTTGCCTTCCCATTTCATTCGTTAAGAGAAAGACTCATACATACGTTTGTTTTTTTTGATGTGTTGATTTGGCCGAGCATCTTTGTTTTTGTCCCCACTCTTTTCATGGG
Organism: uncultured Planctomycetales bacterium; assembly: GCA_964374105.1. Taxonomy (GTDB): domain Bacteria; phylum Omnitrophota; class Gorgyraeia; order Zapsychrales; family JANLHA01; genus CAYJXI01. The sequence continues at coordinate 35,987 of CAYJXI010000011.1, forward strand.
AGCGAGTTTCCCTTTGATTGCCTGGCTATCCCTGACTAATCCTCAGAAAGAAGGAAGGACAGTAGGCACGGTTTATTTCTTTAATATCTTAGGGAATATTTTTGGGGGCATTATTGCTGGTTTTATCCTTTTAGCCTATTGGGGAACGGAATATACCGTATTATTTCTTTCTTCCCTTGGGATTTTGTTTGGCTTTTTGATAATTTCCCGAAAGAATGGAAATGCTGTTCTTAAAAAATGGGGAATGGGACTGATATTAATTTTATTTATTATGAATTTGATTTTGTTTCCCAAGAAAGGAGAGCTTTACAATCTTATTCATTTTGCCTCGAAGGATAAGAGGGATAAGAAAATCTATTTTGAGGAAGGGTTAGAAGGAGTTGTGGTGACGTTTGAACAAGGGGAAAAAGTATTGAACAATTATATCAATGGTCTTCTTCATGGCGGTCGGCCCGGGTATCATTTTTACCACAAAACCATTGAAGCGGCCAGCTTCGCCAACAAAATCGAAAATATCCTGATCATTGGTTTTGGGACGGGTTCGGTGGCGGAGGCTATTCTTAAAATGGATGAAGTCAGAAGTGTGACTGTCATTGAGATCAATGGTGTCCTCATGAAAAACTTAAAGAAAATGGAACTTTTTCGAAAAGTTCTAAACGACCCCAGAATCAATCTCATTATTGATGATGGCCGTCGCTTCCTTTTAAGAAATCCAGAAAAATTTGATTTGATCCTGATGGATGCCTTACGCTATACAACCGCTTACAGTAATAACATCTATTCCCGCGAATTTTTTGAATTGGCCAAACACCACCTCACCAAAGGCGGTGTTTTTATGGTTTGGCAAAATGAAGCCGTTATTATGCCTGCGACTCTGCGAACGGTTTTCGAAAATGTACGACTTTATGCAAGTTTCTGTTTGGCCTCCCATGAGCCATTTAAATTGAATTATCCAAGAGCAATCAAATTCATGTCTTTATTTGACCCGGAAGAACGGCAACAGATTATCGCAGTATCACAGATGAAAAAAGGACAGAATGCAGGAAGGTTTATTGGGATTATTACCGAACCAGACAAAATGGCTGTAATTAATCGAGACTTAAGACCTATCTCGGAATATTATCTAGGTTGGTATATCAGGGATTCCAAACTGTTTAAACGGTTTTGATGAATCACTCCCCCTTTTCATTGCTGATAACGAATTCCCCCCGCCTTTGCAGGAGTTCCCCACCATGACGTAGGGAGGTTGCATTTAAGATGAGAAGTAATAAATTACTTGTTGCTTTTTGCCTTTTTTTAGCTTTAGGGTGGATGGGATATGTCAGCTTAATAAAAATTTCCCCTTGGGAGAGATACCGAGAATCAAAAAACTTATTTGGAACAATTGTCCATGTGGATGTCTGTTATAACCACCAGAACAAGGACAATTTAGAAGAGGTTTATCAGGAAGTTTGGCGTTTGCTGGAAGATATTCACTGGCGGATGAGTATTTTTAATCTCAGCGAGAATTCCCCGCCTTTATTTAAGGCGGGGATGAGAGCAAATTCCAGAAATGAAATTTCTGGACAACGATTAGCGCCAACAGCGCTTGAGACAGTAAGTTCCCCGCCTGTGAAGGCGGGGGAATCTAATGATCAAAGTGAAGTTACAAAAATCAATCATTCCTATCCTCAGCCGATTCAGATCAGTCCAGAGACCTACGAGGTTATTCAAGAGTCATTAAAATTTTCCATACTCACAAAGGGAGCCTTTGACATCACTGTTTACCACTTGATTCAATTCTGGAAAAAAATGCAGCTTAAAGAACTCTTTACCCTCCCTTGAAGATATTCTGACGATTAAAGAAAGTGTAGGGATGGAGAATATTAAATTGCTTGATCATAATCACATTCAGCTCCTTAACCGGGACACCATGATTGATTTAGGTGGCATAGCGGTTGGATACGCCCTAGATAAAGTGGCCAAAATCTTGCGCGGCAAGGAATTTAGAAATTTTTTTATCGATGCCGGCGGGGACATTTATGTCGGAGGGCATAATTGCTCTGGACAACCTTGGAAAATAGGCATCAAAGATCCACAAAAGGAATCGAACTTAATCAAGGTGATCTATCTTCAGGATGCCTCGGTAACCACTTCTGGCAATTATGAACAATACTTTGAAATCCAAGGGGCAAAATTTTCTTATATCATGAATCCCTTAACGGGGTATCCCCAAGAAGAAGTGATGAGCGCTACGGTCATTGCGCCTCAAGGAATCGAGGCCGATAGTCTAGCTACCGCCTTATGCGTGCTGGGTTCAGAAGAAGGAATTGCCTTAATAAATTCTTTAGGAGAAGGATATGCTGGTTATATCATTACCCATTCCAAGACTCAGGCAGGGGTCAACATACTTAAGAGTCAACACTATGGGAAGTTCAAATCAAAGGAAAGGCGGTATCCTTAAGAGAAGATTCTATGGTTCGACTCGCTTCGCTCGATCACCATTGGTTGAAGAGTCGAACCATCCTGAGTGTAATCGAAGGGTCGAAGGGTTACCTCAAAATCGAGAAACAGAGCCCCACGGATTTCAATCCAGGGGGTTTCCAGCATCTTTTTTCAAAATGATATTGAGAGTAAAAATTTTTTGCTATAATAACCCAATGCTATTTAAAAAACGCAAATTTTCCTTAGGACTTCCCAACCGTAAAAATTATAGAAAGGATATTGAAAAATCGTTAACTGAGGGGTCATGATTGAATAATCCGGTTTTAGAAACGCTTTATAAGTTTGAGGATTTAATTACTGCCATTGAAGGATATCAAGGCAATTATTCTCGGGACATTAATCAAGATTATTTTTTCGGCTTTCCAATTCAATCACTTCTTGAAGCTGAAAATCGACTTTTGTCTTCCCAGGTTAAATCCATAGCTTATTTTTCCATGGAATATGGCATTGCCCCAAGTATATATAATTCCTTTCAATTAAGCCGTCCGATGGATCCACGCAATCAGTTCTTTTCCCATGAGGTTTTCTCCAATTATTGGCTGTGTGATTATTTGTTTAAAATAAAAATCGATAAGATGTTGGATATTCCTATTTATGGTGGCGGGCTGGGGGTTTTAGCGGGGGATGTCCTCAAAAGCGCCGCTGATCTTGGATTTTCTGTGACGGGAATAGGAGTTCTTTGGAATAAAGGTTACTTCAAACAGAATTTTTGGTATAAGCATGGTCAAATACCAGAGGAGCAAAAATGGGACCCCCACGCTTATCCAGGTCTTATTCCGCTTAAGAATATTGTAACCATCAATACCAACGAAGGTCCACTTTATTTACGTCTGTGGAAATATTATGTGTATAGTTATGACAAAAAGCATGCTTGTCCAATTATCCTTTTAGATTCGAATCTTGAACAAAACCCAGAACATTTCCGAAAATTAACCGATCAACTCTATCGAAGTGATGATGTTTTTTGGAAGATCTTCCAACGCTCGATTTTAGGAATAGGGGGTATGAAGGCCCTTCAGAATTTGGGTTATCAGATTTATTGTTATCATCTCAATGAGGGGCATGCCGCCCTTGCCCTTTTGGAAAAATATGTCCAACTTTCTGATAAAAATGAGATGCAAGACATCAAACAAAAATTTGTCTTTACCTGTCATACCCCGGTAGCGGCAGGGCATGATCGATTCTCTCTAGGAGATATTGCCAGGATACTGAGTCATGATTATGTAGAAGCCGCGCAAATTTTTGGAAAAGAAAGGAACGATTCGGATCAGATTAACCTCACTTATATGTCTCTCAACAATTGTATGCGGGTGAATGCCGTTTCCCAAAAACATGGACAGGTTATGCGGCAGCAATTTCCCCAATTTTCCCAAAAAGTGGATGCCATAACCAATGGGGTTCACATTCATACTTGGGCGTCGGAAAGTCTGCAAAAGTTATTTGATCAGTATAAGGAAACCTTTGGGGATTGGAGAAGAAAGCCAGAGAATTTGGCCAATATTGAACAGCTTAAGAAGGATGAGTCATTCCGCCGGAATTTATTTGTGGCCCATCAAGAAAACAAGAAAAACCTCCTAAGGGTTGTCCGGCATTGGCGCTTGAAAGAGGATATTCTTACTCTGGGATGGGCGAGAAGAATTGCGGGATATAAACGGCCTGTCCTTATTTTTCATCGTATTGATAAGTTGGTTCAACTTGCTTATAATGTTGGACGGATACAAATTATATTGGCGGGGAAGGCTCATCCCAATGATAATATTGGCGCCGCTCATATCGATGAAATTCTAGATCATATCGACCAATTGAATAGTCACAAAGAAGTGATTCGAATTCTCATCTTAGAAAATTATGATACATTCTTTGGAAAACTCTTAACCAATTCCGTGGATATCTGGCTCAATAATCCGCTGCCTCCCTTTGAGGCCTCTGGAACAAGTGGGATGAAGGCCATCCTCAATGGAGTACTGCAATTGAGTACCTCGGATGGTTGGATCGATGAGGTAAGTCAAAATGACATTGGATGGATTTTTGGATATCAGCACAAGGGTCCGGATATTGGGAAAGAATCAGATCTGCGTTTAGATGAGGACAGTCAGGCCCTTTACGAAACCCTCGAAAAAGTTTTGAAATTATATTATCAGACCTACAAAAAAGGTGAGATTTTGGTGGGAAGCCCTTGGATTGATAAAATGATTAACTGTATTAAAATAGCAAGCTTTTTCAACACCCAGAGGATGTTGCAGGAATATAAAGAAAAAATGTGGAAATTGTAACTTAAGCTATCAGCTTTCAGCCATCTGCTATCAGAAAGTTATAAAGCAATGTTTTGCTTCCCATACTTTTCTGACTAGCTTAAGAGCTGATAGCTGATGGCTGACAACGCAAAAATGAGACAATATCTCGATTTAGTCCAATATGTCCTTTATCAAGGAGAGCGTAAAGAAGATCGCACTGGAATAGGAACCATATCGATCTTCGGGTATCAAATGAAATTTGATTTGCGAGATGGATTCCCCATCTTAACGACAAAAAAGATTTTGTTCCCGGCGATTGCCAGAGAACTTCTTTGGTTTTTAAAAGGTTCCACCAATATCAATGAGGGGCTAAAGCAATATACCCCGATCTGGAATGCCTGGGCAGATGAAAAAGGGGAATTGGGGCCCATTTATGGATACCAATGGCGGAAATGGGAACGTTTTGTTTGGGATAAAAAATCAAAAATTCATAAGAAGGAACACATTGATCAAATTCAGAATGCTATTCACATGATCAAAACTAACCCTCATTCCAGAAGGATCATTGTCAGTGCCTGGAATGTTGGTGATCTGGATAAAATGGCTCTTCCTCCATGTCATACGTTGTTTCAGTTCTATGTTGTTGGAGGACGGCTTGACTGCCAGCTATATCAACGATCCTGTGATATTGCTCTGGGATTACCATTTAATATCACAAGTTATGCTCTCTTGATGAGTATGGTCGCCAATGAATGTGATTTGACTGCGGGGATATTCGTTCATACCTTAGGGGATGCCCATATTTATTTGAATCATATCGAAGGACTCAAACTCCAATTACAGCGCCCTTGTCTCCCTTTACCTAAATTAAAAATTGCCAAAAAGAAAGTTTTAGACCTTACCTTTGAGGATATGGAACTGATCAATTATCAGCACAATGATTTTATTAAATTCCCGATAGCCGTTTGAACGGGTATCAATGTGGTCTCTCCAATGCCTATTCCCTTTGATATTGTGGTAGCGGTTGATAGTCGATTCGGGATCGGGAAAAGTGGCCGTCTCCCCTGGAACCTCCCTGGCGAATTGAAACATTTTAAAGAGTTAACGACAAAGACGGAATCCGAAGGGAAACAAAATGCCGTTATCATGGGGCGTAAAACTTGGGAGGCGTTGCCGGTTTCCTTCAAACCTTTGCCAAAACGAATCAATCTTGTTTTGACACGAAATAAGCGTTTAAAGACCCCTCACGGTGTATTGAAAGCAGAGTCATTGCAAGAAGCTCTGATGACGGTTAATGCTCAATTCCAAAATAAAGTAGAGAAGATTTTTGTTATTGGCGGACAAGAAGTTTTTCAGGAAGCTTTAAAACATCGTGATTGTCAAAGGATTTATTTGACTCAGATCTTATCCGATTTTCAATGCGACACCTTCTTCCCTCAAAATCTATCGGATTTTGAAAAAATACATGAATCCGACAAAATGAGCGAAAAAAATATTGATTATTATTATATTGAACTTCTTAGAAGGTCCTGTAAGAAATTATAACTTTATTGAGGTTAATTGCTAGATTAACGAGTTATGAGAGTAAACTCGATAAATGTGTATTATGTAGTACGAGTTATGTGTGTAATAATCCTTTTATGTTTTTTTATTTGGATTCTTCCCCTGGGGGCATTTATTAGGGTTACCGATGAACAGGAGGTCTGTGGCGGACAGCGGGCGATATGCCTTTGTTCTCATCATCTTGCCAAAAATAAATCGAGTAGTCATGGAAAAGTAGTTATAGTCAATCCTGGTGGAGTCAATAAAGAGGCTGGTTCAGCCGGTGGCCCTGGGCATGATTTTTTATTAGAGAATCGAAAGGATATTGCGAATTCTAGCATTTCAAATTATTTTGAAAAGATTCCAAATCTTTACAATCTTCTCATCAGTAAATCTATCGATCACGTCCCCAAAGTATAGCTCCCGCTTGTTTCTCTGACTTGCAGATAAAATTCATTCTAAAAACATTGTTCCCTAATAACGATAGGAGGAGTGTATGTATTTTAGAATATTTTCATATGGAATGACTTTATTTATAACCATTTTCTTTTTTACTCCGGTTTTCGCCTGTGAATCTTGCATTATCCCACGGCTTGGGCGTGACGAAGCGAATATTAAATTGGAGAGTGAAGATAAAAAATGGTTTTTAAAGTATATATTCGAACAACAGGATTGGGGTGAGAGATCTGCCTCTGAGGCACATAGTCTTCATGACACAGGACATCATGTTCATAATAAGACAAAAGAGGACTTTCATCATTTTATTTTCGGAGGACACTTTACAAGCCAGTTGATCATTTTTGCTGAGATTCCCTATGTGGTTAAATACCCTACGGAAATAGAAGATCATGACCGACTCGGAGCTAATGAGAAATCAGAGGGTATGGGTGATTTAACTTTGATTGGCGATTATCCTTTCTTCCAAAGTAAGGAAAGATCGTTCAGTCTTGTGGGTGGGGTTAAGTTTCCTACGGGTGAGATAAATGAAAGAAATTCCGTAGGCGCAAAATTTGAACCAGAGCTACAACCGGGAACGGGCTCCTTTGATTACATTTTTGGTGGAGTATATCAACATCGGTTTAACCGATACTCGTTAGTAGGCAATGCCGCTTATGTGTTTAAAACACAAGGGGCACAGGATTTTGAATTTGGGGATTTATTTTCTACATCTTGGTTAGTGGCTTATTTAATTAATCCAGGGAGTAAAAAATTAAAGACTAAAGTAGGGATTGATGCGAATTACCAGTATGAACAGAAACAGGAAGATAAGGGAAGTGTGGTTAAGGACAGTGGAGGACAAACACTCCTCTTGGGGCCGACCTTATCAGTAGTAATTAATGATAATCTATCCATTTTGGGATCATCTCTTTATCCTGTTTACCAGGATTGGGGAGGCGTACATCAGGAGGTTGATCTCATCTGGACGTTAGGGTGGAAACTGAATTGGTAATAATTTTTTATAGAAAAAATGTAAAGATTCAATCCAGGACACTGGTAGGCACAATTTTTGGTGCTTTAAAAATTTGGTCGATAAATAAATTGTCGATTTTTATTAAATTTAGAGTATACTAAAAGGAGAGATTACAAAAAAGGCCTTTGTCTATTTTGCGGAAGTTATAGAGGTGGTGAACGTTATGCAAAATAGAGTAACTCAAAAAAAGCATATCCTTCTGGTGGATGATGAAAAGAATCTAACACAGATGCTCTCTATGTTGTTAGAAACCCGAGGGTATGATGTCCAAGTTGCCAATAACGCTACTGAGGCCTTCCAAAAAATCAATCCTGATTATGATCTAATTATTCTTGATTTGGTTTTACCTGATTTAAGTGGTTTTGAAGTCTGCCGAAGATTAAAACAAAAAAATCAAACCCGTCACATCCCCATCATTATGCTCAGTGCTCATTGTCTTTATGAAGATAAAGTGGAAGGTTTATATTTAGGGGCTGATGATTTTTTGTCTAAGCCTTGTGAACATGAGGAGTTGTTTGCTCGTATGGAAGCTGTCATGCGGCGCGGTCGACTTTATGCAAATGCTCATCAATCCCATCGAGACGAAGATTATATTTATGAATTGAGAAGAATATTAGACCACGGGTTAATGGTACCTTACTATCAACCCATTTATTTGTTTCAACCATTTCAATTTTTTGGGATTGAAGTTTTGGCTCGTCCGATTTCTAAAGGGGAGTTGGCTAATCCAGAAAAATTTTTCAAGGTGGCTTTGCAATATGGGTTGTACATGGAATTAGAGATGTTGTCCTGGTCGATTGCTTTGAGTCAGATTTCTAAAATTATAAAGGATGAGAAAATTTTTCTTAATTGTAATCCCTATTTTGTGGAATCTTCCCAATTTATCAGGGTCAGGGCAATCTTTGAAAAGAATCATATCCCCACCCAAAATGTGATTTTGGAGATTACCGAACGGTCTGAAATCAAGAATTTCAGACTTTTTTATGACCAATTGCAACTCTATCGAAATTATGGATTTCGTTTTGCCGTAGATGATGTAGGGGGCGGGTATGCGAGTTTAGAATCTATCGTAGAGACCAAACCCGAAGTGGTTAAAATTGATCATCACATTATTAGAGAAATTGAAAAAGATTCCTACAAACAAAGTGTGGTGAGATTTATTGCGAGTTTTTGCAAAGAAAATAATATTATTTCCATTGCTGAGGGCATCGAAACACAAGAAGAATTTATAACGGTCTGTCGTTTAGGTGTCAATGCCGGTCAAGGGTTTTTTCTTTTCAAACCCACTTCTAACCTTAGTCTTGAGAAATTTAATAATGTAACTCCTTAGAATAAAATGTTTTAATTTTTTAAAGACACAAAACTTTTGGTGACGTTTTGTAATTTATAGGTTTTATTATGAAGGGATTGATTACAGAGTCTTTAACTCTAAATAAAAGAGTGGAAAGTATGCAAAATGTGTATTATGACTTTAGTCTGTTCAGTGATGAAGATATTTATCTTTTTAAATCCGGAAATCATTTTCAATTATACAAACAGATGGGAGCTCATTTAACGCAAAGAGAAGATCACCCTGGTGTGACTTTTGCCATTTGGGCCCCCAGTGCGAGAATGGTTTCTGTCATGGGCGATTTTAACGGCTGGAATAAGGACTCGCATCAACTTAAGTTACGCAAGGATGGGTCGGGAATCTGGGAAGGATTCACGCCGGATGTTAAAAAGGGGGCTCTGTATAAATTTTTTATCAGGTCCAAATTTCATAATTATCAAGTTGAGAAAAAAGATCCCTTTTCCTTTTTGGGGGAAACCCCTCCCAAGACCGCATCGGTTGTTTGGGATTTGCATTATGATTGGCAGGACGAACTTTGGATGCGTACTCGCTTCTTGAAAAATTCCCTTCATTCTCCTATCTCCATCTATGAGGTTCATCTTGGTTCTTGGCGTAGACTCATCGAAGAAGGAAATCGATTTATGACTTATAGGGAAATCGCACCTTATTTGATTGATTACGTTACAAAGATGGGATTCACTCATATCGAATTGATGCCGGTGATGGAACATCCATTTTACGGTTCGTGGGGGTATCAATCCCTAGGGTACTTTGCCCCAACCTGTCGCTACGGTCTACCCGAGGATTTGATGTTTCTTGTTGATTGCCTTCATCAGAATGGTATTGGCGTTATTCTGGATTGGGTTCCTTCGCATTTCCCTTCCGATGAGCATGGTCTAGTTTATTTTGACGGAACTCATTTATTTGAACATGCAGATCACCAAAAGGGTTATCATCCGGATTGGAAAAGTTATATTTTTAATTGTGGCCGATGGGAAGTTAAGGAATTTCTAATATCCAGTGCTTTATTTTGGTTGGATCTTTATCATGCTGATGGGTTAAGAGTGGATGCGGTTGCCTCCATGCTTTATTTAGACTATTCCAGAAAGGAGGGGGAATGGTCACCCAATGTTCATGGCGGCAGAGAAAATATCGAATCCATTGCGTTCATTAAGGAAATGAATCAAACAATTTATAAATTTTTTCCAGACGTTCAGATGATTGCTGAGGAATCCACTGCCTGGCCCAATGTGTCACGACCTACCTATACGGGGGGATTAGGTTTTGGGATGAAATGGAACATGGGATGGATGCATGATACCCTTGAATTCTTTAAAAAAGATCCCAGTCATCGTAAATATCATCTCAATAATCTCACCTTCAGTATGTTATATGCCTTCAGCGAAAATTTTGTTCTTTCCTTATCTCATGATGAGGTTGTTCACGGGAAAGCCTCTTTGCTTTCTAAAATGCCAGGAGATGATTGGCAGAAATTTGCTAATTTGCGGCTTTTGTTAGGTTATATGTTCGGTCATTCCGGGAAAAAACTTCTCTTTATGGGTGGAGAATTTGGCCAGTGGTCTGAGTGGAATCATGAACAGAGTCTTGATTGGCACCTTTTGCAGTATGATCATCATCAAGGTATTCAAAATTGGGTCAAAGATCTCAATCATGTTTATCAAAAGGAACTGGCTTTGCATGAACAAGATTTCGGTCCCGATGGTTTGGAATGGGTAGAGGGAAATGATTGGGAAAATACCGTGATCAGTTTTTTAAGAAAAAGTCCTCTTAAGGATGAGCTCATTTTGGTTGTATGTAATTTTACCCCTGTTCCAAGGTATCATTATAAAATCGGAGTCCCGCGGGATGGTTCCTGGAGGGAGTTGTTGAATAGTGATGAAAAAATCTATGGTGGAAGTGGTTTGGGGAATCAAGGGGGAGTGAAGGCTGATTCCTCTGCCTGTCATGGAAAAAAATATTCCTTGTCTTTAACGTTGCCTCCGTTAGGTGTCTTCTTCTTAAAAAATGAACAAAATCTCATCGTTGAGGGTTCTTTCATTAATGATGTATAAGGACGTCGATGGGCAATAGAAAATTCAATTGACAAAGTTAATCAAATTTATTAAATTAGATATGTTTTTCTGTCAAAGAGTTTATTAAGTCAGGGCAGCGTTGTCCGTAGAGATTGACCGCTTTCACTTTGAGGCACTGATGTCCCAGAGGATGGAAACATTGATTCTCTGGGATTTTTATTCCCATTTTATTAATTTTCTTATTTAAAATCTTCATGATTATAATTTTTAAAAGGGACTATGATGCGACAATTTCATTTTAAGGAAAAGTTTGAAAAGAATAAATGACTTGACAGAAAAAACGAATTGTGTCATTATGCAACTCAAATTAATGAGATAAATTATAACTCATTAGAATATAAGGAGTTAATAAATCTCAAAATTCCTTATGTAACAATATGTTTCCTCAATTTCGGCTTACCCAAGAATAACCATTCAAAATGATTGGATCAGGAATTAAAAAATTAAGGGAAAGTAGAAACCTCACCCAAATGGATTTAGCAAAGAAGCTGGGAGTCACCCGGCAAGCCCTTTCTATGTGGGAATCTAATAAAAGAGAATTGAAAGCAACGATGTTAAACAAAATGGCTAAGGCATTTAGGGTTTCTGTTGATGAAATCTTAAGATTCAATCGTATAACTTTTAAAGATAGGAAGGAGGGAAGAAATATGAAAAACGGTAATAAGAAAAGCGAATTTCAATTTAGGGCTCCTGAGGCCAGGAACGTGGTTTTAACCGGGGATTTCACCTCATGGGACCAGCGAGCAATCTCTATGAAAAAAGATAAAACTGGTCTCTGGAAAGCCAAAGTGGAGCTCAAACCAGGAAAATACGAGTATAAATTTATCGTTGATGGGGAGTGGACAACAGATCCTAATAACAACCAAACAATCAGAAATTCTCTGGGGTCTTTGAATTCGGTAAGGATATTAAATTAGAAAATGAGAATTGCTTTATTTTCTTGGGAATCTCTACATTCCATCCAAGTCGGAGGAATTGCGATTCACGTGACAGAGCTTGCCTGCGCCTTAGAGCGAAAGGGTCACGAAGTCCACGTGTTTACACGACTGGGGCGACCGGACCATGCCTATTATGAACGTATTCATGGCGTTCATTATCATCGTTGTCCTTTTGCCTCTCATCCTGATTTCCTTGAGGAAGTTAATAATATGTGCCGATCCTTTGTCAATGTATTTTTTCAAACAGAAGATCATATTGGCCCATTTGATATTGTGCATGCCCATGACTGGTTAACTGCCAACGCGATGATTTGGATAAAGGAAGGGCGCGGCAAAAATTCTGTTTTAACGATTCACTCCACAGAATATGGTCGATGCGGAAATAATTTTTTTGGAGGAAATTCGGAAAGGATCAGGCATTTGGAATGGTTGGGAACATATCGTGCCAATAAGGTCATTTCTGTTTCCAAATCTCTAAAAAATGAACTGATGTGGATTTATAGTTTGCCTGATGGGAAGGTTAATGCTATTTATAACGGAATCAATTACGCCAATTATAATGGCTGGATTGATCCGGCCGCGGTAAGACGTATGTATGATGTGGGGCCTATGGATCCTCTGGTTCTCTTTGTCGGTCGGATGGTCTATCAAAAAGGCCCGGATCTTTTAGTGGAGGCTATTCCTCACATCTTGAAACACTATCCCAATTCCAAATTTATTTTTGTAGGAGATGGTGAAATGCGCTCAGAGGTAGAACATAAGGCCCGGCATAAGGGCATCAATCATGCCACCCGCTTTTTAGGTCAGCATAATGGCTGGAGATTAACCGACCTTTATAAAGCCGCGGATTGTGTTTGCGTCCCCAGTAGAAACGAACCATTCGGAATTGTCATTCTGGAGGCATGGAGCGCTGGGAAACCCGTTGTCGCTAGTTCTATTGGGGGGCCATCGGAAATTGTCTGGCATGATGTGAATGGTTTTCAAATTTACCCTAATCCTGAGTCTATCGCTTGGGGTGTAGGAACGTTATTCTCTGATTTTGAGCATGCCCAGTGGATGGGAAGAAATGGACGGATTGCCGTTGAAACAGTTTTTTCTTGGGACATGATCGCTGAAGAAGTCTTGGCTATTTATAATGTCTAGATTTTTTAGAGGAGAATGGATTGATCAAGCCAGAATATAAGGGTAAAGAATCCAGCAGTAACTTAAAAGACGAATTCCTTGGCCGGCCCAAAAGTAGGGATAGTATTGAAGGCGTTAAGCAATCTAGGGAAGATATAAAATCGACTATTGGATTTGCCATCAAAGATTATTCCCCCCCCACTACCCAACAAACAGTTCCTACTTCTAATCATCCTCAATTCCAGAAATCAACGTTTGTAGATTCTTATGATCTGCCCTCTGGATATGAATCAACCCAGTTAACTCTTATTATGCGGGATCCTTATTGGATCTACGCTTATTGGGAAATAGCTTCTCAATCTTGGGAAGACCTTAAGGCCAGGATAGGGCAACATAAATTTTGCAATTCCTCCGTCACCTTAAGGATGTATGATGTTAGTCTAATTGACTTCAACGGGCATAATGCCCACCATTGGTTTGACATCGATGTCGGTTTTCAGGCGAATAATTGGTACATCAGTATGTGGTGTGACAATCTGACCTATTGTGCAGAAATAGGGATAAGGACTGCGGAGAGAGAATTTTTTCCCTTAGCCAGATCCAATGCTGTAACAACACCTCGTAGTGCCATGTCTGGTCGATCCGAGATGATCTGGATGGAGGTGAAAGAGAAAGCTCCTTCCTCACCTTTTGTCTATCTTAATCCCCACAAGAAAAATGGCCCCAAGAACACGATAGCTCCTTTAAAGACTTCTCAACGGAGATTCTATTTAACCGCTGATGATATCCGCGCCTATTATTCAAAACTGTTCCCCCTTTTGAGTCGAATTCTATTAAATCGGCAGAGACCAGGACAAGAGGTAAAGAAACAAGGGATTATGCCAGAGAGGACAAATCCCAGGGGACTTATAGAACTGGAAGATTCTATCCAAGGAAGTTTATTAAAAGGACAGTTATTAAGAAAAAGATGGTTAGGCTATTCCGAAGAATCTCAATGGGAGAAAGGAGCCAGTGAATTTATCCAGCCGGGTGCCTCGGAAAGGCTGGATAAGAAAAGGAAATTCTTTTTTGAAATTGGAACAGAACTTATTGTTTACGGAAGAACCGAACCCAATGCCAAAGTTTGGCTGGGTCTAAAACAAATTCCTTTACGAGAAGACGGGACATTTACATTGCGTTTTGCCTTGCCGGATGGGAAGATTCCCTTGGATTTTGTGGCTCAGTCTTTTGATAAAGTCGAAGAAAGGCGCATTACGACCGCGGTGGAACGTTCCAATACCCAATATCAGCCTTAACTCCTTTAGCAAAAGAATTTCTATTTGTATACAGACCACCCAATCCGTATCATGAATTTCGATAATAAATAACCAACGGAGTTAACAAGATGTCCCAAGGTTATCTATGCCTTGTCTTACATGCCCATTTACCCTTTGTCCGCCATCCAGAGGAAGATTCCTTCTTAGAGGAAAATTGGCTTTTTGAAGCTATAACCGAAACATATATACCTCTCCTTCAAGTCTTCGAAAAATTAATTCAAGAAGGTATTCATTTTCGTCTGACGATGTCTTTAACCCCTCCTTTAGTCTCTATGTTGCGAGATCCTCTTCTCCAAGATCGTTATATTAAACATCTCGAAAAATTGATTGAATTATCTGAGAAGGAATTGGAACGAACCGCTTTTGAACCCCATTATCATGGGTTAGCTCTCATGTATAACCGCCGATTTAAAGAATGTCGCGAGATTTTTCTGGAGAAATATAATAAAGATCTGGTTTTAGCATTTAAGGAATTCCAAGATCAGGGAATCTTAGAAATCGTTGCCTCTTGTGCCACACATGGATTTTTACCCATCTTAGGGGTGAATCCTGCTTCTGTCCAGGCGCAAATTAAGATAGGAGTTGATCATTATAAGAGAACATTCGGTTGTCAACCGAAAGGTTTTTGGCTTCCCGAATGTGCTTATTACCCGCGAGTTGATCATATTTTAAAAGATAATGGGATTCGTTATTTCTTTTTGGATTCTCATGGGATTCTCCATGCCGACCCTGTTCCTCGTTATGGTGTTAATGCGCCCCTTTATTGTCCCTCGGGAGTAGCGGCCTTCGGTAGAGATTGGGAATCTTCTAAACAAGTTTGGAGCTCAAAAGAAGGATATCCGGGGGATCCTGATTACCGGGAATATTATCGGGATATTGGATACGAGTTGGAATATGAATATATTAAACCTTATATCCACAAACTGGGCTTTCGTATCAACACCGGTATCAAATATTGGAGGATCACCGGAAATACGGAATACAAGGAAGCCTATCGTCCTGATTGGGCCAAAGAAAAAGCAGCTATCCATGCCGGGAATTTTATGTTCAATCGAGAAAAACAGATAGAGCATTTGGGTCATTTTATGGATAGAAAACCTATTATTGTGGCTCCCTATGATGCCGAATTATTCGGTCACTGGTGGTTTGAAGGGCCATTATGGTTGGATTATCTCATACGCAAAATTGTTTTTGATCAAAATACGGTTAAGTTAGCCACTCCCTCAGATTATTTATCAGAATATCTGGTTAATCAAATGGCTCTTCCTTCCGCTTCAAGCTGGGGATATAAAGGCTACCACGAGGTTTGGTTAGAAGGAGGAAATGATTGGATCTATCGACATCTGCATAAGGCAGCGCAAAGAATGGAAGAATTAGCCAATCGGTTTGCCACACATTTGGGAAAAGGAGCGAGAGAGACTCTCACCAAACGCGCTTTAAATCAGGCTGCCCGAGAACTCCTTTTGATGGAAGCGAGTGACTGGCCTTTCATCATGAAAACCGGGACCATGGTCCCTTACGCCCATCGGAGGGTGAAAGGGCATATCAACCGATTCATTCAACTCTATCAAGACCTGTCTCAAGGGACAATTGATAGGGATTGGTTGAAAGAACTGGAGTGGAGGGATAACATTTTTGCTGATATGAATTGTGCGGGATATTATGTCACTAAAAAGCGAGTAAAAATGACTTCTAAACCTAAGAAAGCCGCAGTCTATGCCAGTTAAGACAAATATTCCAGATATCATTGATGATCTTCCTAATATCAGTGGACGGGAAAAAGAATTATGGCTTAACGCCCGAAAGGTCAATCACAACCCTTTCCTTTCCAATGTCGATTTTAGAAAAGTGCAATCATGTTTCGGGATTGCCTTGCATATGCATCAACCCACCATTCCTGCCGAAACCGAACACTTACCAACATCCAGATTAATTTCTAATCTCCAATATATGATGGAACATCAGCATTTCGGTGATAATCACAATGCCCCGGTTTTTTTGAAATGCTATTCTCGGATGTCGGATATGATTCGAGATCTGGTGGCGAGAGGACGCAACCCTCGGATCATGCTCGATTACTCCGGAAATCTTTTGTGGGGTTTGAGGCAAATGGGGGAAGAGGGGGTGTTAGAGAATCTCAAATTGATCACGAGTGATCATAAATATTTTCCTCATGTGGAATGGTTGGGAACCATGTGGTCTCATTCGGTAGTGAGTTCAACGCCCGTAGGTGATATTAAACTTCATGTGATGGCCTTTCGTCATCATTTTGCCACAATTTTTGGGCAGGAGGCTGAAGGACGCCTCCGAGGTTTTTCACCGCCAGAGATGCATTTACCGATTCATCCGGATGTCTGCCATGAATATGTAAAGACCCTTAAGGAATGTGGATATCAGTGGCTTTTGGTACAAGAACACACCATTGAAAATCTGGATGGATCCGGCATCCGAAGACCGCACTTTCCCCATAGGCTGGTGGCTAAAAACTCTTTGGGTCATATTGAAGAAATCATGGTGCTTATCAAAACACAAGGTTCGGATACTAAACTGGTGGGACAAATGCAACCCTATTATGAAGCCAAGACCTTGGGTCGCCAAGACTACACCGATAAAAAAATCCCTCCCTTTGTCCTTCAAATCAGTGATGGAGAAAATGGGGGCGTCATGATGAATGAATTTCCTCCTGCTTATATTAAAGCCTACGAAGAGATTGGATGGGAGGGTGTCGTGGGGATGAACGGGTCGGAATATCTGGATCTCTTAAAAAAAGAGGGGTTAAGAGAAGAAGACTTGATACCTGTTCAATCCATTTCTCAACACCGAATATGGGAGGTGGTGAGAGAGTTTAGCGCCGGTGCCTGCGATCGGGCTATTGATAAAATCAAAGAACACGATAAGGGGTTCAATCTAGATAGGGGTTCTTGGACGAACGATCGGAATTGGGTCAAAGGGTATGAAGAGATCCTTGATCCGATTCAAAAATTGAGCTCTTCGTTTCACAAAACAATCGATCAGAGAAAAGTCGACACCCAGAATCGACTTTATCGAGAAGCGCTTCTCTACCTTCTTTTATCTCAAACAAGTTGTTTCCGTTATTGGGGAACCGGGATTTGGACTGACTACGCAAAAGAGATCTGCCGGAGGGGAGAGGACGTATTGTTAAAATTGCAAAGGAAGGTGAGCTAAGACTCGATGGCAGCAAAGGTGATTGACTATAGGATTCCAAGATAAAAAAATTAAAATTTCCTATGGTATCCCAAGGGTGGGTTAAAAGGTTAGTTAAAGAGGTCAATATTTGGGTTGGCGAAAAGATTATCGATCCAGCCCAGGCAGAAAGAATTACAACGAGATATAGCAATGTCCTGCAACATAATCGATTTGTTTCTACCGTTTATGTCTTAGGGTCAATTCTGTTGGGATTAGGGATTATCCTTTTTATTGCTTCGAATTGGCAATATTTGGGGAAGGCCTTCAAAGTTTTTTTAGTTTTTTGTTTTATTTTGGGTTTTAATTTTCTGGGATATCATTTATATTTTCATAGGACAAATTTTAATAAACTCGGTGAATCTTTATTATTTTTGGGGGCTGTGGCCTTTGGTTGTGGCATTTGGTTGATAGCCCAGATTTTTCAGATCCGATATTATTATCCCAATGGGCTTCTCTTTTGGATTTTAGGAATTATTCCCAACGTCGTTCTATTAAGATCAAAAAGCATTCTTGTTCTTTCTTCTTTACTCTCACCTGTTTGGCTTATCGTTTCTATCGGAAATAATTCTGCCGATCTTTTTTATCCCTTTCTAATACTTCAGTCAGGCATTTTTTATCTTATTTATCGGGAAAGACAAAAGGCCTCTTTAGTGATCAGCCTTCTTAGTATGGCGATTTGGTTTTCACATTATCTTTATGTCTTTTTAGGCAATATGGGTTTTGACTCCATTTATATTCATCTCTTTTATTCTAATTTATTTATTTCCTATGGATTTCTTTTGTATTGTTTAGGGGTTTGGCACAACTCTTTTAAAAATTGGGGTGGATTTTCGTTTATCTATAAGTTACTGGCCTTGATCTTTATCTTTTTGAATAATTATTTGTTGACTTTTGTTCATCATTATTATTATGAAGGAGTTCATATAAGGGTCCCTGAGCTCAAAGATTCGATCATTGCCGTTCTTTCAATTTTGTGTTTCTATGTTTTCTCGGGATTCATTGTTTATAAATTTATGGCTTTGACAAAAGTCGAAGAAGAAAAGAAAGAGGCTAAAATTTTTCTCCTCTTTTTGATATTCCAGATTTTGGGCATATATTGTGGGCCCTTGGGAATAAGGGGTATTTCCTTTTTCTACAATATCTTATTATTTGCTGAAATTTTGGGCTTTTTATATTTAGGGTACCTTTTGCGAGCGGAGTATATGTTTAGACTATCGCTTTTTGTTTTTGCGGTGGATATCTTTACTCGATATTTTGATACTTTTTGGAAGATTTTACCGCGTTCAGTTTTCTTTATTCTGGGTGGCTTCATTTTGATTTCCGGAGGAATTTTTTTAGAAAAGAAGCGAAGGCTTGTTGAAAAAAAGATGAAAGAGAATGTAGCTTCAACATGAATAAAAGATTTATATTTTTTTCCAATATCATAATTTTTCAATTGATCTTCTTATCGGGAGTGATAGCTTGCCATTTGTCTAATATCAAAACGGCATCGAAGATCTTATTGGAAACTGTACCGGTGGATCCCTTCAGTGTCTTTCGCGGGAAATTCATCGCTCTTAACTACAAAATATCCAGGATTAGAAAAGATTTATTTTATGACATGGATCCTACTCAAGTGAAAAGCAATGATGTTGTCTATGTGGTTTTAAAGAAAAAAGAACAATTTTGGGAAGCCGAGGCGGTTTTGAAAGAGAGGCCTCAAGATCCTTCGGTCATATCACTAGTGTCCCAACATAACTAAAATAGTTTCAACTGGTTATCGTTTTCAATGT
>CAYJXI010000012.1:0-49574 GCA_964374105.1 uncultured Planctomycetales bacterium
TCTTTTTAATCCCTCTTTCTAAAGGGGGGGGTAACAATCTATTGTCTCATTCCCGGGATTATTTGGAAAATCACTTGCAATATTTTAGAAAACGAATTAATATAACTTTCAGTAAACAAATCGGTTAAAACCAATTTAGAAATGCGAGTTACAATCCTAAACCCTTCCTTTGGGGAAGATTTCGTACGGGTGGCGCGTTGGTCGGCCAAGTCTCGGGGCCGTGTGCAACGTCATCCGGAATATTTACTTACCGCTACCCAAATCCTTGTGGATCGAGGTCATCAAGTACATTTTGTGGAAGCCGCGGCCAGAAATCTCACTCCCCAGGAATCATTCGAGACTGTAGAAACCCAAAAACCTGATCTTCTCTTGATCCACGCAACCACACCTTCAATTTATAATGATATAGAACAGGCAAAAATCATAAAAGGATTAACCCATTGTAAGGTGGCTTTTGTTGGTCAACATGTGACTGCCGAACCAGATAACACCTTTGAAATCGGTCGGGATGTTGTGGACTACGTCCTGTGCAGTGAATATGATTACACTCTGCGAGATTTGGCAGACGGGATTCCCGAGGAAAAAATTTTAGGTTTAAGTTGGTGGGATGGTCAAAGAGTCGTTCATAATCCTCACCAACCAGAACTAGATGTCAATGAACTTCCCTTTCCGGCCTGGTATATGATAAAACCGGAGTGGTATCCAGATGGGGGAAAGAAATTCCCCTTTCTTACTTTAATCACCGGTCGAGGTTGCAATAATGCCTGTTCCTTCTGTCGTGATCCACAATTGATGTATGGATACCGCTTAAGAAATCGCAGTGCAATGAAGGTTGTCGATGAGATGGAATATGACCTTAAGGTTCACCCGCAAGTTCGAGAAATCATGTTTGAAACGGATACATTTGCGGCAGATACCAATCATGTTAAGGATGTCTGTCATGAAATCATAAAGCGCGGGATTCACAAAAAAATCACTTGGTCCTGCAACATGCGGGTAAATACGGATTTGGATGTCTTACCGCTTATGAAAAAAGCTGGATGCCGAATGCTTATGACCGGTTTCGAATTTGGCTACGATGATGGATTAAGAGCAGTGCGAAAAGGCGGAGTTAATATCGAAATGTCACGTTGTTATGCAGAAAAGGCGCATGAATTGGGATTCACAATCCATGGCTGTTTTATGATCGGTGCCCCAGGGGAAACCCGCTCGACGGCCCGACAGACTATTGATTTTGCCAAATCTCTTCCCTTGGATACCGTCCAAATCACTGGGGTAGCAGCTTATCCCGGAACGGCTATTTACAAATGGGCTCAAACCCATCATTACTTACTGGCGCATGATTGGCGTGAATGGTTGACTGCGGAAAAAGAACAGCGAACATTATTGAATTATCCGCAGTTATCCTATAAAGAAATAGATGAATTCATTGACACCGGCCTTAAAGAATTTTACTTAAGGCCCAAACAAGTCTGGCAGATGCTTATCTCGATTAGGACCATGGGAGACCTTTTAAGGAAATTGCATGGATTTAATTCATTTTTAGATTATTTCATGAAAAAGTTTTTTAACTTTTTTAAGAGAGGATCCCCTACAGAGCAAAAAGAGAAATTCCTAACAACCTAAGTTCTAAAAAGATTTGACTATTGTGTTTGACAGGAATATTTCATTTTGATAAATTAATACAGGTTTAGTTAAAATTTTCAAAATTATATGACGGAGGACGAATATGTCGCACATTGTTACTGAACCATGTATTAAATGCCGCTACACCGACTGTGTTACTGTGTGTCCGGTGGATTGTTTCCATGAAGATGCGGAAATGTTGGTCATAGACCCTGAAGTTTGTATTGACTGCGGGGCTTGTATCCCTGAATGTCCGGTTCAAGCCATTTATACGGAAGAAGATGTCCCGGAAAAATGGAAAAGTTACATTCAATTAAATAAAGAAAAGTCTAAAGTTTTACCGGTGATTACCGAGAAGAAAGAGCCGCTAGTGAAGAAACAAGCGGGGACTTAATTTTCTCATTGATTTGGGCTTTTAAAAGGGTGGTGTTACATATTGGTGGAATATGACCATTATAAATTGGTACCTCATTTACCAGAAAAACTAACAACCAAGAAAAAAAAACCAAAAATTGTTGCCGTGGTCGATGAAGATAATTGTACTGGCTGTCAGGTGTGTGTTCCTTTTTGTCCCGTCAATTGCATTGAACCTGTACCAAAAGAAAAATACAACATACCTATCCCACCTGTTCAAATCCGATTCAATGAGTGTATTGGATGTTCCATTTGTGCACGGGTCTGTACCAAGTTGACTTGGGATGCCATTGAAATGCTATCCATATCTGAGTTCGAAACCGAATATAAAATTGCGCTTACCGATAACAAGACCCCCCCCTATGGGATCCCAAAATCCTAATGGTCTTGAACTAAAAAACAACTTATAATTTTTTATTTAAGGTAATATGTGGTTTTTTATGATGACTTGTTATATTTTAAGCGTTATAACATCTTTTTTTCTTTTTGTGGCCTTTTTACAAGGCTTCTTCCATTTTTATGTCTTTAAGGCAAACGAGGTCGCGTTTATGATTCTCACCAGCATCATTTATTTGTTAACGGAAACCCTGGTCATCTTTTTCTTCGTTGGAACGGGAGTCAGCATCAGGGAATATAGTCAAGAACATCAATTAAAACCGGACTTTCAACAAAAATCTCTTATAATCAAAAAGCGTGTCTATCCGCCCCTTTTACTTAATATGTTCTTGATGATCATTTTATTTGTATTGATCGGAGCGGTTGATATTGGGAAAATGCCAACTTGGGTTTACCAAATTTATTTTATATTTTGCTTATTCCACTTTTGTCACACAAAAATTGTTCAACACTGGGCTTTTAAAACAAATACGGATAATATCTTATCCATGGTAGGAATTCAAAGAAAGCAAGTATAATTCATGTATTATTTAGCTAAGCTCATTCAAGCAACGGGATTGACGATCATCGCTTTCGATTTTTTGAAGAATTTTCCACAATTGATGAGCATGAAGATTTTAGGGATGGGCATTATGCTTTTTACATCAGGTTGGTTGATCCAAAAATTCCAGATTCGACACTAAAGAGAGGTCTGATTGAAAACAATTTTAAAATTTGATATAGGAGCCGATGGGTTTAAAAGAATGATTTATATCCTTGCCATGGCAGCTTGCCTTTTAGTTATCCTAGGGATCTGCTTCTTTGTTTTTATTTATCGAGAGTTTTTCCCAAAACATTTCTGAATCTTTATGAAAAGAATCATTGAAAAATTAAAAAGAAAATGGGGAATCTCCAGTGATATTGACTTTGTTCTTATCGTGCTGGTTTTTTCATTGGCTGGAATCATGGTTTCAGTGTGCCGAAAACCGATCTTTTTCCTCTTTGGAATAGATACGCAAACACCCTTTTGGATTAAAGTTTTGGTTTATCTACCCTCCCTTGTCCCTCTTTATCAAATCTTTTTAATAATATTCGGGTTCTGCTTTGGCCAATTTAATTTTTTTTGGGAAAAAGAAAAGAAGTTGGGCAGATTCCTTCTTAAATTCATTGCTTATCAGCGAATAACCCCCAAAAACAAAATTTAAAAAATATAGAGCATCAGATAAATCAAA
Organism: uncultured Planctomycetales bacterium; assembly: GCA_964374105.1. Classification (GTDB taxonomy): domain Bacteria; phylum Omnitrophota; class Gorgyraeia; order Zapsychrales; family JANLHA01; genus CAYJXI01. The sequence continues at coordinate 3,648 of CAYJXI010000012.1, forward strand.
ACACCGGTGAATGAGACGTACAACCAAATGGGTAAAAGCTTTTTTGTAAGTTTGGTATGCGCTTTAAAATTTTCTCTCAAGGCGTATCTGACCGCTAACAAACTCAATGGAACAACGGCAATAGCCAAAGGTGTGTGCGTTCCCAGAATAAAATAATAAATTATCTTTAAAATACCTTCCTTTTCATAGCGTGTCACCACCCCGTGCTTTAAGCAATGATAAGAAATATAAGAAATTAAGAACAGGGTTGAAGAAATCATCGCCGCCAGCATATATCTTTTATGCCGCGAGACCTGAGAGGATTTGATGGCACGCCATCCCAAAATCAAGAATACTCCGGATAAGGCATTAAGCGCCGCATTGATCGTAGGCAAGATAAGGAATTCCATTTATCGTTCTTTAATAAGTCTAGCCAAATCCTTAAATAAAATTTGGATCTCTTTGGGATCTGTCCCCTCATAATATCCACGAATTTGCGTTTTACGGTCAATGAGAACAAATTTAGAACTATGAAAAATGGGTTCCTCCATCGAACCCATTTTAAAACTCTTCACAGCAAGATCGGTAATTTCTTCCCTTGAACCCGTTAAAAAATGCCATTTGTTTGGATTTGCTTTAAACTTCTCAGCATATTTTGCTAAAACTTGCGGGTTGTCCTGCTCGGGATTAACGGTTATGGAGACAAAGGCAACATCGTTAACCAAGTGATACGAACGATGCAGATTAGCCAAATTTTTATTCATCACTGGGCAGATATCTGAACAGGTGGTAAAAAAAAGCCCTGCCACCCAGACCTTATCCTTTAAATGATTTAAAGTAAATTTTTCCCCTTTGGTATCAGAGAGATAAAAATTAGAAACCTTACCATAGATTGGCAGGAATTTATTTTGTATTTCATATTGAAACATGAAAACTGTCACAAGGCTAAAGGAAAGGAGAGTTACTCCCAAAATAAATGCGATAATTTTTTTACTAAACATAATGTTTTGCCAATAGCCATTAATAAATGATATCAACAACTATGAGGATAAAGATGACAGGCAAGTAAATGATCGAGGTTTTCAAAAGTTTTTTGGCATCGACTAGCGATTGTGAAGCTGAGAGCACAAGGGATTGGTTTAGTAAAACCAGTCCTAAAATTAAAGCCCCTCCCAAGTATATGAATCCCGCCATCCCTATTAAGGTGGGCACCAGTGAGGTTAAAATCAACAACATCGAGTAAATAATAATTTGCAGGAATGTGCTTTTTCCATCTGGATAAACGACCGGGAGCATTTTAAAACCAGCCTTTTTATAATCATTTTTAAACATCCAGGCAATGGAATAAAAATGAGGATGTTGCCAGAAAAAGAGAATAAAAAATAAAATCCATGCTTCCTGACTAAGCTCTCCGGTCCCGGCCGCCCATCCTCCCAAGGGAGGCAAGGCGCCCGGAATAGCGCCAATGGTTGTATTCAGCCAACTAATTTTTTTCATAGGAGTATAAACAAGGACATATAAAAAGGAAGTTAGGAGGCTTAAAAATGCTGTCAATAAGTTCACTTTCCACCAGAGAAAAAAGATTCCCGCTAAAACTAAGATCATCCCGAAACCCATAGCCTGCGGGGGAGAAATAATTCCGCGAGGGATAGGTCGATTTTTTGTTCGAGTCATACAAGCGTCCGCTTCGCGTTCCAAATAATGATTTAAAGCCGATGAACCCGCACATACCCAAGAGACCCCAATTAATAAATAAATAAGCAAATGATAAGATAGAATGGATTTATTAGAAAGATAAAAACCTAATGAGGTCGTAACTAAAACTAAACTTAAGATCCTAGGTTTTGTTAATTCTAGATAAGACCCGATCAGGGAAGTAAACTTCATGAAATTTACACCTTTAATAATATGCTGCTTTTAAAAAACAATATTTGAATTCAACCAAAGAAAGAGGAATCGCTCTTAACAATAATAAGAATGACATGCCTAAGGTGGAAGCCCCCAACATCACATGAAAACTCGTTATATAAGGTTCTTTTTGTGTTAATACAGTTAAAACCCCTAAAGTAATCTGAAAGACTATTAAAATATTAAGGGAATAGACCGTAAGTCGTATGCGTTTATTTTCACGATAAAATTTAAGACTCAGATGATACAGTACAATGGCCGTCAAAAGGATCAAGATGGCCAGCAATCGATGGATAAAATGAATCGTGACTTGATTTAACGTCACCGGATCGAGGTTCATTTCAAAACGCATCCCATTGATGTGATCTAACATCGTATGGTTGAATAACGGAAACAGCATCCCACCCATGGCAGGAAAATCAGGAATAGCCAATCCAGAGTCCGTGTGACGCATAATGGCACCGATGATAAGTTGTAGATAAATTGTAAAGACAAGTAAAGCTACTATTTTTATAAAGGGTGGATAAATCAATTCATGGTATAAATTTTTTCGGTATCGAAATTCGATAGATAGGCTGTAAGCAATTAGAATGGTCAGAATAAAAAATGTCTGGGCTAAAATCCCATGGATAACGGAAATGGGTGTTGGTAAAAAGAAAAGGACGGTGATCCCTCCTAAAATACCTTGCAAGAGAATTGTTCCCAAGGCAAGAAAACCTAAATTCCTGACCCAACGGCGTTGTTCGAAAAATCTTAAAAATAAACTTAAGATAACCATCAATAACCCTATCGTGGCGGCCACTAATCGATGACCGTGTTCATAAAAAACACCCCCCACCATGGGTGGGAAAAGCATGCCATAAGATAAAGGCCAATCCGGTACGGCCAATCCGGATTCAGTACTTTTGACGAGCCCTCCGACAAAAATTAAAAAAAGAGTTGCAAAACATATCAACTTTGAGAAGTGTCTTAAGTAAATTGTTTTAATATCCTCTGAAAATTCGGTGGGCTTGACTTGAATAGAATTGTTATTGACTATCACGGTAAAACTAAAAGCATAAATTTAAAAAGATTAAAAGGATTTAGTTCCAGAAATCATCCCCTCCCTCGCCTTCGCTTACCGCTTGGGCTTGTTCCGACAACCACTGATCGAACTCTTCTTGAGTACTAATTTTTAAAAAACCCCTCATTCGATAATGTCCAAGCCCGCATAACTGAGCACAGGCAATTTCAAAATCTCCTGTTTTGGTAGGGGTAAACCAGACAGGAATAACCATACCAGGATTAACGTCGTGCTTAACCCTCATGACGGGGAGAGAAAAACAATGAATCACATCTTTACTTGTCAAACGAATGACCGCTGGTCTTCCAATGGGAAGACGAAGCTGATTGATTGTGACAATATCATCTTTAGAATGCGGATCATGGGGGTCCAAACCAATGGGGTTGGATTGCGTATCGAAATATTGAACATCGGTTTTCCCAAACACTCCATCGCTGCCCGGATAATGGATATTCCAGGCAAATTGTTCTGCAATAACTCTTACCTCAACAATATCCGTCCTATTGGGAAAGGCATTCACCTGTTTTGCCCAAAAGGGGATAGAAAATCCCAGTAATAACAAGGCTTCAATGATAGCCACTCCTACTTCTATATAACTTGAGAAATGGCCCTTGATTCCATGATAATCGGCCTTCGGGTTTTTTCTTCTGTGAAATTTCAAAAGAACTATAACAAAGAATGCCCCCCATCCTATAAATAACACAAACATCAAAAGATGCATGAGATAGATCATCATATCAATTTCATGCCCGTGAGCTGAGGCATTAATAGGAAGATTGAATAATTTTATAAAATCCATTTTAATTCCTTTAAGATTCGGATAAAATTTTTAATCGCTTCCTTACATCAAAAAGAAATTTAAAAACCAATAAAAAGATGAAAAGAAGAATCGCTAGCAATGTCATCATCGCAATGCGGATGGCCATCGTCAAAGGTGATTGAGAATCAGTAAAACAAACACTGCAGGCACAGGCCTCCCCTACTAAATAAAAATTGAGAAACAGCAAGTTCAAAAAAATAAAGTGATATTTTTTTCTTAAAAAAGGCATTAAAGTCTATGAATTTTTAAGTTTCTTATAAATATGATAGAGATAAATCGTTAACCCTAAGCCAAATAAAAAGGAGAGTATCCCGGTGATTAAATATCCGGGTCTCTTGTTCTCAGAGAAAAGATCAATCGCCCAAAATCCAAATCCTAAGGATAAAAGGACAGACAAACTGATAAAAATAATATGAAAATCCTTAAGAGACAAAGGTCGTTCCTTTAATCACATCGTGATTTTCTATTGAGGGCAAGAATAATAGTCCTAAAAAGAAAATCACAGTAAATATCAAAACAATGTACACGAGTCTCTTCTCAGAGATAAGATGCATAAAGTAACAGGCTACCAAGGAAGCCTTGATCGTAGCGATAATAAGAGCGACTGTGACTGCGCCAACAATATTAAGACGTAAATAACTAATAGCCACAGTTACAATTGTTAAAAATAACAGTGAACCAAAGACAATGAGATAAACCCTCACCTCATTTTTAATATCATGAGTCCCACTCGACATGAAAATTTTCCTTTATAATAAATAAAGAACTGGGAACAGAAATATCCAAACCAGATCAACAAAATGCCAATAGACACCAGCAATTTCAATTCGATTGGTAAATCGTTCGGGATCGGTTTCCCACATTGAAGAGCCCGGGCCCAAAAAGTAGGAATTGACAATAACCCCTCCCAGCACATGAAGCCCGTGAAGTCCTGTCAAAGTAAAATAAATTGCCATGAAGGTACTATAACTGGGGGGATAATGATGATGTGACCCCCGAGACCCCAATTCGAAAAGTGTCAGGATCACAAAGAAGATGCCTAATAAGAGAGTACAAAATATAACACTTTTTAAAAATCTGCCAAATTGTTTTAATGCGCATTTGGTTATTCCAAAAATGATAACCAAAAGAACACATGCCATCAGAAGTTTTTTAATCAAACCCAAGCTTTGAATTTTTAAAATGACCCAACTCCCCAATGTGGTTAGAATTGTCGAAAAAAGTGAAATGTGTGCTTCCGGAAAATGTAAAGAAAATTTTGCTCCATATTCATAAGCTTTAATAAACAAAAATACAAAAGCTAAGGAAATGGTTAAACCTAGGCATAATTTAAATTTAATGAGACTTCTGACTTTCAATGCGGCCCAAGCTAAAACCATAGTGACACTGGATGTGATGAGGACAACGGTGTTAACAGTCCCAATCGGAACGTTTAGGATAGAAGAACCCAAAGGCCAGTTATGAGAACCTAGACGCAACAAGATATAAGAAGAAAACAAGGCTCCAAATAACATAACCTCCGATGCTAAAAATAGCCAAATCCCCATCTTGGCATTGAACAGTCCTGTGTCAAGTCTAGGATGAACCGTATAGGGAATCTCTTCGGAAATTGTCTCGGAGTGAGTCGTCATGTCTCTTTTTAATTTTACAATTTTGTTAACTTAAACACTTTCTTGGAACTGAGGCGTAAAATCCTTCTGTGCCCCGGGAACACTGTATTCATAAGGTCCCCGATAAACCTGAGGTGCAACTTTAAAATTCCCATGAGGGGGTGGCGAAGGGGCTGCCCATTCCAAAGTGGTGGCTTCCCAGGGATTATCCGAAGCAACTCTTTTCCCTTTAAACAAACTGTAGAAAAAATTGATGAAAAATGGAATTTGCGCTAAACCTAGAATCCAAGCCGACCAAGATATAAATTCATTTAAATGCAAGACACCTTGGGCGAAGGTATATTGAGCCCCTCCATCCCAAAGTCTACGTGAGACACCCGCCAACCCTTGGATAAACATCGGCATAAAAATGAAATTCATACATATCAGGGAAGGCCAGAAATGGATTTGACCTAAAAACTCATTCATTTTTCGGCCCGTTATTTTAGGAAACCAATAATAAATTCCGGCAAAAAGGCCAAAAATGGTTCCTGGAGCAACAATATAATGAAAATGTGCAATTACATAATAAGTGTCATGCAGATGAATATCGGGTGAGGATAGGCCTAAGGGTAACCCAGTAAGCCCACCGATTCCAAACATAGGCAAAAAAGCTAAGGCAAATAACATGGGAGTATTAAAACGAATCGAGGCACCCCACAATGATAAAAATAAAGCGGTAAGAATAATAACCGAGGGAATAGATATGATCATTGTGGTGGCTTGGAAAAAGGCACTGATGGTTGTCCCCATTCCCGTTAAAAACATGTGATGGGCCCAAACGATAAATGACATAAAACCAATAAAAATGAGAGAATAAACCATAGATTTATATCCCCAGATTGGCTTACGCGTATTATTCGCTATAATCTCGGTAACAATCCCCATGGCCGGAAGGATTAATACGTAAACTTCTGGGTGTGCCAAAAACCAAAACAAATGCTGCCAGAGTAAAGCACTTCCTCCCCCGCTGACTTTAAGGGGTTCCCCACTGACTAACAATCCACTGGGAAGGAAAAAACTTGTTCCTGCCAATCGATCCATGAGTTGCATAACAGCCGCAGCCTCCAATGGAGGGAACGCTAATAACAGAAGAAAAGCCGTGATTAACTGGGCCCAGACAAAGAAAGGCAATCTCATAAAGCTCAGTCCTTTTGTTCTCAGTTGAAAGATGGTAGTAATAAAATTAATTGCCCCCAGTAATGACGAATTGATCAGAAAAGCCATCCCAATCAACCATAAAGTTTGTCCTGTGGGGGCAATGACTGACAGCGGAGCATACGAAGTCCATCCAGAACTGGCTGCTCCCCCAGGAACGAAAAAGCTTAAGAGCATGGTTGTTCCCCCCAAGAATAGGAACCAGTAACTGACCATATTCAGTCTAGGAAATGCCATGTCCGGAGCCCCAATCATAAGGGGTACAACAAAATTTCCAAAAGCGCCCACCGCTAAAGGAACAATCCCTAAAAACACCATGATGGTTCCATGCATGGCTCCCAATTCATTGTAGAATTCTGGCAGCATCACTCCTCCAGGCATTCTCGATTCGCCAAACCAATGCCCGATAACCGGCAAAGATTTTTCTGGATAAGCCAATTGCCAACGCATTAACATCATTAAGCAAAAACCAAAAAAGAGGAAAACCAAGCTCGAAAGTCCATATTGAATACCGATCACTTTATGATCTGTTGAAAATATATATTTTCTCCAGAAAGGGAGATCATGAGAGTGAACTGAGGAATGTTCCATCTTTTCCTAAATTAAATTGTTGTTATTTAGCTTCTGAAGGACGAGAAAATGTAAAATTCACTTCTTTGGTTTCATCGGCTGTGACTGTGACACTGGATGTTTGAGTCCCTAATTTTTCATGCCAGGCTTCGATTTCATAAGTTCCGGAAGGCATATCTCCTATGGAAAATTTTCCATCTGTTTTCGTGGTAGAAAAATACGGATGGGACATGACCGAAATCCAAGCTCCCATCCAAGAATGCACATCACATTTGATCGGGAACATGAATTCTTCTTTATTAAACACCTGGGTGACTTCCGTTCTAAACTTAGGCATGGCAAGATTAAATTCTGGGTTGACTTTACTTAAGGCATGGACATTGTGCAGTGTTCCATCCGGATTGAGGATTTTAACAGTTTGCCCAATCATGACGCCCAAGACGTGGGGATCATATTGACATCCCTTTTGATCAATCACAAGAACTTCTTGAGGAGCAGGATATTCTTTTTTAGGTACCCCTCCTTTTACATAGACAAAGACATTGGCCAAGGCGTTTCCTTCTCCCAGAAGAAGAGTTTGAGGCAAAACAGGAGTAGAGTGTTTGGATAAACAGACAGGATCCGCATCCATGGTAATCGGCTTAAATTTTGGAACTTCTCCTTCATATTTAATATTCCCACTGATGGTAGCTGCATCAATGGCAGGGGTCAGAATTGTACTTAATAGAAGGAATAAAAGGGTTAAATAAGGCTTTTTATGAAAATTCATAGACTACTCCTGGTATTATGATTTTCTCTAAAATTGATTAAGTCTAAGAGTACTATACCCTTATTTATTTGTCAAGCAAGTAATAAAAAATAAAAGGCACTTTTTAGGAATTTATTCCTAACCATGTGCCTTTTTAGAAAATTAAAGAAAGCGAGAATTTATTTTGCTTGATTTTTAAATTGATATCCCCCTTCTGGACTTTGAGGGCTTAGCAGTTCAGCTTGTTCCATAAGTTTGATGAGTTCCGCTCGATAGCCAAAAGGATCTTTTCCTTGAGATTGTCTAGCCTGATTTAAGGCATGCGAAAAAGTGGCTTTACCCTTAAATTGTGAATCACGAAGGAGCAAACCAAATTCCGCCACTGCTGAGGCGAACATAAAATTTTCCGAAATTGCATCATCGGGTTTGATTTCCTCTTTATTGAGTATTTTCTTAACGAGTCTGCTTTCCTCTTCCTTAGGATTCTTATACCGCAGTTTTATCGTCATAAGGTCATTGCTTTCGTTAATAACAGTCTTTTGGTAAGCCAGGTCATCAACTTGCCCAAAGGTTTCCTTAGAAGATGCCGGGATTATTTCATAAAGAGCCGTAACGGAGTGGCCAGCACCTAGTTCCCCGGCATCTTTCGTATCATCATTGAAATCCTCTTTAGCTAAAACTCTATTTTCATAGCCAATCAGCCGATAGACCTTCACTTGATTGGGATTAAATTCAATCTGAATCTTGACATCCTTAGCGATGGTAAAGAGTAAGGATCCCAGTTCACTCACCAAAACCTTTTTAGCCTCATTCATTGTATCAATATAGTAGTAGTTCCCATTACCTTTATCTGCTAACTTTTCTAATTTTGAATCCTTATAATTACCATATCCGAATCCTAAGGCGGTTAAAAAAATTCCTTCCTTACGCTTTTCTTCAATGATGCGGGTCAGTTCTCCATCAGAAGATACACCAATATTAAAATCCCCATCCGTGGCTAAAATCACTCGATTATTACCCCCTTGAATAAAATTCTCTTTGGCGACTTTGTAGGCCAACTGGATTCCAGCACCACCTGCCGTTGAACCTCCGGCCTGAAGTCTATCAAGAGCCTGCAGAATTTTTTCCTTTTCTGAACCCGGAGTTGATTCTAAAACCAATCCTGCCGCACCGGCGTAAGTCACAATGGCAATACGCTCTTCGGGTCTTAATTGATTAATTAATAAACGAAAGGCAGACTTTAATAAGGGGAGTTTATTGGCTGGTTCCATGGATCCTGAGACGTCAATCAAAAAAACCAGGTTGCTAGGAGGCAGCTCCTCTTCTTTCAGGGTCTTTCCCTGCAAACCAATGAGGAGAACTTGATGGTCATTATTCCATGGACACCAGGAAATTTCTGTAGAAATAGAAAAGGGTTCTCCTTCCTTAGGTTGGGGATAATCATAAGTAAAATAATTGATCATCTCTTCAATTCTCACCGCATCCTTGGGCGGCAGTTGTCCAGATTGAAGAAAACGGCGGATATTGCTATAAGAAGCGGTATCGACATCAATGGAAAAAGTGGATAGTGGATTATCCTTAACTTCCAGAAATTCATTTTCGTAAATGCGGTCGTATTGTTCGGTATTAAAATCTTGCTGAGATTCAGGCTGAGGTCCAGGAGGAATAATACAAATCTTTCCTTGTCTTTTTCCTGGTTCAGCCCTATTTAACGAAGATAAAGATCCTCCCCAGAATTCATAGTTAGCATCTATCAAACCCAAATCAGTAGGTTTACTGGTAATCTCATCCATTAAGAGGGTGTTTCCCCTTTGGGATTCAGCCGGAGCCATGGCTAGTTGACTTCTTTTATCTTCAGTTGTTGAAGTCAATTCTGCCGTTGCCTTAGCGAGTTTATCTATCTTTCCCTCAGCTTCTAATTGAAACTCCTTTTTAGAATCTTTAATCTTTGTCTTTAGATCTTTTTCTTGTTCGGTTTGTCTTGCTAATTGCATTCGACCCAGAGTTACTACATTCTTATTCCCAACTTGATATTGATCACTAATATCATCAGTAGCTTGTTTCAATCTGCCTTGAATACCTCTTTGTGAATAAATTTGTAAAACGAAAACTAAAACAAGGACGCCTAAAATCCCACTTCCCACTCTTGTTAAAAGAAAGCGATTCTCATTCTCCATCTCCCTCTCCTTTTTGGATTTCAAATTTTCTACTCTTTTTTTGATGCGTTGTTCTAAATCGGGAGAGAGGGATTCATCCTGCCAAGATTTCAAGTTAGAGGAAAGTTTTGATAATTCCTCATAATATGTCCGGCAGGAGGGGCATTCCTTAAGATGATTTTCCACCAAATCTTTTTCGTGGGGAGTTATCCAGCCATCGAAATAGGCTGATATCAATTTTTCAAACTCAATATGTCCGGTCATTTTTTATTCCTCCCTTAAGAAGGACGGTAATGTTTTTTTCAATCGTTCCCTGGCTCGATAGATAAGGATTTTCACATTCTCCAGGGAACAATCTAAGATTTGACTTATTTCCTCATAGCTTAAATTGTGATATTCCCGTAAAACCAAGGCCTCTTTTTGCAATTCCGGCAGATTTTGAATCGCCCTTTTAACTTGCAAGGCCGTCTCCTTTTTCGCTAAATCTTCAGAGGGAAGTGAATTGGGATCAGGAATTTCCCATTCTTTTTCTTCAGGATCATCATCTTTGGTGAACCATAAAGAGACTACCCTTTTACGCTTTCTTATCCGGGTAATACAGGCATTGTAAGCGACAGTGAAAATCCAAGTAGAAAATTTGGCTTTGGACCGATAGGAGTCTTTCTTGGAAAACAGAACTAAAAAAACCTCGGCCGTAACATCCTCTGCATCGGCCCGGTTGCTTAAAATACGCAGGGAAAAATTAAGGATCGGTTGTTTATAACGATGGTATAACATTTCCAACGCCTCGCTCTTTCCTTGTTGAAACTCAAGGATCAAATCTTCATCTTGCTTATCCATACCTGCTTATATCTCCCTCTCTCTCCTTTAACGAAATAGATGAGAAAATGTTACAAAATTTTTAGAGATTATTGGGGACCCAGAGGCCCTGGAAACGACTTTAAGGCTAATCAGCCCCCCTCTTATTTTCTATACTTATCATATTTCATTCCGATATGATGCATAAATGGTTTGAGATATTCCGGAATGTCGAACCCACGGAATTCTGCCCCACACTTATAACAGACCACGATGGTTTTGACCCTTTTATAAAGAAGCCAATCCATCAAGGCAAATACGGGCAGGCTTAATCCATAGGAAAGGGGGACTAAGGCGATCCCCATAAGCATAATCATACAACCCCAAAGTTGGTTAAAATCCTTTTGTGCATAAAACTGTTTAGATTGGCAAAATGGGCAGATTTTAAAAAGATCTTGAAAACTTTTCAAAGTCCCCCAGCTTTCCGAGCAATGCGGGCAAAGATAATTTTTTCCTTCTGAGGCAGGGAGGCAGGAATATTGACGGCAATGAGAACACTCGCAGGCAATGGATTTCATGGTTTCTGGAATTGAAAAATCGTTTTATAAAACGATTCCGTATTTGATAAGGTAAAACTTATATGTGAGATCTCCCATGAGGACCGCGATAAGAATCACATATAAAATCCCGGTGGCCGACTGAGTCGATTTGGCTTTTAAGGTTTCTTTCACAAAATAGAGTGAAATCATGGGGAAAAAAATTCCAAAAAATAACGCCATCATCAATAAAAGTCCATCCATCTTAAAAAGAAAACTAATGACAGGGATGGATTCACCATGAAAATTGATCGATTCTAAAAAGAGGAATTGGATATCCCATATGGCGCGAATGGACAAGAAAAACCAAAAAACATAGATGGCTCTGAGCAAATGATGGATAGGGAGTCCATGAACATTCAAATACCAATGACCGAGGTTCATGGCAAAGATCGAGCTGCAAAGAATAACTCCAGCCAAAATTCCAATAAACGTGATCGGCCAACCCGGAGCAACCAACTCTTTTTGAACAATAGAAAAGACACCCAGGCCAATGACACAAGGGACCGTCATTAAAAGCGGGTTGGGGTATTCTTTCTTCCAAACATATCTTGAGGTGGAAAGAAGAACGGCCTTCCAAATCAGAATGAGACATTTGGATTGAAAAGAAATATCTATAAATAGCGCCCAAACAACAGCCACTCCTCCAACAAAGTTTGCAATCCCCACATGAAATTTATGGAACTTATTCTTTAATGGATCATGAAAGCTAATCCAAAAACAGAGAGGATAAATCATCGCAAATATTAAACAGGTTAGTAAAGGAATTGTTGTAAAAATCATAATCTTTAAGAAAAGGTTTTGTTTAATATTATTGTGGAGAAGGAGTTAAGGGTACGGATTCAGATTGGGGTAGTTTATTTGGATCCTCCACCAGTGGCGGTTGTTCTATAGGGGCTGATCCAGCTAACGTCAATATATAATCCCTTAAAACTTTGATCTGCCTATTTTCATCTCCTTGCAGGACATCTTCTGGTCCCGAGGTTTCAAAATTATTAGGATCAAAGAAGGTAGGCATCTTTGTACCCGGTGATAAAGCCTGCGGGTTTTTAATCCATTCTATGATCCATTGTGGTTTCAAACGAGATTTGGATATAGCAAAATCAGGGGCCCAGCTATCGGGGGATCCCGCAGGCATTTTATCACCCACAATGTGACATTGGGCACATCCGAAATAATCATTGGAAAAGAGTTTCTGGCCGGTTTCCAAATGCTCTTTTGTCATAGTATAATCCCCCACATCCGTAAATGGGAACTCCTCATCATCCAAGGCATTAAAATATTTCACCAGAGAATTTAATTCCGCCACACTAAAATGATAAGTGGGCATACGGATCTTAAGCCAGGGACGTACGGTTACAGGTTCATGTAAGAAATCAAAAAGCCATTGGGTTTGGACTTTTTTTCCTTCGCCAATCAAATTGGGGGGACTGAAACTGATTTTGACCGCCTCTGCTTCACCTTCCGTACGATTATCATATTTAACCAACCACTCGACCACTTTGGGTTGGATAGCACCTCCTTCTCCTTCAATCATATGACACCCTTGACAATTAAATTGCCGAACAACTCTTTGTCCCTCTTCAATAAAAAGATTCTTCGGTGTTCGAGGTCTGATTTTAGAGAGAGAGGGCTTGTCTTTCACAAAACCCAAAAGTGCGGTGATAATAGCCTCCACTTCTTCATCCGAGAAATAATAATTCGGCATCCTTAATTTTTCATCCGCCGCCTTTATTTTTTCCTGATCAAAGATCCGAGGATCCTTTAATTTTTGAGTAAACCAAGCATGACGAGAATGTTCAATATCAATAAATCCAAAGTCAAGTTTATCAGGAGCTTTACTCCCTTCTTCTGTTAACTCTGTTCCGATAGGTTTTATATTCTCAAATCCATTGATATTGTGGCAGGAATAGCAGCCATAATGGCCAATCAGTTTTTCTCCCGCATAAAGGAGCTTTTCCTCCAAAGTCATTTTGGAAACTCTTTGTCGGGTTTGTGCCTGAGAAAAATCTTTCTGCAAAAGTTCACTGACGATTTTATTGACAATGTCTTCCTTAACGGGGGGGATGGATTTATTAGAAAAATTAATATTTTTATCCTGCGCTAAATAGACGGCGACATCCGCAGCCTCCTGATCCGTTAGCCTTAGATTAGGCATTTTAGTTTCCGGGTGGTACCGATGGGGATCTTTTAACCAATTATAAAGCCAGACATCTTCCGTCTTTGATCCCAAGGCAATCAGATTAGGTCCTTGTTCCCGTAAAAGAGATTCTCGATTTATTTTAGGTTTATCGTTTTTCTTCGCCTCATTCTCAGATTCCGTTTTGTGACAAGCAAAACAACCTATGGAGGCGACAATTTCTTCTCCTTTTTGAGGATTGCCCTCTTGCGCAATAGGAGTCAATTCAAATCCCTTACTCGTAGCAAATAGATAATGGACAATGGAATGAATTTCTTGCTCAACTCTTTGAACAGATTCAGGGTCATTATTATTGGATTGTCCAAAAAAGGACGGCATCCAAGTGTTATGCTGAAAAGATCTAGGATCCTGCAACCAAAGGTAAACCCAAGATTCGGAGACTTTGGAAGACAGATGCCTAAGATCTGGTCCCGGTTTGGGCCAATCCTTATATTTTTCAATCAAATGGCAGGCATAACATCCGGCCTTTTCCATCAAATTCAATCCCAGATTTAATTTTTCTGCACCTTTAATCACCGACTGGCCAGAATGGCATTTAAAGCATCCCGCTTCCACATAAGGTAAAGGATACATCGGGGTTTCCCAGTGGTGATATTCATGCCAATGATATTTATCTTCCCATTCCTTTCTTTGTTGTAAAGAAGCAGGGGTATGAACCGCAGTGACGAAATTGATCCCCCTCCCTCGCCCTCCATGACAGACGGTACAACCGAATTCTTCCAATGGGTGAGGGGAATCCTTGGATAGAAATAATGGAAGGTTAGGATGAGTCTTAAAAGGCTGGGGGGCATTTTCATAGTCTGGGTTGGTGATTCCCTGATGACAAGTAATACATCTATCAACCTTAGGAACTCGCATAAAATTGACGTCATCGGTTATATCATTTAAAACAATCTGTTCAATTTTCAATTTAGGATTGGCAAAGTCAATGACCGGAAGGTCGCGGATTAAATCCGCTATGCGATTAGTAAAGATCATTTCGTTAGGGTCGATCTTCTTAAGTTTACGTTCAAAAATTTCGGCTTGTTTAGAAAAATTTTTCTTCTGTTTATCCAATTCCTTCACCGTTTTCTGACAGTCTTCAAAAATTTGGGATTTCATGGCTAGCTTAGAATCGGATTCTTCAATCTTAATTTTCAAATCAATGACCGTTTTGTTGAGCTCCTCATAAATGGCTTTGGATTTCTCTAAGTGTTGTTCGTGTTTACCTAACGCTTCCTCATATTCGAACTTCGCAGCATCCAATTCAGCTTTTTTCACACGATACTGCTGGTTGAGAATTTCATTCTGCGCCTTTAATTCCTTAATCTCTTTTTCTATTGAAGAGAGATTGGAACATTGGGTTAAATAATTCTTCCCAGCTTCCTTTAGCTCCTGTAATAATTTTTGATATTCCTCCCCTTTTTGAAGTTTATTGGTTTCAATATCGTATTTGATTCGGGTTTTCTCAATTTCCAAGGCCTGAAATTCTTTTTGATAATCTTTCCATTCCCTTGAATAGTCATCCCAAATCATCAATCCTAGAGAAAATAATAAAATCACACTCGCAATGGCAAACAGTCGATTGAGCTTAAAGATGTTGTAGTGTCTCTCTTGAGGTTCCATGGTTAATTAGCCTATAGAAACTAAGGTTAAAGTTCCTGGAATGGGAAATTAGATATTAAAAAAATACTCTGGAATGGCCACAATATATTTAATGTTAAAAACCCAACGTAAAATCATCTTCATCGGCAACCCCACTGCCATTAAGAGGAGGACTGTAAAAATGCTATAACGCAGGTTCCCTAACTTCGTATAAATATCTTTGAAGTATGTTTTAGCCAATAAAAGGGGACAGAGCCCGAAATAAATAAAAAGGACCCCAAATCCCCACATTTCCCTTATCAGAATATTCTCCGGAAGGCTACGCCTTAACCAAATCATGTAAACTAATTCCGAAAGATTAATATTCGTCAAGGCCTCCAACTTATGAACGTCCCAGTATTCAAAAGGTCCAAAGAAATTCCAATTAGGCCCGCGTAAAAACGTTCCCACCACAATTAAAAAAACCCACAAAACAAGCCAAAAAAACATGAAAATGGATACGGCCATTTTACGGTCTTTAAAAGAAAAATAACCGCACCCCTTAGGATTGTTATCCATAAAAGGAATCGACATCATTCCTAAAATGATCACCGTGGGAAAAAGAACCCCAGCAATCCAAGGGTCAAAGTAGACAAGCATCTCTTGCAGTCCCAAGAAGTACCAGGGGGCTTTAGAAGGATTGGGAGACACCGCCGGGTTGGCAGGTTCTTCTAAGGGAGCTTTCAGGAAAACCGACCACACAATCAGAATGGCTGAACAGAATATGAGTGAAATAAATTCGACATAAACTAAATCTGGCCAGACTAAAACTTTCTCTTTGGCATCTTCTGCTTCCTTAGGAAGCTTTCCTTCATTTAAGCGGGCATCATTCTCGTAGGCCTGTTTCATACTGATCCATAAGAAGAAAAAGGTAAGAAAAATGAGTCCAACAATAGGGACATTGTCGGGTTTTGTAACGATCTTCCGGAAATTTTCATCGGTCATCCCAATACAAAAAAATAAAATGAGCAAGGTGAATATAAACACACCTCCTCTGTTTGTCCATAATTTAAAGAGGCGTAATTTTTGGTTAATTTTGAATAACGTTTCTGTTGGCGGAAAAATAAAAAAGAAGAGAACTAAAATGGCAGGGAGCATAAAATACGGAGCAGAGATGACGTTGACAATATGTTTAAATGTGTCCATGGATATTCCTTATTAACTCTCAGCTGTCGGCTGTCAGTTTCCAAAAAGTTGTAATACAAAAATTTTAATTTATATCCTAAGTTCTGAAGACTGAAAGCTTATTTCAAGTCGGGCCCGAAATTCCCCCATCCTTACGAACCCGCCAGAAATGAACAATCATAAAAATCATAATTACAAAAGGCAATCCCAAACAATGCAAAACATAGAACCGCAAAAGCGCTCCTTCGCCAACAAACCGACCTCCCAACAGAGCAAAGCGGGCATCACTAGAAGTATGAACAAAATTCACATCGCCAATGGCAAGTAAAGAAGACCCTGGTCCGGATGTTCCCAAAAACGGGGTCGCTCCCGCCATATTGGATCCCACCGTAATAGCCCAAATAGCCAGTTGATCCCAAGGCAATAAATACCCGGTAAAACTCAAAAGCATCGTTAAAACAAGAAGAAGAACGCCAATGGTCCAATTGAATTCTCGGGGGGGTTTATAAGAACCCGTCATAAAAACCCGAAACATATGTAACCATACCGTGATCACCATCAAATGGGCTCCCCACCGATGGATTTCTCGCATAATCCCCAAAGGGACCTGTTCCCCTAAATCAATGATATCTCCATAAGCATACTCAACGGTAGGGCGATAATAAAACATAAGTAAAATTCCGGTAACCGTTAAAACGAGGAATACAAAAAAGGAAAGTCCCCCCATACACCAGGTGTACTTGATCTTAACGGCATGCTTTGGTAAACGGGCAGGATGAAGATGTAAAAAGACACTATTTAAAACAATCATCATCCTTTGCCTACGATTTCTGGGAATGCCAGTCCGGAAAATGGCCTTGGTAGCTTGGGATTCGGCTACAGTCTCCCAAAGGCTTTTCTTATCTTTCTTTTCTTCGGCCATTCCATATCCCTCCTTAAATAATTTTACTTAAATTAAAATTATTTGCTTCCTTTTCCTCAATTTAAACCAAAATATAAGATTCCGGATCGTTCCATTCCCCTTTCTCTTGTTGGAATTTTTTAGTTTTATCCACCATGATTTCTCCATCATCGGATAAATAAATCTTAAAACGTTCCAAAGGACGAGGGGCAGGACCTTCAAAATTAATACCCGATTTGTAGAAGCCACTGCCATGACAGGGGCATTTAAATTTATTCTCGTTGGTCAACCAATTGGGAGTACACCCCAAATGAGTACACACCGTGGATAAGGCATAAACCTTCTCGGAATCACGAACGATCCACACACTGTGTTGAGCTTTCCATCGTTCGGAAACCTCTCCAATCTGATATTCATCGGGAAGACCGGCACGAAAGGTTTGTTTTGGTTCAAACAGGACATTGGGGAATAAGAATCTCATGATCAGTGTCCCCGAACCAGCCACAACCGCCGCAAAGGCCCCCCACCCTAAGGTAAGCCATTTGATAAAGGTCCGTCGATCCATCGTTTCCGGAAGGATTGGCTCAGTCGTTGGAGAAACCTTCGCAGGCTGGTCCTGCGTAATCCGGGTAATGGGTTTAGAGACAACCGTATCGGAAGGTTTGGCAGGACTCTCTTCCCCGGAAGGTTTTACGGCAGGAGTAGATTTCTCCTGATTCAAAGGGGAAGATAAATTTGTCATTTGTGGTTCTTGGGGAGGCTGATTTGCTGTCGAACCAGAAGAAGGTAGCGGTTCTTTCCTTTGTTCATCAGGAGAAGGAATTTCTTTATTTTGATTATTCAAATTATTCATAGCTATTGACTGCTATCCCTAATCGCACTAGAAATTTTGATCTTTGGCTTGATTAAGAACTTCTAAAGCTTTTGAACGGATCCTCATATTGGGGTCAGTTTTTGAAAGCTTGTCTAAAATAGAATACAACTCGGGATCCCCAATATAAGAGACAGCTTCCATGGCTGTCAAAATAAGATAATTTTGTTCTTCTTGATCGACTTCCTTAAATCTGGCAAGATAATCACGATTTAATAACTGAGCCACGACCTCTCTTCCCCTCCCATCTCCCATCTTAGCTAGGGAAAGAGCTGAGCCCCATTGTACATTGGGTTCTGGATCAGATAAAGTTTTTTTTAAAATTTCTTTGGATTCGAGGTCCCCAATATTGCCCAGGGATACCACTATGACCGAACGAATTCTGGCAACGGGATTGTCTATAAATCGAGTCAAGATCTTTACTGCTCGTTTATCTCTCAGCATCCCCAAAGCATAAATAATGGCATAAAGATTTTCTTCCTTTTCCCTGTCTATATTTTCAATTAGCGTATCAAAGAAACTGGCTCTTGCTGTCCGTCCCATGGCTAAGGCCAGATACTGACGAACCCGGGGGTCATCATGCAAGGATTGTTTAAAGGCAAAAATGAGCTCCCTCTCAAATCGATCTTCTTGAGGGGTTGATTGGGGATTGGCTAAGATTTTCGACAGCTCAAAAGCGGCTTGCCAGCGTTTTGTGAGGCCTCCGGTTTTAATGTCTTCCAAAAAATCATAAACGGTTTTTTCTTCGTGCGTTAATAATTTGATAGCGGTAAATAAAATGACACAGGAAACGGCAATGAGAAAAGGAACAACAAAAAAGGAATGAATGATAATACCAAAGAAGGATTGTTCTTTTTTATCTGAGTCTTGTTGGGATTTAAACTCCTGGTTATCCGTTGGCACACTCATCGACATTAAAAAGAAACTTCTTGTAAATCTTTTAATTTTTCCTTGGCCTCAGTGACGGAGGGGGCTTTGATAATCACATCCACGAGCATTAAAGTATCGCCTTTTTCATTCACTTCTAAAACACCCGAATTCAAGGCCCAAAATTGTTCTCCGTGGGAATCATTAATTTTCAAAACACCTTTAGTTAAAGAGACAACGATAGGTGCATGGTTGGCTAAAATGCCCAGTAGCCCATCATACCCTGGGACCGTAAGTGAATTTACTTCACTTTCGTAGATTTTTCCTTCCGGGGTAATGATCGTAACATGAAAAGTATTCATAGATTTGTTTTAAGATTTTTGGAGGATCATCAGTCTCTTTAGGAAATTATTGTGATCAATGCAATTTCTTTGCTTTTTCGATCGCTTCCTCGATATCCCCCACCATATAAAAGGCCTGCTCGGGAAGGGAATCATGTTTTCCTTCTAAAATCTCCTTAAAAGAACGAATCGTATCATCCAAATTGACATATCGTCCATTTAACCCAGTGAATTGCTCAGCCACGTGGAAAGGTTGAGACAAAAATTTCTGGACCTTTCTTGCCCGTTCCACTGTCAGGCGGTCTTCCTCTGATAATTCGTCCATTCCTAAGATGGCAATGATATCTTGGAGTTCTTTATATCTTTGTAAAATTTCTTGGACACCTCTGGCCACTTCATAATGTTCCTCACCTACAATTTCCGGAGTAAGGACAGTGGAAGTAGAACTTAAAGGATCAACAGCGGGATAAATTCCTAATTCCGCTATAGGTCGAGACAATTCGGTGGTTGCATCTAAATGCGCAAAAGTCGTTGCCGGGGCCGGATCCGTATAATCATCAGCCGGGACATAAATAGCCTGGATGGAGGTAATGGATCCTGACTTTGTCGAGGTGATTCGTTCCTGCAATTCTCCCATATCGGTAGCTAGGGTGGGTTGATAACCAACCGCGGAAGGAATCCGCCCTAAAAGGGCAGAAACCTCTGATCCCGCCTGGGTGAATCGGAAGATATTATCAATAAAGAGAAGAACGTCCTGCCTCAGTTCATCCCGGAAATATTCCGCTACCGTTAAGGCAGAAAGTCCCACCCTCGCCCGGGCTCCCGGAGGTTCATTCATTTGCCCATAAATCAGCGAGGTCTTGTCAAGAACACCAGATTCTTTCATTTCTTTATAGAGGGCTGTTCCTTCTCGAGTCCTTTCCCCAACACCCGCAAAGACAGAATAACCGCCATGTTCCTTAGCGATGTTATGGATAAGCTCTTGGATGATAACAGTCTTACCGACACCCGCCCCTCCAAATAATCCTACCTTCCCACCCTTTCGATAAGGAGCCAATAAATCAATCACCTTGATTCCAGTGACAAGAATTTTATCCGAGGTATCTTGTTCCGCAAAGGACGGGGCATGACGATGGATGGGCATGTGTTTAAGGGCATTGATCGCTCCGGCATTGTCAATGGGTTCACCTAAAAGGTTCATGACTCTGCCTAAGGTCCCAACTCCTACAGGCATTGTCATGATTTCCTGTGTGTTTAACACCTCATTTCCCCGGACCAATCCGTCCGTAGAATTCATGGCAATTGTTCTTACCGTATTCTCCCCTAAATGTTGGGCAACCTCTAGGGTAAGGTTCCATTCCTGATCGTTAATGGAGGGATTCGTCGTTTTAAGTGCGGTAAAAATGGTGGGGAGTTGCCCTGGGGGAAATGTGACATCCACAACCGCACTTAAAACCTGAATAATTTTGCCTCTGGTAACTTGGTTATTCATATTGCGATCCTGGTATTTACTCCGTATCAAGCACAGGGTTTATTGTTTTAGAGCCTCGGCCCCTGAGATAATCTCGATGAGTTCTTTGGTGATGGAGGCTTGTCTGGCTCTATTCTTAAGCAGTGTGTAGAAATCAATGAGTTCCTCTGCACTATTGGTAGCATTATCCATGGCTGTCATCCTGGCCCCGTGTTCTCCGGCAGAATTTTCTAATAAACTAAAATAAATTCGGAAATAGAGATATTTTGGTATCAGAAATTGTAAGACTTCTTCTTCCTTGGGTTCAAAAATATAAATGGGGGGAATTTTATGCCCGCCTTCCGTTAATGGTTTGGCCTCAATTGGCAAAATTTTCTCAAGGGTTGGACTTTGAGAAAAAGGGCTATGGTATATATTGTGAGCGCAATACACTTCATCATACTGGCCAGAGAGAAACCCGGCCGTTAAATCCTTCCCAATTCTTGTCGCATCTGAAAAGTTGGGCTTGACCGTTACCTTTTCATAATAGTGAGCGACTTTAGCAAATTTTTTAAAATACATAAACCCTCGTTTCCCACAAAAGCTAAAGTAGATATTTTGAAAATGGGGTTTATTTTCCTCCATCCAAGCTGATACATACCTTATAAGGTTGTTATTGTAGGCCCCGCACAATCCTTTATCGGAAGTCAATAGCAACATCAAAACATTATTAACTTGGATACGGTTCATGAGCAAGGGATGGGAAGTTGCCTCAACTGTAAAAGACAGTCTTTTAATAAGGTCGGTAAGTTTTTGCGCATAAACTTTTGCTTTTTTTTGAGCTTCCTGAGCTTTATAAAATTTACTCATCGAAACCAACTTCATGGTTCGTGTCATTTTCTCGGTATTCTTTAAACTTTTTAATTTGATATTAAACTCTTTAATCGTGGGCATATTGATCAATTGAATTTGGATTTAAAATCCGCTAATAAATCATCCAGGGATTTTTTGATGCTTTCTTTCAAAACCTTCTCTTGGTTAAAAAGGGTCACAAAATCGTAGTATAAAGAATCTAACGCTTCATTAAGTTTGCTTTCAAATTCTTTGACCCGCTTTACGGGAATATCATCCAGATAACCATTCACACTAGCATAAATGATGACGACCTGTTTGACAACCGACAGGGGTTCGTGAACTCCTTGTTTGATCACCTCCATCAGCCGCTCCCCACGTTCAAGTTGACGACGAGAGGTGGGATCAAGATCCGAGGCAAACTGGGCAAAGGCTGCCAATTCCCGATATTGAGCCAAATCAAGTCTTAAAGTACCCGCAGTTTGTTTCATAGCCTTGATTTGGGCATCCCCCCCAACTCGGGAAACGGAAATCCCAGGATTGATGGCCGGTCTTTGTCCGGCGTTGAATAAATCTGATTCTAAAAAGATTTGACCGTCCGTGATCGAAATAACGTTAGTGGGGATATAGGCGGTGACATCTCCTGCCTGGGTTTCCACAATCGGAAGGGCGGTGAGGCTTCCTGCGCCTCTGGCGTCATTCATTTTGGCTGCTCTTTCTAATAGACGGCTATGGAGATAAAAGATATCACCCGGATAAGCTTCCCGTCCCGGAGGCCGGCGTAATAGCAATGACATCTGACGATAGGCCTGGGCTTGTTTAGTCAAATCATCATAAACGATGAGGGCGTGTCGGCCACTGTCTCGGTAGTGTTCTGCCATGGCCGTAGCCGAGTAAGGTGCTAAGAACTGCAGGGGGGCCGGTTCGGAGGCCGTGGCAGCGACAATCGTTGTGTATTCCATCGCCCCATGTTGCTTCAAAGTTTCATAAACCTGTGCCACCGTTGAACGTTTCTGACCAATAGCAACGTAGAAACAATAAACATTTTCTCCCCGTTGATTAATGATGGTGTCAACAGCCAAACTTGTTTTCCCGGTTTTTCGATCTCCAATAATCAATTCCCTTTGGCCGCGGCCAATGGGTGTTAAGGCATCAATGACCTTGATTCCTGTTTGCAAAGGCTCATGAACATTTTTACGGTCAATAACACCGGGGGCCTTCACTTCAATCTTTTGATACTCGCTGGTAATGATAGGGGCATTACCATCGATGGCTTCTCCAAGAGCGTTAACGATTCGACCAATTAACTTCTCACCCACTGGAACCGCGGCTATTCTCTTTGTCCGTTTAACCTGGTCTCCTTCTTTCAGTTTGCTGTCATCACCCAGAATCGCTATCCCTACATGATCTTCCTCTAAGTTAAGTGTCATTCCTGTTAAACCATGAGGGAATTCCACCAACTCTCCGGACATAATGTTCGTGAGCCCATAGACGCGGGCAATGCCATCACCCACACTGATGATCTGACCGACTTCATAAAGATCCGATTCTAAATCAAAATCCGAGAGTTGTTTTTTTAAAATGGCCGAGATTTCTTCTGGTTTAATGTCTTTCATGGTGATTGATACCTACGTAACGGATTATCCTGTTTTTAAATTTTTGCAGTTGAGTTTGAATACTGCAATCATAAATATCATCCCCTACCTGAATCTTAAATCCTCCAATCAAACGCGGATCGATTTCGACAATACTTTCAATTTCCTTTTGTAATTTCTTTTTAAGTTGATTACTAATCCTTAAGATAAGATCTTGGTCAAGGGGCTTTGCCGCAAAAATTGTTATTTTTTTAATCCCTTTAAAACCTAAATAAATTTGTTCAAAGCTCTGACAAATCTCAAGAAAAAGGTTCAGCCGATCCTTTTTTTCCAGAAAAAGAAGAAAACGGTAAAGCAAAGGGTGAACACGATCCTGAAACAAAAGATTAAAAATTTTTGTTCGTTTATCCGTTGGGATCTCTGGACTCAGGAAAAAGACCTTCAAATCCCTGGATTGTTGGATCATCTTTAAGATCTTGGTAAGATCACACTGAATTTGATCCAGGAAGTCTTTTTGCAGGGAAATCTCAAAAAGGGCCTTGGCATAACGCTTAGCCGCTCTCGATCGAATCATAAGAGAATAAATCAGATTTCTTTAATAAATCTTTCAATCAATTTTCGATTCTTCTCATTATCAAGATTTTCATTAATAATCTTGCTGGCTAAATCAACGGCAATTTCCGCACTTTCATGACGTAAAGAACTCCTGGCTCTTTCAATTTCCGATTGAAGTTCTCTTCTTGTATTCTCCAAGATAATCTGCGCCTCTTCTTTGGTCTTTTGTTCGATCACTTTGACAGCTTGCAGGGCTGCCTTTCGGGATTGAGCAATGATTTCATTAGCCTTTTTGTTGGCCTCAGTCAAAATTTGATTACGGGTTTCATTGATCTTACCGAATTCTTGATGGGTCTTTTCCGCTTCCTCTACCGCCCGCCTGATTTTTTCTTCTCTTTGATCCAAGGTCGCTAAAATGGGTTTCCAAGCAAATTTGTACAGGATAGCCAGTAAAATAAAGAAGGTGACCCAGGTGAGAATCATGACATGGAGTTCAGGACTTAATAGAGCCGATTCTGTATATCCTTGGTCTGAAGGTATCCCACCTGTTTCGGTTGTCTCATCCATAAACGAGTTTTAAATGTGTGTGGGTTAAGTCTGAATTAATGGTTATTTGACCGACAAGAAACAAATCAGGGCTGCAAACAAAGCGACTCCTTCAATAAAGGCTGCCGCAATGATCATATTAATCCTGATAGTATTAGCTGCTTCGGGTTGTCTGGCCATTCCTTGCAAAGCCGCATAAGCTAAAAGTCCGATACCCACTCCCGCACCAATTGTAACCAGCCCGGCACCAATAGCCGCAAATGATCCATGTAATTCTGGTGTCATAGGAATTTCCTTTCTTTATTCATCGATTATTTTTAGAAAAATAATTATATAAATCACCCGAATCCCTGTAAAGGTTTGGTTGATAATAATTCCCTCTTCTGGTTTTACTCATGCTGGGGATGAAATGTCATTCCCATAAACATCGCTGATAAAAAGGTGAAAATGTAAGTTTGTATAAAAGCGATCAATACTTCTAACAATGAGATAAAAACGGCCAAGGCCACGGTGGGAAGGGCTATATACCCAAGCAGTCCTACTAATCCAACCATGGCCACAATGATAATGTGGCCAGCCAGCATATTAGCAAACAAACGGATCATCAAGGCAAAGGCCTTAATGAAAATCCCTAAAAACTCGATAGGGACAAGAATGATTAAGATCGGCAAGGGAATCCCGGAGGGAACAAACGATTTTAAAAAACCCAGCAATCCATTTCGGTAAATCGATCCAAAGATCATGAATCCTAAGGTAATGGAGGCCAAGGCACCAGTTACGCTGATGTTGGCGGTCGCGGTTGAAAACAGGGGGATGAGGCCCATCAAATTAAGGCCGAGAATAAAAAAGAAAAATGTACAGAATAATGGTGTCATTCTTCGACCGTCCTCTTTCCCTAAACAGGTAATTGCAATATCATCTCGGATAAAAATAATAAAAGATTCCAAAAGATTGGTGAGACCAGTAGGGATGATTTGATTCTTCTTATACAGGAAACAAAAAATAATTAACAGCCCCATGGCCCAAATAAGGATCATTAAACTGTGTAAGCTTAAAAACTCCGGTAAAGGAATGGGACCAAAGAATGGGAGTTGCCATTCTCCTGAATTTTGGACATGATGCAGGATATACTGTTCCAGATCAAAGGTATGAGAATTTGATTCGCTCATTGTTCCTTTAAATTCTCTTTATCTTGTTGATGGGAAGGTTGTTCAAGGTGCTTAACCACCTTGAAGACCTCATAGACGCAGTAGAGAATGCCCAAAAATATACCAATAAGCGTCAGGGAAAATTCTTTGTTTAATTTTTGACCGATATAATATCCCAGCAAGGAAAAAACAGCCATCCCCACCGCCATGTTCAGCCCTAACGTCATGGCAGGTAAATATCGTTTTAAATTGGGTGAGGAATGATTAGAATTCATCAGTTTAAAAATTAGAATTCAGTTTTTGATGTATTTTATAGCACAGTAAAATAAAAAAATTAGAGTGATTATTAATAAGATCCCAGATGGCATAAAATTCTGAGTTTTCACCAACCGCATCACAAACATAGCTGACAGAACGCCTCCGATGATTGTCAAAAATAAAAATCCGTTTTTAAAATTTAAGCTAGTTAAATAAAACCCTAGGAAGACTAAAATCCCGGAAATAAGTCCCATGATAAGGGAAATTTTACTACCGGCCTTCCATCCCATATAAGCCCCGAAAATGAGAAAGAGTCCATATCCTAAAATGATAAGTTTATCCATCGCGTCTACTCCTCATTTTTTAATTTTAATAAGGGAGCCATTAATCCATAATACTTTCTAATTCTTTGATACCATTTTTAAGATGATCTTGATTTTTTATTTTTCTGGGTAACATGTGTTCTACGCTGTCTGCCAAGGCTTGGATAAACCCAGGATGCGATTCAATAGCCCTTGACATCCGAAAGTCTATGATACCGCAATCTCTGGCGAGCTTCCTGTATTCAATATCAATTTCACAGAGTGTCTCGATGTGATCACTGACAAAAGAAACAGGAATGATCAGAATCTTTTTGACTCCCTTTTTTGCTAATTCTTTAATAATATTCTCAATGGAAGGTTTAAGCCAAGCCAAAGGCCCAACTTCACTCTGGTAGGCAATGACCCATTCTGCCTGTCGATTCAACTTTTCTAAAATCCTGGCCACGGTTTGGGCCACTTGAAACGGATATGGGTCCCCTTTGTTTAAAAAATATTGCGGTAAGCCGTGAGCAGAAAAAATTAAATAAAAATCATTCAAGGCTTCTTCCGGATTGATCTGTTCATAAATTTTTTCAACGAGTGCCTGAATATAAGAATTATTGAGATAATAACTGGGGATATCTAAAAATTTTAACTGCGGAAAATTTTTTTTAGCCGCTTTTTTAAGATAATAAATATTGGAACCGGTTGTTGCTTCCGAGAAATGCGGATAAAGACTTAATGGCAAGATATATTTTTTTTTAGCCAGCTTTATCTCTTTGATGGTGTCTTCAGGAAAAGGCTGACTGTAATTAAAGGAGAAGGTCACGGAGAGTTTTCGGTTACGTCTTAGTAATTCGTCATTCAAGGCGTTCAGCTGATGTAAGGTTGATTCATAGATGGGGCTACCACACCCAATGAGTTGATAACGTTCTTGAGTTTTGACAGCTCGTAAAGAAACAAGCAACCAGGCAAAAAACGGCTGGAGAATTCTGGATAAGGGAAAACGGATAATATGGGAATCGAGAAAAATGCGTTTAAGAAAATCAGGGACGTCCTGATTAGTCTTAGGGCCACCCATATTCAATAAAACCACCATCACGTCTTCCTCCTCAATGGCAAGATTGTCTTGATTTCTTAGTCGCAAATTGGGGATTTGAAATAATTTTTCAAAATCTTTCTCGGTCATTAGTAAACGCCGCAGTCGCCCACCTATTATTTGCCCTAAAATGGCTAGGATAATACATACCGGTATAAAAATTTTGACGGTATGGAAAATATTCCTAAGATAGATAAGAACGGGAATAGAGGCATGGATCCACAACCACCAATTCAAGGTGAATTTGGTTGTCTTCTCTCTAAAATATCCACAGGCAATATTCAGGGATAAAGCGGTAATCGCTAACGTCAAGTAAGGATTTCGAAAGAAAATTTCCATTTCTATTGATAATTTACCTAGTTTGAGTTACGTGATTCTTAACAAAACAACCAGCAGCTATAATTTTGAAAATTTCCTAATTAATGAGAAAGTGAAGAAGATAAATCTTCTATGGCTGATTCCGTAGACTCCGGCCCTTCTTGACTCTTCTTTAACTTAGAATAGAATTCATTTAATTTTTTCTCTATGATGTTTTCTACCAATCTTATAGAACTTTGTCTTTTGCGCATTGTATCTTCAACGACTTTTTCAAGATCATCAATATGGGCTAGGAACACATGAGGAATTAAAGCAACTTGTGGGTCAATATTTCTGGGCATCGAAATATCGATAAGGTTCAAAGGGAGATTATGACGTAACGCCATGATTTTTTCGATGGTACCTCTTTCCAAAATATAATGCGGTGCATCCGCCGAACAGATACAGCCATCCACTTCACTTAAGATTTCCTTCATATCCACAAAGGCAACTGGGATGCCTTGGTACTTTTTGGCCAAAATTTCTGCGTTGGCCTGTGTCCGATTCATAAGATAAAGCTTCTTAACTCCTTTACTAAATATTTGATGGGTGGTGAGCTCACCCATTTTTCCTGCCCCAATAATCAAAATCGTTTTTTCATTTAAGGAACCTAAAAGTATCTCCATCATCAAGGTTGCTGCCCAACTCACCGAGGAGCCACCAAAACTGATACCCGTTTCGCTGTGAGCTTTTTTACCAGTTCTTATGGCTAGATTGGCCAAAATATTAAAGCATTTTGTAAACATTCCTTTTGTTTGGGCGCGCTCAAAGGCTTCTTTCACCTGGCCTAAAATTTGTCTTTCGCCCAAAACTAAGGAGTCTAATCCAGAAGCGACCCGAAATAGATGACGAACGACTTCTTCATTTCTTAGGCTGTAGAAATATTTAGACAACGATCTTGAATAGGAAAGCTTTTTAATCTTTAAGATGAGGTTTAAAAAATATTGATCATAATTTTGGGTATCTAAACCATGCGCATAGACCTCGGTGCGATTACAAGTCGATAAAACAAACGCTTCAACAATGGAAGGATTGCATTTTAATTCAGATAAAAACAAATCTTGTTCCAAAGAGTTCAAGAAAAACTTCTCCCTGATTTCTATAGCAGCCGTTTTATGATTAATTCCCCCAAGGATGATATTCATAGAATGGAATAAAGGTAATTGAACATTCCGCTAAAATATTGCTTGAACTATACCATTATTTACTTCCAATATCCAGCAGAAATTTGAGATTCTAACTTATAGGAAAATCGGATTAATCTTTATACGGATCTAACTCATGCTCTCCGGCCATAGCCACTCCAATGGGAGTTAGAACGTGAAGTATTTTAATCGTATTTTTATGATAATCGATAACCTCGGGCAGTCGTTTATAACAATGGGGGGATTCATCCGTCCCGGCTCCTCTCAATTCTACACCAAAATCCTTGACCCATTTAAGCATCATATCCTTGGTAATAGCACCCCCGATGCGTTTTCGTCTTTTGAAATACCCGGCTGCTTTGGTCCGCGACATGATACGCCCTGCTCCATGTATCGTTGAATTGAGAGATTCATCGGCCTCTTTTGAATCCACCCCTTCAATAATGACCGAGATATCTCCCATGCTTCCCCCCACAAATCCTTTCTGCTTAAGAAATGCGGGTGTGGCCCCCTTGCGCACGACCCAAAGGTCTTCTCCAAAATGCTTTTCCCGCCAAGCAAAATTGTGATGATTATGGACCTCTTCCAGAATTTTGACCCCTAACAATTTTGCTACCCTCTGACAAACCCAATCTCTTCCTGCATAAGCATAACGGCCGGCTAAAGTCATGCAAGCCAAATACTCTTGACCCAAGGAACTATTCACATCCATCAAAACAGGATCGACATTCATCCCATCTCTCCCGCCACCCGCCTGAATAAAGTAAGTCGCTAAACGATGGCCTAAACCCCGCGATCCAAAATGAACGCCTATCCAGACACGATTTTGCTCATCCACAAAAATGTCAACGTAATGATTGCCACTCCCAATCGTTCCTAGCTGAGATCTAGCGAGTTCTTTATTTTTTTTGGCAATATCAATTTTCCAGGCTGGGTCATCAAACAAAGGATGATCAACTTTTTCAATATTTCTCATCCCTACTCCAAAAGAGAGGGTTTCGTAAATCTCATTCATAATCTTTTTAATATTCGTCCTAGCTTCCTGAGCAGAAATGTCCAGGCGAACAGCCTTATTACCACAGGCAATATCATATCCCACTCCGGAGGGGCTGATCTTGTCTTTGTAAGCGATGACCCCACCGATAGGTACGGCATAACCGATATGATGATCAGCCATCAAGGCGCAGTAATCAGCCTTTTTAGCGCAATTGCGCATTTGATCCACCGCATCTTTAAGGGGTTCACCCCAGATTGGTATATTATCAATTTTCTGATATCCCATTGCGATTTACTTCCCCTAAGAGAGATACTTCATTTATAAAGTATTATTAAACCATCTTGGTTGTTTAACCGCCTGCCACTGGAGGTATGAAAACGACTTTGTCATTGATGTTGATTGCGGTACTCCAATTCTTAAATTCATTATTAACGGCCACCCGCAAAAGATGTGAAGATAGATTAAATCCAAATCTTTTTTGCAGTTCTTCATACAACTGCTTTAAGGTTACAGCCTGGGTCAAAAGCGTTTCTTTATGACACCCCCTCTGTTCTCTAAGAATAGCATAATATTCAACATGAATTGTCTTTGGTTTACTGTTCATGACCCAATAATAAGAAAAAGCCAATTAAATGGAGTGCCTATTCTTTTTATTAAATTTCCCAATGGTTCTCATGACCTTTTCATATTCTCCTGGATGATTGATATTCTCAAGAGATATTTTATCACGGGGTTTTAATAAATGAACATCGGAATTTAAAAGGATCTTTCTGGGACAGGTTATCCCACTTTTTAGAAATTCATATAAATGCGATCGAATCTGCGTTTCGTAAATAGCACATAGTGGTTCTGGAAGTTCGTCAAGGCGACTTAAAAATGCAGTTGCCAATTTATTCTGATTTCTATTTTTAATTAAAAAAGAAAGGGTTGATTTATTCACATAAGGTAAATCACAAGCTAAAACAAGCCAGGCCCCTTTCGGATATGCTTCCATAGCCGATAAGATGCCTCCTAAAGGACCGATATCCATGTATTTTTTTTTATCATGAATTTGCGGCAGTCCCTTATGCCCCTTCCCATCGGATTGATCAACCCGATTGGACAAAAATACTTTTTGGCAAAATTCTAAAAGGAGTTGATAACAATATTCCGCTTGGGTCTTGCCATGATAAATTAAAGAAGCCTTATCTATTTTCATTCGGCTACTTTTTCCACCGGCTAAGACCAAACCAAAGAGGGAAGTCGATATAGATTTCGAAATACGATCTTTCATCGGAATCTCCATAAGGGAATAAGAGAACCAACTGGATAAGATGGCTTGTGTTCTGATAATTCGATAAATCCTTCACTCCGGGATAGGGAAGCAAAATCTCCCGATCCCGAAAATTGAACAGGATGAGCAACTAGAGCCCCCCCCTTTTTTACCAGTAATTGAACCGGGAGAAAATGTGTCAGGTCATTTTTCAAACTCATGCGTTTAGGTAGAGAAGCGTATTCCCTTTGTCGCTCTTTCATACCCAGAGCGCAACAGAGATATGGTAAAACATACCGATAAATGCAAATTTGAGTTGATACCGGATTTCCTGGTAAAGCAAAAACGACCCTTTTGTTTCTACTCATCCCAAACCAAAACGGTTTGCCCGGTTTCTGTTTAACTTTGTGGAAAATAACCCGCACCCTTAAATCTCTAAGGACCTCCGGCAAAAAATCAAACTTCCCTTGGGACACCCCGCCACTCAAAATGATGACATCGAAATTTTTCAATATTCTTGTTAAAGATGCAAAAAGTTTCTTTTTATCATCACGAAGAATAAAACGAGAGACTTTGTGAAATCCTTTGAGTTTCAAGGCCGCCTCTATTGTATAAGCATTGGAATTCCGGATCTGAAAAGTTTCAGGAATTTGGTCAATCTCTACCAACTCATCTCCTGTCCCCACAACCGCGATGCGTGGGATTAAAGAAACTTTGACCTTGGCGACCCCTGCTGCCGCCGCAACCGATATCTGCGGAGAAAAAAGAACTTCCCCTGCCCTCAATAGCAATTTTCCTTTATGGTAATCTTTCCCTTTTCGATGGACATTCTGCATTAAGGTCAATTTCAAATCTCGATGGATTTCTGCCAGGTGGTGTTTAATTTGAATATCTTCCAGAGGAATAACACAATTGCTGCCCTTAGGTAAGATGGCTCCGGTCATAACCTCAAGACACGCATTCCCATCTTCTAAAGTAAGATCCGGCATACCTGCTTTTTGTATACCCAATATATGGAACCAACGTCTTCCCGATGTCCACGCCTTCAAATTGATAGCAATCCCATCCATGGTCACTCGATCAAATGGAGGCTGATCCCGATCAGCATAAATGTCTTCTTTAAGAACGTGCCCATAGGCTTCTTCTAAAGGACATTTCTTTATTGGGAATCTAATCAGATGTTGCGCAATAATTTTGTCGGCTTGCGTGACAGTGATCATCAGGACTTCTTCTCTTTAGAATGGTTATGATCAAGTACTGAGGTTTTATTTTCTTCATCCTCTAAGAAATTCTTTTTAAAATTTTTGAGAATTTCTCCCAACTCTTGAGCGAATTGAAATAAAGCTCGGGGGCCAAAAAGAACAAAAACAGCCAGAAAAATCACGATAATTTCAGCAAATCCAATTTTTAACATGGGGATTAACCTTCTTTGAGAGATGATAAAATTGCTTTTTTTCTTTTCCATTTAAGTACATTTAAACTTAGAAAAAGAAAAAAGATCTCAAAAATTATAAAAATGATAAGTCCATAGGCTATCCCTGAAGTAAATCCGTAAGAGTGTAGCCCAACGCTTAACACATTGACTCCAAACCAAGCCCACATAACAACCATCATCCCTATCACTGATCCCACCGCCACTCCCAAAGGACCAATCATTTTCCCTACCCTGGCATGAAATATAATAGCACACCAAAGGATGATCAAAAGCGCTCCATTCTCCTTAGGATCCCATCCCCAAAAACGGCCCCAAGACTGGTCCGCCCAGATACCGCCTAAATTTGTCCCTAAGAAGGTCATGGTTAAACCAAATCCTAATATTCCTACCAGATGACGATAAGTGTTCTCTAATATTTTTTTGTCAGATTTCAATAAAGCCTGAATAATATAAAAATGCCCTATCAGGCCGGCTACCGAACAACCGGCATACCCGCTAGTGATACTTAAAACATGCGTTGATAACCAAAAGTTAGAGTTTAAAACCGCAATGAGCATTTTGAGGGTGTCCCCTTCTTGGCTGAACTTGCCGGCAATAAGTAACAAGACGTATCCGGCTATACTGGCTACCACCATTCCCAACCATTGTTTATTGAATCGTTCAATAATAATTCCTAACATGACACTGATCAAGGCCACAAAAAGGAAAGTTTCATAGAGACTACTTACCGGAGGCCGTCCTAAGATCATGATCCTTATGAAGATCCCCAAGCCATGAGAAACAAATCCCAGGATTAGGAAAGAAAACCCAAAGCTGTATAAAAATTTCTTTTCATAGATTAACGAAATGAGAAAGATAAAAAAGGTCGCCAAGTAAAATATCTTGGAATAAAAAAATATGTTTGCTTTATTCAAAAAGAGTTCAAGTGGAATTTTATTATAAAGCAATTTTTGTTTTGGATTTATTCTTTCCCCAATAAGGGCAGTGAATTTCTTGGCAGCAAGATCGAACTCGATCTGGCGCCCCTGCCAATAAGCAAGGACAAGATTTCTCAATAAAATGATCTCCTCTCCCAAGTTAGGTGACTTTAGTCCCTGATTAATGGTGTCCCAAGGACTATACCAGTTCTCATCATTGGAGTCGTAGGATGGGATGATGTTAAAGGGGAGGTTCCGGTAGGCGAAAGACCAGTGATAAAGGAGGGTCATGATCCCTAACAGGGTTTTCTCATCTTCAGTCCATTCAAATTGATTTTTTACTTCAAGGTTTCGCGTCAATTGATAGATTTTATCCGCTCTCAAGACCATATCTAGAAAGCTAAACTGTTGTTGCTCCTCAGGGAGTTCAAGAATTTGTTTAAGATCAAAAGAGTCAATCGTAAAATCCGGATGGGGAAAAACAAACACAAAACTATGGGATAATTTGGCATAAAGTTTTAAATTTTCATGTATTCTAATGAGTTCCTGCTCAACAATGCCACGCTCTTTTGAATCAATCTGTAATGCGGCTTGGGCTAATTCCGATAATTTAGAGTAACCTTGTTGCAATTGACTGAAACTATATCGGTTCTTACTTTCCAGCTGAATTCCAATGGCGGTTGCAATTTCGGGATGATGAATGACAAAAATTTTGTCCTCTTTGGTCGTTTCGGGAGCAATTAATAAACGTGCTAACCAGGCCATGGCCGGTTTTCGGTTGTATGATTTCTTTCCGGAAAATTGTAACAATAGAGTCCGAGCGTATGTATCCAAGGGTTTGATCCTACCTTCACTGAGAATAGCGATCGATTCAAAATTTTTTAAAGAGATAACGGATTTTTGTCTCAGAGCATCATTGGGAATAGGACAAATCTCTTGCGCGAAGGAATCGAATACACATAAGGTCATGAAATACATGCAGAAAAATATGAGACGTATAAAATTCATGAGAGATTAAAACGTATAGTTCGAAATTTTTTATTAAAGGCCATTGTTGAAAAATGTATGACCAATCCCAGAAAGGTCAAAATCCCAGAAATGTAGGGTAACCATCGTCCAGAATTTTGCACAACCGCCAAAGTGGAATATTCCCTACCCAAAGAGTCAAGGGAATAGGCGGCCTGATACAATGTAAAATCTTTAAAACGCAGTGGTTTGTTCATAGAGATCAAAACGTCACGCGAGATTTGATCATACTGAATTTTTACCAGACTTTGATAGCTTCGGGCGATTTCGGTTTGGGGATGTACTTCCATTTTAAAATCCTTTAAAATCAGCGTAAAGGGAAGGAGATATTTTTTACGGCGCAGTTGCACAAAAAATTTTTCATTACCTCTTTGAATGGCGACTGCTTGAGTTTCTCCCCCATAAAGTAAGATTTCACTTTTTTCTCCCTGCTGGGAATCAACTTGCAGGACGACCCCGGGAATGTTTTTTTCGAATTCCTTGTTTAAAGGAAGTGGTTTCAGAAGCCCTATTCCTGAGGGATTGATGCTTTGGTGTTGAATCTCATCATTCACCATAAAAGCTTGACAATGTGGATAGTATAGTTTAACCATAGCGGATAAGCCATCCTTCGTAAAAGAAAGGATTTGTCCCGGTTTAAGGGCATTGATATCGATGGCGTTAACCTCTCGTTCCTGACCTGCTTTTTTCCAGAGAGAAATTTCCCATTCTCGATAATCGGAAGAGAGATTTGTCCCTCCCCTTTCCATTAAATTGACATGGGATTCTACCGTATTATGAAAGGTAATGAAGGCAGAAAGCAAATATAAAAGAAGTCCTCCGTGTAGCACCGCGATGCCAAGATGTGACCACTGGTACTCAAATCGTGCCATACCCACAGCCAGGAGATTCAAAAAAAGAATCCCTAACACCAGCTGAGTTCCCGGGAAAGGAATAAAACCCCATATCGTAAAAATATAGGAATGAAAAAAACGTTTTTGGGCAAGATAAAGGCCCTGATCGATTTGGGCAAGGGTCCCCCAAAATGTCAAAATAAAAAGGATCGATAAACACACAAGCGTGATTTTTAGGGAAGACAACCATCGGATAATGATTAATATTTTAGTTAGTCGGAATATATTCATCATAACTAATCTTTGATTTGAATTGATTCAGCCAAATATTTTAATTGAAGACGATTTTCCAAAATGGCTTTCCTTGATCCCATCATTTTGATAAAGACTTTCCGGGAAGGAACTTCCAGGATGACCGCCATTATACCTGGATTAGAAATTTCTTCCGGTTTCTGTAATACCGTCAAATCAATAAAGACAGCAGAATATTGGTTCTGGATGAGAAAACGTTCCTGACGATTAATAAATTCCTGCAATTGAGAATCAGTGGGCATGGGCAGATCAATTTGATCTATCCAGCGGATGATGTTTGACTTTAAATCGCCCCCCCCCCCTTCCAGGACAACAATAGTACATTCAATTTTATTTTCCGAATTGGAATTGGTCAAGGTGGCAAGCCGCATCCCGCTGCCTGGCAATTCAACCCACCCCTCCGGGACCGTCCAAGTTATTTGATTTAAGTCTTTAGATTGATCAACAGGGAATGGAATTTGCTTTTCGAATGAATCGTTGGAAGCAAAATGAGCTTTTGTTTTTGCAAAAAGATCCTGATCATTGGAATTTTTAAGGGAATCTTTGATTGATGCAGAAATGACCACTTCTTTATAAGTTCTTGATTGAGAAGTTCTTTCACATGACAGAATTATTCCTAAAAAATTTATTAAGATTAATGTTTTTAAAACATGACTTTTAGATAAATGAGGCATATTGTTAAATGTATTTTTGGAAATTTGTGCCATGATAGCAAAAAGGAAAGAGTTATGCAATAATGAAAATTTTAATGAATCGAAGATAAAGAAATCTTGAAAATAAACCTAATCTAACACCCCCAAGGCTGGGGAATTCCAACTTAAAATCGATAATAAAGGAGAATATCTATTACCTTCCCAAGATCACAACCAGAATGGCCGCTAAAACAACTACAACTATTCCCGAAATCAAAAGGATTTTATTAAGTACTTTGGTTTGATCTTTCATGATTTCTCCTTTCGAGGTTCGACACCGTGGTTTGACTTTGCTCACCTTCCTGCCCACCCCGGCATTCAAGACGGGCGGGCCGGGGAGCCTGTCTAAGAACTCACCATTTTTTCCCAAAGGTAAATTTTTCGCCTGTCTGCCAACAGGTCGTAGGACTCCTTTCAAATTTGATCAGAAATATCCTCCACAAAGTTATGTATGAGATTAATCTAAATCATAATCTCTGCGATCTTTTTTTTAGCATTGGTAATACAGTCATTAAGCGAGATACCTGCCCAGTAATTAGCAATGATATGTAATCCAGAGTAAGGAGTTAATTCCTTTTGCAGATTTTTGATAACTTCCGGATATTCCAGGTCGTACTGTGGAATAGCCTTCGTCCAGATTTTAATGAATTCTTCTTTAGGATTCATCCGGATATCGAGTGTAGTCTTCAGCTCATTTCTGGCTAACTCAATAAGTTCTTTTTGTGAAAGATTGATCACCTCTGGATTGTTTGTCCCTCCTAGCATAATTCTAAATAAAACATGATTTTCGGTTGCCCGATTTTGAAAAATATTGCTACAGACAAGAACACCCAAAATGGGTTTCCTTTCAAAGGAGGGAACCAAATACCCGAAGCCACAAGGAAGATTTTTAACATCGCTTTTGGAATAGAGAAGCCCCGCCACAATAACAGGAGCATAATAAATTTTCTTCAACAGTTGAGCTAAAGATGAATTTAAAGGTTGAAGAAATTCAGCCGAACAATAAGCCGGCGCACATAAAAAAACATGGTGAGCAGAATAGGTCTCTTTCTGCGTTTCGATAGCAAACCTATCCTTAAATTTTTTAATGGATTTGACATCCTGGTTAGTCAGAATACAGTGGGAATATTTTTTATGGAGGGCATCAATCAACTGTCCCATCCCTTTGGAGAAGGAACATAGCTGGCTAGAGAAAATGGATTTTTTTTGATGTTTCTGGGATTTGTCCGATTTATTTTTTTTTGAAAGGGATATCCCCTTAATAAGGGAGCCGTAAATCCTTTCCCATTCATAGAGTTGTGGGAATGCCGAATTCAAATTTAAAGAGTGGATATCCCCTGCGTAAATCCCCTTGACAAAAGGGTCCAAAAAAACTTCAGTAAATTTTTTCCCGAATCTCCTTTTTCCAAATTCATAAATGGATTCATTGGGATCATTTCCCCTGGGAACAAAAACTTCAAAGAGGACCCTTGTTTTTTCTAACAAAGATAAAGTTGGGAATAAGAAAAAATCCCCAGGGCCTCTGGGAAAGGCAATCAATTTGTTCTTAATAGAAAGATATCGTAATTTGGATTCAGGATTTGCAAAAATTACATCTTGATCTAGTCCTAAATCATGAATGAGGGCTAAGGTCTCTTCTTTGTTGTTGAGGAAACCATTTGGTCCGGTTTCAAAAAGACCGCCTTGCCCTCTGATGGAGCGGATTGTCCCTCCAGGTTGCGGTTCTTTCTCTAATAATAAAATCTCAAGGTTAGAATTATCCGGAAATCGTTTGTGAAAAAAATGCAGTGCGGAAAGACCACTGATTCCCCCACCGATAACGATCACTTGTTTACTCATGATTTATTCTCCAAGAGAACGCATGAACCTTTTCCACCACGAATTTGACTTTATTCACTTTGGTCTCAGGTAATATCCCGTGATTGAGGTTGAAAATATACCTTGGAAATTTCTTTGCACTTTGGAGAATCCGATTGATCTCTTTTTCCAAAACCATCTCATCCGAAAAAAGTAATCGGTTCAATAAATTTCCTTGAACCCCTTGGCTAGATTGTGCCAAGATCGTGTCTTTTGAGAAATCAACACTTTCACAGACTGACAGAAA
The DNA here is from genome assembly GCA_964374105.1 of uncultured Planctomycetales bacterium. Lineage (GTDB taxonomy): Bacteria > Omnitrophota > Gorgyraeia > Zapsychrales > JANLHA01 > CAYJXI01. The sequence continues at coordinate 41,896 of CAYJXI010000012.1, forward strand.
ATTAGCTTTTGAAAGCACCATCAATTCCAAAAGGTGAAAACAATTTTTTAAATAATAAATGGAAGGAAGATCGATATTTTCAAAAATGTTCTGAACATAAGGCAAAACCCATTGTTGATAATCTCGTTTTGCTAAAATTCCCGCCCAGGTATCAAATAACTGAAAAACGTCAATTCCGGATTGTTTTTGAATTTGAATATAAGAAATCGTGGCTTGCGTGAGTATCAGCATCATTTGATGAAATGCCTTTGGATTTTTTCTCGCCAAATTTTTGATTTTAGAAAAATCTTGGGGTGGGCCGCCTTCCACTAAATAACATAGGACAGTAAACGGGGCTCCGGCAAAACCAATAAGAGGAATATTCTTGAGTCTCTGTTTAACATTTCTAATAATTTTACGCAGATAAGGGATATCCTCAAAATCATGAATTTTCAAAATATCACGAAAGGACTGGATGGGATTCTTCACGAGAGGACCGTGGGGTTCTAAAAATTGGATATCAAACCCGAGGTGGGCTGGCAAAGTCAGTATATCCGCAAAAAGAATAGCAGCATCGACTTTAAGCAGGTTGACTGGCAGGCACGTAATAAAGCTAGCCAATTCCGAATTTTGAAACATCTCTACCAGATGATATTTATCTCTTATTTTGCGATATTCCGGTAAATACCTTCCCGCTTGCCGCATAAACCAAACAGGAATTTTTCGATTGGTCCCTTGAAAGGCCTCAAGAAGGGAGGATTTTCTCATATTCCAATTAAAGGGGTGTCCTCTTTCCCGAGTAACCGATGAGTTGATGAGTGCTAATTACAAGTAACGAAACATCCAAACCAAGCTTAAACTGTTTGGGAAAATAATTTGTGGGCATCTTTCTGCCTAAGATACCAGTCGAATCCCATGCAGATATTACGGACAAAAATTTTCCCTAGATCGGTCACAATGAGGATATGATCACGACATTTAAGAAGAGCATCATTTTGACAGTTCCCAATATGTTTTTGTTCCTCTTTAAAATATTCATCAAAATCGTAATGAAAACGGTTAGAAAATTCATATTTGTCCAATTGGAATTGGCACATCAGGGAATTGATAACCCATTGACGGATAAGATCATCTTCCGATAAAATCTTTCCCCGTTCAATAGGGAGTTGGTTTTGCTTTAAAAACCGAAGATATTCAGGAAGGGTTTTATAATTTTGGAAATAGGTCCCTTCTAAATATCCAATAGCAGAGTTACCCAGGCCGATATATTCATCCGCAGGTTTGATCGTATACCCCATGAAATTACGATAAAGTTGTCCCTGCTGAAAGGCCTTGGCTAATTCATCATCTTTTAAGGCAAAATGATCCATGGCAATTGCTTCATAACCATTTTGTAAAAAGAGCTTCCTTGCTTTTAGAAAAATATCGATTTTTTGATCATTGGATGGCAAATAATCTTTGGCCAACTTCTTCTGATGCTTTTTTAACCAAGGGACATGAGCGAAACTATATAAGGCGATCCGATCGGGTTTCAATTGGATCGTCTTTTTGACCGTCTCAGCAAAGGAATCGACTGTTTGAAAGGGAAGACCATAGACTAAATCAAAATTCACAGACTGAAATTTGAACTCACGACACCATTCTTGAAATTGTTCAACTACCGTAAAGGGTTGAATACGGTGGATATTCTGCTGAACCCTGTCGTCAAAATCTTGGACACCAATGGAAATACGATTAAATCCCAACTCCCTAAGGAGTTGAACTTTAGAGAAGGTTACTCGTCTGGGATCAACCTCAATGGCAATCTCTCCCTCAAAATCTATCTCAAAATGATTTTTAACCCTGTGAAAAAGTCTCTGCATTTGCAGTTCATTGAGAAACGAGGGTGTCCCTCCTCCCCAATGCAGTTGACGGATGATCTTCTTTGCGCCAATGGCCTGGGAAACAAGGTCTATCTCTTTAAAAAGGTGCCCTAAATATTCCTCACCGTATTTTTCTTCATTTTTTCGGATGACAACGTTACAGGCACAGAAATAACAAAGAGATTCACAGAAGGGGATATGGATATACATAGACAAGGTCTTGGAAGTTTTACCAAAATCCCTTAACCTTTGTTGATAGAAATCGGCTCTTATCTCATTTGACCATTCTGGAGCGGTAGGATAACTCGTATAACGAGGGCCTGGTTTATCTAACTTTCTTATAATATCTCTGTCAATTTTCATTTGACCTTTAAGACTTTAAAATGGGAATTGGAGATTGAGGCAATCTTTTCTCCTCAATAATTTGGGTTTCCTTGAGACAATGACCGAATCATGTTATCACGAAAATCTTGCTTGGGAAAGCCCCTTGATCCTCTTGATCGACTTAAGCACCAGACCTTAAGTTGATTTGGTTAAATTGGCGAGAAAGAATTTTTGATTCATTCTAGCGATATTTTCTACCCGGATATTCTTAGGGCAGGCTGCTTCACATTCGTATTCATTTGAACAATTGCCAAAACCCTCTTGATCCATAGCCTTAACCATCTTGAGGACACGTTGTTTTTGTTCAATCTGACCTTGGGGTAACAAAACTAAATGACTGACCTTAGCCCCCACAAAGAGCATGGCCGAGGCATTGGGACAGGCCGCCACACATGCTCCGCACCCGATGCAGGAGGCAGCATCCATGGCCTTCTCCACCTTTTCTTTAGAAATAGGGATCGAATTGGCATCCGGAGCCGACCCAGTTTTGACAGAAATAAAACCGCCCTCCCCCATAATTCTATCAAAGGCACTTCGGTCAACAATCAAATCCTTTAAAACAGGGAAGGCATTAGCTCGCCACGGTTCAATCACCAGCAGTTGTCGGTCCTTGAAATGACGCATATGCAGTTGGCACAAGGTTGTTCCGGCCAAAGGGCTATGGGCCTTGCCATTAATAACGGCACCGCACATTCCACAGATCCCTTCTCGACAATCGTGATCAAAGGCCACGGGGTCAATACCCTTTTTAGTCAAATCTTCATTGAGGACATCTAACATCTCTAAAAATGACATCGCGGGATCAATATTCTCTACCTTGTAAGTTTCAAAATGTCCCTTTTCACTTTTGTCCTTTTGGCGCCAAATTTTTAAACTGAGATTCAGCTTCTTATCGGTTAAATTGGGTTTTGTAGCCATCGTTTCCTTTTCGTTTTTACGACTGTTTCTCTTTCTCTCGGATTTCCTTTAAAGTAGTTTCCAGATCCTGTAATTTTTCCTGTTTTTCCTCTAACTCAACATCCGCATTATATTTCCTGCGTGCCATACCAGAAAGGACCATTCCTATGACAAACGATAAACCAATGAAAGCTACATGCGATCTTGTTAACGGTTGACAAAAAAGTTGCACATAAAGAAAAATGAGCACAAATTGTAGAATACAGAAAGAATAAATATTAGTTAAGTATTTTTTTGTCATTAAGAAAATGTCTTTAGTGAGTTATTGAGAAGCTTTCATCACCCAACGATTATTTATAACTTCTTTGAGCTAACTGAACATTTTCAAAGACAAGGGATTCTTTATGTAATTTAGGTTCTTTCCCAACACCCATAAATTCCCAGGATGCGACATAACAAAAATTCTGATCATCCCTAATGGCCTCCCCCTCTTGGGTTTGATATTCTTCTCGAAAATGCCCTCCACAGGATTCCTTGCGTTGAAGCGCATCATGAGCGACCAGTTCCGCAAACTCAAGATAATCCGCCACCCTGCCTGCCCTTTCTAAGGTCTGATTAATACTTTCATTCGTCCCTAAACAATTGATATTTTCCCAAAACTCTTGTCGGATTTCCGGAATTTTGGTCAACAATTGTTTCAATCCCTTTTCGTTACGAGACATCCCACAATAATCCCATAGCAGGCGCCCCAATTGTTTATGAAAATCATCGATGGTTCGTTTTCCACGAATATTCAATAATCGATTAGTATTCTGTTTCACATGGGCCTCGGCTTCTTCGAATTCTGGGCGATTAACGATCTCCTTTCCCACGGGTGAACATTGGGCTAGATAATCACCTAAGGTATACGGAATGATGTAGTATCCATCGGCCAGGCCCTGCATCAGAGCACTTGCCCCTAGACGATTAGCCCCATGATCTGAAAAATTAGCCTCCCCCAGCACAAAGAGTCCTGGAATTGTGCTCATTAAATTGTAATCCACCCAAAGTCCTCCCATTGTATAATGCGCAGCCGGATAAATCATCATAGGATTATTATAAGGATCAACTCCACTGATGCGTTCATACATATCAAACAGATTCCCATAACGCTCTTGGATGGTGGCGATTCCAAGTCGTTTGATTGTTTCCGCAAAATCTAAATATACCGCCATCCCGGTGGAGCCTACTCCATAACCTTGATCGCACCTTGCTTTGACACTACGCGAAGCCAAATCCCGGGGCACAAGATTACCAAAGCTAGGGTATTGCCTTTCCAAAAGATAATCCCGCTCTGATTCTGGGATTTGCGAAGGCAGGCGTTTATCTTGTCTCGTTTTTGGAACCCAGATCCGACCATCGTTCCTTAGACTTTCACTCATCAGTGTGAGCTTAGATTGATAATCTCCATGGACTGGAATACAGGTGGGATGAATTTGGGTGAAACAAGGATTGGCAAAAAGGGCTCCTTTTTTATGGGCTCGCCAGATGGCAGTGACATTACAGGCTTTGGCATTGGTGGAAAGATAAAATATATTGGAATAGCCCCCCGTGGCAAGGATGATAGCATCAGCGGCATGCGTCTCGATTTTCCCATTTACGAGATTGCGCGTAACAATTCCTTTAGCAATCCCATCAATGACAATGAGATCAAGCATTTCACAACGAGGATGTAATTCGATTGTTTTTTTAGCTACCTCCTTCATCATGGCACTGTAAGCCCCTAAAAGCAGTTGCTGACCGGTTTGTCCACGGGCATAAAAGGTACGAGAAACTTGTGCCCCCCCAAAGGATCGGTTATCCAAATACCCACTGTATTCTCTAGCAAATGGCACCCCTTGAGCGACACACTGATCGATGATCAAGTTACTAATCTCGCATAAACGATACACATTGGCTTCTCGAGATCGAAAATCTCCTCCTTTGATGGTGTCATGGAATAGGCGTTCAATACTATCACCATCATTGGCGTAATTTTTGGCTGCATTAATCCCTCCCTGCGCTGATATACTATGGGCTCTTCTGGGGCTATCCTGAATACAAAAGACCTTAACCTGGTATCCCAATTCTGCCAAGCTAACCGCCGCAGCACTTCCCGCCAAACCTGTTCCTACCACAATCACTTGAAATTTCCTTCGATTGGCAGGATTAACGAGCTTAATGTTGGTCCGATAATTAGTCCATTTATCCTTCAACAATCCAGCAGGGATTTGTGCTTCCAATTTTTTTGAGAATAGGTTCCAGATAGGAATGCTCCTTTAACGATTTTTGAAAAAATCACATTGAATTTCTCATCAATACAAAAAGCGGGATTGTACTATATCCAACCGTTACTAAGAAGGCCAGAAAATGACTCAACCTCTTGATGAACGGAAAATAAGAAGGATGACTAAATCCAAAGGTTTGTACAAAGCTCTCAATGCCATGGTTTAAGTGTAGCCCCACCGCGATCATCGCCAAAATATAAAATAAACTGTGAAGAGGTTGAGAAAAGGCATTATAAACAACCCCATAGAGGCCATAACTTTTCCCATCTTTTAAGATGCTGCGCGCACCCTGATGATCCACAAAGGTAAAATCGATCATATGCCAAATGACAAATAAGAGAATAATCGTACCGGTATGGGGCATAAGCCGTGTTGCCAAAGATCTTTCTCCTTGAGATTTCTCAACGTGATAATGAATGGAACGAGCTTTGAAATTCTGAAGAATCAGAAGGGCAGTTACGTAAAGATGGACAAGGAAGACAAAAAGGAGGACAAATTCAATGACGAATAATCCGGGGCGTAAACTTGCTAATTTTTTGGCATAGGCGTTGAACACCTCCGGCCCGCCAAAAATAAAAAGGTTTCCCGCTAGGTGGACAATGACGAATCCTATTAAGATAAGTCCAGTAAGAGCTACGATCTGCTTTTTGCCTATAGAGGAATGGGAATATTCCTGGAATTGATTCATTGCCTCTTTTAATTAATGATTAACGGAGGATTTAAGTGGGATTATAACACAATCGATTAACTTTGCAATGAAACTATCAAAGATATAACGGACAAAACGAAATGATTTTGCAGTCTTATCTCTTGTTGCGAGAAGTCTTGATTCTTTCTCGGTTAAGGGCCCGCTTTTCGCGAATCAATCTGGAAATATCTTTTTGTCTTCTTGTAGATTTGGCTCTTGTCATGTCTTTAACTCTTTTTATAAAGTCCGATCAATTCTGCCTGGCCTAAAATATGGCCTTGCATGGCCTTCTCCAAGGCCTTTATGCTGATCCCTTCTTTGAGATTAAGGGTCGTGTCCAAGGAATAAATTTTAAAAAAGTATCGGTGAGTTCCACTGGGAGGACAGGGGCCACCATAATCTCGCTTGCCAAAATCATTGATTCCCTGTTTCCCAGGAATGGTATTTTCCTCAATCTTTGTTGTGATGGGGATGTCAAATACCACCCAATGCACCCAAGTCCCCATAGGTGCATCCGGATCATCCACAATCAAAGACAGAGATTTTGTTTCTTGGGGGATGTGAGAGATCTCTAAGGGTGGGCTGGTGTCTTCCCCTTGACAGGTATATTTTCGAGGTATAATTTGATTATGTTCAAAGGCAGGGCTGATGATTTTCATATCTCCTCCTTCGTTAGGAAATTGGGCTAATAATATAGTGGTAATTCCTATTAAGAATATAAAAGTTAAGGAGAGAACTTTTCTCAGTATGAACTTATTCCTTTCTATCAAAATCAATTGTCTTTAATTCCTTTTTGACTTTTTTAAAAAATTCATCAATATCCGCCTCAACTGATAAAACTACCCGAGTGGATCCAAGCGAGACCTTATCAAGATTCACCACCACAATATCTCCCTTAACATATTGGGGGATACTGGCGGCCGGATAAACCACACAGGAAGTGCCAATCACAAAAAAAAGGTCAGATGATTCTGCTAAACTGTAAGATTCATAAAGATATTTGACATTCTCCCCAAAAAAGACAACGTCTGGTTTAATAATACCTCCACAAGAACATTGAGGAATTTCTTCTTCAAAGACCTTTTTTTTCATATCTGCGTAGGAAAGTTCCTGACCACAATCAAGACAAAAACTCCTAACAATACTGCCATGGATCTCAAAAACATTTTTCGACCCCGCCCTTTGGTGCAAAGAATCAATATTTTGCGTGACCAGTCCCTTCAATTTCCCCATGTGTTCTAATTCACACAGAAATTGGTGGGTGAAGGTTGGCTTGATATCCTGTTCGATTCCAACAAAATCCCGGGCGAATTCATAAAACGGCTTTGGATCCATCAAGAAAAAATTGATATCAAATACCTTATCCGGATCATATTTGCGCGTCACATAAAGTCCTTGAGGCCCCCGAAAGTCAGGAATCCCGGCTTTGGTAGAAATCCCTGCTCCCGTTAATGCCCCAATGTTTCTAGCATTTTTAATAAGATCAGCACATTCTTGCACAGTATTTTTAGACATAAACCAATCGGTGATATCAATCGGTGACAGTCACCAAAAGGTGACTGT
>CAYJXI010000013.1:0-48013 GCA_964374105.1 uncultured Planctomycetales bacterium
AAAAAAATTAAAAATCGAAAAAACGGCTTCTTTTGTAACTGTCCTAAAAAGAGTTGCCTACAAATCAGTCAAGAAATCATTGAAAAGGTCATTGATAAAAAAGAACCTTTAGCTTTTATTTGTGAGGGGGGATATCAAAAGATTCTTGTCCCTATTATTATTAAGGAAGAAATCCTAGGTTTTCTATTTACGGGGGGAAACTCATCTAACCGATTATCGAGTTTGCAGATCCAATCCATTTTGTCGCTTTTGCAAAAATTATCAGATTACATCATCAAAAATGAACTCCGCTCTTACGATGAATTTCAGGGTGTGAATTTAACCCATCAACAATTGCTTTTAAGTAAAGTCATTAAATATATCTGGAACAATTATCATTTAAAAAATTTATCTTTACTGGAAGTAGCTAAACAAAATAACATCAGCTATCATTATTTAAGTCGCCTTTTTAAAAAGGAATTAAAAACGAATTTTGCTCAATATCGAATTAAAGTTCGATTAAATGTGGCCTCCAAATTGATTAAAGATCACAGTCTAACTATCAGCGAAATTTCCCACTCCTGTGGCTTCGATGACCCGGGATACTTTTGTAAAGTCTTTAAAGAAAATTTTGGCTTGGCCCCAGTTGATTTTAGGAAGAAAACTGTTTTTCCCAAAGGATTGAAAGCTAAATTGAAGTTTAGGGCGCTACCTTAACGAATAGTTTTGTTTAATATCTCTAAAAATCTCCTTCCCTAATTTTAAGTTTCCTGTTTTTAACCCCTCTTTTTGGTTAAAAAGCAAATATTTCATATCAGTAGACAAATTATTCCATTGTAGAAAAATTTTAAAATGATATTGTAGTGTCACTTTTTAATTTTCTCCAAAATAAAAAATTTTATGAAATTCAATTCCAAATTTCAAATTATTGCTAAAAGAAAATTATTGAAAGGAACCTGGGCAAAATTTCTGCCTAGGTTTTTTTATTTCAAAAAGAAAGGAGGTGAGAGAGAATGAAAAAGATGATGGCGATCTTCGTAGCGTTGATGTTTGCTTTATCGACTAATGTTTATGCTGGCAATGCGGCTTTATCAGATTCAGAAATGGATCAAATCGCAGCTGGTGATTGGGTCATCTTGGAAGAGGGGCAAACGGTGGAAGATGTTTTCCACTCCAATAATACCCTTGATCTTGAAGACGAGTCGCAAAAGGAAATCCAGGCCGTGAGTAATGCCAATGCGGTCGACAGTGCGGTTGCTGTTTCTACTAATATTGCAACCGTTACGGGGGATGATCCTATTTCAAATGACATCATTGGTCGCAATGAGGCAGATATCATCAACTACAATCCATCGTTGGCTTACTCTGATGCGTTTTCCGAAAGCAGTGAGGCGGCTTGGAGTTGGTCAACAAAGGAGTCCGCTAGTTCAGATTATCATGCGTCAGCCAGTGCTTCCGCTACTAAGAATTTGAGTCTAGTGGAAACCTTAAATATTGTAGAAACAGAGACAATTACTGCCGCGTTTGCTTCCGCCATCCGAGAAAACTGCAAGAAGTGCAACACAGTAACGCTTTCCGCAGCGGTGTTCTTGTCCGATTTCGATTACTTTCTGGATTATGACAAGATCATTGTGGACAGTGAATCTGCTTCTTCCAGTTTGGAAATTTCTGCCAATGAATCACAAACCAAGGAAGAAAGCAAGTCAGCATCCTGGAAGGCTTCCAGTTCCAGGTCAAGCTCTTCACGCAGAAATCTTGGGGAAAACAACCACATCAACTTAGAGGATACATCCCAGAGATTAACCCAGGCCGTAAGCAACCTTAATGCCGTAGGTTCTGGTGCAGCTGTGCAAAACAACATTGCCTCTAATGTGGGAGTAGATGGTTCCATCAGTCATGCGAATGCAGCATCCGTTGTCAGTGGGTTTTAATTAGGTAAACTTTAGGGTTATTGAAGCAGAATTTTTCTGCTTCGCCCTATGCGAAATTAATAACTTTTTTTAAAAAAGGGTAACGAAAAATGAAAAAGACAATATTTATTATGCTCGCTATTATCTTCGGAATGGCTCCTGTGTCATTTGCCGCTACCGCCCTTTCTGATCAGGAATTGGATCAGGTGAGTGCTGGCGACTGGGTCGTTCTTGAAGAAGGACAATCAGTAGAAGACGTGTTTCATTCTAACAATACTTTGGACTTAGAAGATTCATCCCAAATGGAAATCCAAGCGGTTAGCAATGCCAATGCGGTTGACAGCGCCATTGCAGTTCAAACCAACATTGCTACAGTGACGGGGGATCCAACCAGCAATGTGGCCATCAATGGCACAAACGAAGCGAATATCCTTAACTACAACCCTTCAGAAAGCGGAAGTGAAAGCTCACTTTATGAAACTTCTTCTTCAGAATCCGCCTCGCTTTCGATCTCTGCCAGTCGCGATGCCAGTGCATCCGCCAATGCCTCTGCCTCCAAGAACTTCTCCTTAGTTGAGACATTGGATGAAATAACAACCTTAGACATTGCCGCAGCGGCTGCTTTCGCCAGTGAAACAGAATGCAAGGATTGCGAAACTGAAACCGTGGCGGTTGCAACCTTTCTTTTGGATTATGACAAAATAGTGGATTATGACTTAGTGATTCTTGAAAGCGAGAGTGCTTCAGCATCCGCCAGTGCAACATTGCATGAAGAAGCTTCCTTAGAAGCTAGTGCCTCCTCAAAGAGCAGCTCAAAGACTGCGTCATCCAGCTCGTTTAGAAAGAATTTAAGCGAGAATAATCATATCAACTTGGAGGATAATTCTCAGCAATTGCTTCAAGCAGTCAGCAACTTGAATGCGGTTGGTTCTGGCGCTGCTGTTCAGACCAACATTGCTTCAAATGTGGGTGTGGGTGGAACAATTACCCATGTCAACGTTGCAACCGTTGTCAACGGCCTATAATCCATCCCACTTATCCGAAAGCGTAGAGTACAGAGGGGAGATTTTCATTCCTCCCCTCTGTACCAAATTAAAAACTAAGCATTTGTATGATTAAAAAAATCCTTTCTTTCTCCTTAAGTCTCACCTTAATTTCTCTTAATATTTATATTCCTTCAAGTTACGCCGCTGAAGCCGTTGAACTAACGGACGAAGAGTTAGATCAGGTCTACGCTCAAGGTCTTAATTTCAATTTTGGTGACTTTTTAGGTTCCAAAGGAAATACCGCCTCGCAATTTTCTAAAGGGACTGCCCTTAATCAAGGGCAGTCAAAGAACGTTAATATCACCAACTCCAATAATTCTGTTAAAATCCTAACCCCTCCCAAACCCGTTGTCAGTCCGCCAACAAAGGAATCTAACTCTAACGCCAACTCCAATGTTAATCATTTTCAACAGAGTACTGACCTAAGTTCACTTCCGCCCGCAGAATCGCTGACCATAAAGGACATGGCAAAGGTAGCAAATCAAGGGGTCAATTCTGAGAGCTTGAATAATCAGCCCTCTAACCCCATGGATGCCGTAAATACTGGTGTATCCCAAACTAATCCTAATCCGTTAAATAATCCGAACGGATCTCAAGCAACTCCCAACAATATCATCGAAAATGTTTTACCGGTTACCCCTCAAAACCAAACGACCGTTAATAAAAATGAAGTCAATAGCGGGATTATAAGTCCATTAACTAATTCAAATGCTTTTGGCCTTGAAAATATTGAAACACAAAATGTAACTATTTTATCAAATCCTCCGGCATCAACAGTTTTAGAGAATACTATTCAGAACCAGGAAATTTCTGATCTTGTCATTAACAATGCGAGTAGCACCCCAATGACTCCAGCGGATATTAATAATATTACCGAGAATACAAACCCAATGAATTCTGCAAACGTTGGGGAATCGAACCCGGTGGTTTCGCAACAAACTGAGTCAAATAATCCTAACCCCCAGAATATTAATAGTAATCCGATTCTTACAGAGAATTTATGGAATCAAGAACCCTCTGATTTACCAGATGCGCAATTGGTATTGATCTCGCCAACTCCCAATCAACAGCTGATTGATACAACAGGGAATTCTCAAACTTCTGATCATCTGGTTGTCAATAACCTTAACCCAACCACACCCTCACAAACTCCCATGGATTTGGTCACAAATAACAACAGTGATATGATTCAGGGTCAAGGATCATCAGCACAGACATCCGAGCCACAGATGGCCTTTTTTGCTACCCCTATCAATAACGATTCCTCAAGCAATGGAACAAATGGATTTACTGCCGATACCTCTAATCAAGTTAGTTTCCCAATCTTGGATTCCGGAAATCCATTAAATATGAATACTGAACCCGCTTCTAATCAGTCACAAGCAGGCCCAATGAACGATTCGTCTGTTGTATTGACGCAAAACTTTAATAATCCTGAACCAGTAATAGCCAATCAAGGGCCGGTCAACCCACAATCTGATTTTAGTGAACCGGTGAATAACGCAACGACAAGCTCCTCAACACCTGCTACGATTGAAACAGTTAGCCCAACCCAAGCTCCGATCCAGCTGGATGTGATTGCCAGTGATGATGGACAATTTCAGGTTGCGGTCAGCAATAATTTTAATCCCAGAGAAAATATACCCAATGCCCCCAACCCACCTGATGTAGGGGTTAATCCAACGGAATTTTTCAGTGTCAGCAATGGCGGGATCAATATTGTGGATGTCTCTGACGCCTCCCAACAGTTTCTTTCGGCCTTGGTCAATGTCAATGCAGCGGGAAGTGTTGTTCCCATCATGTTGAATATTACCGTGATATTTAACTCCAATGTAAATCTCTCCAATCGTAATGATTTACACTTAAGTAACTTCAACACTTTCCAGGTAAGATAATAATTGATTTTTTTTAGAAAGCCATTATGATAGCCCTTATGGCCAAAAGGATTTTAAGGTTATTTTTGTCATTTCTCATCCTTGAGGGAATCGTTGGCACTCCAATCTTTGCAGTGAGTTTTAGTGTCGGGGGACTGCGGGTTAACAAAGAAGTCAGGAACATGCGAGAAATTAAAAGAAGAAATATCGTCACCCAAAGTTTAGATTACAGTTGCGGGGCCGCAGGATTATCCACCCTTTTGCATTATTATCATGGCGATGCAGTCTCTGAGAAAGACATTATTGCGACAATTTTACAATTTGTTCCTTTGGAAAAGATTAAGGAAAGGAAAGGTTTTTCTCTCCTTGATTTGAAAAATTTTGCTCAGACCAAAGGCTATAAGGTTACTGGATACAAGATGGATATGGATTTTTTACGGAAGTTGGGTAAACCGGTTTTGGTTCCTATTAAATTCAAGAATTACAGTCATTTTGTGATTGTGAAAGCCGTATTAGCCGATCGGGTTTTTATTGCTGATCCTGCGGCTGGTAATATGTCCATGAAAATCGATAAATTTAAGAATATCTGGACAAACGGCATTGGGTTGATTATTGAGAGGGAAAAATCCTCTTTAGGATATGCCTTACAAGTCAAAAATGAGGATATGATCATTGCGGATTACAAGCTTTTAAGAAGGCTGGTTGACCAAGCCTTTATCCGTACCGCTGTATTTACAAATGAATATTAGGTGACCCTTCGGGTAGTTTGAAAAACTCCTCAAGTGGTCATGACGGGTCGAGAAATACTCCGACCCGTCAATATCAGGTAAGGTGGGTTGCCATGAAAAAGACCTCTGTGAAGATTAAATATTCTTTGATCGTCATTATTTCTGGGGTATGTTTGTTTTATTTTGCTTATTTTGGTATTACCCAGTTGAAGGATCAGATCCAAAGCGAACTTAAAAGTAAACTCACCCAAGAAATCTCAAAGAATTTAAGAGAACAAATCACCCAAGAAGTCCGGCAAGAGGTTTATGCCCAGTTTGCCAAAAGAGAAGAACCTTCTTTCCCTGAATCGATCCCAGCGTTATCCTTAACTGAACCAAGCCAAGATAAGCTAGCCGATCATTATTGGGGCCTGACAAAGACATTTAAGGATCAACCTTCCGAAAATTATCGTCAGGCGGTTAGAAGAATTGTCCAAGAGATCTTATCTCAAGAGAGGAAAACTATTTCTGATGAAGAGTTATCGGAATATGTGGCGAGTGGAGAGATTGATCCCGATGTCCGTATCCATGATGGTTTAAGGAAGATTCCCACCCGCGAATTTGAGGTGGCCTCGGCTAAAGAAGATAGAAAACAACATACCGCAAAATTAAATAGCAAGGAAGAGCAAGTCACCGCTGGGAGTGAAAAGGTCCAATCCATAGAGCGAACACTGGTGCAAAAGGGGGGCCTTCTTTTGCCGAAAGGAAGACTGCAAGTTGAGCCCAGTATTACCTGGGCCCATTTTTCTTCTAACCGTATTCATATTCAAGGGTTTAGCATATTGCCGGTCTTGATCATTGGCCAGGTGTCAACCGAGACGGTAAAAAGAGATATCATTATTCAGACCCTCGCGATGAAATATGGACTTTTACGTAATTTGCAAACAGAATTCAAAGTTCCCTACCGTTATGAATTTGATAGGATCACGGATACCTTCAATAATGAATCCACAAGACATGCGGATGGAGTTGGCGATGTCGATTTTACGATAAGCCGGCAAATCGCCTTTGAACGGGGAATGATACCGGATACCATTGCCTCTTTGACAGTTAAATCAATTACCGGTTTGTCCCCTTATAATCGGGATATTGGTTTGGGGACCGGGCATTGGGCGGTTAGGGGCGCGTTGATTGCTGCCAAATCCTCTGACCCAGCGGTTGTCTTTGGAAGTGTCAATTATACCTGGAACCTCAAGCGAGATATTGATAATTTCGGAAAGATGGATCCAGGGGATTCCATTGGCTACAGTTTGGGGACCGCCATTGCCTTAAGTTATCAAACCGCTATTAATTTTTCCTTTGACCACAATGTAACCTTTAAGATGAAGCAAAATAACAGAACCGTCAATGGCTCTTTCTTAAATGTAGCAAACTTTAAGACTGGTTTTAATTGGTCGTATAGTGAAAGAGCCTCAATCGATTTTGGTGTCAGCATTGGTCTAACCAAAGATTCACCCGATGTCACTGTCGAACTTCGGTTCCCTTACACCTTTTAACTCCCAATTTTAACCATAAAAGTTATGATTCCAGAAAAGACAAAAGTTCTTTTTGTTTGTGTGCATAACAGTGCTCGCAGCCAGATGGCGGAGGCATTTCTAAACCATTGGGCGGGAAACCGTTTTATGGCCGAGAGTGCGGGAATGGATCCTGGCGAATTAAATCCCCTGGCCGTTGAGGTCATGCAAGAAATTGGTATTGATATCTCTAGGAATCAAACGAAAAGTGTTTATGACCTTCTTAAAGTGAATAAAAAGTTTGATTATGTGGTGACTGTTTGCGATGAAACATCTGCCGAAAAATGTCCTGCCTTGCCGGGTAAGGGAAAGCGGCTCCATTGGAGTTTCCAAGATCCCTCCTCCTTTAAAGGAGGGAAAGACAAAAAATTAAAGATGACCCGAGAGGTACGGAATGAAATCGAGAAGAAAATTCGCCAATGGCTCCTTTCCCTTCCAGAAAAGAAATAACTTTTTGGAGATACCTTCTAAATTTTAAAATCCAGATTTGTTGCTCTGGAGTTTTTTTATTGGAAAATGACTCTGTTTCAAGTTAGATTTTTTAAATTTTACAACGAATATATATAAATAATCTTGCTATGATATAATTGTCAAATGTAATGTCCACTGATTAAACACTCTAAAAAGGATCCTTAAAATGCCATTTGAACAAATCGATATTCATCAGGCTAAAGAATTAATTGATCAGGGAAATGTGACCGTTGTAGATATTAGGGATCCGGATTCCTACCGGGGAGCCCATATACAGAATGCCGTTGCGGTTAATGACGAAAATATTGATTCATTTCTAAGGCAGGCAAATAGATCAAAACCTTTAATTTGTTATTGCTACCATGGTTTCTCAAGTCAGGGCGCAGCAGAATATTTTGGTCAGAACGGCTTTAGCAAAGTCTACAGTATTATTGGTGGTTTTGAAGAATGGAGAAAGGTTTATCCTTGTTCGGAGGGCCCCTCACCAAACTAATTCGATGCTAAAATTAGAAGAAAAAATTGATCGATTTAGCGAGTATATCGTCCAATCCAATAAAATTGTTGTTTTGACAGGGGCAGGGATCTCAACCGAGAGTGGTATCAGTGATTATCGAAGCAAGGGCGGTCTCTGGGAACGATTTAAGCCCGTTACATTTCAAGAGTTTTTGACTTCTTACGAAAAACGGAAAGAATACTGGGAGACGAAATGGGGACTCCTTGAGTCCTTTAAAACGGCTCAACCTAACGCTGGACATAAGGCCATCGTCTCCTTGGATCAGATAGGTAAATTAAAGGGAATCATCACCCAGAATATTGACGGATTGCAACAGATGGCGGGCACAAGCAATGACAAAATCCTTGAACTTCATGGAACTAATCGAGAAATCATCTGTCTTTCTTGTTCCGATATTAGGCCTTGGCAGGAAATCCTAGAACGATTTAAAAAAGGTGAAGATGTTCCCTTATGTCATTTGTGTGGGGGGTTATTGAAACCTAATACGATCTCTTTCGGCCAATCTCTGGATGTGGCCATCCTTCAGAAAGCGGTAGAATGGTCGAGGGATTGTGATCTGTTCTTGGCGATCGGATCCACCCTTGTCGTTGAACCAGCGGCCTTGCTGCCAAGATTAGCCAAGCAACAGGGAAGTAAACTTGTCATCATCACTATATCGGAAACCCCTTTAGATGAAACGGCGAATTTAAAAATATCCGAAAGTATAGGGACAACAATGACCTTAACACTACAAAAATTGCATTAGCTTAATAAAAAAATCTAAAGCTTAATTCATTAGACTTTTCCTCAAACGTTTCAAGTTTAAATATGAAACTCAAGCACCATCAGCGCTTTTATTTTTATCTTGTCGTTTTGATCTTGTTTTCACTGCTTATTTACCTTCTTGGTATCTTAAGATCAATGAATCTTAAAAGGAACAGTAATTCACCTGATCTTCAAGAAAGCAGGAAGATTAATAATTTCTCTGCCAATGAGGTTTTAATAAAGCCGGTCGTGGCCTTCCCTCAGCTCGTTTTTGAACTCCCGGTTGGGGTAGAATCACCGCCGGATGGTTCGAATCGTCTGTTTGTGGTACAGCAGAAAGGAATTATTTCGGTTTTCTCTAATTCCGTGGATGTGAAGGAGGCAAGTATATTTTTGGACATTCGGGACCGGGTCTTTAGTGGGCATTCGGAGGAAGGATTACTGGGGCTAGCCTTCCACCCTAATTTTAAGAATAACGGATACTTTTTTGTGTATCATACAGCCAATCCTCCGCGAAGAAGTGTCGTTTCCAGATATCAAGTATTTGCCCATGACCCCAATCAGGCTGATCCTAATAGTGAGAACATAATCTTGGAGGTTGCTCAACCTTATGGAAATCACAACGGGGGGCAGATTACCTTTGGACCCGATGGCAATTTTTATATCGCGCTAGGAGATGGGGGCTCAGGAGGAGATCCGCACGGCCATGGGCAGAATCGAAAAACACTTTTAGGTTCTATCTTACGGATTGATGTAGATCACCCAACCGATGGGGAAAATTATGGAATCCCCAGAGATAATCCTTTTAGGGGGAATAAGCAGGGGTTCAAAGAAGAAATCTATGCCTATGGTCTGCGAAATCCCTGGCGATTTAGTTTTGATCCAGAAACCAAGTGGCTCTGGGCCGCGGATGTAGGACAAGATAAACCAATTGAAGAGATCGATATTATCAAAAAGGGTGGCAATTATGGATGGAATATTATGGAGGGCAGTCATTGTTATCAACCTCCCCTTGGATGTAACAAAAGGGGTCTAGAGCTGCCAATTTGGGAATACACAAAAGAAGATGGCCGGTGTATTACCGGTGGATTTGTCTACCGGGGCAAAAAAATTCCCTATCTTTACGGCCGATATGTGTATGCCGATTTCCTCTCCGGGCGGATTTGGGCATTAAACTACAATGGAAAGAATCCTCCCCAGAATGAATTGATTAATCACGATCCGAATCTTTATATATCTTCCTTTGGTGTTGATCAGGACAGAGAATTCTATTTTTGTTCCTTTGATGGGAGGATTTATAAATTTGTAAGAATCTGAAAATAGGAAATAAATCAAATTGCTTTTTTGATTTTTTACTTTCGATTTTCTTTTTTTAATTTTCATAAAATTTAGACCGATGAAAAAAATAAATTTGAGAATAAAGGCCCTCATTTTTGACATGGATGGTGTCATCACCAACACCATGCCTGATCACTTTAAGGCATGGAAGACAATATTAAAAGGAGAAGGCCTTCATGTCAGCCATCACGATGTTTACATTCGAGAAGGACAAAAGGGTATTATGAGTGTAAGAGAACTCTTTTCTTTGCACAAACGGTCTTACTATCCTAAAGAGGGAAAGGAAATTTTAAAAAGAAAAGAAAAATTATTTAAAAAAATTGCTAAAACTCGATTTATCTCCGGGGCAAGGAGTTTTTTAAGAAATTTACACCGCCAAAATTTCAAACTCGCCTTGGTTACGGGAACTTCTCGACAGGAAGTGCATAAGATCTTACCCGAGAGGTTCTATGAACTTTTTGATGTCATCGTAACCGGCAGTGACGTCAAAAAGGGAAAACCGCACCCCGAACCTTTTCTTTTGGCTTTGCAGGAATTAAAGTTATACGGGAGAGAAGTTGTTGTCATTGAAAATGCTCCGCTAGGGATTGAGTCTGCACGAAAAGCAGGGCTTAAAGTTCTTGCGATTGAAACCTCTCTTCCCAAAGACTATCTTAAGAAAGCGAATTGGGTCTTTGCTTCCATCAAGGATTTACGTGATAAGATCCAATTTGTCCCTAATGGACAAAGGATATTCCATTGAATAAGATATGAAAATCAAAAAGGTTTTACTTCTCTGCAAAGAGAGTGCTTATAATCGCTATATTTTGAAATCGAGGACCTTCTTAAAGTTTACTGATAAGAATTCTAAAGAGGTTCAGCGAATCAAAAAAACCCATATTGAGCATTTTAAGACCTTACAAGTCGTTGAAAAAGAACTCAAAGAACACAATATTCAATTCACCAAACTCCCGAGGGGAGGGAAGATCCGAACTTCTCATTATGATCTCATCATTTCTGTGGGAGGGGATGGGACCTTCTTAGAGGCGGCCCGAAATATCAAGGATGAATATATTTTGGGTGTGAATTCTGATCCCCATTGGAGTGTGGGGCAGTTTTGCATCGCCAATCGAGAAACCTTTCCTCTTGTATTAAAAAAAATTATCAATAATCAATTTAAAATCCAGATTCTTCAGCGCATGCAACTAAAATTCAAATTTCAAGCGATCAAGATCAATGTACTCAATGATATCTTGGTTTGCCATAAAAATCCTGCTGGGATGAGCCGCTATTATTTGACCTTCAGTGGAGAAAAGGAAGAACAAAGGAGTTCGGGGATCTGGGTCGCGACCGCCGCGGGCTCAACGGGCGCCATTCATTCTGCGGGAGGAAGGATCTTACCCTTAACCAGTGCTAAAATTCAATTTAAGGTGAGAGAATTGTATTGTGCCCCCAAGACAAAATCACAACTGGATGGCGGTATGCTGACATCATTCCAATCATTAAAAATTTTTTCTTTAATGAATGAGGGAGTGATTTACGTTGATGGCTGTCATCTCAAATACCCATTTCCTTTTGGGGAAGAAGTTCGGCTGACAAGTTCATCGCAGCCATTAAGGGTTATCAAGGTATAAAAATCACTACCCTACTTTCGAAAAACAGTTACCCAAGACATAAGCCAATATCTCACCTGCGGCTGTCGTTTGTTATGAGAATTTAGGTTATGAAAGCCGTCCTGTTAATTTCCCACGGAAGCCATTCTCCTAAAACGAAAAGGGAAGTTCTATCTCTGCTTAAGAAACTTCGAACGAAGACGAAGATCAAAATCTTAGAGCACGCATTTTTGGAAATTGAGAAACCGAGGATCGCTGAGGGAATTGAACACTGCATTCAAAAGGGGGCAACCGGGATTGTCATCTTGTTGAATTTTCTTAATTCAGGACAACATGTGGATAGGGATATCCCCAAGATTATTAGGCAGGCTAAAGCAAGGCACCCTCAGATTAAATTTACAATCACAAAGCCAGTTGGTCAGCATCCTAGGATTGCGGAATTATTTTTGGAAATGATAAAATAATTTAGAACCTCCCGGGGGTTAGTAATTTTCTAACACCGGGGATTCTTATAAGATCCATGAGATATAAATCCTCAGTTGCCCAAAACCACAGCACCCTCACCGCTGACGAAAAATCCTTTTCAAAATTATTAATTAAATGGTACAAAAAACATGCCCGCGATCTTCCTTGGCGGAAAACCAAAGATCCTTACAAAATTTGGATATCCGAAGTGATGTTGCAACAGACAACAGTTTCAGCCGTAATACCCTATTACGAAAACTGGATAAAGATTTTTCCTAATGTTGAAAGTGTTGCTAGGGCACCGCTTCAGAAAGTTTTGAAAGTCTGGCAAGGGCTTGGGTATTACACGCGTGCTAAAAATATTCATGCTTCCTCTCAGGTCATTTGCAAAGAATTCAATGGCCAAATCCCTTCGGATCCGGAAGTGTTAAGAAAATTCCCCGGCTTTGGGCCGTACACGATCGGTGCGGTTTTAAGCATTGCCTTTAATCAGCGCCGGCCCGTCATTGATGCGAATGTGCGTAGAGTTGTGATGCGCCTTCAGGCTATCAAGGGGTTTGCAGACCCCTCGCAGGACACAAAAGTTCTTGGCTTCCTAGATAAAATCATGCCGAACAAAGAAATGAACCTTTTCAATCAGGCCCTGATGGAATTGGGGGCGTTGGTTTGCCGCAATCGGGAACCTCGGTGTCTTGTTTGTCCGGTCAAGGAATTTTGTCAGGCTTATCAAAAGGGAATTCAAGAACTGATCCCGACCCCTAAAAGGACGATTATAAAAGAAGTCCATGTTGCCATTGCCGTGATTGAAAAAAATGGTAAATTCTTTATCCAAAAACGTCCTTCCAACGGCCTCTTTGCAGATCTCTGGGAATTCCCGGGAGGGAAAATTGAAAAGGGGGAGTCTCCCCAAGAAGCCCTTCAGCGTGAAATAAAAGAGGAATTAGGCGTGCGCATCCAATCCTCGCGGCCACTCATGAATGTACAACATTATTACACCCAATTCCGTGCCAATTTGAAGGTCTTTGCCTGCTCGGTTAATCCCCTTCCTAAATCAGACGCAAGCCATAAATGGGTCCCACACCGAAATTTTACTGATTATCCAATGCCTTCAGGAAGCGCGAAGATTGTTGAGAGGTTAATGGGAAAGCTATAGAATAGGACATTATTAGACATTTTGGTAAATCTTGCAATCACTGATGAGTTTAATAGAAACGTTCTGATAATAATTTTTTTAAAAGTCTTAGAGGAAATCCTTGTGATTACTAAAAAAATAGTATTGGTACTTGGAGCGGGAGCAAGCAAACCCTATGGATATCCTGTAGGTGAGAAGCTCATAACTTATATATGCAAAAGTTTAGATGATAATAATTCGAAAGAATTTCGAGAACTAAAAAAATTAGGATTCGAGGATAAATTGATCGACTCATTCAAAAGCGAGTTAAAAAACTCTCAGCGAGCATCGATAGATGCCTTTTTAGAATATAGACCTGACTTCGAAAGAATTGGGAAATTTATTATTGCGTTATCGTTACTACCCTGTGAACAAGAAAATCAATTAATGTGGGAGGTAAAGATGACAATTGGTATAAGTACTTATGGAATAAAATGAACGATGCCCCTCCAGAAAAATTACAGGAGAATCAAATCCGATTTATTACTTTCAATTACGACCGTTCGTTAGAACAGTATTTATGGACGGTGATAAAATCATCATACAATTTGAACGATACTAAGATTGGAGAAATTTTACGGAAGATTCCAATCACCCATGTATATGGGCAACTTGATCCTTTGCCTTGGCAAGATCAAGATAGTCGTGCTTATGGAGCTACGTTAAAGCCGGGAAATTTAGAAAAAATTGCCGAGAGGATTAAAACCATTAATGATTCTACCCAGCAAGAAGTTATTAATGAAGCAAAGAATTATCTAAAAGAAGCTAGCGCTATTTATTTTTTAGGATTTGGTTATCACAAAGAAAATATGACACGATTAGATATTTCATCCTTGGGTGCTGACAAAAGGATAGGAGGGACAGCTTATAATCTAAGAACAGCTCAAAGAGATGAAATCACTCTTTACTTTTCTAACGGTCCCAGAAACTCCTTAGGAAAGGATGCGATTATTCTGGGTTCATCTAATGAAAGAACTTTGGATTTTCTTCAAGAGTATGTATTATTGCAATAAGTAAAAGTTTCATCTCTCCCTTGTCTTTATTGTTAAGAAATATTAAAAAATTCCCCTTGACAAAATTTGTTTCGTATTATATCATTACTATGTTGATTAATTTAGTAATGTATAAAGCGAACTCTATGAAAATCTCTGCTAAAACAGATTATGCTTGTCGGGCGTTGCTGGAGTTGGCATTACATTGGCCGAACCCGATTCCGGTAAAAGTAGAAACCATTTCTGAACGCCAAAAGGTTCCGATGAAGTTTTTAATTCATATCTTGATACGGCTTAAGGAACTAGGGTTAGTAGAAAGTACAAGGGGAAAGAAAGGCGGGTATCTACTCTCAAAATCTCCCCAAGAGATTAAGCTCAGTGATTTGGCCAAACCCTTTCTGGAAATAGGAATGGAGAATATCGTAAATAAGGTTAAAGCTAATGGTGTTTTCTCTTATATATGGCAAGAGGTGGATGGATTGGTGATTGCGGCCATGGAAAAAATAACCTTTGAAGAAATCTGTCAAAGAGAGAGGAGTTTGAGTAAGATGGGGTTGTATGCAATTTAGCTTTCAGCCGTCAGCTCTAAGATTTGAGTTGCTGGAAATTGAAACTAGACATAAGGGGACTCCCAGGAGATGGAAACTTTAATTTTCTTACTGGCCTGTTTTTTTGCCCTCAACATGGGGGCATCGAGTTTTGCGGCATCGATGGCCACCGCTTGCGGAAGCGGTTCAATAACTAAACAAAATGCTCGATGGCTTTATATAATACTCATCGTTGCCGGTGCCGTTCTTTTTGGTAAAGAAGTTTCTGCCACTTTAAGTCGGGGGATTGTTCCAGCGCAATTGATTCAGACCAAAGAAGTCATTATTGTTCTATTCACTGCTTCTTTGAGTTTGTTTGCCGCAAATTTGATGCATATTCCCCAATCTACCTCGCTTTCAACGATTGCGGCGATTTTAGGTATTGGAATATTTTATCATTCGGTTTCCTGGGGAAAGATCAACTACTTAGCCATCTGCTGGGTGCTCTCTACGGTTATCAGCTTCATTTTGATTTATGCAGCAACCAGTTTTGTCTACCCTCCACGGAAACAAAACTTTTGGGTTTATGAAAAGGTCATTAATCATAAAGAACGATTAAAGTGGTTTGTTATCCTCACCAGCGGGTACAATGTTTTTTCGCAAGGATCGAACAATGTGGCCAATGTCGTTGGACCACTTGTCGCCTCAGGAAGAATTGATACAATGACGGGTTTATGGCTTTTGGGATTTATTTTTAGTTTTGGCGCTTTTATGTTAGGGGGGCCATTAAAGACAGCAAGTGAAAGAATTGTTCCTTTAGGTTTATTGACAGCAACAATTATCAATTTTGTCAGCGGAACAATCACTTTGATCGGCTCTATTTTAGGGATTCCCCAGCCAGCGGTGATTGTCTACACCATGGCGGTTTTTGCCATTGGATTAATTAAGAACGGCCCCGAAGTGACGATCGGAAATCCCGTGACCAAGAAAACCTTTTTTACCTGGATCATTAATCCAGTAATAACACTGGGACTGAGCTTTTTATTGGCATTTTTATTTTTGGCAAGAAAATAATTAACTTAGCAACGGATCTCATAAGGAACCAATATGGCAACACATAAAATCGTGGATGATGTAACTGAGCTTATTGGGAATACCCCACTTATTCGGCTTAAACGTATTGCCGGGCCGTTCAAAGGGGTGGAAATATTAGGAAAGCTGGAATCGTTTAATCCCGGTGGGAGTGTAAAGGACCGGCCGTGCCTTTCGATGATTGAGGATGCCGAAAAGAGAGGGCTTCTTAAAAAAGGGGCGACGGTGATTGAACCCACTAGCGGTAACACTGGCATTGGGCTTGCCATGATCTGTGCGGTTAAAGGGTATCGATGCGTTTTAACCATGCCCGAGGCGATGAGCTTGGAGAGGATTTACCTTTTAAGACTCTACGGGGCCGAGGTGGTGCTTACCCCTGCCAAAGATGGCATCCAAGGCGCGATTAAAAAATGCGAGGAATTGGCTAAGAAAATTTCCAATAGTTTTGTCCCAAGGCAGTTTGAAAATAAAGCTAATCCCTTGATTCATCGTGAAACAACAGCTCGAGAAATCCTAGAGGCCTGTGAAGGTCAATTGGATTGTTTCATTGCTGGGGTTGGGACAGGTGGTACAATAACGGGAACAGGAGAGGTGCTTAAGGAAGAAGTCCCAGGAATTAAAATTATCGCGGTTGAACCAAAAACTTCTGCAGTTTTATCGGGCCAACCTGCAGGCCGGCACAATATTCAGGGGATTGGGGCCGGGTTTATTCCGGTGATTTTAAATCGCAAAATCATTGATCAAGTGATTTCCGTGGGTGACAAGGAAGCCTTTCAAATGACCCGTCGATTAGGGAAAGAAGAAGGTTTAAGTGTCGGGATTTCTGGGGGTGCAGTGGTTGTTGCGGCATTAATGGTTGCCCCACAGCTAAAACCAGGACAAAAGATTGTGGTGATCTTGCCCGATACTGGGGAGCGGTATTTTTCGATGGAACAATATTTTGAGGCGTAATTAACTTAGATATCAGCAATCAGACATCAGCTTTCAGAAAAAACTGAATGCTGAATGCTGAATGCTGAATGCTGAATGCTGAATGCTGATGTCTCCGAAAGCAGATTATGAATCTTCAAAATAAAATCATAGGCTTAAAAGAGAAATCAAAAGGGAAAACCGCTGAGGAGATCATCAAACTTGCTTATGAGGAATTCGGCCATTGGGTGAATTTTGCCTCGAGTTTAGGGGAAGAAGACCAGGTCATTACGGATATGATCTCTAAGGTTGCTCCCAAAATTGAGGTTTTTACACTGGATACGGGCCGATTATTTCCAGAAACCTATGAACTTATTGCTAAAACACAAAAACGTTATCCTATGACTTTTAAGATTTATTATCCCAATACCCTGGCCGTTGAGAAAATGGTTCAAGAGAAAGGAATTAATCTATTTTATGAAAGTGTAGAGAACCGGAAATTATGTTGTGGTATTCGAAAAGTTGAACCTTTGCAGCGTGCTTTAGCAAATGTTGATGCCTGGATAACAGGACTTCGTCGAGAGCAATCTATCACCAGAAGTGGAATTGAAATTTTCGAATGGGATGCAGAAAATAAAAAACTCAAAATCAATCCTCTTGTTAATTGGGGTTTGAATCAGGTCCGGGAATATATCAAAAAGAACAACGTGGATGTGAATCCCCTGCATGAGAGGGGTTTTGTGAGTATCGGTTGCTCTTGCTGTACCCGAGCCATCAAACCCGGGGAAGATATCCGGGCCGGCCGATGGTGGTGGGAGCAAGCCGAACAGAAGGAATGCGGGTTGCATAATAATCCGAGAAGGCCTAAAAGTTAAGGTGAGTAGTATGAGTAATAAAGTTTTGGACAAATTGGACAATTTAGAATCCCAGAGTGTCTTTATATTAAGGGAGGCTTACCGCGAGTTTAAGAACCTGGCGATGCTGTGGTCCATCGGAAAAGACAGTACCATCCTTTTGTGGTTAGCCAGAAAAGCCTTTTTTGGTCATGTTCCTTTTCCTTTAGTGCATATTGACACGAGTTTCAAGATTCCCGAAATGATTCAATACCGGGATGAACTGGCTAAGAAATGGAAATTGAATATGATCGTGGGGCAGAATAAGGCTGCTTTAACGGCTAAGAAAACTTTTCCGGATGGGAAATTGGACCGTTTAAGCTGCTGTCGGGCCTTAAAGACAGAAGCCCTCAAACACACCTTGGCTGGTGATTGGCCAAGATATCGGCTCAATCACCAAACTGGACAATATGAAATTGATAAAAATACTGAACCTTACACCGGTATTATTGTGGGTGCACGTGCGGATGAGGAAGGGAGCCGCTCCAAAGAACGTTATTTTTCTCCGCGGGATAAAAACAGCGATTGGGATATCGGTGACCAACCTCCAGAGTTGTGGAATCAATTCAAAACTGATTTTGCGCCAGGAACGCATGTAAGGATTCACCCGCTTTTGGATTGGACAGAGCTTAATATCTGGGAATATATTGAGCGTGAGAATATCCCGGTTGTCTCTTTGTATTTTGATCATGGGAATGGAAAACGTTACCGGTCCTTGGGATGTTATCCCTGTACTTTCCCGGTTGAGTCGACAGCCAAGAATGTCCATGAGATCGTGGAGGAATTACGAACTGGAAAATTTAAAAACATTGCGGAACGCTCTGGCCGTGCCCAGGATCAAGAAGACTGGGGCGGACTGGAAACTCTGCGCAGGGCCGGTTATATGTAAACTGAGCTTCCCATCATCAGCACTTAAGCTTTCAGCTAACTGATGGCTGAAGGCTTAAGAGCTGAAAGCTTTATGAAAAAAGTGTAGGTCAAAAGATGGAAGTAGAAAAAAGAGAACAAATGAATGTCGTTATTGTCGGCCATGTGGATCATGGGAAAAGCACTTTGATTGGCCGCCTATTGGCTGACACGGGTTCTTTACCGGTGGGAAAACTGGAGGCGGTGAAGGCCAACTGTGAACGCAATGCCAAACCGTTTGAATATGCCTTTTTATTGGATGCCCTAAAGGATGAGCGTTCACAAGGGATCACAATTGACACCGCAAGGTGCTTTTTCAAATCGCAAAAGCGTGATTACATTATTATCGATGCCCCGGGGCATATTGAATTTTTAAAAAATATGGTGACCGGTGCGGCTCGTGCCGAGGCCGCCATCCTTGTCATTGATGCTCAGGAAGGAATTAAAGAAAATTCTAAACGCCATGGGTATATGCTTTCTTTCTTAGGTATCAAAAACATTGCTGTTTGTATCAACAAGATGGACCTTGTTGGCTATAGCCAAGAGGTCTTCCATCACATCAAGACTGAGTATTTGAATTTTCTTGATGAAATCAATTTAATTCCCACCCATGTGATTCCCCTGGCAGCTCGCCTGGGGGATAATATTGTGTCTTTGTCTTCGCATATGCCTTGGTATCAGGGTTCCTTTGTTCTAGAGGCTTTGGATAATTTCCTTAAAGTTCCTTCACGGGTTGAGCAGGATTTTCGATTTCCTATCCAAGATATTTATAAGTTTACCGAACAAGAAGATGATCGCAGAATTTTTGCGGGAAGAATTGAATCCGGCTCCATTTCGGTGGGGGAGGAAGTTATTTTCGTGCCTTCAAATAAGAGGTCCCGGATTAAGACCATTGAGGGTTTTAATACCCTTCCTCAGAGAGAGGCCCTTGCCGGCCAAAGTACGGGGTTTTGTTTAGAAACCCAAATTTATATTCGACCGGGGGAAATCATGTGCAAGCCTTCGCAAAGGCTTCCCCACGTCAGCACCAAATTCCGAACTAATATTTTCTGGATGGGGAAGCAACCCTTAGTGAAAGACAAGACATATAAACTGAAACTTGTTACTCAGCATATCCCGGTTGTGTTGTCAGAAATTATTAATGTGCTGGATGCCTCGGAACTTTCCTCGGTTGTCAACAAAACTCAAGTTGATCGGCATGATGTGGCCGAGTGTGTTTTAGAAACCTTGAAGCCCATTGCCTATGACATTGTCACTGATATTTCCGAAACCGGGCGGTTTGCCTTGGTCGACAACTATGAGATCTCGGGTGGGGGGATTATCTTGGCTCCCATCTTTGATGAGAAATCCTATATCAAAGAACACATCCAACAACGGGAATACAGCTGGGAGAGGAGTGAAATCACCCCAGACAAAAGAGCATTTAAGTACCAGCATAAATCCGCCCTTATTGTGATAACCGGGCAAATTGATACTGGAAAGAAAAAAATCGCTGAGGCCTTGGAAGAAGAACTTTTTAATTTAGGTAAATTCACTTACTTTTTAGGAATTTCCAACCAATTGATGACCTCAACGAAATCCGGCGATGATAAAATTCTTGATAAGTTTCAGCATGTCCAACAGCTGGGTGAGTTATCGCATATTCTGACCGATGCAGGATTGATCTTAATAACGAGTATTACTAATATTGATGAATATGATTTGCAAACATTGAAATCATTGAACCATCCCAATAGAACATTTGTCATTTATGTGGGGGAAAAGTGTTTCTCGGATGGGTTGGTCGATTTACATCTTAAGGAGAATGGCGATCCCCAGAACGCAGTTAAAAATATTCTAGATTTATTGATTAAGAACGTTGTTCTAGATCCGGAGTATTATATTTGAGTAAAACAATAAATAAGTCGAATACCAACTTATTTTTAAAAAATAGTTGACAAAGAACCGTTGGGATGTTAGAGTTTTATCAAATTAAAAAGCCAAAAAGATATTTGATTCATTTAAATATAAGTCGACTTTAAACGTATTTTAGTATGGAAAAAGAACTGTTGATATTTGATCATCACCTGGAGGATAAAGGGTTCAAGCGTTCCCACAAGCGAGATACCATCCTTAAAACCTTCCTTAACGCCAAGAGGCATCTGAGTGCGGAAGAATTATTCCTATTGGTCCAACAAGAATATCCAGATATTGGCTATACAACTGTTTATCGAACTTTAAAACTCATTGTTGAGATTGGAATTGCTGAAGTCGTTGATTTCGATGATGGGGTTAAGCGCTATGAGCGTAAATTAGGACGAGAATACCATGCCCATTTTATCTGCACTAAGTGTGGGACAAATCTGGAGGCCTTTGACCATACCATACAAGAGTTATGCGATCGATTGGCTAAAGAAAAGGGATTTTCTCCCAAGATGCACCGCTACGAAGTTTTTGGCGTTTGTGAAAATTGCAAGTAAAGTAAGAAAATTCATTGAAAAGTTATGAGTTCTATGGATGAGATAAATAATCATACTTCTTCGACCTTCCCAGGAGGAAAGACTGTGTTTAAGACAGTGAAGATCATCAATGATCGCGGACTGGGTGCCGAAATTGACTTTGGATATCAAATCAGACAATTCAAATGTAAAAACGGCTGCGAACATCACAATCATCTTGTCTGTATGATCTGCGGGGCATACATCTATATTGACAGCGGAAACTTAGAAAATCTCCAAGATAGTTTTGTCAAATCCAATGGCTTTATCCCAAAGAAGATCAATTTTAAGATTTACGGGGTGTGCCAAGATTGTAGATAACGGAATGAAGTTATTCTTTAAGTTATCCTAGGAATTAAATGGTTTTGGGAACTTGGTTTATTCCTAGGTTTTTTTATAAGTAAATTATGAAAATGATTTTCATCTTTGTTGTTTAAGAATGGAAATTGAAAAAAATAAACATAACAACAATTCTTTGGATAGGGAGCCCCTGACCACCAATCCTGTGATCGACTCGCAAGATCTATTTGGAAATAAAAAGATGATTATGATTCAACACCGGGGAAATTTGTATCGCTTGATGATCACAAGTCAGGGAAAACTGATTCTCACAAAGTGAAAATTGACTCGTTTAAATCCTGATTTTAACTTATCGCCAATTGAATAAGAGCTAGGGATGGGCGAAAAAATAAAGTACCCAGCGAAAAACAGAACTCAAGGAAGGAGAAAAAGATGTTCAATCATCCATGGAGGAGAACTGTTTTTTACTGGGTTTGTTTTGTTTTTGTCTTAACTCCAACTGCTTTCGGGCAAATACAAAAAGAGACGACTTTAGAGGAAGTGCTGGTTACGGGGGAAAGAGAAAAAAGAAAAAATCTTTCCGCTGTGGAAGGGACGAAAATCTACCGTGGGAAAAAAACCGCTTTGATTGATCTTAAAGAAGCGCCTGCTATCATAAACAGTAATTATCGCCAAGCCCTGCAAAAAACACCGGGATTATTATTGAGTGAAGAGACCACCCCGCTGATCAGTTTAGGTTATCGAGGTCTTGATCCTCATCGGGCCCAGTTTACCCAGATTATGAAAGATGGTATCCCCATTCATGCCGATATGTTTGGATATCCCGAGGCCTACTATACCCCTGCGTTGCAAGTTGTGGATCATATTGATTTTATTCACGGGGGAGGCGCTCTTCTTTACGGTCCCCAACCGGGAGGGGCATTGAATTATGTCACAAAATCTCCCCATAAAGAAGGGGCACTACAACTGACCGAGGAAAATGCCTTGGGTAGCTTTGGGCTTTATTCCAATTACACAAGTTTTAGTGGGACACAGCCACCCATGGGTTATTATGGATATTTTCATCAACGCCAATCACAAGGATTCAGGGATAATAATAGTCAGTTTGAAGTCTTTTCTGGAGGATCAAAGTTTACTGTCGAACAGACCCCCACCAGCCAGTTTGAAATCGCCATCGATGCGTATAACGAAGAGCATGGAGAGCCGGGCGGTTTGACCCGGGCAGATTTTGATAAGGATCCAACCAAAACCAATCGACTCAATGATCGTTTTGAACTGAACCGTTACGCGGGTTCTATTGGATATGAAAAGGAATTCAATGAGACTTCTTTGCTAGATTTGAAATGGTTTGGGGGATATTATGAGCGTCTCAGTTGGCGGCAGAGAAGTTCCGCCTCTAGTAACTTTGGAACAGTCCCTAGTGGAGCCAATGCCTCAAGTAATGATATTGAAAGTCAGGAATTCTATACCTCGGGTATAGATGCAAGGATGCGCCAAGATTACCACCTTTTTAGTAATGACCATATTCTGACAACAGGATTCATGTATTATCACTCCACCTCCCCCCGGCAAGATAAAAGGGGGACCACAGCCGATGCTGATGATGGCACTATTCGCAAAGATGCCGACCGCCAGATGAATTATGTAGCATTTTTTTTGGAAAATCTTTTTCAATTCGAGAAATTAGCCATTATCCCGGCGTTTCGTTTGGAAAATATTTGGCAGAGTGTTAAGGAAAATATCAATTTAGATAAAACAACCGTCCCCTTAGTGGATGAAACGGATTATGACTTTGTTCCTTTGGCTGGGCTCGGGTTTGTTTACGAATTAAATTCTTTTGTCGAACTCTTTTCCAATATTTCTCAAAGTTATCGTCCCAAGATTTTTACCCAAGCCGTTCCAACCGGCAGCGGTCAGACGGCCAATGAAGATCTACAGGAAGGAAAATCCTGGCAGGCAGAGATAGGCCTTCGCGGGGAACCCCTACCTTATCTTTATCTAGATACAAGTGTCTTTTATATGGAATTTAAAGATCAGATTGGTACAGTGGGAACGACTGGGGCAGTTGTGCAAAATGTGGGGGATGCTCGGCATGTTGGCTGGGAGATCACAAACGAATTTGATTTGCTGAGTTGGTTAAATGACTTAAAAGGAATTCAGAAGGAAAATTCTTTCGGTTCCCTGAATCTTTTTGTCAATGGTATGATCTTGGATGCCGAATTTACCGATGGACCCAATGAAGGGAAGACACCCCAATATGCCCCTGAATACCTTATCAAGGGTGGAGCGGAATATCAGTATCCCAATAGAGGGAAGATCCGATTGGCGGGGACATTTCTGGATGACCATTTTGCCAATGATTCAAATTCCGCCAGTTTCTTTGTCCCTTCTTATAAGGTCTGGGATTTAACCGGAGAATTGAATGTTTATAAAGATTCTTTTCTTGTCTTTGCCGGAATCAATAATGTATTTGATGAACATTATTTTGCTAGGATTCGAGCGGATGGAATCGATCCCGTGGCAAGACGTAATTTTTACGGTGGGGCAAAAATTGTATGGTAATCATTTAAACCTTAATACATTAAATAAGAAATGTTTTGGAACTATGATCTTTTAACATTGTTTGAAAAGGTAGGATGCACTCGCTGGCCACTCCTTTTGTGTTCCGTGATTGGGTTTACGATTATCCTGGAACGTTTTTACTATTTCTTTCGATTGAAACTTAACTATGAACGATTCAGCCAGAAGTTATTTCAACTTTTGCGGGAACATCGTGTGAAAGAGGCTCTGATCTTTTGTCGAAAACACCCGAATCCGATTGTTCGTATCGCTTTTTTGTATTTAAAAAATTTAAACCACAACCTTCGTGAAGCCATCCTTTCCCGGGAAGGATCCATCGCCATGGAAAAGGTAGAAATGCGATTGCGGGGACTGGCGGCTATTACCCACATCGCACCTTTGCTAGGGCTCTTGGGAACAGTGACGGGTTTAGTGACGGCCTTTCATGAAATTGAATTGTTGGGAGGCCAAGTGCGGGCAGAGAATTTAGCGAGTGGGATTTGGGAGGCGCTTTTGAGTACAGTCTTTGGTCTGATGGTGGCTATTCCGTGTATGGCCGCTTACCATGGATTTGAAAGTCAGGCGGATCAGATCACCCGCCGCATTCAGACCATTGTTTCCGAGCTGGATGAATTTTTTGATAAGGATACCTCCCGCAATATCTACAAACATATTTTTGAGGTTAATGAAGAAATATTAAAAGGAGCTGAGTAATGGAGCTTATCCGGCCCCGAAAAAGTAACTTGAGTTTAGATATGGCACCTTTGATTGATGTGGTTTTTCAGCTATTGATCTTCTTTATGCTCACCGCCTCCTTTTCCCTCCCCTCGCCCTCGATGAAACTCAATTTGCCACAAGCCACGATGGATGATGGCAAGGAAAAGGAAAACATTATCATCAGTATTTCTAAAGAAGGCTCTTTGGAATTGAATAAAAATCCCACGACCCTGTTGAATTTGAAAACAGATTTAATTGAACTTCTGACAGGAAATCCTTCCAAGGCCGTGCATATTCGAGCGGATGAGAATATGCCTTATAAATATTTCGTGGAAGTGATGGATTTGGTTAAGGAGGCCGGAGCAAAACAAATAAATATTGTTCACCAAGTAAAAGACTAAAATTACTGCCATGAAGCTACCGTTTAGTTATAAACATGATCTATTTAATTATATTTTTCTGATTTCCCTGTCGACACATGTGTCGTTACTGGGCATTAACCGACTTTTTAATCCTCAGCTGATTTATGCCGTAAAACCCGGCCCCAGTAGTTTGGAAGTATTTATTGTCAAGGAATTGGTTGTTCCTAAGCCTCCCCAAGAAATTCCCAAAGATCGCATAACTTTTAAAGAAAAACAAGAGAAGAATGAAAAAATGGTTAAGAAAAGGAAATCCATGAATAAATTGTTAAAATCACAGATTAAAACGATAAACAATCAAGGAGCGATCACACGGGTCAAACCCCTAACCTTTCAGAATCCGGCTCCGAGATATCCCCAGGAGGCCCGTCGCAACGGTTGGGAAGGACTGGTGAAACTGCGGGTTTTGGTGGAAAAGGATGGCTGGCCAACAAAGGTCATGATTGAAAAAAGTTCTGGATTTTCTATTCTTGATCAATCGGCTTTGGAAACCGTCAAAAGGTGGCATTTTGTGGCGGCGAAATCGGGTCGATTGAATTTTTCTTCTTGGGTAAATATCCCGATCCGTTTTAAATTAGTTAATAATGACCGAAATTAAAAGGAGCTCATTTTCATGGAAGGTACTATCATCACGACTTTCTTGATTGTTTTTAGGGAGGCTCTCGAAGCCAGTTTAATTGTCGGGATTATTATGACGATCTTAGTGAGGATGGAACAAAGGAGATTTTTCCCGCATGTCTATGGGAGTGTTTTGTTGGCTATAGGAGCCAGTTTTTTAATCGGGATGACATTAACCCATTTTACGGAATCGACCAAAGAGGAGTTTGAAAAAATTATTGAAGGAAGCATTTCCTTCATCGCCTGCTGTGTTTTGACTTACATGATTTTCTGGATGGATACACAGGCTAAAAAGATTAGACCCCAAATTGAAACAAAACTAGAACAAGCCATTAGTCAAAAGGAATATTGGACGCTCATCAGTTTACCATTTTTAGCTATCTTAAGAGAGGGGGCAGAAACGGTTTTATTTTTAAAAGCAGTAGCTATGAAAAATTCTGGTTATATCTCACTTTGGGGAGGTATCGTTGGGTTTCTTTTAGCTGTTTTCATTGTGGGGCTTATCTTTATATTAGGGAAACGAGTTCCTTTAAAGCCTTTTTTTCAAAGCACGAGCCTGTTTTTATTATTGGTGGCAGCGGGGTTACTGGCTTATGGAATTCATGAATTCCAAGAAATCGGCCTCATCCCAGAAGGATATGCGCCCGTTTGGAATATTAACCATATTTTAAACGAAAAACAAGGGATAGGAGCCTTTTTAAAATCGATGTTTGGCTATAATGGAAATCCTTCTCTAATTGAGGTGATAGGTTATAGTTTATATATCCTTGGTATTTACATAGCCTTAAGAAAAAGACAACCCAAATTAAGTACAGCCAATTAAAATCTCTCAACTATTTCTCCAAGACACCTTCTCCAAGATGTCTTTTTTTTTGTTTCCACGAATCAAACTAGCAAGATAGATTGTCTCATGCTATAGTAAACTGGCTATGGGCAAATTGACGACAGGAAAATTACCCCCCTAATTAAAATGATCTAACTATTAGGTACTTATCTTTACTAAAAGATTTATCATAGTAACTGCCAATTAGTTCAATTTGGAGAGTAGGAATCTCAGTAAACCAATCGCATATGTCCTTTAAAAATTTTGCTTATCGTTTGATGGTCAATATTTTGATAATCATCGTTATCTCTCTTATTTTAGGTTTAACATTGTTTGGCTGGAAAAATTCCCCTCCGCAATCTCTCTTCTTAGGCCCGCAGGCAAAACTTATCCAAATCCATTTAGAAGAAATCGTCAAATATCTTTCGGAGGATATCGGAAACCGCAATTATGTAAATTATGAACAATTGAATATGGCCGCGGACTATATTGTTGGTCAATTCCAAAAATTGGGATATGAGCCCCAAATTCAAATATATGAGATTCAAAAGAAAATGTTTAAAAACATTTTTATTGAAAAAAAAGGGTATGACCCCACATTGCCAAAGATATTAGTGGGTGGCCATTATGATACCTGTTTTAACCCCGGTGCCGATGACAATGCCAGTGGGATAGCCGGTTTGATGGAATTAGCTAGATTACTCAAAGAGAAAAATTTAAGATCGACTATTCAATTTGTTGCGTTTGTGAATGAAGAACCACCCTTTTTTATGACGGAACTGATGGGAAGCCGGGTCTTTGTTAAAGAACTCAAGAAGCGCAGGGAAAGGATTAAAGGGGTTCTGATCCTGGAGATGATCGGGTTTTATACAAATAAAAAATATTCCCAGAGATATTTCCCTTTCATGGGGCCATTTTATCCTAACCAAGGAAATTTTATTGCTTTGGTAGGGAATCTCCAGTCTCATCGGCTTGTTTCTAGAATTGTTAAAGCTTATGGTGGGAAGCAAAATGCCGTGGCCCTAGAATCGCTGATCGCTCCTGGATTTATCCCGGGAATCAATTTTTCCGATCACTGGTCATTTTGGAGAGAAGGGTACCCCGCGGTTATGATAACGGACACCGCCTTTTTCCGGAATTCTTCTTATCATACCTCTTTAGATCGGTTCACTACTCTCGATTATCAAAGAATGGCCTTGGTGATCTTAAGGTTAAAAGATGTCATTATCACTTTATCTGATGATTAAGAATTTTAAATTTTTGCTTAGAAATTTTTTAAATGTGCTTTAGAATAAATCTCTCAAATCATTAATTCGGGAAAACAAAAATGATTTCTCAGGAAGAAATTTCAACTGCTAAGATTCTGATTATCGATGATCAAAAGCTTCATTCCTTGTATCTAGAGAAAATCCTTAAACAGGATGGATATAAAAATATAAAATTTAGCCTTGACCCACTCAGAGCCATAGCTATCACACAAGAATTCCAGCCTGATATTATCATTTTAGATCTCATTATGCCACAGTTGGATGGTTTCCAAATTATGCAGAAGTTAGATGAATTCCGTAAGGAAAATTACCTGCCAATTCTTGTTCTATCAGAAGATAAAAGCTCAGATATCAAAGTGCGTGCTTTACAATCCGGAGCAACGGACTTCCTCTATCAGCCTTATGAAAGCATTGAAATGCTTTTTCGAATTCGTAATATGATTACAATGCGAATTCTGCACGGCCAAGTTAAAAATCAAAATATTATCCTTGATGCTAAAGTTAAAGAGCGAACTCAAGAGTTACGCGAAACTCAATTTGATATTATCCGTCGGCTGGCTCAAGCAGCAGAGTTCCGAGACCGGGATACGGGACTGCATATTATTCGTATGAGTCAATACTGTGCAAAGCTTGGGAAACTGATTGGTATGAATCCTGAGCAATGTGAGCTTTTGCTACATGCCAGTCCCTTGCATGATGTTGGGAAGATAGGGATACCCGACAGCATTCTGCTTAAACCCGGACCGCTTACTCCCCAAGAACGCGAGATTATGAAAACCCATACCACCAAAGGAGCCCAATTGTTATCCGGTAGCGATTCTCCAGTGATGAAAATGGCCCAACTGATTGCCATTACCCATCATGAAAAATGGGATGGGACCGGATATCCCGAAGGATTGGCTGGCCAAGATATTCCTTGGGTGGGACAAATTTGTAGTGTCTGCGATGTTTTCGATGCCTTAACGACGAAAAGACCCTATAAAAATGCTTGGCCAATGAAAGATGCGATTGAGGAAATCATTCGTCTTAAGTATATTCATTTTAATCCCGAACTGGTTGATCGTTTTATAGAAATATTACCTCAGATTGAAGAAATCAAAAAGAAATATACATTAGATACATAAGATCTTTATTTTCTTTCCAGAAAAGTGGTGTTATAGTGATAAGCAATTAAAATAGATTCTAACCAATGACTGAGGAACAACAAAAATTTATCGCTCACATTCCTTCCTTGGATTTATCAGAAGGAACAGAGATGTTAAAGGATTTTTCTGGGGAGGCCCAAAGACATCTAATGACAGCTCGAAATTCCCTTCTTGTTTTAGAATCTGTTTCTACCGATCGTGAATCGATCGAAAGTATATTTAAAACCTTTCATACCATACGTGGATTGGCTGATTTTCTTAATCTCCAAGATATTTGTTTCTTAACAGCGGAAGCTGAGACGATGATGGATATGGTCAGAAAGGGTTTATTAAATTTTGAAGGAAAAGCGGCTGCCCTCACTAAACAGGCTATTAACAGTCTCCAGAATCTTTTAGAACTTCTTGATGACCAAATCGCGCATGAAGGAAAGTTAAAAAAGCCCTATCACGATGCGGGGGATCTGATAGAAACTATTCAAGAATTAACGAAAAATAAGTCAGCGGCTCCTTCTCCTGGAAAAGTATCTCACCGATCGATTCCTACAATCAGTTTTGAACCGGATTTGTCCCTCTATTCCCAAGTAGAAGAAAAATTAAAAACAATGAAAGGGGATGTCACCCTGGATCATGAGATGATGAAAAATCTCATTTCGGAATTTCAAAAGGCTACAACAGAACTGAAAGAGGCCCAAAGCAAATTGCAAGAAAGGCAACGGGCCCTCATTCAAGAAAGAGAGCTGGCTATTAAGTTAACCCAAAAAGTTCAGATGGAAGCCAGAGGAAAGAGTGAATATTTGGCTAATATGGCCCATGAGATTAGGACTTTGATTAACGCCATTTTGGGATTTACCGATTTATTAAAGGATAGCAGTCTGAATGATAAACAAAGGGAACACGTCAATACAATTATTTTAAGCGGGAAGATGATGTTGCGGATTTGTAATGACATCCTAGATTTTTCTAAAGTAGAAGCGGGTAAATTGAAACTAGAGAAAATTCATTTTGACCTCAATAGTATTATTGAGGAAGTTTTTAAAATCATAAGGACACGATTATTAGAAAAACAAATCAATCTGTATTATGAAATTCAACCCGAAGTTCCGCATCATCTCAAAGGTGATCCAACCCGTTTGAAACAAATTTTTATTAATCTATTAGAGAATGCTATTAAATTTACCGATCGAGGCGAAATCGGATTAAAGGTGAGCTTGGATCAACGGATATTACCGAACGCTCATCAGGCCACTTTACGTTTTGTGGTAAAAGATACTGGGATCGGCATCCCCGAGGATCGAAAAAATTTTATTTTTGAATCTTTTACTCAGGCGGATACCTCCACAACAAGGCTCTATGGAGGGACCGGCTTAGGATTAACTCTTTGTAAAACATTTATAGAAATCATGGGAGGAAAGATTTGGGTAGAATCCGAATTAGGAAGAGGGAGTCAATTTAATTTTCTCATTCCATTTGAGTTGACAGACCTTTCCTTGAAAGAAGAGGGAGGATTACCGAGGCATTTAAAAGAAAAAAGTATAATGCTTGTAGAGGGTCATGAGAAAACCGCCCAAAATTTTATCTCCCTTTGCCAAAAAATCAATCTAAAAATTTTATCTTACACCGCAACTGCGAAACAAGCCATGGAACATTTATTAAAAATAGAAAACCAAAATGGGAATTTCCCCAATGTGATTTTCATTGATACCTCCCTACCTAACAAGGAGGGATTCATGCTGGCTTATAAACTGAGTCAGCACAATATCTATGAAAATATCAAGTTGGTTGCATTTACAAACGATGTGCGTATTGATATGGGTGACGATTTTAGATTAGCGGGGTTTGATATGTTCTTAGTGAAACCCATCATTCAAAGTGAATTGATAGAAACTATACAACGTTTATTGAGTGAGAAACCGGCTACGCAACGGATTATTACCAGAGAAGCTCTGCAATCTATCTCTTGTCGAGGGATTCGGGTGCTTGTTGTAGAGGATAGTATCCCTAATCAAGAATTGCTAAAAGTTCATTTTGAGTCCTTAGGATGTGAATGTGATTATGCCATGAATGGTCAAGAAGCTATAGAAAAAATTAAGAAAAATAAATTTGATATCTGCTTTATGGATCTTCAGATGCCTATCATGGGAGGTATTGAGGCAACCAAAATGATCCGTAGGGATATCAACCCTTCCATGCCAATTGTTGCCTTAACGGCAGCCGAGGTTCAGGAAGAAAAAGAGAATTGTTTGTATGCAGGAATGTCCGACTATTTACCCAAGCCTTTTGATCTCATCCAATTAAAGGAAAAGATTATTAAGAACACGAAAATGTGATAAATCCTTGAAACAATTGTTTCGTCTCGATGATTGAACAAAAAGAAAAAAATATCATATTAGTAGTTGATGATTCTGATTTAGAAAGGGAGCTGCTGATTGAAGTTTTAAAAGGGGCGGGAGTTAAGAACCAATTTCTCCAAGCCAGGACCGGCGAAGAGGCCATTCAGCTTTTGGGAACTCGTTATAAAGAAATTGCTCTCATCTTATTGGATTGGCAGATGCCTGAGATGTCGGGTATGGAGTTTATGGAAGCGGTTGTCAAGGTCTCTGCTGTTGCCGATAAGGCGATCATCATGGTTACCGCATCAGGTTCAGAAGACAATAAAAAAAGAGCCCGTGAAGTGAATCCCAAATTGGCAGGATATATTGTTAAACCCTATACTCCGGAATCTTTATTAGCCGTCATTAGTCCATTTATTAAGTTAGAAAAAACTCCCTAGAAGAAGGGGGATAAGACGATGTTTGGGAAACAGAATTCGGAACTAGATAAATTTACAGAATTGTTAGAAAAAGGGTTGACGGATTTATTTATGGAAAGAGGGGAATTGAATTTCACAAGCCCTCCTACGAGAGAACGAAGAAAAATTATTGAATACAATGGTAAAATGCGTGCCGATGGCATGGAAAAATTTCAAAATGAACCCACCTATGTCTCTGCTATCAATTATTATGCGAATCAAAAAGATATGGGAAAAAACAAAACATTGGGAGCTTTGATTGTCTATGTTGAGCAAACCTTTATGCCCAAATTAATGAGATTGTTGCAATATCCGCCCGTTGATGATGAGAGTGAAACAGCTCTTTTGGATTCCTGCGGAACTCTTTGTAATCTTATTGCCGGCCGATTTAAAACGGAAATCTCTAAAGCGGGTTACATTGAATTAGAGATGTCTCATTTCAAGACGTACCGAAACAATGCTTTTGTTGGAGTGGATTTTTGTTTTAATGAATATGACATGTATGAAGTTAAATGTGAAATCGAAGGAAAAAAACGAGTTGTTTTGGAGATGACCATGGGAGCTGTTCCCAAATTAAGATAAAGGTAAATTGGTTCTCTACAGAAAGCAGCAAATACGATGAATGAATTTCGCATTGATTTAGATCAAAATAGTGCTAGTCTTAAAATCAGTAAAGAAATTTATTTACGAATACTTGATAAGGCTTTAGGACAGACCCAAAAGGACATCCTTGATTTGGAAGCAGCACTTCCCATTGCTGATTTTAGTAAAGTGGAAAGCATTGCCCATCGTTGGAAGGGTGATTACGACAATATGCGATTAACCGTTTTATCTTCCATTGCCAGAAAAATTAATGAGATTGCTAAAACAACTCAAGACAAGGAAAAACTCACACAACTCATAAGTGAATTTAAGATCTATTATCAGCAATTACAGAAATTCATGGAACAATTTCCTCAGTCGAAAACTTAACTATCAACCGTGGAGTATTCAATATGGAAGAACTGCAATCCGGAAACGAGATCCAGCTAGATGTGGAACAAGTGAGTCGTGAACTGCGTATTCGACCAGAGATCTATGTGAAAATTGTGGTCAGTTTTGCTAATTCCTTGGCAGGGAAATTGAAAGCCCTCAGTGAGGCCTTGGCTATCAAAAACAATGATCAGGTGAGGATGATCTTACATGAAATTAAAGGAACGGCCGGGAATCTACGATTGAAAAACATTGCTGAGGCGGAAAATATCATGCATGTAGCGGTCAAGGCTGGGGAAAATTCTAAACAATTATCTCAATATTATGAAAATCTAAGACTAGAATCGGAAAAGTTGCAACGGTATATCACTCGATTTTCAAATCCGTCACTTTAGTCACCAAGGAGATACTCCATGTATAAGATATTAATTGTTGATGATAATTTTGAAAATCGTCAGCTCTTGGCAGAAATGCTCAGAGAAGTGGCAGTCTGCGATTTTGCCGCCACCGGTCGAGAGGCCATTGAAGCCTATAATCTCTCTTTACAAAAAGGAGGACCCTATCATTTGATTCTTCTGGATA
The DNA here is from genome assembly GCA_964374105.1 of uncultured Planctomycetales bacterium. Taxonomy (GTDB): domain Bacteria; phylum Omnitrophota; class Gorgyraeia; order Zapsychrales; family JANLHA01; genus CAYJXI01. The sequence goes on from CAYJXI010000013.1 coordinate 33,373, forward strand.
TAGAATTGCCGGAAGTTAATGGATTAGAAATCTTAAATAAGATTCGTGAAAGTGAGAAGGCCGCGGGGATTCAATTGGGGGATGGGATACCGATCATTATTGTCACGGCGTATGAAAAAAGGTTTTTAGAGGCCTTTAATAAGGGTTGTGATGATTATATATTAAAACCCATAGATTCGAATATTTTGTTGAAAAAGATTGCGGGAATTTTAGACAAAACAAATTCAGATTAAATCAGCTCAAATGAACTCAAATCGATTCGATTCCCTTCTTCAAATTTTTTTTTCAAATCACCTTCAAAAATATTATCAACCGTCAATATTTGTTCATTGCAATGATTCCTTATTTATAATATAATCACCTTGCTTTTTAACCCCATTAAAAAGAAGATTTCAATTCTTTGATGCCCCCATTAGCCAGATTAGAAATCGATGGAAAAATGTACGAACTTCCGATTACGGTTGGCTCGGAAGGGGAAAGGGCCCTTGTCATTTCTAAACTACGCTCTCAAACATCTTACATCACTCTTGACCCGGGGTTTGGCAATACAGGAGCCTGTACGAGTGCTATTACCTATCTTGATGGGGAAAAGGGAATTCTTCGTTATCGAGGAATCCCTATAGAACAGCTTGCCGAAAAATCTACTTTTCTTGAAACTGCCTATTTATTAATCTATGGAGATTTTCCTAACTCAGTTCAACTGGATAAGTTTTCTCAGTCTTTTACTGAGCATGCCGATATTCATAAGGATATGAAAAATTTTTTTGTAGGCTATCCCAGAACAGGCCATCCCATGGCCTTGTTATCAGCGATGGTTTGTGCCTTGTCTGCGTATTATCCCGAATTGATCAAGCCCGAACCCAGTTTCGAAGAAATTGATCAAACGGCTGTGCAACTCTTATCTAAGGTCCGGACCATCTGTGCTTACACGTATAAAAAGTCAATAGGAGAGCCTTTTGTCCCTCCGCGCGATGATTTAAAATACATTCCTAACTTTTTAAATATGATGTTTTCCCGTGCTCGTAAAGAATACAACATCGATGACACCATTGTTTCCGCGCTACAGACTGTGCTGATTTTACATGCGGACCATGAACAAAACTGCAGTACCTCAACGGTAAGGTTGGTGGGAAGTTCTTGGGCTAATTTGTTTGCTTCGGTATCAGCGGGTATCTGTGCTCTCTGGGGGCCTCTTCACGGCGGGGCTAATCAAGAAGTGATTGAAATGTTGGAAGAAATTTACAAGGATGGTGTTGATATCAAAAAATATATTGATCGAGCCAAAGCTCCCAACGGCAATTATCGTTTGATGGGATTCGGCCACCGGGTTTATAAAAATTATGATCCTCGAGCAAAAATTATCAAACAACGGGCACATGAACTGCTTAAAAAAATGGCTGTTCATGACCCCTTGTTAGAGGTAGCCGTTAAACTGGAAGAAGCCGTCCTTAAAGATGAATACTTTATCGAACGTAAACTTTATCCCAATGTTGATTTCTACAGTGGAATTATTTATAAGGCTATTGGGATTCCGACCAATATGTTTCCTGTTATGTTTGCGATCGGTCGAATGCCAGGCTGGATAGCCCACTGGAAGGAAATGAAACAAAACCCAGAAACTCGCATAGGTCGTCCGAGGCAGATTTATACTGGAGAGACAAAACGTGATTACACACCCATTGAACAGCGCAAATAAGAAAATTTTAAAGACCCTAAAGAATCTCATAGAAGAAGACATCGGTGATTAAATTTCGTTTAAATCCACAATTTGATAAACAAGCGAGCATCCTTTTGATAGAGAAAAATCAATGGAAGATGATGCAATTCCCGCGTGTTCCTCATCAACTTCTTTCCATAATGAATGTCCTTAAAAAAACAAAGCAATTCACTGCTGATTCTGGAGAGCTTTTTCCGATCCCGATCAATGGAAAAATTGTTTTATTGGCCGGGGTAGGGAAACGTCAGGATTGCACATTTACCGCTCTTTGTATTAACGTTCGTCGGGCTATCTTGTCTCCATTCATTTCCAAATTGACTGAAGTGGAAATGATCCCTTTTGAACAAAATGATACTTTCATTAGGGCTATTATCGACGGTTTTAAAATCGGTACCTATGCGTGGAATAAATATCGAAAAGAGCCTCTCCATGAACCAACAGTTGATACCAGAATTTTACATATTGTTTCTTCGAAAACACAAAGCTATTTAGATGCCAGCCTCATTACGGAAGGAGTCAATTTAGCCCGCAACCTGATTAATGATAATGCGGACATTGTTACCTCCGTTTATTTGGAATCGGTTATCAAAAATCTAGTCAAAGGACAAAAAAATATTTCCTTAGAGATCCTTAATAAAAAGCAACTGAAGGCAAAGGGGCTGAATCTCCATCTGGCTGTCAATCAAGGAAGCGCTAAGGAGCCCAAGTTGATCATTGTCCAATATCGGAGATCAACGAAGAAAGGAAATTCAACCGCCATCATTGGTAAAGGAATCACTTTTGATACGGGCGGGTTAAATCTCAAACCAACTGGTTCTATTGAAACGATGCGTTCCGATATGAGTGGAGCCGCTTGTGTTATTGGAACCTTGAAGAATGTCATCAAACTCAATTTGAAGAAAAATATCATTTTCGCGGTGGGCATTGCGGAAAATGCCATTGGGAAAGAGGCCTATAAGCCGGGAGATGTGATAAAAAGCTATAGTGGGAAAACCGTTGAGATTGGAAACACGGATGCCGAAGGTAGACTCGTCCTTGCTGATGCCATAGGATATGTTGTTAGAAATTATAAGCCTTCTCGGATCATTGATATTGCCACTTTGACTGGTGCGTGTGTGATAGCTTTAGGCCATGATTATTCGGGGCTGGTCTCTTCGGATGATAAACTGGTGGAGCAATTGATCCGGTCTTCTCAACTTACGGATGATCGAATCTGGCGTTTGCCTTCTTATTCTGAAATGAAGGAATATATTAAATCTCTGATCGCGGATTTAAAAAATGTGGGACTCCCCAAAGGTGCGGCGGGGGCATTGACAGCGGCTGAGTTTCTAAAACAGTTTACCGAAAATACCCCTTGGGCTCATTTGGATATTGCGGGAACAGCTTATGCGCAAGAGTGTGGTCGACTTTATTTTGGATATGGTGCCACCGGTGTTGGGGTGCGTCTGTTAACCCACTATTTGAATCATAATTGATAAATGTAAATGAGTATGCAGGATAATAAAATGATCAAAGGCAAAAGCATCATTATGATGTTATGGTTCATATCTTTGATGGGGATCGGGACTGTTCCCCTTAAGGCTGAATCAAATGAAGTTTATTTAATCGAGCTTAATGATGATACGATTAATCCGGTAACGGCTGAGTATATTAGCAAAGCTATCGACAAAGGTTACGAAAATCAAGCCCAATGCCTCATCATCAAACTCGATACACCCGGTGGGCTTTTGAGCTCAACGAGGACCATTGTTAAGAAAATCCTGTCCGCTAAAATACCGGTTATTGTCTATATTGCCCCTAGTGGAGCGCACGCGGGATCGGCGGGAGTTTTTATCACCTATGCGAGTCACCTCGCAGCTATGGCTCCTTCCACCAATATAGGAGCGGCTCATCCGGTTCAGATGGATGGTGGGAAAAAAGAAAAGGACAGTGATCTTTGGGATGAATTGGATGAATTAAAAAAGAAATGGGAGGAAGAAAAACAAAAGGAAGAAGCCAAAGGGAGTAAACAGAATAACCAGAATAAGCAGACAAAGCAAGAGAGGAAGACTGATGAACTTCAATCCCGAGAAAATAAGAAGGGCGCAAAAGAAGAACAGCCCGATACAGATCCCATGAGTAGTAAAATTCTGCAGGATACCACTGCTTTTATTCGAACCATGGCCGAAAAGCGCAATCGCAATGTGGATTGGGCCATCAAAAGTGTAACGAGAAGTTCATCGATTACCGAAACCGAGGCCTTTCAACTTGGGGTGGTAGAAATTATCGCAAAAAATGAAGAAGAACTCCTGCAAAAATTGGATGGCAGAATGGTTGAGATTGAAGATGAAAAGGTTACTTTAAAGACTCAAGAGGCGGTGATTACAAAGGTAGAAATGAATTTCCGTCAAAAGTTTTTTAATATCCTTGCCAACCCCAATATAGCCTATATTTTGTTAATTTTGGGATTCTACGGGCTTCTTTATGAAGTCACTCATCCCGGTGTTGCCGCTCCTGGGATTTTAGGAGTTATTTTTCTGATTCTAGCTTTTTATAGTCTGCAGATGCTTCCTACGAATTATGCGGGAGTTGCTCTCATTATTCTGGGACTTGTCTTGTTAGTCGCAGAGGCCTTTGTCCCGGGATGGGGCTTATTAACACTGGGAGGAGCGGTGTGTATGATCCTTGGTTCTATGATGCTTTTTGAATCTTCGTTACCGATGTTTAAAGTTTCTATGTCGCTTATTTTGTCGTTTGTGGTTACAACGGTTCTTATTGCGGCTTTTGGCCTGTCGGCCTCAATCCAAGCCCATCGAAGAAAGACAATGAGCGGCATCAAAGGAATGATGGGAATGAAAGGAGATGCCCAAACCTCCCTTTCTAAGAACAAAGAAGGCAAAGTTTTCGTTGATGGAACACTCTGGAATGCCATTTCTGAAGAAGAAAATATTCAGAAAGGAGAAAAAATCGTTGTCGTTGAGGTAGAGGGGTTAAATCTTAAGGTAAAGAAGTTCTCTAAACCAGTCTAGAAAGAAATAATCATTTCAAAGGGAAAGGAGAGGAAATATGTTTTATTTAGGCGTCATTGCTCTTCTTCTGTTGTGGGGATTCAATTGCTTTAAGATCCTCAGAGAATATGAACAGGCGGTCGTGTATCGATTAGGCAGGGTTCTCCCGCAACCTCGCGGTCCGGGTTTTGTTTTTGTCTTCTGGCCATTTGAACAGGTGGTTGTTATGAATTTGCAATTGGTGACTTTAGATGTTCCCCCGCAGGATATTATTACGAAAGACAATGTTTCAGCAAAAGTTAATGCTGTTGCTTATTTCAAAGTTTTGGATCCTATTAAAGCCAATGTCGTTGTACAAAATTATCAGTATGCCACCTCCCAAATGGCGCAAACGACTCTCAGAAGTGTGTTAGGGGAAATGGAATTGGACGATCTCTTAAGTGAGAGGGAAAAGATCAATACTCAGCTACAAACAATTCTGGATCGTCAAACCGATCCCTGGGGGATTAAGGTGACAGCCGTGGAAATGAAGCACGTCGATCTTTCTGAGGAATTACGCCGAGCCATGGCCAGGCAAGCGGAGGCGGAACGAGAACGAAGGGCAAAAATCATCGCTGCTGAGGGGGAATTTCAGGCTGCGGAGAAAATCTGTCTGGCGGCGGATATGATGCAAAAATACCCTGCCTCGATCCAATTGCGTTATTTACAGACATTAGTAGAAATCGGCAAGGAAAATAATACAACAACCATTTTCCCTGTTCCTCTTGATATAATCAAAGAGTGGCTAGATTTTCGTAAAAAATAATAAAACCAACAGTTTTAACTTTTAGGTATTCTCCTCTTTTAAACAACTGGTTAATTAACTCTTAGAGTCTATGAAAAAGATCAATTACCGAATTGAATCGGATAGCATGGGAGAGATCAAGGTTCCCAAAGATAAGTATTACGGGGCACAAACGGCACGGTCTTTGGTAAATTTTAAAATTGGGCAAGAACGGATGCCTGAGGAATTGATTAAAGCTTTGGGAATTGTTAAGAAGGCTTCGGCCTTTATCAATAAAGAACTGGGATCGATGGACGTTAAAAAGGCTAATCTGATTATTAAGGCCGCAGAGGAAGTTATCGAAGGAAAACTCAATGATCATTTCCCTTTACTGATATGGCAGACCGGAAGCGGTACACAGACCAATATGAATGTCAACGAGGTTATTGCAAACCGTGCCATAGAATTAGTCGGTGGGACCTTGGGAGACAAAAGACATATTCATCCCAATGATGATGTCAATAAAGGGCAATCCTCCAATGATGTTTTTCCCACCGCCATGCATATTGCTGTTGTGGAATCCCTATTCCATCGATTGATTCCCAATCTTATCAAATTAAGAGATGCATTGTTAAAAAAGTCAAAAGATTTTAAGTCAATTATAAAAATTGGTCGAACGCATCTCATGGATGCTATCCCTTTAACCTTGGGGCAGGAATTTTCGGGTTATACCCAGCAACTAACAAATGGATTGGAACGAATCATGACTGCTCTCCCTCGATTATATGAGATTGCCATTGGAGGGACAGCCGTTGGAACAGGGATTAATACTCATCCGGATTTTGCGATGAGAGTTGCGGAAAAAATTGCGGAAATGACCGGAAAACCTTTTATCTCGGCCCGAAATAAATTTGAGGCCTTAGCGGCACACGACAGTATGGTTGAGATCAGCGGAATTCTAAAGACCATAGCCGCTTCCTTAATGAAAATCGCTAATGATATTCGTTGGCTTGCCTCGGGTCCCCGAACTGGACTAGGGGAAATTACCCTTCCTGCGAACGAACCGGGAAGTTCGATTATGCCAGGGAAAGTGAATCCTACTCAATGTGAGGCCATGACCATGGTCTGTGTCCAGATATTTGGCAACGATACCAGTGTAACAATAGCGGGTGCCAGTGGAAATTTCGAGTTGAATGTTTATAAACCTGTTATCATTTATAACATTCTCCAATCTATCCGATTACTTGCGGATGCCTGTGAGAGTTTCACTGACCATTGTGTGGTGGGGATCAGAGCGAATATCAACATGATAGATAAGCATGTGTCCAATTCTTTAATGTTAGCGACTGCTCTCAATCCCCATATTGGTTATGATAAAGCTGCCTTAGTTGCCAAGAAAGCCTTTGAGGAAAATAAAACATTAAAGGAAGCCACCCTAGAGCTTGGGTTTCTTTCAGAGGAAGAATTTAATACAATTGTCCGTCCGGAGAATATGATTCAACCACAAAAAAAGGAATAAAGGATCCGTAAAATTTAGTTTGTAATCAAGACTTATAGCTTTTTGGCAAAATCGCATCCTACCTTTAAGATGCGATTTTCTTTTTAAAATCAAATGGGAAAAAATAAATACACAATATTATTGTTTGAACTTTTATTTATTTTGAATTTTGGGGTCATCGTTAAGGCAGAATCTTTCGGCTATCAAACTCAGAGCTTAAAAGCTGTAAAGACCGATTTTGTGGGAGAACGAATCAAAATACCCCAGGCTTATTCTTCTTATATTAAGTACCTAAAGATTAATTTAGTCGTTCCTACTGATTATCAATTTCTCTTTGAAGCCAAGCCGCGAATTAAGTTAATGACCTCTCAAGGTAAAGTTTTTAAAGTTCTTCCACTTCAAAAGTTAACGTCTTCTTTACCAGTCTTTAGGGAAATTAAAGATAAACTGCTTCTGGTAGAAATGACGCTCTACTACTGCAAAAAAGGGAAAGAATCGCTTTGTCTTAAGAAGGAGGTCCTTTTTGAAATTCCCCTTGAGAAATCATCAAAAAATAATGAGTTGATGCTTGAGTATAACATTGAACCTGTCTTTTCAACTCCATGAATTGCACTAAAAAGGAACTACAATTTGAGCCTTGACGAACGCGATTTTACCATATATCCTTATCTTAATATAAGTTAGGTTCGGAATTTGTAATGAGGGGAGAATTAGGGGTAGAAAATGGTAAAACAATTGATTGGAGACCGTAGAAACGCCACTAGGGCTAAACGTATCCTCAGTATTCAATTCAGGCTCACCAAGAGCCGATATAAGGATGGGGATACTCTTTGGCATCTTTCCACAACTCAAGATATGAGTATTATGGGACTTTCCTTTTTATCGGAAGTTCATTATTATATTGATGATATATTAGAGCTACATGTGGTTATGTCCGGCATTTTAGATATCTATAAGGGATATGGAAAGGTTATTCATGTTCAGAAGAAGGAAACAGGTGTCTTTTATTTGATCGGTGTTAAATTCTTTGAAAATAAAGCGTTACGTCGCAAAGCAAAAACATCAAATTTAATGAAGGGAAATAGGATCAAAAAAACATTAAAAGATAGATAATTTCATTCAAGACCAATAAAGTAAAACTATCTACGGTCTCACGGCCGTAGCATTTTTTTAAAATTCAAGCTTCGCTTGTCCGCTATTTCACTGTTATGTTCAATAGCGGAAGTCTTTCACTCTACGCCCTTATGGGCGTAGTTTCTACTGCAGATAATGAAAGGCCTTTGATAAATAAATCAAAGGCCTTTTGTATTTTTACAATATGAGAGACAACGGAATCAATTTTCTAACTTCCCTTAAATTCGGCAATTAAAGCTTGAACACTAGCCTTTGCGTCCCCAAAAAGCATGCGGGTGTTTTCATTATAAAATAATTCATTTTCGATTCCAGCAAAACCCGCAGCCATGGATCGTTTGAGGACAAAAACTGTTCTGGCCTTGTCTGCATTAATGATCGGCATGCCATAAATAGGACTAGATTTATCATGGCGGGCAGCAGGGTTGACCACATCATTAGCTCCTATAACCATACAAACATCAACGGTTTCCATGGTGGGGTTAATACTATCCATCTCCATTAATTGATCGTAAGGGACATTGGCTTCCGCTAAGAGGACATTCATGTGGCCAGGCATCCGGCCCGCCACCGGGTGAATAGCATAGCGAACCTCCACCCCATTTTTTTCTAGTAATTCCCCCAGCTCCCTTAAAACATGTTGAGCTTGGGCTACGGCCAACCCGTATCCAGGAACAAAAACAACCGATCTCGCTGCTTCTAAAATGAGGTAGGCATCTTGAACCGACACGGATTTGACTTCCCCTTTAATTCCCTCACCTTTTTTGCTTTTGGCTGCTGATCCAAAACCGCTGAATAAAACATTAGCCAATGAGCGATTCATGGCTTTGCACATGATTTTTGTTAGGATGATTCCACTAGCGCCAACAAGGGAGCCAGTGACAATCAACATATTGTTGATGATAACAAACCCGGTAGCACAGGCTGCCATCCCAGAATAACTGTTTAAAAGCGAAATCACAACCGGCATATCCGCTCCCCCAATAGGGATGACGGCCAAAATCCCTAAAATCAGAGATAAGACCATTAGAAATATAAAAATGGGATAATTGTCTGCTGGATTCATACAAAAGACAACTCCTCCAATAACTAAGGCTAATAAAATAAGGGAATTCACAATTTGTTGACCCGAAAAGAGAATGGGTTTCCCAGTGATTTTTTCTTCCAGCTTAGCCCAAGCCATGACACTCCCTGTAAAAGTAACTCCTCCGATCAAGATCGCTAAGTAGGTGCTGACCGTTGTTAACATGGAGGCATTGGGATGATAGTGATAAGAAGACCATCCCACCAGGAAACTTGCTAATCCTCCTGAGCCGTTTAGTAAAGCTACCATTTGAGGCATAGCGGTCATAGCAACCTTTAAGGCCATTAAAAGGCCAAGGAGGGTCCCAATAATAAAACCAATGAAAATCCATTGATACTCCATCCCTTGAGTCAAAAGAGTTGTTACAATAGCCAAAAGCATCCCCACCGATGACATGAGGTTAGCATTTCTGGCGGTGTTGGGTTTACTCATCCGTTTTAACCCTAAGATAAACAGAATGGAGGCAATAATGTAAAGTATATTGATGACAACATTGATGTTCATTTCTAAACTCCTGATTTTTTATCTTTTTGGGAAGTTTGACCAGCAGGGGATTTGGTCTTAAACATTTTAAGCATTCGATCGGTCACGACATATCCCCCCACAACGTTAATGGTGGCGAGACTCATCGCAAAAATCCCCAAAACCGTACAGAATGTACTTCCCGGTGTTAAACCGGTAGACAAGATTGCTCCCACGACTGTTATTCCCGAGATCGCGTTAGAACCAGACATAAGCGGAGTATGAAGCATGGAAGGAACCTTGGAAATCAATTCTACTCCCAAAAAAATGGCTATGGCAAATAAAAAGATCAAATTAATCAATGTCGTTGCATCCAAATGGATTTCCATATAACTAACTCCTATCTGAGCTATCACTCATCAGCTCTTAGCTATCAGAAAAATTCCTGTCTGATAGCTGATTGCTTTTATTTAACCTGTTCATTTACGATTTTCCCTTGATGGGTAATGAGGCAACCTTTAATGATTTCGTCATCTAGGTTAAGTTTAAAGGTTTTGGACTGTTTATCCCAAAATTCTTCTACCAGATTATAAAGGTTTGCGGAATACATTTGGCTGGCATGAAAAGCAACATGCCCAGGTAGATTGCCAAGTCCAATGATTCTTACTCCATTAATGAGCACTTCTTGATTTAATTGAGAACCTTCGACATTCCCACCCGTTTCAACGGCCATATCCACGATAACACCTCCCGGTTTCATCTGGGCAACCATGTCTTTGGTAATAACAAGAGGAGCCTTTTTCCCAAACAGCTGGGCTGTCGTGATAACCACATCGCTTTGAGAACAAACTTTGGCCATCCCTTGACGTTGTTTTTCCAATTGTTCAGGGGTTAAGGTTTTGGCATATCCATCTTTGGTCTGGCCGGTTTCACCCAAATCAATTTTGACAAATTTAGCCCCCAAGGACAAAACCTGTTCCTCAACAACAGGCCGGGTATCGAAGGCTTCTACTCTAGCCCCTAATCGTTTTGCCGTGGCGATCGCCTGAAGCCCTGCGACCCCAGCCCCAATAATAAAGACGCGAGTGGGGGTTATCGTTCCCGCCGGTGTAATAAGCATAGGAAAAATTTTGTTTAAACGTTCTGCCGCAAGGATAACACTGACATACCCAGCCAAATTAGCTTGCGAACTCAAGGCATCCATTTTTTGGGCTTTTGTTGTGCGGGGAATCATTTCCATACTGATCGTGCTGATTTGATTTTTCGCAAACTCTTCCACCAAAACCTTCTCATTAAAGGGATCTAAGAAACTGATATGAATGGCCTCTTTTTTGAGCAGGCCGACTTCATCGATATTAGGCTTTCTTAGTCGAAGGATCAAATCACTGGAATTGAGAAGGTCTCGTTTCTCAGGCTGAATGGTCGCACCGGCTTTACGATACTCTTCATCTTTGATATCGATTGTCAAACCTAAACCTGATTCTATGATGACCTGCGCACCTGATTTGATAAATTTGTCAACAGTGAGGGGAACGATGGGAACGCGTTTTTCCCCGGGGTGGGTTTCCTTCGGAATTCCAATAAACATACGCGACAACTCCTTAAACTTATAAGGTTAGTTCTAGGGAGAAGGAAAATTGAATTTATAGTATCTTAAGAATAGCAAAACAATATTTAAAGTCAAACACAAAATACTTTTTCTTGTCTTAATGCCTTGATTCGGTTAGAATAACGACAGTTATTTTTGTTTTTTCGAAATAACGCTATAATTAAGGCTTACTTAAATTCCCAATAGATTCATTTTATGTCCTTTGGCTACGAATTACTTGTCATTATCCTGATGTTGATCTTCAATGCCTTTTTTGCCGCCTATGAAATGGCGTTGGCTTCTATAACGCGGGCCAAATTAATCGCTTTAATGCATCAGAAGAGAAAAGGGGCAGCTGAAGCGGTCTTTATGAAGGAACGTATGGAAGCAAGTTTGGCGGTGGTTCAAGTCGGGATTACGTTGATGGGGGCGGTCGCGGCGGCAACGGGCGGCGCGGGTGTCGCAGAAAATCTTTCCCCTTACCTCATGCAAACCCTGCATATTTCTGAAACCTTATCTGATATCCTTGCTCTCATCTTTCTGATCATTCCTTTAAGTTGCTTTATTATCATCTTTGCAGAACTAGTTCCTAAGACTTATGCTTTAAATAACAAAGTGGGAGTTTGCTTAAAACTTTCTCCTATCATGAAAGTCCTGTCACAGATCGCTTTTCCGGTGATAATGGTCTTAGAGAAAATTGTTAAATGGGTTGTTCAGGCAACGAATAAAAAATTCTGGTTCAGTTCGTTTGAAGATCAACCGGGCCTACATGAATTGACTGCAGCGGTCTCACTCGCCAGGGCCTCAAGACTAATTGGAATGAGAGAAGAGAAAATCGTATTATCTGCCGCTCAACTTTCCATAAGGCCAGTTAGGGAAATCATGTTATCGGTGGAGGATATTTCCATGATTCCTATCGATGTCTCTTTGCAGGAAGCTTTAACCCGGGCGCATCTGGATATGCACACGCGTTTCCCCGTCTGTGGAAAACAAGGAGATCTGCAGACAATTCAAGGGTATCTGAATTTTAAGGATATCATGATGGCGTTAAAATTGAACCCCCATGAACCTAATATCCGCGGGATTGTAAGGCCCATAAAGACGGTTAATGAACATACCCCTATTTCCCAGATTCTGGAGCAGATGATGCAGGAAAAACTGCATATTGCTATGGTCATAGCTAATGATCAGCGTATTGTGGGAATGATTACCTTGGAGGATATCATTGAGGAATTGGTTGGAGAGATTGAAGATGAGTATGACCGGCTTCCCACCTATGTTCATCCTTACGTTGGAGGATGGATTATGGGAGGAGGTGTTCCTCTCAATGTTGTGGTCCAATCAACAGGTCTCAATTGGCTTATGGAAACACCCGGAGCCGAACACCTCAAATTGGCGGATTGGTTTGCTAGAAGGATTAAAGGTCCCCTCAAAGGAGGGGAGATCGTAGAAGTTCGGGGGTTGCAAGTGACTGCCCGGAAATTGCGGCGAAAGAAATTAGGTGAGGCGATCGTGAGTCTAGTGAATAAGTAACTGTCAAGTTCCACTTTCCTTCATTTTATTCCCGCTTAAAAGTTCTTAGGGTAATTGTTATTAAAGTCACAAGGGTTAAAGGAATAATAAATGTCATCATCAAGGTGTTAAAAATAGGAAGGGCAAGGTGGCGTGTAGAATTAAAATACAAAAACAGAATATAAAATAAATAATACGCTAAAAAGAGGGCTCCTTCCCAACGCGCAATTAAATTCCCTGTAAAAAAATAGGCAGACAGGCCGCACTCACCGCAATCATGACGGGAATATCAAAATGGATCAGGGTGTTTGACACAGGAATCCCTGAAGGTGGGAGAATACTCGCTACTCCTAAGATGGCCAAGATATTGTAAATATTGCTCCCCACCACATTGCCAATGGCAATATCACGCTCGCCTTTGAAGGTTGCCACAATCGAGGTAGCCAGCTCTGGCAAAGAAGTTCCTGCTGCTACCAAGGTTAACCCGATAACTAATTCACTTACTTCTAAAAGTCTTGCGATTTGAATAACGCTTTCTACCAACCATTGGGCACCTAAAACTAGTAGGAGAAGGCCTCCCAAAATAAGAATGATATTTTTGATAAAAAAAACACTTTTACTGGTTACAACAAAATCTTTCCCGTAGTCTTTCTCTAACTTTTCTTTGTAAATATGAATTTCATCTTGACTTAAATGAATAGCGAACTTTGTATAAAGGATAATTATCAGGATAAATAAGATCCCCTCAAAGCGGCTGAGATAACCATCCAGGGAGAGTAAGAAAAGGAGAATAGAAACCCCGATCATGATGGGAACGTCAACTTAAACCAGTTTTCGAGTTACAACCAGCGGGGAAATGATGGCACAGATGCCGAGGATAAATAAGACATTAAAAATATTGCTTCCCACGATGTTGCCGATAGAAAGCCCGCTTGATTTTGTAAGGCGGCCTTGACACTCACCATGAGTTCAGGAGTACTTGTTCCATAAGCCACAATTGTTAAACCTATGGCTAATGGAGAAATTTTTATCAGGGCCGTCAGTTTCGCACTCCCGCGGACCAATAATTCCGCTCCCAAGGCAAGCAAAAGCAGTCCTAAAATAAGTAAGATGAAGGTCATATTTTAAAATAAAGATTATTTCTTTGTAGCGCTTTTATGTTGTAGGTATTCGTTGATCGCAGGAATTATAGAGATAACAATGATAGCAAAAACGACCAAGGTGAAATTCCGTTTGACAATAGGGAGATTACCAAAAAAGTAACCTCCTAACACAAATACAGAGACCCATAAGATTCCACCGGTGACATTATAAAGCAAAAACCGTCCATATGTCATGTTGCCAACACCGGCTAAGAAGGGAGCGAAGGTGCGGATAATGGGAACGAATCGGGCGATGATAATGGTTTTACCACCATATTTCTCAAAAAATTTTTTAGTTCGAAGCAGATACTCTTCATTAAGGAATTTGATGTTTTCCTTATGAAAGACCCTGGGGGCCAGAAGATGCCCCATCCAATAATTAACGGTATCTCCTAAGATAGCCGCGGAAATGAGGATGATAAGTAACCATTTTATTTGAAGAGGGCCACTGCTAGCGAGCGCCCCTAAAACAAAAAGTAAAGAATCTCCAGGAAGAAAGGGTGTGACAACTAATCCTGTCTCACAGAAAATAATAATAAAAACGATCAAATATGTCCACGTTCCATAATCTTTTAATATCTCGTTGATGTGGTGATCCAAATGAACAAAAAAATCGATAATAAAAAGGAGAGATTCCATTTTCCCTCATTTGAATTTCTCTAAAATTTAGGTGTATCTTAACATCCGTTTGAAATTATGCAAAAGAAATTGATAATTTTTGTTAAGGAAATGAATCTGAGGCACTATAATATATCCA
>CAYJXI010000014.1:0-47830 GCA_964374105.1 uncultured Planctomycetales bacterium
CTTGTTAATAATTCAAACGATAAAGAGATTAAGAGTAAAAACTTTTGACAGAACTAGTCCAGCACAAAGGGGGGTTCGTATGAAAAAAATTGAGCTAGGCGTTAAAAACATTTTATCATCGGGGGTCTTCTGTTTGATTCTCAGCTCTCTTGCTTTTGCCGCAGATACTTTCCAGATGGATCCTACGCATTCTTCCATTGGTTTTGCCGTTCAGCATCTGGTTGTGAGTACCACAAAGGGAGAATTTACGAATTACCAGGCCACTATCAGGTTCGATTCCAAAAATCCTGAAGCAACGGAATTTGATATTGTCATTCAGGCCGCAAGTATAGACACTCGTGTTAAACAGAGAGACGATCATTTAAGGACCTCAGATTTTTTAGATGTTGAGAATCATCCTACCATTACCTTTAAGAGTAAAGGGGTAAAAAAAGAAGGTGCCCAATTCCTTGTTAAGGGAGATCTGACGATCCGAGGGGTGACCAAAGAAATTACGGTTCCAACGGTGATCTCCGGACCGGTCGTGAGTCCCTTTGGATCAACGGTCATTGGGGTTTCCGGCCAATTCACCCTCAACCGACAAGATTTTGGCGTTTCTTGGAACAAACAGATGGATCAAGGAGGTTATGTTGTTGGAGATCAGGTCACCATTGATGTTCATTTTGAGGCCGCAAAACAATGAGAAAAATCACATCGGAAGTAGAGATCGGTAAATTGTGTAATCATCTTGACTAAAACAAACAAAGATGACTTTTTCGAAATCCGAATGTGATTTAAGATATTCTAAAACGGTTTTCACGGCAATCCGGGCAGCGAGGTCATGCGGAAATCGATAGGCACCCGTACTGATGCAAGGAAAAGCAATGGATTTAAGCCCTTGGTCGGAAGCTATTTTGAGGCATCTTTGATAGCAACTTTTAAGCAGTTCTGATTCTTTGCTTTGTCCTCCCTTCCAAACCGGGCCTACGGTGTGGATGATAAATTTTGCCGGCAACCGATACCCTGGGGTTATTTTCGCCCCACCCGTTTCACATCCTCCCAATTTGCGACATTCTTCTAACAATTGTGGTCCCGCGGCCCGGTGAATGGCCCCATCGACTCCTCCTCCTCCCTGAAGAGTGGTATTGGCAGCATTGACAATACCATCGATGTTTAGCTTTGTGATATCCCCTAAAACGACTTCTATGTTCCCCATTTCTAATTCTGCATTCGTTTTATCTTTTTACCAATAAAATGGCATAAAATTCTTTATACTATCAACCACATAATGAAGTTTGACAATGCTCAGAATATTTGAGTATTCATCGCTCCAAGGTCGGATCCATTTAATCGCTTGAATGTTTTCAAGATTATACCATTTCAATTGTTGAAGAAATTTGTCATGCACTTCCTTATCCCATGTGTAGGCAACCCATTCTGAGAAAAAAAGAAAATCTTCAGCGAAACCATTGGCATTGCCACTGCAGTAAGCCCCCACGACTTTCGCATTGCTTTTAAACACCGGTAACAAATCGAGATGCCGATTACTGGAATGGAACAAAATGATCCCTTTATCCTGGATATACTCTTTATACTTTTTCAAGGCCTGAACAGTCAAGAGATGGATTGGGATTGAGTCTCCGTTAAAAGCATCAACAATCAAGAGATCAAAACTTTTGGGAGGGATTTTATCCAGATTGATTCTTGCATCTCCATAAGTGATGTGAATCTTGGCTTCAGAATTCCTTAAATAGGTAAAATATTTGTTGGCCAACTTAAAGACATCGGGATCCAGTTCAAAAAATTCGATGGATTGATAATCCTTCGCATAGGCGGCTAGGGCGCCGGGTCCCAATCCTATCATTCCAATATTTTTAAACTGGAATTGATCCGATGTCATAAACTGCCCAATAACGGACTTAGGATGGTAATAGGCAATCGGGTGATTATGCCTTTTCTCATCAAGGAATTGTCCCCCTTGATTTGTTGTTCCGCTGACAAAATATCGAACCGAAGAACTCTCAGTAATCGTATAAAGGCCATAGTAATTGCGCTGTTGATGAACGATGGGGATCTGAGCCCAAAGCAATTGCAAGGGTTGGCATAAGATGACAATAGCCAAAATCATAAAACTAAGTACAAAGGGTTTCAATTTAAATTGGGAAAAGATATAACTAAATATTAAAACTAATCCTAATAAGCCAAAGAAGTTATATTCCTTAAATACTAATGGCCAAAGCATTAATAGGACCACGATATATATCGTTAATCGTATATTCGAAAAACCCAAAACCGTTAATGGTTTACCAACAACCAAAACAACCGAAATGATAAAAAGACCTACGAGAAATTCAATTAACATTGTCGAGACCAAAGGCATAACCCAAGTAACCAAAACGCCTCCCAAAAAACTCCCTGTGGAAATGATCACATAATACCAAGTCAGATCTTCCATGCGTTTGGGTTTAGTCTGATACAAATGATACTGACAGAACATGCAGATAGAGAATAACAAAATACAATAACAAATTAAAGAAATCATAACAGGCAGAATTCGTTTATGAGTGATAAAAAACAAAATGATGCTCAAGGCAAAGGTCATATCATATCGTTCAACAATCCAGGGTGGGCACCAAGGATTCTTTTTGTAATTCAAAACGAAAGACAAAAGATAAATCGATAAAGGCAATACCCATAACAAAGGAAGGGGTGCAATTTCTAAGGTAATGACATGGGTGACAGAGAGGAACATCACTGTGGCAGCGGCCCCTAACAAAAACCAATACCAAAATTCTTTGCTACGAAACGAGGTCTCTTTTGTCTGTTCTCTCTCTTCCTTAGGCTTTGTGGGGATCAAAGGGTAAGCCAAAATCTGCAAACCAAAGAACACCCCATACAGTAATCCCCAAATTTGAATTTGAGCGGGCAGATCCAAAAATACTTCGAAGAGAAATGGGTAGGTTAAAAGGGCAGCAAATGATCCTAGATTGGAGGTTGCAAACAAAAAGTACGGATTGGTCTTCTGCGGAAGGGTTGACTGAGCTAACCAGCTCTGGTAGACCAAACTGATCGTGGACAAGATAAAAAACACTGGTCCGATAGAAAAAACTAACTGCCCAAAAACATCTATCACCAAAGGAATAGAATATTGACCTTTATGAATCATCAGGGGGCGGCCAGGGAAAAACAAAAGAGGAACTAAAGATAACAGGATGTGGTATAACCGATAACGGTGAATTCCAAATTTTTTGATAACGAGATGAGAATACACATACCCCAATAAAAGTGTGGCCTGAAAAAAAACAATACAGCCCCCCCAGACCAAGTAACTCCCCCCATAGGTTGGCAATAAGACTTTGGCAATGATCAGTTCAATTTGAAATAATAAAAAAGACGATAAAAAGGTGATTAAATAAAGCAAACAGGCCTTCAACATATCAGCATAATAACATAGAATAAAAGGAAAGCTAAAATTACTTGAATTTTTTTAAAAAAAATAAGGACAACTTTTTAAAAAGTTGTCCTTAAATGCACCGGGCCCTCTTAGAATCTTATCTCGTTCGGATTCTTTGATTACGGATCAGATCTTGAATTCTCTGTTGGGCATCCCGGATACGTTCGATTTGTCGTCTGATATCTTGAGAGGTTTGGTTAGTGGAACGGGATTGATCCATTTGCCGACGTAACCTCTCTTGATTCAACTGAGTGTTCTGCATTTGTATTTTTAAATTTTCCCGGAAACGTTGAGCACTTTGTTCAGCATTGATGATAGAAATTTTTAGATTCAAGGCCTTGTCTCGGATCTGCCGAGACATCTCTTGCACTTTCCGGGAGATCTCATCCAGCTTATAGCGACGTTCCGACTTGGCCTGTGCCGGTGTTGGATTCATGAAACCAATACTCACAAATAAAAAAATCACAAAATAAATCTTATTCATTTTATTCATTGGATTAATCCCTTCCCTGATATTAGGGGAAAAATCTAAGCTGGTGTGAGTATAACATCATTTTCCTAAAAAAACAATCGAATTATGGATCTGAATTCAAAATTCCCCCGGTCGTTATTATAAATGTCATAAGACCATTATTTGTCTTCGTTTCTGGAACGGCCGTAATGGTGTACCCCTCCTTCGAAAAAAGACAATGATACTGATATCCCCCTGTTGATACTTCACAGTAGAGATCATTTAAATAGGGAGGTTGAGCAAAATATAAATCAGAAAAAGTCTCCGGGTATGCTCCCTTATCCTTCCGGTAGATTTCAGCAGCATCAGCCACCAACATCAAAGTATTTTTAACTTTGGTCATTTTGACTTGATCAGAATAAATTTGAATCTGACTTTTAAAAACTTTCATAATAATAATCGGTCCGAAAATACAAAGAGAGATCACCAAAAGACATCCCGAGAGTAAGACAACAGAAGGATAAGTAACAATTTCACCTCGATTGATTTTGATAGCGGTAAAAAAGGCATCAAAAATTCCAAAAATCCAAGGAAGGATTAAGAAACAGGTAAAAAAGATGAATATGCCCTTAGCTACTTGTCCATTATATATTTGACCGAGTCCAGGGAAAAAAAAGGATAAGCCTAAAGCCATCAGAGGATTTCTTTTCTGATGAGGTAACATGACAACTGGCATTGTTGCAGCACATGCCTTACAATACGTCTCACCCTTGATACCAACCTGACATTCATCGCAAACTCCGATGCCACATTTATGACAAGGGCCAATGGCTATTCTTTGTTTATGAACTCCACAAAACAAACTCAACCTCCAATTTATTCCCCATCTCTTTCAATACCCTAACAAAACCGATCCCCTCACAAAGAATGTTCCCACAACACATCCGGTTAATAAACACGCCAAGGTTGCCGCCACTAATGACCGCAAGGCTACCTGGGAGAGAACTTTTGTTTTGCTGGGTGCAATGGCCGAAACCCCACCCACGAAAATAGCCATTGAGGCCACATGGGCAAATCCGCATAGCGCATAGGTTGTGATGACGGCTGACCGTGGATCTTTTAGAAGACCTTGGGACATCACCCGCGCCAAATCTTGATAAGAAGTTAATTCCGTAACCACAAGTCTTTCCCCAATGATCCCTGCCAATATCCTAGCATCAGAAGGAGGGATTCCTAAAATCAGGGTCAAAGGATAAAAAAGATACCCCAGAAGTCCTTTCAAAGACCAATCAAAATGAATACTTAACAGTGCATTCACCTTTGTTCCTGCAGCCACCAAGATCATATCCACCAAAGCCACCAAACCCAAAACGGCAACCAAAAGAGCGACAATACCAACGATTAATTTCACTCCGGTAGAAGCGCCGTTGATAATGGCCTCAAATAGATTTTCTTCTTTCTCTAAATAAGGAACCACGTGCTCTCCCAGAGTCTTTGGCTGTTCAGTCTCCGGAAGGAGCATTTTGGCCATCACCACCGCCGCCGGAGCCGATAAAAAGGAGGCCGATACAAGATGTCCGGCGATTGTTGGGAACTGATCCTGCAAGATAAAAACATAGACCGCCAGAACGCTGGAAGCCACCGTTGCCATCCCGGTTGTTAAGACCGTACATAGTTCCGAGCGGGTCATTTCTTTAAGATAAGGTTTAACAGTCAAAGTCGACTCTACCCCGACAAAGATATTGCTCGCTGCGCACAAGGCCTCGGCCCCAGAAATTTTCATCAAACGAGTAAATAAAAAGGCAAAAAAGCGGATGACTTTAGGCAAGATATCATAGAAGTAGAGAATTGACATCAAGGCAGAAAAATAAATAATCGTAGGGAAGGCCTGAAAGGCTAGAATAAATCCCAAAGATCCTTCCCCATTCTCGGTGAACTTTCCGGGAGGCAAGGAAAGCCGCCCAAATACAAATTGAGCTCCCGCCAAGGAAGAATCCATCACTTTGATAACCACATCATTGATCAAAAGAAAAATTTTGATCCCCGCTGGAAACACAAAAAGAAAAAGGGAAAAAAGCATCATCAGCCCCACCCCCCAAATCACGACCAACCAATTGATCTGCCGTCTGTTGACCGAAATAACCCACGCCAAGGTGAGGAGAATAAAGATTCCCAGAAAACTCATTAAATTGTAAAATCCCATGATGTTATTTATATCACAATCAAAAAGTATTCTCATTGTCTTTTTAAGAAATTAAATGCTCGATCAATAAGCTCAAATATAGAGATCAATAAGGAGGGTTAAGTTTCGGGATGGAATTTAAGAAGTTTATTTCCCGCGGACCAATTCTTCCAAGGCCATTTTGGGGCAGCTATGATTTCGGATATATTTGATATGGTTATTGGCTAAACCGTGCAGTCTCTTTTCCATAGACTCCTTGAGGCATCTTCCTTCTTTATCAAAAACCGTATGAACCAAGGCAATCGAAACCGGTCCTGGCAAAACTATGCCGCCAATATGACTTAAGACGCTGCTTAAATGTTCTATGGCCTTGATGGCACCGATCTCCCCGGAGGCGACCCCTAAGAGCGAAATGGGTTTCCCGGCCAACACCGAAGGATAGCCTAAATTTTCTACAATCAATTTGATGACACTGCTAAAACTGCCATGATATTCCGGAGTGGCCATAATGATCCCTGTTGCCTCAGAAACAAGTTCTTTCAGCCTTTTGGTTGAGGCATTTTCTTTTTCTCCGGGAAGAGGTAACTTGAAATTCACTGGATCAATGACTTCCAGTTTAATATCCTCATGCCTTTTGATTTCATCGATGACAATACCTAAGGCCTTATTTGTAAAATTGCCGGGTCGGATGCTACCAGAGATCACAACGATAGAGATTCCTCTTTTATTTTTACTCATAAAAAGGATTCCACTTTGACTAACCTTTCTCTGGGTCATTCTAACACATAATTTTAGGAATTAAGAAATAAAAATAGGGGGCCTCCCAAACATAAGGCTCCCCTTTCGTAGAAAATGGACTAGGATATTGGATATTAATCAAACTTTTTTTCGTAAATGATATGACCTTCCTGGTCAATATCCTTGATATTGACGATTTTTCCTTTTTGATAAGTAATAACTTTATCTAAAAATCCCCGATTGGTAAAAATTAAAGCAAGCCCCTCCAACTGATTATCCTTGAATTTTAGATCTACCCAGAGCTTACCATTCTTGTGATATCGTTGGGAAGATCCCTGCAATTGCCCATTTTTAAATTGACGCTTTAAGAATAATTTCCCATCTTCAAAATATTCTCGGGCTGTTCCTTCAAGAATTCCATTTTGATAACCAAACTGTTCCTTCATATTTCCATTTTCAAAATAGACAATAGAAAACCCGTCCCGTTTCAATGTCTTATAACTCTCCAATGCCTTCAAATTCTTGCAATCATCATATAACCAGTACAAACCGTCACTGATGTGACCCTTTGCGAAAACGGGACGGGTTGCTAGTAAGAGCAAAAGAATCAACCACGATAAAATCTTTGTAATTTTTTTCATATTGTTTTTTAGTTCTTCTGCAAGTATAAAACATTTTCTCTTCAATTCAATAGGATATCCCGGGATCTAGGAAAGCGCTTTCAAAAATCTTTTAAAGGGTTATAGAAAAGGAATTAAGGAGAGCAAAGGAAGTTACATTTTAGGAGAAGGATATAAGAAAGACACCTAAAATCATCAGCAAGGCCCCCAGGCTTCTTTCTTTAAAACCCGCCTCTTGAAACACAAGAAAGCCAAATAACGAGGATATCAAAACACTCATTCTTTTAATGGCAATAACATAAGATACCAAGGTCACCTTAATGGCTATCATCTGCCAAAGAGTAGCGAAGGCGGAACATAGACCCACCAGCAACAAGGAACCCAGATGATTTTTGATTTGTCTTAAAATCCCCGATGCCCTTAATACCATAAGTGGCCAAAGCGAAATTGTTAAGAAAATATTAATGACAACCGGCCAAAAGACATAAGAGGAATTTTCCATTCCCAATTTATCCATATTCGCCCCAATACTGTATATCGCAGCCACGATCAACATATACGCGGGAGACCTTTTTCCTTGAGAAAATTCTTAAACGGCTCCCCGTATCCTTCTTTCTTATGTTTAAAATTGATCACATATGACCCTACGACAATCAAGATCACACCAATGAATCCCAAAGGCTTTGGAACTTCCCCCAAGATTAAGAAGGATGTGATTAAAAGAAACAAGGGAGTGAAAGCCAGCATAGGAACTGCCAGAGAGAGATCCGAAACCTTAATAGCCTTTATGTAAAGAAGGGTAGCAATAGTCAAAAGGAAACCAGAAATAAAAACAGCCGGCCAAAATAAAGGGCCCAAAGAAGGGATTCCTTCCCAAATTAGGAAAATGAGTAAAATTGGAAGAGAAAAAAATGTCCATCCCCACGCGACAACACTAACGTCAATTTTTTGAGCGATTTTTTTATTGATGACATCTTGCAGGGAAGTAAAAAAAGGGGTTAAAAATGCCAAGATAAGCCACTTCATTTTTTGTCATCAACCTATCGCTGATCAGGTCCTTCTAAAGGCGGAGTAAAAATGGCATACACAACACAGGGTTTATTATCAATGATCTCGGCCCAATGAACAACCCCCCTTGGAATTTCAATCACATCACCGGGTTTAACCTTGAATGTCTTATCCGTCAAATGAACTAATCCCTCTCCTTCTAAGACAAAAACAACGAGATCATGGAAATCGTGTGTATGCGGCCTTTCTGAGGCACTCAATCGAATCAAATAAAAACTGGCTTCCTGCGTATCCCTTAAGTTCCTTAAGGCCACCTCCTTTTCTAATTCTTCTTTCGTCCATTCGACTTGGGAAGATATATCATGGGGCCCGATGATACGGCCTTTCTTTGTCACCATTAAAAACGTACAACTTGATCCCAAAAACGTTATCACTAAGGCAAAGCAAAAAATCTGTTTTTCTTGAAATTTCCTTCTCATGTTCCTTCCCCCTTGAATTTTTTATCATCAAATAAGGTCAACTGGGCCGATTGAGGACGAAGAAATGAGGTCGTGGAAAGCCGTGGGCCACAATTGAGAATCCCCTCTCTTCGGCAAGAAATTTTGAATAAGTCTTCAATCTGTTTAGCGAAAATCCCTTCCCCGCAAAGGCGATATTGAAACCGTGGGTCATTGAGCTTACCTCCTCTAAGAGAACGAATTCTATTTAACACCTTTTCCTTTTTATCAGGAAAATGTTGTTCTAACCAAATCTCAAAAAGGGATTTCACGGAATGAGGCAGCCTTAAAACAACATAACCGGCAAATTGTGCTCCCACTTGAACACATTCTTTTATGATTCCGGGAATCTCGTGATCGGTTAACCCTGGAATCACCGGGGCTATCAAAATTCCAACAGGAATTCCTTCTTCATGTAACCTTCGGATGGTTTCTAAACGGTCTTGGGGATGGGAAGTCCTTGGCTCCATCCTATGTTGGAGATCTGCATCAAGAGTTGTGACTGAGATATAAACACAGATCGCCTGGTATTGATACAAAATCTTTAACAGATCGATATCTCGTGTGACTAATTTATTTTTCGTGATGATGGAAACAGGATTTCGAGATTCGGCCAAAACCTCCAAACAGTGACGAGTGATCATAAGACGTCGTTCAATCGGCTGATAAGGATCCGTAACGCCACTCAACGTGAGAATCTGGGGCCGCCAGTTTGCGGAGGTTAATTCCTTCTTTAAAAGTTGAGGGGCGTCCAATTTCGCTAAAATCTTCGTCTCAAAATCCAAGCCCGCAGAAAACCCGAGGTATTCATGGGTGGGACGGGCATAACAATAAATACAACCATGTTCACACCCTCGATAAGGATTAATACTTGCCGCAAAAGGCAAGTCAGGGCTGTCGTTATAGGTAATGATCGATTGCGAGGAATCTTTGAGAAATTGGGTTTTCGGTGAAGGATCATCCTTATGATTCCACCCAGGATCACGAAGATAAAAAATATTTTCAAAGCGATTGACAGGATTAAACGCTACTCCTCGACCCTTAAGTGGAATATGGCTTGGATTTTGAGTTTCCATAATTCAAGACTTTATAAATCCAATTGTGGAAATTCGTTGACAAGCTTAAATAAAATCTAAAGCACATAGATAATCAAAAAAGGCATCTTTATTATGCTGATCTTCGTTTGGGTATAATGACAACAACAGGGCATAGGCCTGATGCAGTCTTTGACTTGAACTTTTAACAAGCGGATGAGATGCGACCTTGGAGCTTGAAAAATTATCAGATTGTAACCATTCTTCCAAAAACTCTCGTTGTTCCTTTATAGCGGTAAGGATTAATTGATGAACTTCTTGTAATGATTCGGGGACCTGAAGCGAATTAAAGTTTATGAAAATTTCATCGTAATGATCTATACCCTTCTCCACTTCCTGAGGGGCGTTAAGCAATAATAATATCCTAACCCTTTCTACAATCGCCATATCAACTAACTGAAATAATTGTACAAGATAGGTTTCTTCTTCTTTAGACATCTTTGTGTAACTTGCATCAAAAATTGTCCTTCGGTGGGGAATAGCCTCATAAGCTTCTTGAACTGACATGATATTTTCTGCGTGACTTAATAAAGACTGCCAACCCATCATCATGAAAAATAAAAAAATATTAAAAAGGAACCTGTTTTTCATTCCGATTCGGTTGAATTGTTTATGGGAATGCTGAAACAAAACATTAAGTTTAATGCCAATATTTTTAACTATGATCTCCTGGTCAACTTCCACACATGTATAATCCGCTGGATGGCCGTCAGATTAGAAAAAACTGCAATTAAGATAATGCTTCCTATCAAAATGTTTTCATGAAATAGCGCACCAAAACCAAGAAGGACAATTCTTTCCGGACGTTGCATAAATCCCACTTTACATTCTAGACCTAGCCCCTCAGCCCGAGCGCGAATATAACTCGCCATAAAAGATCCACCCATGGCTAAGCATACCCAAACAATCAGGAAATGATGGAAGCCCCCTTTTTGATTAAGGAAATAAAACAAAATTCCAAAATAGATCGCTAGCTCTGCATAACGATCTAAAGTAGAGTCATAAAAAGCTCCAAACGAAGTAACCCGTTTTGCCAAACGCGCAACGGCCCCATCTAAGATATCCAAAGTCCCAGAAACTAAAATCAATCCACCCGCCCAGCGCAAATTCCCGCTGGCCATCGTCAAACCACTTACGCCACTCAAGAAACAAGAAAGGGTCGTTATAAAATTGGGATGAATCTTCCGAGATGTCAGAAACTGAATGCTAGGAGTTAATAATACTAAATAACATTCTTTTAACCAGTCAGGAATTATATGTTTTTCACGAGGATCGGTTTTGTTCATAAGAAAGCTAATCTTTAATCATGGGAACAAAACGAACCGGCAACATCTTCTTCTTTTCAATTCCCTCTTTTGTTTTTATAATCAAATACAAATCTTGAAAGAAAGATCCAACCGGGATGACCATCCGTCCTCCCTCTTTCAATTGTTCAACCAATTTCTGTGGTATTTCATTCGGGGCAGCAGTCACGATCATTGCATCAAAGGGAGCATATTCATCCCAACCTTCAAATCCATCACCATGTTTAACATGAATATTTTTATAACCAAGCTCCTTTAATTTCTGCTGAGCCCCTTCTGCCAATTCCTTAATGATTTCGACTGTATAAACCTCCTTAACAATCTCGGCTAATATCGCAGCCTGATAACCCGAACCCGTTCCAATTTCCAGGACCCTTTCTTCTTCTTTAAGTTTTAGAATTTCCGTCATATATCCTACAATATATGGCTGAGAGATGGTTTGACCATATCCAATGGAAAGAGGGTAATCTTCATAAGCATAAGCCCAGTCTTCCTTGGGAACGAATAAGTGCCGTTTGACCTTTAACATGGCTTCCAGAACCGCTTTGTCTTTTATCCCTCGCATCTGGATCTGTTCTTCAACCATTTTCTTTCGTTTAGGATAAAAAGGGTCCTTGTCATCTGCTCGGACAAGGTAACCCAAACATAAAATGAGAAATGCTGTGAGAATCACTTCTTTCATAGAATTATTCTGAAAAATGATTTGGAAGATCAATTAAAAATTTTGCACATTGATGAGATTACCATCCACATCATATTGTTCTGAGGAGATCAAAATACCGTTTTTGTAAAAATTGTTGTACAGAATGGATCCATTTTCATAATATTCTGTGACTTGAATAGGTTGTCCATCTAACACTTTCTTTTCTCGCATCAGGGCCCCGCGATCATAAAATTCTTTAATGGCAACGATCTTTCCGCTTTTCATGACCGTCTCCCGCATGATGGATCCACTCGCATAAAACTCCTTTGTGGAGACCATTTCTCCTTTGACATATTGATATTCGAAAAGGAGTTTCCCCTCACTGTCATACTCTTTGGCAGTACCATGGAGAACATCGTCTTGGAAGGTCATTTCTAACTTCATTTTCCCATTAGATCCGTATTCTTTTGATATCCCATTGAGCTTTTCATTACGATAGCTCTTCTCGAAATGCAGTTCACCGTTTTCATATTCTCGGACAAAACCATTGAGTTGATCATCCTTATACTCCTTTTCCACTTGCAAAACTCCATTGATTGAAAATTCTTTGGTTAGACCATTCAATTTGTCATCTTTATAGTTTCTCTCGGTTTTCAAAACCCCACTCGAAAAATATTCCTTATTAACACCGTTGCGGACATTATTGATATAACTGACGCTTGCTTTAAGGGTCCCATCCAAAGCATATAGATACCTTGTCTCAAAAACACCTCCCTCCTGAATGATTCCTTCAGAGATTAAATCCCCATCTTCATCATATTGCTTAAATTTCCCTTCCTTGACTCCATTTTTATAGGTATATTCACTTTCAACTCGACCGTTTTTGTAATAAGTATAATGAACCCCTTCCTTTTTACGGCAACTGCAACCAGGAAAAGGCAAAACGACTATTAAAAAAATGAGTACAATATGGGCCCTCAGCCGAATCTTTTTCATTAATTTTTTTGTACTTTAATAGGTTAAATTTAAAAAAATGTCCATTAAACAAACAGGTTATAGCCTATTCTAAACAAGGTGAAAAATAATAACAAGAAAAAAAACTGCGATCTTTCTATCGTTTATTTTAAGATAACAACAATTTTCTATCAGATTATTTGTGGCAGAAAGTTTAAATGTAAATATCCAAAGTCTTTGTTTTGATTCGTAAAAGTAAAGCTTGTTTAAAAAAAAATTAAAAATATTTGCAGCCTAAAACAAAATCAATTATGATGATTTCATAAGGAGCTTTGCAAAATGGCTTTTCAAGACTTCATGGCTAAGGTCCGATACTGGGATAATCGCTGTGCGCGGTGGCTTATGCGCCATTTTTATATTATGTTCTTTGAATTCGTTTTGGTCATTATTTTTTTTATTTTTTTCTATAATACCTTGCGGGCCATCGATCTATCCTCGGAAATTTCCCATCAGGAGGTGACTGAACAGTTACTTGCCCAACAAACTACAAATACGCTTATCATTATTTTCCTACTCCTATTAAATTCCTTCTGGATGCTTTATATGTTTAACGGCCTTGATCGATTACGTATCATTTTAAGAGAAATTAGCTTTAATTTATTGAGACGTCGTCAGGGCCAATCTAAAAGCGACTATGAGAATTTTAAAATTTAACTGATTAATTTTGCTTAAAAAGAATGGATTAAGAAAGGGTGGGATGACCGTTTATTTAAATGCTCAAAAACCTAATAATCAAATTGAATTTTTAGTTTTTGATTAAGTCCAATAAGAGGATGACACTTGGTCTCTTAAAAATATTCTTGGTAGAATTCCTTCATTTTATTCGTCAAATTGGATCTCCAATTATATTTCCCGTCATTCTGAGAAGAACTCCCCTTAGATGTCGCTAAACCCAAATAGGCTAATCCTACACAAGAGCAGAATTTTGCGGCATTATGCAACCCTTTCATAGGAATTTGTATCTTTCCAACCTCAATGGGAATATTGACACTTTGTTCAATCCGTTCGGGCAATCCAGGCAACAGAGCTCCTCCTCCAATCATCACCATCCCTTTATTGATGTGTTCAAAATAGTTCGATTTCGAGATTGAATTTTTGACAGAATCAACAAGCTGGGTAATTTCCGGTTGAATGGCCTGACTGATTTCATCCTTTCGGATAGGGACATAGTGATCTTCTCTTTTGATAAGGATCTCTTCCTGGTTATGCTGATCAGGACCCGACACGTTGGCGTAAGATTCCTTTAATTCTTCCGCCAAAGCAAATGGCAAGTGAAGACGGTTGGATAAAGACCGGCTCACATGGTCTCCGGAAAACGGAATCTTCTCGAAATATTTTAATTGACCATCTAAAAAAATTAAAATATCGGTCACCCCAGAGCCTATATCAATAAGAACACATCCCTCTCTCTTTTTTCGCTCCGTTAAAGCCACCTCAGAAGCAGCATAACTTGTAAAAAAAATATTTCCTACCTCATAACCGGCTTGATTGACAGCTTTGATAAGATTTTTTAAAACGGTATTGGGGATGATAACCAAGAAAGTATCCAACTCTAACTTGCGACCATAAAGGCCAATGGGGTTCAGAGCAATATTCACATCATCCACCTTATAACATTGCGGGAGTACGTGTAAAATGACCTCCTCCATTTTTGCTCCTAAAAGTCGTGCTTGGATTTCTACTTTCTTCATATCATAAAACGTGATGACCTTATTCCCCCGATCAAGAAGAGGAATAACCGCTTGGGCTCGCCGATGTTCGACCAATTGTCCCCCCACGCCCAATTGAACTTCTTTCAATTTCAGTCCTGTCTTTTTGGTCAATTCAGAAATGGTCGTGTGAATGCTTTCCGTTAACTCATTCAAATCACTCACAGAGGACCTCTTAAAACCATGCGTAGGAGATTCATAAACCCCCAATAAATCAGGTGGTTGATTTAACTTAGGATCGATGATACTAGCCTTGATCGAATGTGAGCCAATATCAAGTCCGCAAATAAATTTATCCCGCATAATAAATTTTCTTAAATTCGCTCTCATATTTTCTTTATTTGATTTTAATTTTTAGTCTCTTTCTTCCCTAATATAGGCTCCTTAAATCGCAAATCAATATATTGAATCTTGGAAAAATCTAGATTCCCTTGGGATAACAAAATTCCTAAATTTTTGGTCTTTTGTAGAATTTTGTCCTGATCATAAATGATCTTTAAATTATTGGAAAGATAAAAGTCAATTTTGGAAAGATTATGAACATTGACTGTGGCGATTTCAAAATGAGATAAATCTCCATTGCCTTGAAAAGACCGAAGGATATACAAGGCCACATTCAGCTCCTTACTCTTTAAGGATTGCCCCAACGCTATTTTACTTCTTAAAGGAATTCCACTAATCGATGGAAGTTTTACATCGGATAATTCACCAAATGACAATACAACCCCTTCATTATCCACCAATATATCGTGACTGGGATTCGATAGCATAGCAAAGGGTTCACGTTTCCTTGCGGTCACCAGAATGGTATCCGGATATTTTTTAAGAATCTTAAGCTGATCAACCTCAGGATACTGAGTCTGAATTTTCTTTTGCACATCCCGCAAGTTTATGCTAAATATATTTTTTCCTATTAATCGAGTCAAATGATGAGATTGGACTGATTTTAAGGACGATGACATTTCTATTTTCTTAACCTCAAATAAAGAAGATTGCCTCAGATAATGGGAAATCCTCTGGTAAAATAGCCACGTCAGACTGGTTAAAAATATTGCAATGATCAAAAATTTTAAAAATATAAATGTCTTCGATTCTCTCTTATTATTTTTCTTCGCCATATTTTCCTTTTTTCTCTGCTAAAAGACTTAAACACTCATTTTAACCAGCCGTTGGATAGCCATTTGTACAATCTTAAGACAAAGATCAGAAAAAGAGTAACCCGCTACTTGCGCGGCCTTAGGAAGAAGGCTTGTTTCTGTAAAACCTGGGATGGTGTTAATCTCTAAAACAAAAGGATTGCCCTGCGCATCAACGATAAAATCCACACGAGCCATGTCCCGACAGCCTATGATCTCAAACACCCGCAAGGCTATTGTTTGAATCTTCTTCGTCAAGTCTGCTGATATTTCTGCTGGGACGAAATAATCCGTCCATCCTTTTTGATATTTCGCCGTAAAGTCAAAAAAATCCCGAATGGATTTGATTTCCACCAGCGGCAGAACTTCCCTCCCCAGGATCCCAGCCGTCATTTCCTTACCTCCAATATATTGTTCAATCATAATCTCCGGCCCGTAACGGAAGGACTGATCCATGGCTTCTTTGAGCTGTTTTTGTGTTTTTGCCATGGAAATCCCAATACTGGATCCCTCCGATATGGGTTTGATCATCAATGGGAAAGGAGCAAAACCAGATAAAAGATCATCTATGGATTTGAGGTCTTCTTTGTTTAAAACGATAAAATTGGGAACAAGGATCTCCTGTTCTTTTAACAGCATTTGAGTTAAGCCTTTATTCATGGCGACCTGGCTTGCTTTTGCATCCGAACCGGTGTAGGGAATTCCTAATTTTTGCAGTAAGGATTGGATTTGTCCATCCTCCCCAAATTTTCCATGCAAGGCAATAAAAACGACATCCACCCTCGCTTGACGAAGTAAGAAATCAATTTCTTCTTCACGAGTGGAATTTAATTCTATAGGAGAAACAAAGCAGCCTAAATCCCTCAAAGCCTTAAAGACCGCTTGTCCTGATTTAAGCGATATAGCCCTTTCTGAAGAACACCCTCCCATCAATACACCCATATGTCCTAAGTTTCGGTATTGCGGATTCATGACATACGATCTCCCATCATAGCCAGGGAATCATTTTTCTTATTTTTAAGAATTTCCACAAATTCACTGGCGATTTTTGTAATATCCCCTGCCCCTAATGTTAAAACCAAGTCACCCGGCTGGGTGATCTTGATCAAGTGGTCAATGATATCTCCTTTTTTTAAATAAACAGCCGGTAAAGTCTTTTGCGCGGTCAGTCGTTCAAGGAGTTTTTGGGCACTGACGCCCTCAATGGGAGGTTCGCTGGCAGCGTAAATATCCGTAATAATCAAATAATCACTTAAGGCTAAACTTTTTACAAATTCTTCCATGAGAAATTTTGTGCGAGTGTAACGGTGAGGTTGAAAAACGGTAATCAGTCGATTCTTTTTAAATCTTTGAGCAGTCTGTAGGGTTGCGGCTATCTCGGTGGGATGATGGCCGTAATCATCCACAACAAAAATCCCCCCTACATTTCCCTTGATCTGAAAACGTCGGTTGACCCCCTGGAAGGCCTTTAAACTCTTTTGAATGATATGAAAATCAATCTTAAGCTCACGTCCAAGACAAATACAGGCCAGAGCATTTAATACATTATGTCGTCCCGGAATACTGAGTCCGATCCTTCCTAAGCGACGACCTCGAAAGAAGCAATCAAATTCAATTTGGTATCCCAAGGACGAAATGTGATCGGCATAGACGTCCGCCTCATGTGACATCCCAAAGGTCAGCGAGTTACGACGTGTTTCTCTTAAGAGGGAATTTAAACGTTCATCATCACCACACGCTACAACGATTCCCCGAGAGTCTGTCCTTTCAATAAAGGTTTTATAAGCCTTTAAGATATGCGTCCAATCATGGTAGAAGTCCACATGTTCAAAATCAATATTGGTGATCACAGAATAGCAAGGAGCAAAAAAGAGAAAAGATCCATCGCTTTCATCAACCTCTGCCACAAAATATCTTCCATCTCCTAAGGAGGCATTGTAAGAATCTCCATTGATGATACCCCCAACCGCGGTGGTGGGATTAAGTCCTGCCTGAATTAATAGAAACGAAATCATAGAAGTGGTGGTGGTTTTCCCATGGGCTCCGGCAATTGTAATACCAATCTGATTCTCCATTAACTGTGCTAATAATTTAGCTCGTTGTAAGATGGGTTTATTTTGTTTTTGGGCGGCGACAAGTTCGGGATTTTCCCCATTAATGGCCGAAGAAAAAACGATAAAGTCAGCCCCTTGAATGTTCTCAGCGTGATGTCCGATAACAATTATCGCTCCCTCTGTCCTTAATCTTTGGGTCATAGGACTTTCTTTGAGGTCAGAACCACTGACCTTATAACCTTTGGCCATCATGAGCGAGGCCAGGGTCCCCATCCCTATTCCACCGATCCCTATAAAATGATAGTGATGATACATATCGAATCTCTCTCCCCTTAGCTATCGGCCCTTAAAACCATCCTCAGCCTGACACCCGCCCCGCCTTTGGCGTGGAGCAGGCAGAGATAACTTCCTTTTACTGGCTTTCCAGATAACTAACCCATGCTCGATTCAAATCCTCTAATGATCGGAAACGTGTATACGTAGATGTTAACGCTTGTTCAAATGTTTGTCCGTCTTTGATCTTTCGACAAAGATTGACAAATCGATATTGCCCTAGCTCGGCAATCATATAATAAACGATACTGGCAGCCTCAGCATAGTATAATTCCACTAATTCTTTGTTGGAATTCCGACCCAGAAACATTCTAGAGAGTTCAGACAAAGGGATGAATTTATTTTCCGTCATGGTCTTTTTGACATGTTTGTGTGCCCCCCAGCGCTTGGCCTTCTCTTGATACATAGCTACCCCTTCGTTAAACCATACCGGTACGGGTCGAAAATCAATAAATTCTCCAAAAATAATATGTCCCAGTTCATGCGGAAGGGTAGAATCAAAAAATCCATGTGCCGAAGGGAAGGTGCGAATGACCTTGTTTTCAGCATCGGCCGCTCCATGCGACCAACCGGCCTGCTGAGCGGAATCGATGTAATCTTCCTGATCTTTGTAAATATAGATTTTAGCCCGTTTATCATAAGACCAATTTTCATATCGGGTAAATCCTAAA
This sequence comes from uncultured Planctomycetales bacterium, assembly GCA_964374105.1. Classification (GTDB taxonomy): domain Bacteria; phylum Omnitrophota; class Gorgyraeia; order Zapsychrales; family JANLHA01; genus CAYJXI01. The sequence goes on from CAYJXI010000014.1 coordinate 18,888, forward strand.
TTTTGGGTAATCTCTACGTAATAACGTTCGGCCGCCTCTTCCACACTTTGGATAAATTCTTCCGGAACATCTTTAGAATAAACATAAAAATGTGTGGATCGATATTCTTTCCAATCTTCCTTTCCCAGAGACAATGTTAAGGTATTAAATAAAAATATCACCAGCAAAACCAAGACCCGATTGATTGTGATCATTTCATGGAGAATTCCGCTAAATCATCCCTCGGCTGACAGAACCCTTTCAATTGGACGATCTCCTCAGCGAGTTTTTGGGTCGCCTTGGGATGGTAAATCCCTTTTGTCCCCAGATAAATTTCGTCTTTCTTGAGTGGCCGTTCATTAAAGATGAGAATTGCCTTAAGAAGTTTATCAACCGTCAAATGATTTTCTTCAATCAATTGGGCTGTTTTTGTTCTTGTCAAAGCCATGGCGTTTTCTTTTTGGTGTCCTCCGGCATAAGGATAGGGAATCAATATCGCTGGCAACCCAAACATGGCAATCTCGGTCACGGTCACCGCTCCCGCTCGGGAAATCACCAAATCCGCCACTTGATAGGCTTTATTCATTTCTTCTAAAAAAGGAAGGAGAGCGTACGGAATTTCAAAACGAGGATATAATTCTTTGAGAATTTGATAATCCCTTTCTCCAGAAAGATGAATGACCTGAAATTTGAGACTCTTTGTCAAAAAAGGGATCGTTTGGACAAATAGAGAATTGATCCGATGACTGCCTTGACTTCCTCCCAGGACCAATATGGTAAATAAATCTTTACGCAACTTAAACTCGGCAAAAATCTTTTCTTTATCTTCATGATGAAACCACTTGCGGATAGGACACCCGGTTAAAACTGTCCGTTGTACAGGAAAGTAGTGACGACTCTCTTCAAAACTGACCGCAATCCGATTGACCATCTTGGAAAGAACCGCGTTGGCCCGTCCCGGTAGAACATTCTGTTCATGGATCATTGTTGGAATCTTTAAAAAACTTGCACTCAAAACAACTGGGAAGGCTCCGTACCCTCCAAAACCAACAACGACATCTGGATTAAGTCTTCTTAAAACTTTAATTGAATCGAGGACTGATCTTAACATGGAAAATGAAAAAGTTAACATAGAGTTTAGAGAATTTGACACAAGTCCGCGCGCGGTTATTTCATAATAAGTAAGGTCTTTCGCTTTGATCCATTCCTTTGTTTTCCCAAAAACACCTAGAAAAATAACATGGTGGCCCCGTCTTTTTAATTCCTCCGCTACCTCGAGCGCAGGGAAAATATGTCCTCCACTCCCTCCTGTTGCAATCGTCACTTTCATATCATGAGCTTTCAGCTATCAGTCATCAGCTATCGGACATCGGTCATCAGCCATCAGATCAGTTTTTGATCTATTCAGAAAGCCGACGTCTGAAAGCTAATAGCTCATGACTGATAGCTTAAGTTATGAATTTTTTAAATCATGAATTCGGGAAATGTTTAACAATAGCCCCATAGAAATCAAATTAAACACGAGGGCGGATCCCCCATAGCTGATAAAGGGAAGTGGCAATCCCTTTGTAGGTAAAGCTCCAATACTGACACCTATATTGACAACCGCTTGCAAACCGATCATGGCAACAATTCCAATACTTAAGAAATAACCAAATGGATCGGTGACCCGTTTGGCAATCCTGGCCCCTTGCCAAATAAGACAAATAAAAAGGATAATCACAACCAATGCCCCTAAAAATCCTAGTTCTTCTCCAATGATGGATAGAATAAAATCCGTATGAGCGGCTGGCAAATAAAAAAGCTTTTGAACACTTTTCCCTAAACCCATTCCAAAAAATCCACCTGATCCTAAGGCAATTTGAGATTGGGTTAACTGAAATCCTGCTCCCTGACTATCGCGCCAAGGATCCAAAAAAGTTACAATCCGGGTCCATCGATAAGGTACCCGTACAATCAAAAAATAAAAAGCAGGAATGGCTAAAATGGACATCATCCCAATATGACTCAATCGGGCGCCGGCAACAAACAGCATTATAAAAACTATAGCCGCAATTAACAAAGAACTCCCCAAATCCGGTTGTTTGAGAATCAAGACACACACCAACCCCGTCATCAGGATCACCGGTAAAAACCCCTCCCTAAAATGACTGATTTTTTTATGTTTTCGTGCCAGGAAATCCGCAACATACAATAAAATCGCTAATTTAGCAAATTCCGAAGGCTGAAAATAAAAACTCCCGACCTTAAACCATCGTCTTGCCCCATAACTAGCCTTCCCAATAACAGGGATAAGAACAAGGATCAGCATAACAATAGCGAAGATCAAGAGAGGCTTAGCAAGTTTTCTTAGGTCTTGGTAATTCAAAGCCATGATCCCGATTGTTAATGATAACCCAAAAAGCAAAAAGAGAAGATGGCGTTTTAAAAAATATAAACTGTCCCCCAATTCTCTCATGGCAAAGACTCCACTAGAACTATAAATCATAATAATCCCAATAAAAATCAGCAAAGAAATGATGACCGCTAAAGATATTCTTATTTCACGCATAGGTAAAAAAAATTGGGAATATCATCGTGATATTCCGATTGTCATTATAGTACGACTTTTAAAACTCAATTTGTCTGTTTTTAGAAGATGCGAATAATTTATGAACTTTTTATCAGATGTTTACCCGAATATAAAGAATTCACAATCTCTTTAAAAATTTTTCCTCGTTCTTCAAAATTTTTAAACATATCAAAACTGGCACACATAGGACTCAAAAGAATACAGTCACCTTGTTTAGCATAATCACGAGCCCATTCCACCGCCTCATCCAATTTATGACATACTTGGACATGGACAATAGTATCAAAGGTTTGTTTCAATTTTGTTTTAGCTTCCCCAATAACCACCATACTCTTGACTTTCTTTCGGATCAAATCCTGTAAAACAGAAAAATCAATATTTTTGTCTTTTCCTCCACAAATTAAAATAACTGGCTTTTGCAGAGTCTCTAATGCCCAACGGGTGGCCTCCGCTGTGGTTGATTTAGAATCATTGATATACTCAACACCATCCATTGTGCGGACTCGTTCCATGCGGTGCTCCACTCCTTGGAAAGATTGAAACACCTTCTGGCAAATTTGGGGGGAAACACCTAAAACACTAACCGCGGTTTGAGCCGCAAGATAATTAGGATTTTTGATGGGTGATGTTATGAGTTGTTCAGAGCTATTAAAATAAAGGACCTTAGCGTGAATTTCATATCCTAGGTTCATGAGGGTTTCATCTTTGGCATTCAAGATGGCATAATCCTTTTGATCTTGATTTAAAAAAATTCTTTTTTTGGCTGCTAAATATTCCTGCAGATCTTTATGCCGATCAAGATGGTTTTGACTAAAATTCAAAAAAACAGCCACATGAGGTTTAAAATATTTTATCGTTTCCAGTTGAAAAGAACTGATTTCCAAGATGACATAGTCAATACTTTGCAGATCCAAAACGTACTGGGAAAAAGCAGATCCAACATTGCCGCACAATTGCACCTTTTTACCAGCCTTTTGAAGCATCTCGGTGATCAAAGTCACAACCGTGGTTTTTCCATTGCTTCCGGTCACAGCAATAATGGGACACGGGCAGAACCGATAGGCTAATTCGATTTCACCTATGACTAGGATTCCTTTTTTTCTAGCCCATTCAACAGGCTCGGCATCAATTTTTACCCCGGGACTCAAGACAAGAAGATCATTGTTTTCAATAAAATCTTGGGTATGCCCATTGAACTGCGATTCAATCTGATGTTCTTTTATCCATGATTGGAATTCAGCCGGGAGAGTTTCTTGCGGACCACTTTCGGAAATGCAAACCTTTCCCTTCAATCGAGCGATTAAAAAGGCCGCCGCTTGACCGCTTCGCCCAGCACCTATAATTGCAACTTTTTTCCCTTGGAAATCTCTCATCTGATTTTTAAAGTCGTTAATGTCAACAACGCTAAAATGATCCCAATAATCCAAAATCGAATGATAATTTTAGATTCATCCCATCCACACATTTGCAAATGGTGGTGAAACGGGGAAATCTTAAAAATTCTTTTCTTGCGTGTTTTTACTGAAAGGACCTGCAAGATAACCGAGAAAACCTCCATGACAAAAATACCCCCTAAGAGCAAAAGGAGAAGTTCTTTCTTAATAAAAACAGCAATCGCACCCAGGCTTCCCCCTAGGGCCAAGGATCCTGTATCACCCATGAATATGGTGGCCGGATGACAATTAAACCACAGGAATCCTAAACTTGCTCCAATAATTGCAGCACAAAATACTGTTAGCTCTCCCGCTCCGGAAACAAAAGGGATAAAGAGATATTCGCTGAATTTAAGATGTCCTGTGACATAGGACAAAACCGCTAAGGTAGAGCCGACAATCAAAACACATCCAATGGCCAAACCATCTAATCCATCGGTGAGATTAACGGCGTTGGTCGTTCCTATAACAATCAAGGCAACAAAAGGGATATAAAATGAACCTAGATCAATAACTAAATTTTTGAAAAACGGCAAATCCAATTGCGTCACCGAGCTGGGATGTAAATAAATCACCGTTCCAATAAAACAACCCAATAAGAATTCCCAAAATAATTTGGTTCTTGCCCGCAATCCCCGATAATGACTTTCCTTTTGGGTGAGTTTAATATAGTCATCAATAAAACCTAAAACGGCAAGATAAATGCAGGTCAATAAGCTTAATTGAATATATAGATTGCTTAAATCAGCCCAGAGCAGAACCGAAATCATAATGCTGCCGACAATAAAAATTCCTCCCATCGTTGGGGTCCCTTCTTTAGTGCGATGAAAAGATGCCAAATCCGGGCAATCATTTCGTTTTGCGTGCTCACGTATCTTTCTTTCTTTCAGTATTCTGATAAAAAGGGGTCCCAGAATAATACACAAAAGAAATGTTGTTACGGCTGCCAGAGAAGCCCGAAAGGTAATATATTTAAAAATATTAAATAAAAAGAAAAACTCTCTCAGTTGGGAAATATAGTAAAACATACTTTTTAAGAAAATCTTTCTTGTTGAGGAATCAATTGATGGGTTGGGGAGTTTTCCAACCCCTTCATCCTTTGCTACCTTGAGGATGATCTTCAAAATCGTCTGGTAGCTCAATCCATTCTATTTTTTCTCATCCAAAATTTTGCCATCAGTTAAAACTCTTTACCAGAAAATTCACTGTTTTTTCCATATGCATCCCACGGGATCCTTTGACTAGAATCACATCTCCTTTTTGGCAATACCCCATTAACTTTTTGTGAACTTGATCTAAGAGAGGAAAATGAAACACATTGAGATGAGGATTCATCTTACTCGCCATATCAGTAATATATCTTGCTGACCTTCCAAAGCTGATAACCAAATCTAAGTTGGCCTCTGCTACTTTCTTCCCGATCAATTGATGTAAGTCTTTGCTGTGATTCCCTAATTCTAACATATCCGCACACACAAGGATCTTTCTTCCTCTCACCTGCAAACTTTTTAAAGTGTCTAAAGCACTCCGAAACGATACTGGATTAGAATTATAAGTATCATCGATCAAAAAGTTTTTGCCGATTTTTTTTATAAATTGACGTCCTTGAGGGTAGCGAAACTGTGCTATTCTTAAATTGATTTTTCGATGACTTATTCTAAATTGACAACCACAACTGATCGCAGCCAAAGCATTGTAAATATTCGTTACCACTGGAGTTTGCAAAAAGAATCTTCCTTTCTTAAGGACACTGAACTCTAATGATCGGTGATCAATAATCTTTATATCTATTGCCTTACAATCAGCCTCTCGTTCAATCCCAAAAGTGATCAGTTGTTTATTTCGTGTTAAGGAAGGTATTTTTCTCAAGAACTTATCATCTTCATTATAGATCACAATTCCTTTTTTCGACATCCCTTTGATCAATTCGAACTTCTCTTTAAAAACACCCAGAGGGCTTTTTAGCAATTCGAGATGAGATTCACCGATGTTTGTTAAAATCGCTACATCCGGATGGATGACATATGTTAACCAAGGGATATCTCCAAATCGATTTGTTCCTAACTCTAGGACAACGATCTGGTGGGAGGGGGTTAACTTAAATAAGGTCAACGGGACTCCAATGTGATTATTTTCTGTTCCTGTATTTTTTAAGACGTTAAATCGAGCGCTTAAAACAGCTGCCACTATCTCTTTGGTTGTGGTTTTTCCCGCTGAACCCGTGATGGCCACCACCGGGATAGAAAACCGATCTCGGTAAACCCTTGCCAAATGACCTAAAGCCTCAATCGTATCTGATACCTTCAAAACGGAAACTTTTTGCGGACATTTTACAGAACTTTTTGATCCCACCACCGCCACGGCTCCGCGTTTGATAGCCTCCGGAATAAAATCATGACCATCAAAACGTTTTCCCTTGATGGCTATAAAAAGTTCTCCTTGCTTGAGTGTTTTGGAATTGATAGAAACCCCCTGGACTTTTAAAGATTGATCCCCTTGGATCAGAGTTCCTTTTGTAACTCGGATAATCTCTTCAACTGTAAAAAGCATAACTTAAAATTCCAGATGGGCTTGGTCTATTTCCCATCAAACTTGTCTTGATAACTTTAAAACTCGCCTTCCCATTGTTTCTACCAAAAATTTTATGATAGAGTCTTAAGAAAATTTATTTTTCAAATGCTGAATGGCAATCTCGCGTTCATTGAAAGGAGTCGTTCGGTCTTTGAAGATCTGATATTCTTCATGGCCTTTTCCGGCAATGATAACAACATCTCCTTTCTTGGCAAGGTTAAGGACTTTTTTGATGGCTTCTTCACGATCGATGATGACGGTATAATGGCGTCCTTCAAATCCGGATAAGATCTGGTCAACAATAGCTTTGGGATCTTCTGTGCGGGGATTATCATTCGTGATAATCACCCAGTCAGCCAGTTGGCTTGCGATTTTCCCCATCCTTGGTCTTTTGGTTTTATCACGATCTCCCCCACACCCAAAAACAAGGAGGATTTTTGTTGGGTTGACTTGTCTAATGTGCCTAAGAACATTCTTAAGAGCATCTTCCGTATGAGCAAAGTCAATAAAACAAACAAAATCTTGTCCGGCTTTGATTTGTTCCAATCGTCCTGGAACAGAGGTTAATCTTTCGATCCCTTCTTTAATTTTGGTTAGCGGTATGTTTTCTTTGAGACAAATACAAGCGGCCGCCAGAATGTTAGAAATATTATGCAAACCGATCAGTTGGGTTTGGACTTTAAAGGGATTTTTAGATGATACCAAGGTGAAGGTAGATCCCGTAAGGGAGAGGTCAATATCTTCCGCCGTCACATCCGCTTTTGTATTGATACCGTACGTCACTTTGGGAACTTTAATCATAGGAATCAATCTTGAAGAAAATGGATCATCCACATTAATGATGGCCACGGCCTCACCTTTAAGCTGAGTAAAGAGCTGCGCTTTAGCTAAAAAATACTCTTCTTGACTTTTGTGATAATCTAAATGATCGCTGGTGAGATTGGTAAAGACAGCGTATCGAAAATTAATGAGGTCAACTCTTCCCTGGGTGAGGGCATGAGAGGATACCTCCATAGCACAATAATCAGCACCTTCTTTTAACATCAAAGATAACAATTCCATGTTCTCAATCAGTCCCGGTGTTGTGTTTTTAGCGGGAATGACCAGTGGACCTATATGATGATTGATCGTTCCAATCACGCCACAAGATTTCCCAGATGAGGTCAGGATCGATTCCAATAAATAGGTCAGCGTTGTTTTTCCGTTTGTTCCGGTAATACCGATCGTTTTGACTTTTTGGAAAGGATTCCCATAAAAACGTAAAAGTAATTCTTTTAAAAAAAATCGGGTGTCTTCCACCTTTAAATGGCAGACATGAGAATCGATTTTAGAGCCTTGATGATTTCCCGTGACAATGACCTTGGCTCCCCGGGAAATGGCATCAGCCACAAATTGTTCTCCATGCCCACTGACCCCGGGAAGGGTAATAAAAAGACTTCTCTCGTTAACCTTTCGGGAATCACAGCAAATGGAATGAATTTGTAGATCTCGCCATAAGGAAGGAATTTCCTTAATGTAAATATTTTCTAACAAGTTTCTTAAGGACATCATAAGGGGACTTGTGTTTTCTTGACGATCATTTGATTTTTGATCATTTTCGATTGAGTGTTTAAAACTTTGACAGTTTGTTTTTCCCCATTCTTCTTCAGTGACTTGACCTCAGCGATTTTTGTGTTGGGAATATGTTCTTTGACCTCCAAATACTTCAAGGTATCTCGGACCACCTCTTGAAAAACGGGAGCAGCAACTGTCCCGCCAAAATGACTAGGATGAGGATCATCAAACACAACCACCGCAGCAATCCTGGGATACTCTACAGGTGCAAATCCAAAAAATGAGGCATAAAATTCGTTGTGAGAATAAATACCATTTATGATCTTTTGGGCCGTACCCGTTTTCCCGGCAACACTACTTCCCGTGATTTTTGCCCTTTTACCTGTCCCATTTTCGACAACACCACTCAAAATAGCCTTGACTCTGTTGGCCGTCTCAGAACTGATCACACGATCAAGCACCTGTGGCTCAAAGGACTGGATTAACTCCTCATGATTATCTTTGACGTATTTTACCATAAAAGGTTTCATATAAACTCCATCATTTGCTATCGCGGAAATGGCACAGACCAATTGAAGGGGAGTTACGGTAACTTCATGGCCAATGGGAATGGCCCCGATCGTTGTTTTTGACCACTGGGTAGTTGGTTTTAAATATCCGGAGACTTCTCCTCTTAAATCAATTCCTGTTTTCATCCCAAAACGAAATCTCTTTGCATATTTATAAAGTAACTCTGGGCCCATTTTTTGAGCAATCTTGGTAGTGCCGATATTACTTGACTGCTCAATGACTCCCTGAAAAGTTAATGTCCCGTGAGGATGATGATCGTGCAAGATATGATTGGCAACGCGGTATTCTCCATTCTCACAAAATATCTTATCCGTCTCTTTAAAAATTTTTTCTTCTAACGCGGCGGAGGCCGCGACAATTTTAAATACCGAGCCGGGTTCCAAGACATAAGCCACGGCTCGATTAGTCCGGCTCTCAGAAGTACTTTCCGCAAATTCACTCAAATTATAAGTTGGACGATTGGCCAAGGCCAATATCTCTCCTGTTTTAGGATCCATAATAATCATCGTTGCGGCCTTGGCCTTATGCTTTTTAAAAGCCTTTTCCAAGGCTCGCTCCGCAATATATTGAATCGTCTCATCTATGGTTAAGACCAAATGGAAACCGTCTTGGGGAGGAAAAAAATCTTTTTCTATCAACAGTTCCTGTTGGCGAGCATCTCTTAAATTGAGGGTCCACCCTGACTCACCTTTAAGATATGAGTCATATTGGAGTTCTAATCCTTCCAATCCCTGATTATCCATTCCTGCAAATCCAATCACGTGGCTGGCCAAATATTGATTTGGGTAATTGCGTTTGCTTTCTCTAATGAAACCCAGTCCGGCTAGTTTGAGTGATCGAATCTTTTCAACAACGTCAATGGGAAGTTTCCGTGCTATCCAGACAAAATATTTCTTTCGGCCTAGTCGTTCCAAAATAAATTTTTCTTCTAAATTGAGTAAAATCGACAATTGTCTAATCGCTTGAATTCTATCTTGACTTGACATCTGTCGGGGATTGGCATATAGAGAATAGACAGGGATATTAACGGCTAAAGGACGTAATCGACGATCATAAATGGTTCCACGGACAGGTTCGAGTTTAAGATAATGATTCTGTTGTTTTTCCGCAAGGGATAAAAGATGTGAAGATCGGAAACACTGAATTAAAATTAACTCGAAGGAGAAAACAATAAGGGAGGTAATAAGAAAAAGGAATATTAAACTAAATCGGAAAGAGCGTTTTCTTAAAAGCACTTTTTATTTCTTTATTAGTAATTATTTAAGGGTAATTTCGTAAACCTTTTTAAAGGAATTTAACGGGCCAAAATCTTTCCAAGAAAGTCCTTTGCCAAAATCAAAGAAACATCCTCCTTGATACCCATCATTCTTAAAATGCCTATTCACCAGAACTTCATTTTTTCCTTTTGATATCTGCATTGGCTTCCGCTTGAGATTTTAAAGAAAAAAATCCAAAGAACACATTGTTTTTTCTCTGCGGATATGAAGACACCATCATATTCTCTTTTCCCTGTGCTTCTTCTGCAACGAGTTCTAGGACATTGGTATTATCCCTAAACTGCAATTTTGAATTCTCATCCAGAAGTTTCCATCCCAAATGGTTGGAAGACTTCAGTTGTAAGATTCTGAAATTTAACATTCCATTTTTCTCCCGGAGCCTAATAATCTGATTTTCTTTCTCTTTTCCCTGATAGGCCAATTCAAAAATCTTAATTTGCATGTTGATATAAATCAAGGCCAAGATCATGATCACAATCAGAACTTGGATAATTTTTAATAATTTCATATTCTCCTTTCTTATATGATCTTATTTATTTTGTATTGTCCCTGATTTTATTATTCAATTCCATTAAACCTTAAAGCCTTTCCGCTACGCGTAACTTGGCACTCCGTGAACGCGGATTGCCATCGATCTCATTTTGTGTTGGACATAAAGGTTTTTTAAGAATCAATCTTAAAGTTCTTGCTTGGACAAAGGAACGGAACTTTTGTTTAACAATCCGATCCTCTAAGGAGTGAAATGAGATCACACAGATCCTTGCCCCCGGCTTTAGGTAATCCACGCATTTTTCCAAAGCAAGATCCATGGATTCCAATTCCCGATTGACGGCAATTCGGAACGCTTGAAAAGTTCTGGTAGCGGGATGTACTTTTTGCCTTTGATAACGTAAGGGCAGTGACTTTATGACGATGTCCCTTAATTCCTTAGTTGATTCAAGAGGTCGAGTTGAACGCGCTTGCACTAAAGTTCGGGCAATACGATTGTGTAACCTTTCTTCTCCATAATTTTTCAGAATTAAGGCAATTTCTCGTTCGGATAAAGAATTGATCAAATCATAGGCACAGATATGAGCATCTTGGTCCATGCGCATATCCAAGGGGCCATCGTATTTCAAACTAAACCCTCGCAGGGGATCGTCTAATTGAAAACTAGAAACACCTAAATCAAACAGTATCCCATCAACTTCTGTGATCCCAAGCTGGTCAAGGATCTTATCAATATGACGAAAATCCTCATGGAGCAGTATGCATTGTTCCCTCCACTCTTTTAAATTCTCTTGAGCTACCTTAAGGGATGAGCGATCACGATCAATTCCAATAATACGTCCTTGAGTTCCGAGGCTAGGAGCGAGTAACATCGAATGTCCCCCCACCCCCATGGTACAATCAACAAAACAAGCCCCCGGAAACAATTTTAAATATTCCTTGACCTCTTGCGGCATTACTGGGGTATGACACTTACTGTTTTCCATAGTTTCATCGATGGATTTTACAATAAGTCCAATCATTTTATATCCTTATCTAAAATCTAATGGATTTATATTCCGAGCCTCTTCCCTAAGAATATCGTCATTAAAAAAATTACGTCTCAACCATATTCTCCGCAATCTGTTCAAATGATCCATGACCCTGAGTACAAAACTCCTGCCAAATATTTGTATCCCAAATTTCAATTCGATTGGAAACTCCGATAATGACACTGTCACGTCTGACATTTGCATAATCCTTGAGATACTGGGGAATAATAAAACGACCTTGCTTATCAGGAACGACTTCCACGGCCCCAGAAAAAAATAAGCGATTAAAACTTCGGGATTGTTGCTTCGTGAACGATAGATTTTTAAATTTTTGTTCTTGGTTTCTCCATTCTTCTTCCGAGAACATGAAGATACATTTATCTAAACCGCGGGTAATAAAAAATTTTTCAATTCCATATTCTTTACAGACCTCTCTAAATCGGGAGGGAAGAACAACCCTTCCTTTTCGATCAATCGTATGACTGTATTCTCCATAAAACATATTGAACTCAATTCCGAATTAGGTTTTCCACTCTGCTCCACTTTATACCACTTTATGCAACAGTATATACATCCCCCTTCCACCTGTCAACAGCAAATTCAACTTATTTTTTTGAAATACAATAAGTTGTGGAAAAAAATAGAGAATCCCTAGATATAGTAGTGAGAAATAGAGGCTTTAAAAAATTTTGATTTGATTAAAAAACTTTTAAATTTTGTAAGAAATAGGAGAGATAAAATTTATTAAGTTTAGTAAGAGGAATTGGTGGGGAAAGAGACTTTTAGAAAGAAATTAGCTAAAACCAAACCATTTTCTGGCCTTCTTTTCATCAGATTGAATTTGACGAATTAATGCTTCTTTTGCCGTGAATTGTTTTTCATCCCGCATCTTTTTAATAAACTCGACTAATATTTCTTTCCCATAGATATCCTTTTCAAAATCGAATATATAGGCTTCGATAATCACCCTTTCTAAACTTTGAAAGGAAGGTCTTTGGCCAATGTTGGCAATCCCTGGATAAGTTCTTTTATCAATTGTGACTTTAACAAGATAAACACCTGTGGGGGGGATAGCTTCCTGAAGAGGGAGAATATTGGCCGTTGGGTATCCTAAGGTCTTACCTCTCCCCTCTCCCTTAACCACTCGACCCCAAAGGCCTACCGAACGACCCAAAAGCTTAGAGGCTTCCTGAAGTTTCCCTTGGGCAATCAGTTGTCTGATTCGAGTGCTACTTACCGTTTTCTTCCTGCCTTTCATTGCCTGAACAGCCAGTACCTGAAACCCAAATTTCATCCCAGCCTGTTGAAACGAATCGAGTGATCCTCTTCTGTGTTGTCCAAAACGGAAATCATTCCCAATGATAACCATTCGGGGTCGAATTTTCTTTATAAGATAACTTTTGATAAATTGATTCGGAGAGAATCTGGAAAAACGTTTAGTGAAACGCACAACAATGCAAACTTGGATTCCTAATTGTTCTATTAATTTTAATCGATAAGAAAGAGAAATGATGAGAGGAAGTCGAAGAAGAGGTCTTAAAACATGAACGGGATGGGGATCAAAAGTCATCACCATCGGTGTTCCTTGGATAGCCCTAGCTTTTTTAACAACGGTCTTAATCAACAATTGATGCCCCCGATGAAGACCGTCAAAGACCCCAATAGCTATCACCGGATTCTTGAATTGTTGTTTAAGATTCGATATTCCAAAAATTGTTTTCATAACCTTGAATTCTCGTATAACATTGACATGCGATTGAAATAATAATAAATTTTAAAACCCGAGTTAACTTCTTTAAAAGATATTCCCTTGGAAGTTTATTCTTGCCATTTGATGATATGGGCTTCAGTTAATTTTGATAGGGTTACCGCATCTTCGATCCCAAATGGCCCAACTTTCGTTCTTTCAATCTTGGTAATACATGCCCCGCATCCTAAACGTTCCCCGATATCTTCCGCTAATTTTCTCACATATGTTCCTTTCGAACATTCCAAATAAAATTTTAATTGTGGGGATTGGAAGTCTGTTAATTGCAGTTTTTTAATCTTGATTTTTCTGGGTTCGCGTTCCACTTCTATCCCCTCTCTTGCCAATTGATACAGCCTTTTACCTCGAATTTTAATCGCTGAGACCATTGGAGGGATTTGTTCAATATCACCGATGAATTCTTGAATCACTTCTTGAGTTTTCTCTTGGGTCACATGGTCATAAGGGAGCCTGGCTATGATTTCACCCTGGATATCTGCTGTTTTTGTCTTAATCCCTAAGATCAAAGTCGCTTGATAGGCCTTATCGTAAGTGACAAATTTAGAGAATAATTTCGTTGACCTACCTAGCAAAATGATCAAAACCCCAGTCGCTAAAGGATCTAATGTTCCCGCATGTCCCACTTGCCGCATATTGAATTTGCGACGGACAAAACTAACGACATCGTGAGACGTCATCCCACTCGGTTTATTAACAATGAGAATCCCTTCTTGGGAAGGCTTCAATTGATTTTCCTTTTGTAAGTTAGAAATCATTGATTCTTAAGTATCCCTCTTATTTTTTTCAACAATCTTTTTTTCGTTTCTTTCATATTCAATGGTAAGACGCCACCACTGGCCTTCCTATGTCCTCCACCGTTAAAATAAGAAGCTAATTCGGCCACATTGAATCTTCCCTGGGAGCGCAGATTGATACGTGTCTTATTTTTTGTCTGTTCGGTTAAAATCACTAAGACCTCGACCCTTTTGAGGGCCCGTAGATGTTGAAAAATTTTATCACGCAGGTCAAATTCTCCTGAGAATTCCTTTAAAACATCTTGACTCAATTCAATACAAACGACCCGCCCCCCATAAAAAGAGTCAAAAGAATTAACCACCTTAGTCAATAATTGGAGATCCTTAAGACTTAAAGATTCATATAATTTCTTATAAATTTCGCTGATAGAAAAATTAAAATGCATTAATTCGCTGACGACCTTATGAGTATAGGCGTTTGTATTGTCATATCGAAACGAACCGGTATCCGTCATAATTCCAATATAAAGAAGGATGGCCATCTTTTTGGACAAGGGGAACTGAGCATACCGTAATAAGTCAAAAATAATTTCTGACGTTGAGGAAGCCTCTGGGATAACCCAATTGTAATCACCAAACTTATCATTAGTGATATGATGATCAATATTCACAATCACCGACTCCTCTCGAATAAGATTATTGACGGCCCCAATACGATTTAAATCACCACAGTCAACAACAATGACGACCTCAAAAAAATCCCGTTGATCTTTTAAGCCTTTAACCAATTTTGATTCAGACAAAAAGCGATACCGCTTTGGAACATCTTCTGCATTAATGCTCTTAACCATCTTTCCCAAAGATTTAAGGAATAAACATAAGACAATCTGTGAGGCTAAAGCATCTGGATCAGGATTCACATGGGTTGTGACTAGAAAATGCTTATGCCTTTTGATTACATCGATTATTTTTGATGGGGTCATGACTTTACTTTATCCTAGTTCTAAAGAGTTTATCAAAAAATGTTAGACATCATCGTTGGCCTGCCTCTCTCTTTGAATATCCTGTAGAGTCTTCTCAATACGGTCGCTATATTCCAATGATTGATCATATAAGAATTCTATCTCTGGGATAAACCGCAAGCGGACTCGTTGCCCAATCAATTTGCGAATATAACCGCTGGCATGATTTAACCCTGCCTGAGCCTCCGCCAGTTTTTGGGCATCCCCTATAATACTGAAGCTGACTCGCGCATATCGTAGATCCTTAGTGACATCCACATGGGTCACTGTCACAAATGAAACCCGGGGATCCCGAATCTCACTTAAGAGAATGTTGCTGATCTCCCGTTTCATCATTTGATTAATTCGCTCTATTCGTTCAGGCATAGATCACTCCTTGTGGCTCGACGCCCCTCACCATTTTTTTCTCACAGATACATTTTGCGATGGGCGATCATAGTCCTGCCCACCCCCGGGACCCCGGCCTTCAAGACTAGCGGGCCGGGGATCCTGCCTTGGCGGGAGAAGGACCCCCCTTGTTTTAGAGAACTGTATTCAGTTCTTCTTTAATCCTTTTCACTTCTTTCATTTCTTCACTTTTTGTCATGCTCCTTTTATCCAACTTTCTTAAGAGAAGCTCATTTAACACCTGCCCCATCCGTTGTCCGGATTCAATACCCATCTTTTTAAGATCATCCCCATCCAATTGCAATTTTACCATCCACCAATTTTTTAAATACTGATCAATATATTGACAAACAATCCTATTTTTTGTCGTAACCCGAATAAAATGAATCAGCGGTGGGGGAAGGGGCTTTAAGATTTGATACACCTTGCTTGGTTTTAAACCTTTGGGATTCAACCCTTCTAAAATCTTAGGAACCTGAGACTGACTGGAAAGGCACTCTTTTTCTATTCGCGTTAATTGGAATTTATCCACAATCCATTTTATCTCTTCCCTCTTCAAACGGCCTAGTAGAATCATCAAATAAACATAAAACCAATTTATGCTTTTGTAAAGATCACGTTTCCGTAATTGGCTGATACGATTCTGAGTTTCTTTTAAAAATTGCATGTCCAAGGGGAAATTCTTTTTTAAAAAATCAAGACCAGCAAAGAGGTGTAATCGGATAAAAATTTTGGCGGGGTCTGGTTCACCAAAAATTTTCCTAAATTCCGCGAAATACCTTGCGGGTTTAACGTTTCTAACCACATCTTCTTTCAAAGCCCTCCTCAGCAAATCCAGGGTTTTTCTTTCCAGGGTAAATCCAAACCTTTGTTCGAATCGAATAGCCCGCAAAATCCGAGTAGGATCATCCATAAAACTTTGGTCATGAAGAATTCGTATTTGCTTTTTCCTAAGATCTTTTAAACCACTAAAATCATCAACCATCTGTCCAAAATGAATTTGATTAATAATAACCGCCATAGCATTGATGGTAAAATCTCGCCTGAATAAATCCTCCCGGATCGTCCCAGGCTGAACAACGGGTAACGCACCCGAAAAAGGATAATATTCTTTTCTTGCCGTGGCCACATCGATTCGCATCCCATTTTTATGAGTTAAACGGGTCGTTCCAAATTGAAGGAAAATTGTCAGTTCCCAATCTTTCTTTTTTTTAAACGATTTAACAAAAGAAATAGCATTTCCTTCGATGACTATATCGAGATCCCAATTTCTTTTTTTAAGAATCATATCCCGGACGAATCCCCCCACCAAATAGGCCGGGATTTGTTGATGATCCGCTAAACGTCCAAACGCCTTTATCAATGAAAACAATTTCTTTTTTAAATTTAATCTAAACTTTATCATAGAAATATTTCTTATCCTCTGGGATGGTACTGTTTATGTATCGTCTTCAAGCGCTCTTTATCGACATGAGTATAAATTTGCGTGGTGGAAATATCCGAATGTCCTAGCATCTCCTGAACGGATCGAAGATCCGCCCCATGTTCCAGAAGATGAGTAGCAAAGGAATGTCTTATCGTATGAGGTTTAATTTCTTTTTGAATCTTCGCCTTCTTCGCATAAAATTTAATCAATTTCCAAATGCTTTGCCGACTTAATTTTTTCCCCAATCGACTTAAAAATAAATCTGAGGATAAATTTCCCCTTGTCAATTTTCCCCTGACCTCATCACAATATCGTTTTACAGCATCCTCAGCCCTTCTTCCTAAAGGGATAATCCTTTCTTTATTGCCTTTTCCCAGGCACCGGACATAACCTGCTTCCAGATTGACATTTTCCATTTTCAACCCCACCAACTCCGAAACACGCATCCCGGTAGCATAAAATAATTCTAAGATCGCATGATCACGGATTTGTTGCCAACCTCTTCCAGCAGCAGCATTGATCATCGCCTCAATTTCGGCCTGGGAAAGGACCTCCGGGATTCTTTTCCACAATTTGGGAGTTTCCACCAAGTGGGTTGGATCTTCTTTGGCCAAACGCTCCCGCACAAGGAATCGATGAAACATTCGTATCGCCGCAAGATTACGACAAATCGAACTTGTTTGCAATCCTTCTTTCTTTTGATGATAAATAAATTCTGTCACTCCCTCTCGTTTGATCAGTTCCAGGGAATTGATCCCTAGACTATCCAGGAATTGCGTATATTTCTCTAAATCCCGCCGGTAGGCTAAAAGGGTATTTTGGGCTAGCCCTCTTTCCACCGAGAGATAATTGATAAACTCGTCTACGTAATTTTTCATTGAGTGAGATTATCCTTCATCTGGTCAATTTTAAAATCCTTTCGCACCTGTT
Source organism: uncultured Planctomycetales bacterium (assembly GCA_964374105.1). GTDB lineage: Bacteria > Omnitrophota > Gorgyraeia > Zapsychrales > JANLHA01 > CAYJXI01. The sequence goes on from CAYJXI010000014.1 coordinate 36,631, forward strand.
TTCCAATGCTCGATATTTTGTATTGAATGTTGGGATAATTACGGACCGGCCGGGGCTTTTCAAATTCTTGTAAAACCTCTTTAACCTGCTGAATATATTGGGAAAATATCGTCCTTTTTTCTCCCTGAATGAATTTTTGCATCTCTTCCATTTGCACAATCATTTGATTCAAGATGTAAACGGCCTTTTTATCATTTTCCTTTTTTTCTTCCAGCCAATTCAAAAAGTCCCTATGCCAAATCTGCCAAAGGGAATAATGATAACGATACTGGCTCTCGCTTGTTTCAACAAGCCTTGGGTAATCTATAGGTTCCAATATGGGAACAACGTCCGAGGTTTGTTCCTGTTTCTTTTTGCGTGTGAACTTTTTACGTAAAGGTTCACACCCACTTGAAACAAGACACATGAAAATAAACAGGATGGTAAAAATACTTTTAATTTTGAGCAATAATATCCATGAATTTTTATTTGGCATCGATGATCTCCTTAAACTCTTGGGGGTTTATAATCTTAAGGCCCAAATCCATGGCCTTGGTGTATTTGGAACCAGGATTTTCTCCCACCACAACAAAATCGACACTTTTAGTGATGGAGGAGACGACCTCTCCACCCAACTGTTTCACCAATTCCCCGGCTTGGCTTCGAGTTAAATCCGGTAATTCACCAGTTAAGATAAATCTTTTCCCTGACAATTGGAGACCTTTTTTCAGAATAGGTTCCGTCATATTGACCTGCGCCTTTTTAAATTTTTCAATGAGTCGTTTCGTTGAAGATTGTCGGAAAAACTGATACACCGAATGGGCCATCACCTCACCAATTTCATGAACTTCTTTAAGTTCTTCTTCTGTTGTCTTCATAAGATGATCAACATGGCCAAATTTCTGGGCTAAAAGAGAGGCGGCCTTTTCCCCAATATTGAGAATCCCTAAACCAAACAAAAAACGAGACAAAGGTTGGGATTTACTCTTTTCAATGGCTTTTAACAAATTTTGGGTCTTTTTATCCTTGAATAATTCCAATTTTAAGAGATCTTCTTTTTTCAAATAATAAATATCAGCCAAACTGTTCACCAATCCGCGCTCAAACAGTTGTTTGACTGCTGATTCCCCCAACCCCTCAATATCCATCGCCGCCCTTGAGGCAAAGTGAATCAAACTTCGTTCCAATTGTTTAGGACATAAAGAGTTTGTACAACGATAAGCCACATCTTCGTTCTTCTCTTTAGTGATTTCTCCCCCGCACTCGGGACATTTCTTAGGGACTGGAAAGGGTTTTGTTTTGGCCTTTGCAGATTCGAAAACCTTAACGATTTTAGGGATAACATCCCCTGCCCGTTGTAAAAGAATCCGATCCCCGATATGAATCCCCAATCGTTCAATTTCATCAAAGTTATGCAAAGTAGCCCGAGAAATAACAACACCCGCACATTCCACTGGTTCTAATTCGGCCACCGGAGTCAAAACCCCGGTTCGTCCCACCTGAACAACAATGTTTTTCACTTTGGTGGTGGCCTGCTGGGCTTTGAATTTATAAGCTACCGCCCAACGCGGACTTTTTAAGGTCGCCCCTAAACGATTCTGTTGATCCAAGGAATTCACTTTGATCACCACCCCATCCACATCATAGGGAATGGTAACCCGCTTTCCCTCAAATTCCAGGCAATACTCGACAATTTCCTCGAATGATCGGCATAAACGATTATGCGAATTAATGCAAAATCCCAAATCCCTAGCCTTTTGTAAAAATTCCCATTGGGTCTTAAAAATTCCCCCCCCCTCTAAAATCCCAAACGAATGAATAAGGCACTGTAGATTTCGTTCAGCCGTAATCCGTGAATCTAAAAGTTTAACCGAACCGCTGGTGGCATTCCGTGGATTGGCAAAAAGAACTTCTCCTTTAGCTTCGCGGTCTTTATTCAATCTCGCCAAGTCTTCTCGTGACATAAAGATCTCTCCCCTGACCTCCAATAATTGGGGAAGGGATAAGCCCTTTTTCTCTCTCAATCGTAACGGGATGGAACGAATCGTCTTAAGATTATGTGTGACATCCTCTCCCGTAATCCCATCGCCGCGTGTTGCCCCCAGAACAAAAATACCTTCTTTATAAGTCAGGGCGGCACTCACCCCATCAATTTTCAGTTCCGCCACGTATTCGATTCTTTGCTGAGGGAGACCTTTTTCTACCCGCTTCTGCCATTCTTTCAATTCTTCCATCGAATAGGTATTATCGAGCGAATACATCTTGACCTTATGGCTCACCGTCTTGGCCGCAGCTTCTACCTTAATGCCCACCCTTTGTGTGAGAGAGTCGGAGTCCCGCAAATCTGGGAACTTTTCCTCTAATGCCATTAAACGCTTCATTAATTGGTCGTATTCCCCATCTGAGATCGTAGGTTGGGAAAGGACGTAATACCGATAATTATGCTCCTCGATCTCTTTAGAAAGCTTCTTAATTTCTTTGACAACCTGATTTTTACCCATAAGAATACGGTTTAATAAATTTAAAAGTCCTACCGCCCTAAAGACAGACGATAAGCCAAGGCCTGGGGTAACCCTGCCTCTTTGATTTTCTTTTGCGCTGAGCCAACGTCATAAGAGATCCTCTTGATTTGAGTAAGTTGAGACTCCGAATCAAAAAGGCAATACATCGTCTCTGGATTCCCATCACGGGGCTGACCGACACTTCCCACATTGATAATATATTTCCCTTCTGAGGCAAGGGTGATAAACAATTTATCTGCCAGCCTCATACTTCCAAATTCTTGACACAAGATGACAGGCACATGGGTGTGACCAACAAAGCAAACCCTTCGATCCATAAGACTAAACATCTCCCCAGCTTTTTCCACATCATCCAAATAATCAAAACTTTCGGGATCCTGAAGGGTGCTGTGAACCATGATTAAATCCTCATTCTTGAAAATCAAAGGTAATTCATGCAAAAATTTGATCTTATTTGTTTTAAGTTGTTTTTGTGTCCACACCACGGCCTCTTTGGCTATAGGGTTAAAATAAGTAACGTCTAACTTTCCTAAAACCGCCCAATCATGATTCCCCGCAATATTCACGGCCTTCAATTCGATCAAACGATCAATACACTCGTTGGGATTAGCCCCATAACCTACAATATCGCCTCCACACAAAAACATCTCAACCGAATCTTTTTTTAAGGCCGTAATCACTGCCTCGAGGGCCTCCAAATTTCCATGAATATCAGAAAAAATACCATATCGCATTTGGGTTTAAAAGTGTAGAGATTCTTCAAAGGTTGATTATAAAGTGAGATCAAACATTCAAAATACAATCCGGAAATCCGAAAATTCTCCTTGGGAAGGTGAACTGTTCAACACTTTATCTTTGATATAACCATTGAAATGTTGCTCAATGTTCTTGATGAGCTTTTCAATATCCTCCTTAGGCCCTTCAACTTTTATTTCAACTCGACCGTCTTTTAAGTTCCTCACCCACCCACAAAGGTTGAGGTCCTCAGCAACCCTCTGGATGGTGTAGCGAAATCCAACCCCTTGAACAGTCCCAGAATAAAAAATATGAGTTTGTATCATTCTTAAATATTCTTCCAATAAGATGTATCAGATAATAACTGCAAAATGGTTAGATTAATAAATCCTTTCAAAATTGGTCGGGAAGGTGGGATTTGAACCCACGACCTCAACGTCCCGAACGTTGCGCGCTAGCCAGCTGCGCTACTTCCCGAAAGATACTATTAGAACGTAGTTAACAATAAAGCTGTAGGGGTTCATTTTAACATCTGCATCTTGAATCGTCAATAAAGCCGATCGAATTGAACAGTGATTTTCGGAATTTTTACTTCTCTAAGGGATGTCTTTTAAAAAATTCCCACATAAAGTCATTGGCATTGATATCATAAGTAGTCACACCAATCTCAAATCCTGGAATTCTGTAAGGAAGCCCACCCGGCCACGTGTGTCCACCTCCTTCGATAGTACACAACGTTACCTCGCTTTCTTGATCGCAAGGAGCAAAAGTCTGACAAGTGACTTCTCCTTTTTGAAAAACTACTTTCGCTTGCATTGGACAATGATTGATTTGTCTCCAAACAGATATAGTCTCTTCGATGGAAGGAAAGATTCTCCCTTTCGAGGCAATCCCTGCTTCACAATGGGGAGTCCCTCCTTGATAAGGTGCGCAGACATCCGAAGTCCCGTGGAAATGGAGGACAGAAACCGCTTTAGACGGCTTACAATTCTCATAGGAACCCCAAAAAGGGCCTCCTATCGAAGCAATGGCGGCAATGCGGTGGCTGAGATCACAAGCAAGCTTATAGGTAAAAATCCCGCCATTGGATAATCCCGTAGCATAAATCCGTTTCTTATCAATGTTAAATTTTGATTCTAAATGATCTAACATTTTGTTAACAAAACCAACGTCATCCACTTGAGCAAAGATGGGATTAGTATTAAAAGGACCTGTCGGCCCAGAACCGGGATTCCAAAACCTTTTGTATCTAATCTTAAGATCCTTTCCTGTCCCTTGAGGATGCACGGCGATAAATCCTGCCCGGTCTGATTTCTCTAACATCTTTGTTAACTTTGGGTGTCCTTCGGCACTGCCACCTCCCCCATGAAAATTGATCACAACCGGTGTTGGTTTTGAGTTATCGTAAGAAGCAGGGACATGAACATAATATTTCCTTAACTGGTTATGGAGAAGATCGAACTCATAATCTCCTGGCCCCAAAGGAATAACATCACCGTCTTCAGAGGGACTACCTACCTCTACTTTTTCATTTTGTGAATGCGTCCCTTGGACAGGCAAAATCAGGACCGAAGGGTGATTCTGATCATGATAAATACGATGAGTAGCCTTTCTGGATAATCGCTTTGGGAAAATCGTATTCGTATGTTTATCAAATCGAGGATAATTCGAAGAAGCAACGGATAAACGAATCTGGTGACCTTTCAAAAATGTCTGAGCGGTTGTAACAAAGGGAATTGTGACCTCATAAATCTCATGAGGGATCATGAATTCTTCCTTCTCTAAAGAGTTACGATACCGCATACGCCAAATCCCATCAGTCACAAGAATTGAGCGTCCATCCGGATATACATCACTCAATCGAACCGCAAAATCGGTGTCTCGGCAGTTAGAGGAAACAAAAAGTTTTACGGATATGACCCCTACGACTTCTAGATCCTTTGAAAAAATATCTGTTGTATAGACAATAACGTCCTTACGGCTTTCCACTTTATCTCGTAAGTCTTGCGGGCCGGCGTCTACCTCCTTTAACATTTCTAATTTGCTTTTTTTCATTTCCAGATTTGTTCCGCCTACAGTGGGAACCGGATTGTCGGGATCGTAAGTAAAAACATCTGGTCCCTCAGCTAAAGGAGGTTCTTTGGTCAACCTACCGTTTGCCCGAAAATATAATTGCTTAGGAACTGTTGATGGTGGCCATGAGGTAGTCTTATGCCAAGTATTGTTCCCCATTTGAAAATAACGAACAGCTGGTTCCTTATGCCAACCATTATCTTTTTTCTCACGCAACCAATAATCGAAGAACCTTAAAGATTCCTCATCTGTAACCCCTTCCGCTTCCGGGAAATTTAAGATTCCTTGTTGGCTCCTGCCAAACTCTGTGTGGTGCCAAGGCCCAATGATTAATTTCATATCATCGGAATGCTTTTTCCCCACCCCGCGTAGTCTTTTCCATGTGTCGATTTTCAACTCCGGATGAGTATCATACCACCCTGTTATGAAAAGCATTGGGATATCAATTGTAGAAGGATCGGCCTTCTTTCCCACCCATTTCCAAAACCAATCTTTCGTAGGATGCTTTTCAACCCAGCCTAATCTCCCTTTTCGATTATGGCCCACCCCTCCCAGGATTTTCAGATAATGCTTTTGTAAAACGCCTCCATAAAAAAATTGCTCATAAGGATAACCTATATTGGCTGAGGCAGGCACCGCACACACAAGATGAGGGGGTCTCTCTTGAGCGATTTTGTATTGAACTCCACCGGGAGCGGAGTGTCCCCATAACCCAACTTTCCCATTGCTCCAAGGTTGCTTGGCAATCCATTCAATCACATCATAACCATCTTGCCCATGATTCAGCTCTTTGGCTCCCTCTGCTGCTTCTTTAGAGCCAAAATATCCACGCCAGTCGGTTATGACATAGACATAATGTTCCCTATCAAGAAGGACTTTGGCATGGGGATGATCTGGAAGTGGAGCAGAAGCACTTTCTCTTTTATAGGGGGTATGAATATAGATAGTAGGGAACTTTCCTTTACTGGAAGGGAGTGTTATATCTGCCATAAGTTGTTTTCCATCACGCATAGGGATCTTGACTCCGGTGATTTTTTTAACTTCATCACCTATTCCATCTGTATAAAAACCCATTATTATCCAAACCACAAGTAAGGATCTTTTATACTTTCTCACTCTTCACCTCCTTATTGGATGCCTTTCAAAAAATCCCCACATGAGTTCTGAGGCTGAGATGTCTTGGTTAATGTGCCCGAGTCCCAAGCGTTTTTCTGACAAAACCATTTTTCCACCCGGCCAAGTATGGCCGCCATCCTTGAGGGTCCATAAGATGATTTCGTTATCGTCTTGGCAAGGGCGGTAACGGGTCATCACGGCCTGACCAATCTTTTGCGTTTCTGAGGGTGTTTGAGGACATTTATTGTGAACAATCCAAAACGAAAAATTTTCCTTAACACTTTTGTGGTCAAGTTTAGCAATCCCTCGTGGTCCGATCCCCCCCTCATAGGGAGCATTTTGATCTTTCAAACCGTGGAAATGGATTATAGACATTGGTTTTGTTGGTCGAGGATTTTCCATCGCTATAGTAGCTGCCACTGGCGCAATAGCCGCAATCCTATGGGGCAGCTCAACCGCGAGGCGATAAGACATCTGTGCGCCATTGGAAATCCCAGTGGCATAGACCTTGTTAGTATCGATACTAAAAAATTTAGCCAAGTCATCCAGCAGGGCATCAACAAAACCCACATCATCGATATTATTTTTAACAGCAGAACTGCAACATAACCCTGCGTTCCAGACAAAAAGGCGGTCTTTGTAATAAGGGCTGGAGGGTGTTCCAGCGGGATAAACGGCTATAAAGTTCTCCTTGTCAGCGATTTTGTCTAACCCAGATTGGTAACGATGGGCGGCGGGGTAACTGCCGCCACCGTGAAAGTCTAAAACAACGGCCAATGGTCTACCAGCTTCATAGCCCACTGGCACATGGAGCTCATAGAAACGCTCTTTTCCACCTACCGGTATTTTCCTTCCATAATCCCCGGGGCCATAATTTCTTTGTTCGGTGATCCAGACTAAAGGGATTCGATAATCTTTGCCTCCTAACCCGAATTTACTATACACAGAGTGGATTCTCTTAAAAGGTTCGTTTTCATTCCCCGTTACCCCCATAGGCAAAAATAAGCAAATTAAAAAAGTCAAAATGATTTTAAAGTTCTTTTCCATGGTCAGCATTTCAATTTTGTTATCGCAAAATCAAACTCATAATTTGGCATGAGCGATACTTAAACGTCATTGAATCTTGTTAATCCCTAAGGAGAAACCCAAAGGCCCCTAGAAAGGTTGAGGTGGTTACCAGAATAAGAACACCATAAAAGCAAAAATTAAGAACAACGGAAGTTGTAGCTTGCACAATAAAAGAATTGAGTAAGGTGACGATACCCAAAATCCAAATCAAGGTCCCTATGGTCCCATAAAATATCCGGCCTTTCTTTTTCTCATTGATAAAGGTGATCGAAAGGGGAATCGCGGCGGCGATCATTGTTCCACCAAGGATCAAAGGTTGTTTGAGTTGGAATGGGATGTTCGCCAGCAAGAGGAAGACACCTAACAAAATGGCTCCCCCAACAAAAATAGCATCTAGCTTTTCATCTTTTTTTAAGGCATAACGTGCATATCGATCGGTGAGGACGATAAAATTACCAAGTCCGTTAGCAAACCACGACCAAAAAATAAATAAAAGATAAACTAGAGAAATCAAAATGCCTAAAATGACTTTCAGCTCTCCAGAGAATGAATTCTTAACCAATTGTTTAAGAAGACGGAAACCTATCAGGATCCCTAGAATAATCATCCATTGAACGCTTTTTTTCTGCCGAGACATAAAAAAGGAAAACTTGACATAAAGTCCATACACCGGTGATTTGACCTTAAAGGTTTCCAGCATCCCTATCCTGGCAGGTTCAAAGTGAGGATTCAAACGCAAGGCCTCGCGAAAATGATTGTAGGCCTTCTTTATATCTCCTTTTTGAAAATAGACCCATCCCGCATTGGAATGGGAATAAGCATCTTCGGGATCCTTGGCTAATAAATCGGAAATCAGATGCTGGTTTTCATCCAGTTTATTCTGCATCCGCAAAGCCGTAGCTAATAAATTACCCGCATAGGTATCATCGGCATTAAGGGAAAGGGCATCCCGGGCAGCCTTTTCTGCCTCAGCCCAGCGACCTAAGTGAATGAGAATATAAGCCCGATTTCCATGGGCATAACAAGAATTGGGATCAAGACTTAACGCTTGATCGATCACTGTAAGCGCCTCTTTATTTTTTCCAAGGCCCGATAGGATGAGAGATTTTAATTCATAATGACCGGCATAATCCGGCTCAAGGGCCACAGCTTGATTAACAGTTTGATAGGCTTTATCTATTTCATGAGGAAGATGATATTGGCAGGCCGCCAATAAATGCAGAGCCTGAACATCCTGGGGATTGGAAGATAAAAGATCCTTAAAAACCTCAGCCGCCTCTTTGTGCCGATTCTGTTCGTACAGAATAAGACCTTTTTGATATTGGGGGTTAGGGACAATGGCGGTCACTTCTTGATTCCAAGATAGGCTAATATAGGATCATATAATCCGCTTTGATTGGCATAAAGGGCGTAATTTTTTGCACTTTCAAACCAGGCTCGGCTGGAAGGGACGATAGATTTAGACACTTTTAATAGATCCGCGGTGGTGATGGGAACGAGTCGGTTTTCCTTCATAGCCTTGGAAAGGGAAACCTCAACGGCTAAATCGAAAACAGATTTCAAATCCGCACCTGAAAAACTCTCGGTGACTTTTGCTAACGCCTTAACGTCCAACTCCTGGATGGGTTTATCTCTCACCAGGATTTTAATAATTTCGATCCGGGCCGCCTCATCCGGAGTCGGGATAAAGATAATCCGATCAAACCGCCCCGGGCGACGAAAGGCCGGATCGATATGCCAGGGAGCGTTGGTTGCCCCTAAAATGAGAACGCCTTCATTGGAATTGATATCCCCATCCAACTCCGCTAAAAATTGATTGATCAGGGTCCGCGCCGCACTCTGTTTAAAATCGTTTCGATTCGCTGCCAGGGCATCAATCTCATCCACAAAAAGGATAGAGGGTTTATTGATTCGCGCCAGTTCAAAGAGTTCATGGAGGTTTTTTTCACTATTCCCAATGTACATATCTAGAATTTGATGTAAGCCTATCGAAATATAACTCGCTTTAATCTCTCCGGCGGTAGCCCGGCTGATTAATGTTTTTCCACAGCCCGGAGGGCCGTAAAGGAGAACACCCCCACCTATCTTTTTCCCATAGGCCTTAAATAATTCGGGATTGTGCAGAGGATAAATGATCTTCATGCGGATCTCTTCCTTGATATCCTTCATCCCTCCCACATCTGCAAACTTAAGCTTAGGGCGTTCCAGCTGATCTTTGAAAATACCATCTTCTTTTAAATTCGATGGGGGAATGGAGTCATCAGGGGTTTCGATATGCCATCCCGATTCTACATTCGTTATCTTTTCCGATTTTCTAGATGGAGGGCTTAAGGACTTAACAGGAATTTTAAAATCTTTTTCTAATGACCCATCTTCAATAGCAGGATCAATCTCTCTAGCCTTTTCATAAAAAGATTTGGCTATATCGACTTTCCCTTCGCTCAAATGAAGTTTGCTTAATAAAACATACCCCGGGGCAAAGTTGGGATTTTTTTGTAATATATTCTCGGTGCGAACAAAGGCCTCGGAAACTCTGCCCATTTGAAATAGAACTTGGGATATTCCCAATTCTGCCTCTTGATCTTGGGGGTTGAGTTTAAGAATCTTTTCATAGGCCTCTCTTGCCTCTAACAAAGACCAGTGTTCTAGACACGCACGGCCATACATCTTTAAAAGAGGGATATTATCCGCAGAGACGGCCAAGGCCTCCCGCAAGGCTTTAAGATTTGAAGATTCATTCAACATAGAGAAAATATAACATAGATTAGTACTGGGTTCAATTCACAAAATGATTTAACAGTCTCTCCCTAAATCTTTTGGGAATGAATACGAACATCTCTTTGCGGAAAGGGGATTTCAATACCATGCTTTTTAAATTCTTCCAGAATACATTTGTTGATACTAAACATGACATCCCAATAATCCGCTTGTTTACACCAGACCCTGGCATAGATATTGATGCTGGAATCACCCAAGTCAAAAATACCGACTTTGGTTTCTTTGTGTTGAACAGTCCTATGATCTTTCATAATGATGGATCGTACACAATCAATCGCCTTATCGATATTGGATTGATAACTCACTCCTACCCTAATATCGAGTTTTTTCAAATCGGTATAATTGTGGATAATCTCTCCGATAATGTGTTTGTTGGGGATAACAATAACGGTCCCGTCAACTGTTTTAAGGACGGTCTGGGGGAGGCTAATATCTACCACTTCCCCCATTTCCTTGATGACCTCAATAATGTCCCCTACTTTGAAGGGTTTGGTAAAAATGAGCGAGGCCCCCGCGGCATAATTGGAAAGAGGGCCTTGCAGAGCAAAACTTGTCCCAAAGCCCACCACACTTAAGCCTGCGATAAAGGGAGCAATCTCAATTCCAAACTTTCCTAAGGCGACAAGGACCGCAAAGGCCATGATGGATAATTTGACTGCCCCAACCAGAAATTTTGTAATTGTGACATCAACTTTCCGTAGATCAAGTAACTTTTTAATAAATCTGGCTACCAACTTGGAGACAATCCACCCTAAGATTAAAACAATAATTCCGCCTAAGACCTGAAGACTGTATTTCGCAATAAATTCGATCAGAAAATCAAAAAGCTTTTTGGCGGTATCGATATGCGTGGCAGCCACTTCTTTCATGGAAGAATCCTCCTCAGCCCCAACTGTATTTTGTGACGTAAGATGAATTATCCCCATAGT